>CAWFZC010000017.1:0-348120 GCA_963820245.1 uncultured Acidobacteriaceae bacterium | reverse complement strand
CATCGTCATTGCCGCCTCGCGCAGACTGAGGCCGCTCTCGATGTTGCGTTCGACGTTCTCGACCACGACGATCGCGTCGTCGACCACGATGCCGATCGCCAGCACCAACCCGAACAACGAAAGATTGTTGAGCGAGAAACCGAACGCCGCCATGAAGAAGAACGTGCCGATGAGCGACACCGGGATGGCGACGAGCGGAATGATCGCCGCGCGCCAAGTCTGCAGGAAGACGATGACCACCAGCACCACGAGCACGATGGCTTCGCCGATGGTCTCGATCACGGCGTCGACGGACTGCTGGATGAACTCGGTCGGATTGTAGACGATCGCGTATTTGATGCCGGGCGGGAAGCGCTTCGCCAGCTCGGCCATCAGGTTGGAGACCCCGCGGGCGGTGTTGAGCGCATTCGAGCCGGGACGCTGGAAGATGGCGAGCGCGACCGCCGGATCGTGATCGAGGTAGGAGTTTGTCGAATAATCGAGCGCGTCCAGCTCGATCTTGGCGACGTCGCCGAGGCGCACCACGGCGCCGGGGGTTTCCTTCACCACGATCGAGCCGAACTCGCTCGGGTCGGCGAGCCGGCCGAGCGTCTGCACCGCGATCTGGAAGGCGCCGGGGCGGGCCGTCGGCGGCTGACCGAGCATGCCGGAGGCGACCTGGATGTTCTGCGCCTGCAGCGCGCTGGTGATGTCGGTCGCGGTCAATCCGAGCGATTGCAGGCGTGACGCTAGCCGCCAGCGGCTACGTCCTCTATTCGTCCCCACAACTCCTTGATTCCATAGCCCGTCTTCGCCGATACCGGCAATATATCTTCGATCTCCAGGCCCTTCTTCAGCGCCGCCAGGTTCCGCGTCCGTTCGTTCCCGCTCAACCGGTCGACTTTGGTGGCCACCACCACAAACGCCCGTCCCGCGTTCGTCAGCCATTCCAGCAAATGCGCGTCGCGCTCCTGTGTCGGCACGTTCGAGTCGATCAGGCAGACGCACAGCTTAAGCGTCGGCCGTTCAGCAAGATACGGATCGATAAACTGCGCCCATTCCGCCGAAATCGACTTCGAAATCTTCGCGTACCCATACCCCGGCAAATCCGCAAAGATCATCTTCGGTCGAACCCGCTCGTCCAGGATTGAGAAGAAGTTGATCGCGCGCGTCCGCCCCGGCGTTTGCGAAACCTTGGCCGCCTTCTCGCCCACCAACGTATTCAGCAAGCTGGACTTGCCCACATTTGACCGGCCCAGAAACGCGATCTCCGGCACCGTCGGTGCAGGAAACTGCGCCGCCGCCATCGCCGAAAGCAAAAACTGTGTCGTATACCGCATATGTCCAGCATACGTGTCGCCGCAACCATGCGCTCTGACGCTCTCGCCACGCCAGTCACTTTGCTCTCAGCGCCCCACGTTCCTCAAACCGTCTGCCAGCACGCGTGTAGCGAACCCCGTAAACTCCAGCGTAGCGGCCCGATTCATAGGCAAATTCCCATTTACCCCCAATTTGGCAACCCCATGCACCATCCCCCACGCAATAAATGCCAGCGGAAGCGGGTCGCCCGCCGCCAGATCGCCCGATTGTTGCGCCTCGACAATAGCCCCCACCAGAACCTGGAATGCGTTACGCCCCATCTCGTCCTCCGGCGGGCATTCGGGTAGATCGCGGGGCACATCAAACATCACCTGGAAGTGATTTGGCCAGCGCAGCGCGAAGTCGACGTAGCCGCAGCCACTCAGGTGCAGCCGCTCCATCGCCGTGGTTCCTTTCCCCATCCACTTCCGCATGCTTGCGGTCAGCCGCTCGAAACCCTCTGAGGCAACTGCGGCCAGCAAGTCGGACTTGGCCGCAAAATGCCGGTATGGGGCGTTGTGCGAAACGCCAGCCCTGCGGGCCACCTCGCGCAGCGTGAACGCCCGTGGCCCCACCTCGCCCACCAGGGCGACCGCCGCTTCGATCAGCGTTTCGCGCAAATTCTCGTGATGGTAGGGCTTTGAGCGGGGCATGACAGATTTTTATCAGATTATGTTGACAATGACAACATCTTTGTCTACTCTGATGTTGTCGATGTCAACATCGCTGCATTACAGCTTCCTCAACGCCTCACCGACGGAGAACGAATATGACTCTAACGGGCAAAGCCCTCTCCTTGAAACAGGCGCAACTCGCCGCCTCCTGGGACGCAATCGTCATCGGTTCCGGCATCGGTGGGCTCACGGCCGCGGTCATGCTCTCAGTCCACGGCGGCAAGCGCGTACTCGTCCTTGAGCGCCATTATGTCGCCGGCGGCTTTACGCACTCCTTCCACCGCCCCGGTTACGACTGGGACGTCGGCCTGCACTACATCGGACAGTTGCAGGATCAGAACTCTCCCGTTCGTCGCGCCTTCGATCACATCACCGGCGGCGCGGTGCGCTGGAATGCCCTGCCTGAGGTCTACGACCGCATCCTCATTGGCGACCGCCGCATTGACCTGGCTGCCGGCGTTGATCGCTTTCGCGGCGAGCTCGTCAACCACTTTCCGAGTGAGCGCCAAGCCATCGACCGCTATATCCGCGCGGTGCGTGCCGCAAACCGCCTCAGCAACCTCTACTACGCCGAGAAGCTCATCCCCGCGCCGATCGCATCTTTTGCCGGAACGCTGATGCGCATGCCCTACATGCGCTGGGCGCGGCAAACTACCATGGACGTCCTGCGCGGCATCACCGGTAATCGTGAGCTGATCGGCGTGCTCACCGCGCAATGGGGCGACTATGGCCTGCCTCCGGCGCAGAGCAGCTTCGCCATTCACGCCACCATCGCCGAGCACTACTTTGCGGGAGCCAGCTATCCGGTGGGCGGCGCTTCCTCCATTGCCGCTGCCATGGTTCCGCTCATTGAACGGGCCGGAGGCGCGGTGGTCACCAGTGCCGAGGTGTCCGAGATTCTCGTGAGTGGTGGCGCGGCCACAGGCGTGCGCATGGCCGACGGGCGCGAGTTTCAGGCAAAGTCGGTCATCAGCGACGCGGGCGCTGGCAACACCTTCAGCCGACTGCTGCCGGCCGATGTGCCCGAGCTTTCATCGCTGCGCTCCGAATTGCGTGCGCTGCCGCCCTCCACAGCGCATGTGAGCCTCTATGTGGGCATCGGCAACACCGATAGCGAGTTAGGACTCGAAGGGACGAACTTGTGGGTCTATCCAGGCTACGACCATGACGAAAATGTCCGCACCTTTGCCGCCGATCCTGCCGCTCCGTTTCCTGTTGTCTATATTTCCTTTCCGTCAGCCAAGGATCCCGAGTTTCAGAGCCGTCATCCCGGGCACAGCACCGTTGAAGTGATCACCATGGCTCCCTACGCCGCCTTTGCCCGCTGGGCCGGTAACCGCTGGAAGCAGCGCGGGGACGAATACGAGGAACTGAAACGGCAACTCGCCGGCCGCCTTCGCGAGGAGTTGGTGCGCCAGGTTCCCTCCGTCGCTGGAGAGATCGAACACGCTGAGCTCTCAACGCCGGTCACAACACGCCACTTTATGAATTACGAGAAGGGCGAAATCTATGGCATCGCCGCCACGCCGGCGCGCTATTTAACGCGCTCGCTTGGCGCCCGTACGCCGCTGCGCAACCTATTCCTTGCCGGCCAGGATGTCGCGAGCCTCGGAGTGGTCGGCGCGCTGTTCGGAGGCGTGATGAGCGCGTCGGCGGTGCTCAACAAAAACCTGATGAGCGTGGTGTCGCACTGACGGTTTTTTCGTTTTCTGCACGCTAATCTAAATAAGCATCCAACGACAAACGGACGTTTCGCGCTTATTGGAAAAGGTCGCGCCAGACGTCCGTTTTGATTGCTGTTTTCGGGACAAATCCCGCTCGGTTTTATCTCGAAGTCTTTATTGCGGAGCGGGCAGATTGCCTGCGATCTCGGTGGGCTGCACATTTCCGGCGAGCACCTCGCGCTCGGTGGAGAGACCGGGCAGCGGGCTTTCAAGCGCCAGAGCAAGCACCTCGTCCATCGATTCCACAAAATGCAGCTTCATCGAATTCTTGATGTTGTCCGGCAACTCCGCAATGTCCTTCTCATTCATGCGCGGCAGAATCACTTCAAAGATGCCGGCACGCAACGCAGCCAGCAGCTTTTCCTTCAATCCGCCGATGGGCAGTACCTTGCCCCGCAGCGTAATCTCGCCCGTCATTGCAATGTCGCGCCGCACGGGAATTTTGGCCAATGCGCTGGCCAGCGCGGTCGCCATGGTGATGCCCGCCGATGGCCCATCCTTGGGAATTGCGCCCTCAGGCACATGCAGGTGCAAATCCACGTTGCGATAGAACTCGCGGCTCAATCCAAGCGCCTGCGCCCGTCCACGGATGTAGCTCAGCGCCGCCTGCGCAGACTCCTGCATCACGTCGCCCAACTGGCCGGTAATCGTGAGTTTGCCCTTGCCGTCGAGCACCTGCACCTCGGTGGTAAGAATGCTTCCGCCCACCTCGGTCCACGCCAGACCCGTCACCAGGCCAACTTCACTCTTCTCGTGCACCTCGGAGTCGCGGAACTTGGCCACACCCAGGTACTCGTGCACATTCTCTGCCGAAATCTCTTCCTTGTGCTTCGCGCCGGCCTTCACCACCTTGCGCGCAACCTTGCGGCAGATGTTGCCGATTTCACGTTCCAGGTTTCGTACCCCGGCCTCGCGCGTGTAGTTGCGAATGACCTCGGTAATCGCATCGTCTTTGAAGACAATGTTCTTCTCGCTCAGGCCAGTCTGTTGGCGCTGCTTTTTCACCAGGTACTGGCGCGCGATTTCAAGCTTCTCCTGCTCGGTATAGCCCTGCAGCCGCAGAACCTCCATGCGATCCTGCAGCGCCGCCGGAATGGTATGCATCACATTCGCGGTAGCCACGAACAGGACCTGCGAGAGGTCGTAATCCACGTCGAGGTAATGATCCTGGAAGCTGGTGTTCTGTTCCGGATCAAGCACTTCAAGAAGTGCCGAGGCCGGATCGCCGCGGAAATCCGAAGAGATCTTGTCGACTTCGTCCAGCAGGAAAACCGGGTTCTTGGTGCCTGCGCGCTTCATGTGCTGGATGATCTGGCCGGGGAGCGCGCCGATGTACGTGCGCCGGTGGCCGCGAATCTCGGCCTCGTCGCGCACGCCGCCCAGAGAAAGCCGTACGAATTTGCGTCCGGTTGCCTTGGCGATCGACATGCCCAGCGACGTTTTACCAACGCCCGGAGGTCCAGCAAAGCAGAGAATGGAGCCGCGCGGATTCTTGACCAGCTGGCGCACCGCCAGAAACTCGAGAATTCTCTCTTTGATTTTTTCCAGGCCGTAGTGGTCGGTGTTCAGAACCTTTTCAGCATAGTCAATGGAGCGCGTCTCCTTGGAGCGCTTCTTCCACGGCACGGCGAGCAGCCAGTCAATATAGTTGCGGCTCACGGTGGACTCGGCCGACATGGGCGGCATGGCTTCAAGCTTCTTCAGTTCCTGGATCGCCTTGTCGAGCACTTCTTTCGGCATCCCGGCTGCTTCAATCTTCTTGCGCAGCTCGTCGAATTCGCTCTTTTCGCCGCGGCCCAGTTCCTTCTGGATGGCCTTGATCTTCTCGTTGAGGTAGTACTCTTTCTGCGCCCGCTCCATCTGCCGCTTCACGCGCGACTGGATGTTGCGATCCAGATCAAGCTTCTCGATTTCGATATCGAGCACGTCGGCAATGCGCGCCAACCGTGCCGCCGGATCGAAGATGGCCAGCAGTTCCTGCTTCTCTTCAATGCCCAGTTGCAAGTTGGCGGCGATGGTGTCGCTCAGCTTGGCCGGCTCGTCCATCTTCACCGTGGCGATGATCGTTTC
Source organism: uncultured Acidobacteriaceae bacterium (assembly GCA_963820245.1). Classification (GTDB taxonomy): domain Bacteria; phylum Acidobacteriota; class Terriglobia; order Terriglobales; family Acidobacteriaceae; genus Telmatobacter. The sequence goes on along the minus strand of CAWFZC010000017.1, from coordinate 342,314 downwards.
GTAGTTCAGTGACTGTTGCAGCTTCACGTACTGCTCAAACAATCCGGTCACGCGCTGCATCAGCTGCTCGGCAGCCGGCGTCATTTCGAACTGCGTCTTGCCGGTGCGCACCGTGGCCACAAAGAAGCCGTCGCGGTCGTTCACTTCAACCGACTTTGCGCGCTCCACGCCTTCGACCAGAACCTTGATGTTGCCGTCGGGCATCTTCACGCTCTGCACGATGTTGCAGATTGAACCCACCTGGAAGATGTCCTTTGCCTTGGGTTCGTCGATCGAGGCGTCGTGTTGCGTTGCCAGGAAAATCTTGCGGTCCGCGCTCAACGCCTCTTCAAGGGCGCGCACGCTCGACTCCCGGCCCACCACGAATGGCGTCATCATGTACGGGAAGATCACCATGTCCCGGATGGGCATCATGGGGAGCTTGCGCGTCTCGGCTTTTTCTTTGCTTTGAGTCATTGGGTTCCCTTCGTTCTTAGACGCGCCAACATAGCTCTGGACTCATCGACGGCCGCAGAACTCATGTTCGGATTGTATCGCGGATTCCGAGGGCGGGAGAATCGAACCAAAGTGCAATCCGCCTTGTGCGGAAGTTTACCCTTCAGATCCAGAGCCCGCAACAGTTCCGGCGCAAAGCAGCCATTTATGATGGAGATACAAGGAGATCCCCTTCCATGGCAGACCCCGTTATTGCTCAAAAGAGCCCTTATCCCGTTCAGGTTGAAGCAGGCAATAGTTACTATTGGTGTGCGTGTGGAAAGAGCGCCAACCAGCCTTTCTGCGACGGCAGCCACAAGGGAGGCGAATTCACACCCGTGAAGTTCGAGGCAACGGAAACAAAAACTATCTACTTTTGCGGGTGCAAGCACACGGCAAACCCCGTGATGTGCGACGGCTCCCACCACAACCTCTAGCAACTTGCTGCTAATCCCCAGTCATGCCTTGCGAAGATTGAAGCACAGCGCGGCCCACTTGGCTGAGACTGAAGCGATCTTCGTATCCATCAATCCAGCGGAACGAAGCTCGGGGCGAATCCAGGCTACGTTCAGTGGATGGCCCGGACCTTTGCGGTAGACCACCCAGCTTGGCACGCTTTTCTCAAGTTGCGCTTTCGCCGCCTTGAGTGCCGCGCCCACCGACTCAGGTGTTTCAACGCAGACGATGATGAGTTGGGCGCCGCTAGCGGAAACGCGCGCCGCCTCATCAAGCGCGGAAGCCAGCGCGTCGTCAAGAACCGGACCAATGGTGCGTACGACCGTCTCGCCGATAATCCCAAGTTTGTGCGCAAGTGACGACGGCGGCGTTTGCAGGGCAACACCTCATTTTTCCGCCATTGCATTTCCAAGATGGAGCCGTATCGCTTTGCCGGCCACCTTGAAGGTGAGCTGATCGTCGAACACTTTGATATTTTCGAGCTCGGCTGTCGGCAGTTTTCTGCTGAGGCCGCCGCTCAACGTGAGCAGGCCCGGCTCGAGATGAATCTTCACCTCCGCCACCGATCCGCCAAATTCGCACGTACATCTGGCCTCGCGTCCCATCGTCGCTCTCCTCGAGTCTTTGGCCTCATTCACTCAATTGATTGTGGCACTGGATGAAGAATTATTCTGCAAAAAACCAGCCCGCTAATGGAGCAAACGGATTGCGGCGGCGAACTCATCAGGCTGTTTGAGCGTGCTTTCGCTGACAAGAAACTTTACTTGCCTGTGGATGTCCCAGGTTTCGATGTTAGTTTTCAGTAGGGATTTTTAATGCTGAGCCCACGACCAGCACATCAACGCTTCCCTTGCGGTTCTCGAGCCTCAGTCCCAACTGATCTTCGAGGGCGCGCTGCCACACCGTGAATCCGTCTGTGCCTAGCTCAGGGTGAATGTTCACGTAGAAGTCGTAGATGCCGGGGAGTCCTGTTTTGTCGAGTACCGGAATGGGCGGCCCGCCAGCTCTAACCGACTCATTGGGATTCACTGTTGCGGGAATTGACAACTGAACTGCCAGCAGATCGGCAAATTGGCGCATATCCCCGTGAAAATGAAATCCGGAATGGGCACTTCCCTTTTCTTCCGCGCCCGGCTGCTGGATTTTTGGACCCGATTTCCCGATCGACAACTCGTATGCGCGCATCTCGCGCGTTTCGCTGTGCGTGGTTAGTTTGAAGCGCTCGGTGAGAAGGCTTCGCAGCATGAGGGATTCCTGCTCGATTGAACTGGCTGTGGCCGAATTTGCCTGGATGTCGTACTCGTTGCGATCGAGCCACTCCGGGCCAACGATTTGATTCACCTGCAGGCGCCAGGCCTCGGCCAGCATCCGTTTCAGCGTGGCGTTCCTGGCGACAATGCCGTTGGGTGAGTAAGTGAGCTGGTTGTTGTAGTCCGGCCCGACAGCGCGTTGGCTTGGCCTGACCGAAGCCACGTCGAACGCCGGCGCAACTGCCGAGGCTTGACCAAAGGCAATTGATGCCGGAAGCGAAAGACTAATCAGCAGAGACACCACGCGCATGGCACAAAGCATATGCTTTGGCACAAGACTAGGCAAGGGACACCATATGGCCTATAATACCATCATGGGCAACGATGAAGGCTGAGTTGCTATTTAGCCAGCGCATCGACTTCGACGATGGCGCAATTGTTGAGATGGTCCTTTGGAGGGTTCCTTTGCCGGTTCCGCCGTCAGCCCATCGCCTGAAGTATTCCCTGTTTTATGGGCGGCCCGGCGTGCGCGAGGTGGGCTACGACAACGAGCGCGGTAAAGGCGATCATAGGCATTTCCAAGGTGTAGAGACTTCGTACCGTTTCCGCACCGTCGAAAGGCTCATGGCGGACTTCTGGGCAGATGTTCGGAGATTGCGAGGCTAGCAATGAACAAAGTCAAATTTACAGTTGGCGGCGCGATGGAGGAAGACGCGTCTCGCAGGTTTGTGGACGCATGGCATCGCGCGGAACGCGGGAAGAAGTTCCAGGAGCGCAATCTGGCGTTTGAGAGCTGGGATGCGCTGGCCCGCGTGCTGACAGGGAAGCGGATGGAGCTATTGCGCTACGTTCGCCGGAACAACGTCACAAGTATCCGGTCGTTAGCCAAAGCGCTTAAGCGCGATTACAGCAATGTTCATGCGGATGTGCAAGCGCTGGCGGGCGCGGGCCTCCTCGATACCACCCGGAAGGGCGTGAGCGCGGACTATGACTCTATCGAAACCAAAATTGCGATTTGAGCGAGTCCAGAGCAAGGCCTATCCAGATTGATGAGCGCCCTCGAAAACAGGTGCAAGGTCCCACCAGAATTCCTCATCGCCCACTTCCCACCTGAAAGAGAAATGCCCCAGGTTTCCCTCGAAGCCTGGGGCATCCGGTTTAGCTGCGGAATAAGTTGCTCTAGCCAGCTTTTTCGAGCAGACAGAGCGACAGGTCGCGGCGCTCCACCATCTCACGCGTAATTTCAAGATCGCGCACGCGCTTGTTTGACGGCAGATGGTACATCAGGTCGAGCATCAACTCTTCGAGAATCATGCGCAGGCCGCGCGCGCCCACCTTGCGGGCCAGAGCCTCGCGGGCAACGGCGCAGGTGGCTTCCTGCGTAAAGTGCAGGCGCACATTTTCAAACTCAAAGAGGCGCTGGTACTGCTTCAGGATTGCATTGCGTGGCTTGGTCAGAATCTCAATTAACGCCGCTTCATCCAGCTCGTCCAGAATGCCCATCACGGGCAGACGGCCTACGAACTCGGGAATCAGGCCGTACTTGATCAGATCCTGGGGCTCCGTGCGGCGCAACAACTCTGTGTCGCGATGCGAGCGCAAGGTTGATTCAGCTTCCGTGTCCGTTGCTTTGAAGCCAAGCGCCTTCTTGCCGACGCGACGGCCAACCACACGTTCCAACCCGACAAATGCTCCACCGCAGATGAAGAGAATGTTCGTGGTATCCACCGCGGTAAACTCCTGGTGGGGATGCTTGCGTCCGCCCTGCGGCGGTACGTTTGCCACTGTTCCTTCCAGAATCTTGAGCAGCGCCTGCTGCACGCCTTCACCGGAGACGTCGCGCGTGATGGAGGGATTCTCGTCCTTGCGGCCGATCTTGTCGATTTCGTCGATGTAGATGATGCCTTGCTGGGCGCGCGTTACATCGCCGTCTGCGGCCTGCAGCAGCTTGAGGATGATGTTCTCAACATCCTCGCCCACGTAACCGGCCTCAGTCAGGGTGGTTGCGTCAACAATTGCGAAGGGAACGTCAAGCATCTTTGCCAGCGTGTGCGCCAACAGCGTTTTGCCTGAGCCGGTGGGACCGACAAGCAGGATGTTGCTCTTGGCCAGTTCCACTTCGTTGTTGCGCAGCCGGTTCATTTGGATGCGCTTGTAGTGGTTGTAGACCGCAACCGCGAGCTTCTTCTTGGTCTGGTCCTGGCCGATGACAAAGTCGTCGAGAAAACTCTTCACTTCCTGCGGCTTGGGCAGATGGCCGGCGGCGGCGGCGGGCGTGACCTCGCTGCGGTCGTCCTCAAGAATTGAGTTGCAAACGGCCACGCACTCGTCGCAGATGTAGGCGCGAGGGTAGTCGCTGGGCGACGAGATCAACTTGGCAACGGCGTCCTGCGACTTGTGGCAGAACGAGCATCGCAACGATTCTTCGGGTCCCGTACGCGGTTTCATGGTGTTGCTCCCTTTGGTCTTGCCCGTCGATCTCCGCCCCTGCGGTATACGGCCGATTAAGTGATCGGCCGGTCGATAATTTCGTCTACGATGCCGTACTCTTTTGACTGCTGTGCGTTCATGATGAAGTCGCGTTCCACGTCGCGCTCAATGCGGTCGAGCGGCTGGCCGGTGTGCTTGGCCATCAGCGTGTTTGTGATTTCGCGGATGCGCAGAATTTCGCGGGCATGGATGTCGATATCCGTCGCCTGTCCGCTTAATCCGCCCATCGAAGGCTGGTGAATCAAGATTCTGGAATTGGGCAGCGCAAACCGCTTGCCCTTGGTGCCCGCCAGAAGCAGAAACGCTCCCATGCTGGCAGCCTGGCCGATGCAGTACGTCACCACGTTGTTCTTGATGAACTGCATGGTGTCGTAAATCGCCAATCCGGCGGTGATGGAACCGCCCGGCGAATTGATGTACAGCGAAACGTCCTTCTCCGGATCCTCTCCCTGGAGAAAGAGCATTTGCGCGACGATGAGATTGGCGATCTGGTCGTCAATGGGCGTGCCAAGGAAAATAATGTTGTCGCGTAGCAGACGGGAATAGATGTCGTAGGCGCGCTCGCCCCGGCTCGTCTGCTCTACCACCATGGGAACCAATGCCATTGAGTGTTTTTCCCGCTTTCCCGTTAGGGCCGCTTTCTGCCCGATTTTTGTTGGCCGCCTGGCGCGTAAACCTGCTTGCCGGGCAACGTCCATTCCTTGAGCTAACCGCTTATGCGGGTAGCCTTTCGTACAAGGCCGAAGCCGTCTTTTCGCGTCGCAGTTGTTCACGGATTTTAGCCATCCCGCCGTCCTGCGTCAATCGCACCTTCAGGGTATCCACGGGCTCGCGGGACTGCAGTGCTGCCAGTTGCAATTCGTTTTCCAATTCCTCGTCGCTGACGGTAATATTTTCGGCTTCCGCAATCCGGTCGAGGAGAACCGTCGTTTTTACCTCGGCCATGGCGCTGTCACGCTGAGCCGCGCGCAGGCGGGCAAAATCCAGCTTCCGCATCTGCTCGGGGTCCATGCCCTGGGCCGCAAGCGCGCGCAATCCGCGCTCCAGTCGTGCGTCAATCTGCTCCTGCACCAGCGATTCGGGAACCGGGAACGGATAGCGATCAGTCAGCGCGGCAAACAGCCGGTCCTTGGTTTCGCCCACAACACTGCGTTGCTTGCGGTGCGCCATATGCTCGCGGATCCCTGTTTCAAGCTCGGCATAGCTGGCATAGGCGCCCATTTCCTTGGCGAAATCGTCGTTCAGTTCGGGAAGGGTACGCTTTTTGATGGCTCTTACTTCCACATTGTAGGCAACGGTCTTCCCAGCCAGCTTCTGTTCTCCATAGTCGACCGGATAGATCACTTCAGCCTTCAGTTCCTGTCCTGGCTTGGCTCCGCGCAGAGCGGTGGTGAAAGCTTCCATTGTGTCTTTGCCGCCAATTTCGACCATCGCATCTTCACCGGTGACCGGCTCGGCCTCAGTTTCGCCCTCGACCGAACCTGAAATCTGGCCCGTGTAGGTAATCTGCGCCCAGTCGCCATCCACCAGCGGACGGTCTTCTTCAACCGGCTCGACCGTGGCGCGCGATTCGCGGAGCTGGTTGATTTCGTGCTGAAACTCTTCTTCTGTCACTTCAACTGAGGGCTTATCGACGGTGACAGACTGGTAGCCTTCGATGGAGAAGTCGGGAATGTACTCAAACACTGCCTTGACGTGGAGCGGAGCGCCGTCTTCAACCGTCAGTTCAGTGACCTGCGGCTGGCCTACCGGCTTAACTCCCAGGTCGACGACGGACTTGTTGAAGCGCTGCGGCAAAATGCTGTCGATAACTTCTTTGCGGATTTCTGCGGCAAAGCGGCGGCGCACCACTGATTCAGGGACTTTGCCGGCGCGGAAGCCGGGAATTTTTGCATATTTGCGGTAGTTGGCGGCAACGCTGCCGAAGGCTTTTGAAACCTCGTCAGCGGGAATGTCGATGACCACTTCGCGAGTGCACTCGGGGTTTAGAACCGGGCCGTGTTGATGGCCTTCGTGATTGTGGCCGGCGTGGTCATGGCCCTCGTGCTCATGATCGGCGTGGTCGTGGCCTTGATGCTCTTGGCCGGCAGCAGCCTCGGTCGCTTCGGGCTCGAGGTTGCCTTCGATGGTGTCAGCAGGACTCAACGTATTACCTTCCGGGCGCACAGAGCGCCAATTGAACTGACCCTGCCGCGGTTTCCCGACAGCAGACGATCCCTCTAAAAGAACCGTCGGGCCGGACAAAATGCACGCCCTTCAGGTTCGCTTTCAGACCGCCGCTTTCGGCTGCCGCTTCAAGCGGAAACAGCTCCATGTGGCCGGGGGAATATCTCCCTTCATGTTAAGAGGGTTTGCTGGCAGGGTCAAACCGGGGCGGGGGTGGGCGGTGGGTAAAAGGACCGTAATAGGCACGTTACTGTTCGGAGTCCCCGGGCTTGCGCACGTAGCGGAGGAAACGGGGATGGGCTGCGCCGCATTGGGCGTAGTGATCGCGGGCCTCTTTGAGGCTGAGCTGGCCATTGACGGTGAGGCGGACGTCGGCGGCGTCGTTGTCTTCCTGGCCATCGTCTTCCCACCAGCAGACGGGACAAAGACCGAGCGTTCCCGGGGATTCGAGGGTTTTGAATCCACAGCACGGGCAGCGATAGCGAGTAGCGACAGTGTCCACCGTGCGTAGACGGCAAAGGCTGGGTTCGAGGTTACTTGGACGGCTTTTTCATTCCCGCGGAACGCGAAAGTTGCTTTGATCGCTTTTTCTGGGCTAAATGGCTCGAAATGTTGGATTTCATACGACGGAAACAGCGCGAAATGTTCAATCAGAGTGATACGAAACAGTGAGAAATCCACAATCCAGTGGGTACGATTTTTGAGATACCAGACCCAGTAATTCATTGAAATAAGCTTTTTAAAACCCAGTAATTTCCCATTTAATTGATGCGCTTCGACGAGAATTTCCCAAAAAATCGCGAAAATGCATTTTTGGGCTTATAGAACGGGCTTATGGGGGCCGTTTTCGAGCTCTTTTGGGGTTGAAAAGGCGAGGGTTTTTGACCGGGGATCAGGGGCTGCAGTACTTAGATACTGAAGGACTGAGGGGTCAGGGATTCAGGGTGAGTTGGTACTTTCCCTGGTCCCATCCGCCGCGGCGGACGAGTTCGGGGGCACCCGCTCCCCGGGGAAGCATTCGGCCGCCCCTCCGGGGCCTGGGGCAGCCGGTCGTCTCTGGACTTTCAGAGTTGGGCCGGCTCGGTTCGCCCATTGGCGACCAAAGCGAGATTTTGTTTGGTTGAAGCGCGTGCTGCGCTAGGATGGTTGCCGATTCGGGGTTGAGGACCAGAATGGGAGCGATGAGGCAGCGAGCGCGATTGTTTCTCCTGTTTGTTGCGATCTGCCGGTTTGCCGGCGCGGTTGAGCCGGGGTGCCAGTTGAAGCGAGCCGGCGCTGCGCGTTGCCCGGGCGAACATCTTCAGCGAGCAGCAGGAGCAATGGCTGGGCGATGCGCAGGCGGAGATGGTGGATCCGCGCTACACGCTGGTGCCGGAAGCGGAGACCGCGTATCTGAACGTGATCGCACAGAAGCTGCTGGCGCAACTGCCGCCCACATCCATTCATTACACGTTCGGGTGTTTGAATCTGCTGACCTGCGGGCATTCTCGCTGGCAGGCGGCCATATCTACATCAGCTTGAAGCTGGTGATGGACGCGCGCGACGAGGATGAGCTGGCAGCGATGATTGCGCAGGAGGTTGGCCGCGTTTACACGCACCACTCGGCATCGTCGGTGACGCTGCGGCTGAACAAGCTGATGCATGTGAAGACGCTCGGCGACCAGGCGGACGTGACGGACAAGTTCGCACGGCTGCTGAACGTGCCTGAGACCGATGCGTCGCAACTGAACGCGGACGATGAGAAGCGCGACGAACTGCTGGCCGACCAGGTGGGACTGTACGCGATGATCAAGGCCAAATACGCGCCGGAGGCCTTCGCCACATTTCTTGACCGCGTGAATGACAACGGAGGGTACACGGGCTCGTGGTTTACCGATTTGACCGACGCGACTCCGGAAGTGAGCGTGAGGGTGCGGACGGCGCACAAGACGGTGGACGAGCTGGGCGCAGGCTGCCGCCGGTCACGGCCGCTATATGCGCCGGGGTTCAAGCCGTTTCAGACTGCGATGAGAAGCAGGCAATTCGATCCGGTGCTCCCGGCCACGGCGGGGCTGACATCGATCGCACTGGATTCGCCGATGAACCCGGCTCTGGAAAATGTGGTATTGAGCGCTGACGGAAAATACGCGATTGCGCAGGACGAATCGCAGATCCACGTGCTGACGACGTCGCCCTTGAAGCTCCAGTTCTCAGTGGACGCGCTGGGGGCGGAGATGGCGCAGTTCACGCCGGACTCGCGCGACCTGGTGTTTAACTACAACGATCTTCACATTGAGAAGTGGGATTTGGCTTCAGGGCGTCCGGTGGACGTTGTGGATTTTGTCGACTACGCAGGTTGCGTGCAGACCAGCCTTTCTCCGGACGGCAATGTGATGGCGTGCATCAGCATGTGGGGAGATTCCGTATGGCTGAAGCTGGTGGACGTGGGCACGGACCGCATGCTTTACCAGGACACCAAATTCAACGATCACTCTTCGCTGGCGCTGAACACAAATATGCCGTTTCAGTTCAACCCCAACTTCCAGGCGCTGATGCATTGGACACGGGACGGGCGTTATTTTGTGGCCGCATCCGGCCCCGAACGGATGGCATACGACGTGGCGCAACACCAGGCGGTGCCGTTGCAGAAGACGCTGTCCTCGCTCGAGCAGGAGCGGTTTGCATTTGTGGGATCGGACAAGATGCTTTCGACCTGCGATTGGAGCAATAAGACGGGGACCGCCGCAGATACCTATCGGATGTGCCTGACAACGTTTCCCGGCGGGCGCACGCTGGGGATGATTCAGATGCCGAGGGGCTGGATGACGAGTTTGACGTCAGGCGACGGGGTTCTCTTCGGTCCGACCATCAATGCCGCAGCCGTGATCGTGGATCCGACAACCGGAACGGTGCAGCAGGCGTTCGGGCTGGAGCCCGTGGACAAGGCCGGCGACGAACTGGCATCGGAGATTCAGGCTGGCGGCCTTGCCGTGGGACAGGTGGATGCGAAGCCTGAATCCATCAATCTGCCGGTGACGCCGCTTGCCTCAGTGGAGGCGAGCGTCTTCAGCGCGGATGGGCGCTACCTGGCGGTCTCTGATCGGGCCCGGGGGGCTGAATGGGATCTGGCGAGCGGAAAGCGCATCGCCGAGACCGGACCGTTTCGAGCGGTCGCCTTTGACAGCGGCGGCAAGCTGCAGGCGCGCATGGCGCACCAGGAACTGAACCCGGCCTCGGACCCAACGATCGACCGGCGAACGCACAAGTACATCTACGGCGCGACCAGCGCGGGAGAGACGGTGCAGTACGGCAACATCCTGTTTCGCTTTAGACCGCTGAGCTTTCTGAAGAGGGTGGATCGCGATGTTGTGATGGAAGCCACCGATGCCACAACCGAGGCCCGCTTGTGGGAGAAGCGGTTTGACGATGCTCTGCCGTTGATGATCCCGGCGGATGGCGAACAGATGCTGTTTGTCATGGACAGGCAAAGTGTCACCGGCGGAGCCGAGGCAAGCCGCAATGGAAAGGTGCTGGTTCATACGTCAGACGACATCAAACGGCTGCTCGATGAACAAGGCACGCTGATCGAAGTGGTATCGACCCGCACCGGCGTGGTGCAACATGCGATTGCGGCGCCGCAGCTTGCCTCGAATCGGCGCGAGGAACGCACGGCGGGGCTCTATGGGAATCTGCTGGCCGTGTACGGCAACAGCGACGACACGACCGTGTACCGGATATCGGATGGGGCGCGGGTGCTGGCGTTCTTTGGGCGCGCGCTGGCAGGTGACGACTCGCTTGGCTTGATCGCCGCAACCAATCGGCCGCAGGAGTTGACGGTCTACGATGTGGCGGGTGGCAAGGCGGTGACAAGCGTGCTGCTGGATGAGAGCGTGCTGGCTGCGCGGTTTGTTCCGGAGCGGAAGTTGCTGCTGGTGTTGACGGCGTCGCAGCATGTGTATCAGATGAGTTTGGATGGGATGACGCGGGCGCATTGAGTCGTGGCTGAGGTTTTTCGGGGAGGGTTCGGTCGCCCCTATGGGGCTGGGGTCTTGGATTTGGTTGAGGTCCCAGGGCTACGCCCTGGGCTATTGTCGGACGGCCCCTCCGGGGCCTGAAGCACGCTCATCAGTAAAGGCGCCCCGCGATTCTGATGAGCGGGATTCAATCCCTGGTCCCCAAGTGCGAGGGACCAGGGGCACCCATTCTTCTTTCAGACCCGGGCTCGAAAATCTGGGGCGATTGCTTACTCGCGGACTTGCGGGGGCTTGGCTAACAGGACGCCCAGGGCGCAGCTTGCCATGCGGGCCAGTTCGCCGTCGGCGCGGCTGGTGAGGACGATGGGCACCTTGGCGCCTACTACTACTCCGGCTGCGAGGGCTCCGGCCAGGTATTGCAGCTCCTTGAAGAGGATGTTGCCGGCTTCAAGATTGGGCACCATGAGCAGATCGACGTCTCCGGCTACCTTGGACGTGATTTTCTTGATGCGGGCGGCGTCGCTGGAGATGGCATTGTCAAAGGCCAGGGGCCCGTCGACGATGGCTCCAGTGATCTGGCCCCGGTCGACCATTTTGCAGAGGGCGGCGGCATCGAGCGTGGAGGGGATGGCGGGATTGACGCTCTCGACGGCCGAGAGAATGGCAACCTTGGGATTGTCGACCTCAAGCGTGACCATCATGTCGATGGCGTTCTGGAGGATGCTGATCTTGGTTTCAAGGTCGGGCTGGATGTTGATGGCCGCGTCGGTGACGAAGAGCGTCTTGTGATACATGGGGACATCGAGGGCGAAGACGTGGCTGATGCGGCGGCCAGTGCGCATGCCGCCTTCGCGGGAGACGACGGCGCCCATGATCTCGTCCGTATGCAGCGAGCCCTTCATGAGCATTTCGACTTCGCCCTTGCGGGCCAGTTCGACGGCGCGGGCTGCGGCGGAACGGCTGTCGGAAATGTCGACGATTCGGATGCCTTCGAGCGAGAGATTGAGAGCCTTGGCAACCTCGCGGATCTTGTCTTCTGCGCCGACGAGGACGGGAACGATGAGCTTGTCTTTATAAGCCTGGATGGCGCCGCCGAGGGAGACTTCGTCGCAGGGCCAGGCGATGGCCGTGCGGACCGCGGGCTTGGCCGTGGCGCGGGCAATCATCTCGTTATAGCGGCGATAAGGATTGTTGACGATGAGCTGCGGGACGGGCAGCGTGGACCAGCGCAGCTTTTTGATGGGAGGAACGGCCTGGGCTGTGCCGGTGAAGATCGAAAGGCCCGCTCCGTTGTGCGCCTCGCAATCGAAGCTGACGACTTTGGATGCGTCGTCCTTGGCTGTGACCTTGATTTGGACAAGGATGCGATCGCCGACGTGGATGCGATTGTGGAAGGAAAGCGAGATGCCGGTGAGGGTGACGCCGGGTCCGGGAATATGCATGCTGAAGAGGCCGGAGATGAGCGAGGCGCACCACATGTTGGGGCCGGTGGGCGGGATGCCGCCGGTGCGCTCGATGACTTCGTCCTGCGAGAGAACGGCGGTGAATCCGGAGATGGAGGCAAAGGCCATCGCGTCATCCTGCGTGAGAACGTGGTTGGTGCTGGCGGTGTCGCCAACCGCGATCTCGTCGAATGTTTTGCTCTCAATAAACCCCAGATTCATGCTTTCTCCTTACTTGCTGGCTGACTTGGGACCGTGGTTCGGTCTGGAATCAGGCTAAACTGCGTGCCCAGAACCCGTAGTGACTGGAGTCACTCATGCGGCGGGCGAGGTTGCTGGGCGGGGACACGGTGGAAGTGGGCGCGGGAGTGGTATTCTGGCGCGTCGCGTTGGAAAGGCGAGGAGGATGACGTGAGAAAAGGCATATTGATCATGCTGGGGGGATTGTTGCTGCTGGCTGGGTGCGGAAGCCAGGGGGACAAGGCGGGGATTCCGGTGACTCCGAAGTGGAAGGGCGCGCCCTACCGTATATCGTTTGACACGGCCGCGGTGAAGCCGGACCCGGCGGGGGTGACGATTCCGGCGGTGAAGTTTACAGCGAATCCCGACGCGCTGGAGACGAGAGCGGCGCTGGTGGTGCGGTTCGACGCGACGGGAGCGAAGACAAGCGGGCCGATCGGCAACCAGATGATTCTGGGACCGGTGGACATCAAGGGCACGGATGGAGCGCTGCCAGCGGATTACATGGGTCTTGCGGACAAGGAACTGGCGCGGTATTTCGGCGCCTACTGCTTGAAGGGCAAAATTAAAATCACTGTCGCGCTGGCGCGGTCGTCGTTGCAAAGCACGGCCGACGATGCGGAAGTGGATGCGAAACGGCTGAGCGATTGGCTGCCGGTGGAAGTTGTGTTCAAGAACCCGCATCCCAAGTGCTAGGGATCAGGGGTCAGAAGTGCTCGAACCGGAGTTGGTTCATTCCCACTCATGGACCAGAAGACGGTCCATGAATGGGGCACCCCGACTTCTGTGGAGAATGGGAATTGAAAGGTGAGGGACTGATGCATTGTGCGGAACTGACGGCGCCGCATACCTTCCGGATTGCGGAGATGGCGATTGACGATCCCGGCCCGGGCGAGGTGCAGGTGCGGGTGGAGGCTGTGGGCGTGTGCGGATCGGATCTGCACGCGTATAGCGAAGGCGCGGTGGGCGGGATGCCCAACGTGTATCCGATGGTGCTGGGCCATGAGCCCGCGGGCCGGATTGTGAAGGTGGGCGCGGGCGTGACGGGCCTGGCGGTGGGGGACCGCGGAGCTCTGGAGCCGGCGCTCTACTGCTATCACTGCGAGTGGTGCATGAGCGGCCACCATAATGTGTGCGCGAATATACGGTTCCTGAGCAATCCGACCTTTCCGGGACTTTTCCGCGAGCTGGCGAATTTGCCGGCTGGGAATTTTGTACCGATTCCGGACACGATGTCGTATGGCGAGGCCGCGCTGGCCGAGCCGCTGGCGATTGCGATTCACTCGCTGCGGCTGGCCTCGATTACTCCGGGCGAGACGGTGGTGGTGTTTGGGACCGGCGCGATTGGGCTGATGACGATTGCCGCCTTGCGCGCGGCAGGGGCGGGGCGGGTGTGGGCGGTGGATCCGGTGGCGCACCGGCGGGAGCTGGCGCTGGGCATGGGCGCGGACGTGGCGCTGGAGCCGGATGAAGCGATGAAGGAGATTCTGACGGCGACGGGACAGCGTGGCGTGGATTGCGCGATTGATTGCGCGGCGGGCGAAGTGACAACGATACAGGCGATGCAACTGGCGCGGCATGCGGGGCGCGTGGCGCTGACGGGGATTCACACCAAGGCGATTGTCCCACTGGACGTGTCGTCGATGCGGCGCAAGGAGCTGACGCTCTTCAACGTGCGGCGATCGAACCACGAGACGCATGAGGCGCTGGAGTTGCTGAAGGCGCAGCCGAAATGGTTTGCGCCGGTGCTGACGCATGAGCGCAGGCTTGATCAGATCGGTGAGGCGTTTGCGATTGCCGGCCAATACCTGGATGGCGTGGGGAAGATGATGGTGCGGCCGTAAAAACAGGGAACAGTGATTAGGGATTAGGGGTTAGAAAAACTTCTGGGTTGAATGCATGAGAGCCCACCCTTCCGCATGAACCCTCGGAAGGATGGGGCACCCGGGGCTTTAGGTCCTGATCAGCGTTTTTGGGTTGGCTGTATTCAATCCCGGGTGTCCAAAAGCGAGGCACCCGGGGCACCCCGCATGATTCCGAAGTAACTCCACTTAAAACTTAAGTGATAAAGATTGGCTTATCGACGCCGATGGTCGGGATATTGACTCTTGCGGCTCGCTTTGGCCTGTGGTCTTTGCCTGGCGCTGGGGATCCTGGGGTGCGGAGGCTGGACCATGGGCAAGGGAATGCTGTTGATTGCGGCAGTTGGGTTGAGTTTTGTTTGCGGATGTAACGGCGGAAGCAGAAGCGATCTGGGCAATACGAATCCTGAAGCACCGCCTGCGGTGGATTCGGTAACTGGGCAGGTGACGTTCAAGGGCGCGGGACTTGCAGGCGTGACGGTGGTTGCGATCATGACCAATACCAGCTCGATTTACGCAACCACAACGACGGACGCGAACGGCAACTACAGCTTTACAGGAATCTCCGCAACGGGCGACGTGCCGGGCAACTACGACTTTTTTGCGATGAAGGCCGGGTATGGATTCAATCCGCAGGTGGGCGCCGGCGGCATAGCGATGCGCGTGGGTCAGACGACGATGTTTTCGGGTTACATCAACAACGGCACCGTGATCGGATTCACGTTGAACGTGATCAACTACACGGCGACGCCGAATTCATCGCTGACGGGAGCGAACTTTCAAGCGTTTGACGGAACGAATCCCACGGTGGCACTGGCGGCGACGGGCCAGACGGTGAGCTACGTGAGCGGAGACGATGGCGCGCTGATGAAAGGAGTGAGCTTGAACACGGCGCGCTACACAGACAACGCCGATGGAACAGTGACAGACAACGTGACGGGGCTGGAGTGGCTGAAGAATGCGGGGTGCTTTGCGCCGGCGAATTGGGCGGGGGCGCTTGGCGATGCGAACGGACTGGCTAACGGCGCTTGCGGGTTGACGGATGGCTCGAAGGCGGGCGACTGGCGGTTGCCAAATCTTTGGGAGTTGGAGAGTGTGGTGGACATCTCCGCGGCGAACCCGGCGTTGCCCGCGGAGAATCCGTTTGTGAATGTATCGATGGCCGGCTATTGGACGTCAACAAGCTACTACGGTGGGCAGACCGGATCGCCGTGGGCGTGGGTCATCCGCATGAGCGACGGGAGTTACGTGAATGACTCAAACACGAATGCGAAGACGGCGGCGAACCAGGTGTGGGCGGTGAAAGGCACGAGCGGCGGAGCGGTGAAGCTGCAGGCAACCGGATTCTCGGTGGCTTACCTGGCCGGCGACGATGGAACGCTGAAGAAGGGCGTGCCGATGGCGTTTCCGCGATTTGTGGACAACGGGAATGGGACCATCACCGACACGACGACTGGGCTGATCTGGCTGAAGAAAGCAAACTGCATCGACCAGACATGGGCGGCTGCGGTGAGCGCGGTGAATACGCTGGCGGGCGGGCAGTGCGGATTGAACGATGGTTCAAAAGCGGGAAGCTGGCGGATGCCGAACCGGAAGGAGATGGAAAGCCTGGGAGACAGGATGAACAACAACCAGGCGGACTTTTTCAACGCGAGCCATACGTATCCGAATGGGTCGCCGTTCTTGAATCCGATCTTCACGAGCTTTGTACCGGACGAGTATTATTGGACGTCGTCGACGTATGCGGCGGATACGACCGAGGCGTGGAGCGTTTTCAGCTGCGACTTTGGCGTGTACGACCAGCCGAAGAGCGGGAACGGGTACACGCTGGCGGTGCGCTGAGCCACGAGCGCTGGGCTGCATGCGTCCGTCCTTTTTTTGGTTGCATGCAGGCAGTTGCTCCGGGGCTGGGAAAGCACCGCCAGTGCGAATATGTGCCCGTTGTTGCAATGGGCACAGGATAAAATCGGGCTGCAGGAGGAAGTGGGTTTCCATGCGCTCTTTGCTCTCTGATTTTGCCGTTCCGGTGGTTTGCAATCTTTTGCGCAGCCGAATGCGGATGCTGCCGGCGGTGTTGATGTTTGCGCTGGCGACCACGGCGGGGGCGAGTTCTGCTCCCATGCCGCTGCGCGTGGCAATTGTGGGCCTGGAGCACGGGCACGTTGAGGGCTTTCTAAGGGCTCTGCCGGGGCACAAGGATGTGCAGCTGGTGGGGATTGCCGACGCGGATCCCGCGCTGTTTGCCAAGTACCAGAAAAAGTATTCACTGCCTGAGACACTGTTTTTCAGGAGCGAAGCGAACATGATCGAGGTTCGCCGGCCGCAGGCAGTGCTGGTGTACACGCCGATCAGCGAGCATCGGCATGCGATCGAGATTGCGGCGCAGTACGGCGTTTCGTCGATGGTGGAAAAGCCGCTGACGATTTCGCTGGAGGATGCTCTCGCGATCCGGCGGACGGCACGCCACTACCACATTCATGTGCTGGTGAACTACGAGACCACCTGGTACGCGAGCAACCGCGCAGCCTACGACGAGTTGGCACACGGAAACCTGGGCGCAGTGCGGCGGGTGGTGGTGCACGACGGACACCAGGGCCCGAAGGAGATCGGCGTGCCGCCGGAGTTTCTGAGTTGGTTGACCGACCCTGCGCAGAATGGCGCGGGCGCGCTCTACGACTTTGGCTGCTACGGCGTGGACCTGATGACATGGCTGATGCACGGCGAAGCCCCGCTGACGGTGACGGCGGTGGTGAATCACGACAAGCCTGATATCTACAGAAAAGTGGACGACGATTCGACGATCGTGCTGACCTATCCTCATGCGCAGGCTGTGATCCAGGGTTCGTGGAACTGGCCGTTTGCGCGCAAGGACATGGAAGTGTACGGGGCCACGGGCTACGCGATCACGGTGGGTCCGGACAAGGTGCGGATCCGTCACGAGCGGGATAGTGACGAGCGGCTGACGAATGCTGCTCCGCTGCCCGCGCCGGAAAACGACTCGCTGAGTTACCTGGCTGCGGTGATGACAGGGCGCGAGCTGCCCGTGGGCGACCTGAGCGCGCTGGACACCAATGTTGTGGTGATGCAGATTCTGGATGCAGCGCGCGAGTCAGCGAAGACGGGCAAGACGGTGAAGCTGACGAAGGTTGGAGATTGAACCGGTAACGCGGCTTTCATCGGCACCGTCCAGTCAAATCAGAGCAAAACTCAGGAGTCTCATCTGATGGAAGTTGTGAATCCGGTGACAGCAGGAGAGCGTAATCGCCCCGGGATGAATGGGGTGAAACTGCTGCGGCTGGATCACTCGCTTGATTCGCACCTCTGGTTTCCCGGCCTGCCTTTGGCGTTCTACGCTCTTGCTCTTCTCGCGGTGACCTGGCGCCACGAGATGTTTCGCGACGAGATGCAGGCCTGGCTGATTGCACGGGACAGCCACTCACTGTTTGATCTGTTCACCAACCTTCGCTATGAGGGCCATCCAGCGCTCTGGCATACACTGCTCTACGTTGCCTCCCGCTTCTCGTGGAATCCCGCGTGGATGCAGGCTATCAACTATGCGCTCTCTTTGCTGACCGCGTACGCGATCCTGAGTTTCGATCGCATGCCGAGGCTGACGCGGATACTGTGGATCTTTTCGTTCACGCTGTTTTTTGGTTACGGTGTGCTGGCGCGCAATTACATGCTGGCCGTGCTGATGCTGGTGCTGGAAGCGCGATGCCTGATCTCGCGCCGCGTGCTGTGGGCCGCTGTGTGCGGAGCGCTGGCCATCAACGCGCACTTCTTCGCCATCCCCATCGCTTTGGCGCTCTTTGGGATTATGGTGTTTCAAAAAGGGAGTGAGGATCTGCGGCGGCCTGCAAGGCTCGTTGTTGCCGGAACGATTCTAGGCGTGGGACTGCTGACGGCTTATCTCGAGGTGAGGCCACCCGATGACCAGTCGGTTGGCCAGTATGGCCACTACGCTACACCCATCGAAGGATTTCTGGTGGCCGAGGGCCGCTCATGGCAGGCGCTTCCTCCCCGTTCCGGAGCAGATGATCCCGGCCCGATACAGTGAAATGCTGGCGCCGCGTACTGGTTCATCGTGGGTGGCCGCGACGTTCTCACTGCTGTTGATTCTGGCTGCGGCCTATATGTTGCGCACGTTGCGCGGAAGGGCATGGTTTCTTGGCCTGGTGCTGGTGGAGTGTGTGCTGTTCACTGTCACCGTGCACATCCCCTCGCCGCGCCACTATGGATTTCTTCTGATCGCGCTGCTGCTGGCCTTCTTTGTGGAGAGTACCGAGAGCCCGGACGGCAACGAACAGAGATGGGCAGCACGCGGGCTGTTGATCGCGATGCTTACTGTGCAGATTGTGGCGACGCTGGGCATTTCTGCCATGGACATCGTGCTTCCCTACGCGGCCGGCAAGGAAGTAAGCGCATTCCTCCAGCAGCGCGGACTGAGCCAAAACCCGCTGGTGCTGCAGCCGCCCGCGCATGGCACAGTCGAGTTGGGCTACCTGGAAAGGCCGACGGCCTACTATCCTGCCTGCCACTGCCTGGCTTCTTTCGTGCTGTATAAGAACAGCTGGTCTCAAGGCCGCGTGGTGACGCGCCCTGAGCTGGATGCGCTCTATGCCGGCGCGAACGAACCGGTGGTGGTGGTGACCAGCACGCCCTTCAAGGCAGATGAAGAGCGGGTGCTTGGCTTGAATCTCCTGCAGTCTTTTGAGCATGTGATTTTCACGCAGGAGCGCGCTTATGTTTACTTGTTCAATGGCCGTTGAGGAGCAAGACAGCATCACATCAGGAAGGAGAAACAAGCATCCCTAAACAAGGAACAGCAATCATCATCGGAGCAGGCCCCGCCGGACTGACCGCTGCGATCGAACTGCAGCGGCAATCGGGAATCAAGCCCGTCCTCATTGAGGCGAGCCACGACATCGGGGGCATCTCCCGGACCGTCCGCTACAAGGGCAACCGCATGGACATTGGCGGGCACCGCTTCTTTTCGAAGTCGGACCGCGTGATGCGCTGGTGGCTCGATCTGATGCCCGTCGAAGCCGGCCCCAGCACGGACGGCACGGGCCAGTTGCGCTACCAGGGGCAGCAGCGCGACATTCCAGAGCCGAGCTCGGCGCCCGATCCGAAAACAGAAGACCTGGTGATGCTGGTGCGTCAGCGCAAGAGCCGCATTTATTTTCTGCGCCGCTTTTTCGACTATCCCATCAGCCTGAAGGCTGCAACCTTCATCAATCTCGGAGCCGTTCGCACCGTTCGCTGCGGCGTGAGTTACATGCGCTCTGCGCTGCTGCCTCAGCGCGAAGAGAAGTCGCTGGAAGACTTCATCATCAATCGATTCGGCAAGCAGCTTTACCTTACGTTTTTCAAGTCCTACACAGAAAAGGTGTGGGGCGTGCCGTGCAACGAGATCAGCGCGGAATGGGGAGCGCAGCGCATCAAGGGACTCTCGCTGAAGGGCGTCGTACTGCACTTCCTCAAAAAGACGTTCGGGCGCAAAGCCTCCGGCGACCTGGCCCAGAAGAAGACCGAGACATCGCTGATTGAAAAATTTCTGTATCCAAAATTCGGCCCTGGTCAGCTTTGGGAGCACGCTGCCGAAATGGTGAAACAGGGCGGTGGCGAAATTCACTTCGGCATCAAGATTGATCGCATTCACCTGAACGGCAATTCGGTTGCTTCGATTGAAGGGGTGAACGAAGCCGGTGAGCGCGTTACGTTTGCGGGCGACTATTTTTTCTCGACGATGCCGGTCCGCGACCTCATCCGCGCCATCTCTGCGACTGACGTGGCCGCAGTACCCGCTGAGGTCACTCAAGTTTCTGAAGGGCTGATGTACCGCGACTTCATCACCGTGGGACTTGCTTGCGTCAAGGCTTGCGGTCAAGGAGAAGGATGGCTCGCCGCTCAAAGACAATTGGATCTACATTCAGGAGCCCGATGTGACGGTCGGCCGTCTGCAGGTGTTCAACAACTGGAGCCCCTACCTGGTTGGCGCCGCAGACAAGGTGTGGATCGGCCTGGAGTATTTCTGCAACGAAACGGACGATCTTTGGAAGCTGCCTGATGACGAGATGGGACGGTTCGCGATTGCTGAAATCGCCAAGATCGGTATCCTCAACGCCGACGATGTTGAGGACTTCCATGTGGTCCATGTGCCCAAGACCTATCCCGCCTATTTCGGCAGCTACGACCGCTTCGATGTGATCCGCCGCTACCTGGACGGCCTTCCCAATCTCTTCCTTGTGGGGCGCAACGGCATGCACAAATACAACAACCAGGATCATTCGATGCTGACCGCCATGACCGCCGTCGAGAATATCGTCAACGACGTTCCGACGAAGGACAACATCTGGGCGGTGAACACAGAGATGGAATACCACGAGGAAGCGAAAGAGAAGTGAGCCCGTCCTCTCGCCGCTTCGGCGCGACAAAATCCTGTTGTTGATCGATGCTACGGCACGAAGACTTTGAGCCGCACATGCCAGCGCGTGCTTTGGCCGGGCTTGAGCGTCACCATGCCGGTGTCCATCTTGCCCCACTCCTTGCCGAATGGATCGGCGAAGTTGTACTGGTCCTCGATGGCAACGAAGCTGGCCGTGGGCGGCGCGTATGCCTGGATGGTTTTGATCTCGGGCGACAGGCCCTGGATCTCGACTGCGTAGTTCGCAGCCGGGTCGATGAGCTTGACGGTGACGGCGCCGTTGGTCCAGGTGAGGTGGCTCCAGTTGTCGTCAAAGAACTGCTTGCCGAGGGGCGTACCGCCGGGGGCGCGCAGGTCGTAGGGCGTTCCTTCAACGGGCACGAGCTTACCGGAGGGGAAGACGTTGTCGTAGTTGTCCACCTGGGCGAGTTGGGAGCCGGGAATGAGCAGGCGAGCCTGGGTTCTGTCACCGGAGGGCAGGTTGAAGTAGGGGTGCCAGCCGATGGCGATGGGCTCAGCCTGAGCGCCGACATTGTGAGCTACGATGGTTGCGTCGACGGCTCCGGCGGTGAGGGTGACGGTGATGACAAGGTCGGTCTTCGAGGGCCAGTAGCCGCCAAAGCTGCCGGCATGGATGACGCCGGTGACCTGCTCACCGCCGGGCGTCTCGGACTGGCGAATGTCGTCGGTCTTTGCCTTGAGGATGAGGCCGTGCATGGCGTGCCTCTCGGCGCCGGGCAGCTTGCCAATGTTGTTGGCGGGCAGCGTGATCGGGTGGCCGTTCCATTGGGTGGTGAGGGTTTTGCCGTCAGCCGAAAGGGTTCCGCGAATGCGGTTTGGATAAGGAACGAGGAAGGCCGCGCCGAGACGGTATCCGAGATCGCCAAAGGCATCATCGTCGACATCCAGCATCTTTTTTGCGCCGGCGAGTCCAGGCGTGTAGAGCACATGGACTTCTCCCTTACCGGGGAAGTTGGCCGTAACGTCAAGAAGCTCCATGCCGCGGCCTGGAGCCAGAGTGACGCTTGTGAATTCAGGCTTTGAAGTGGACAGGGCGACGCGCTTGAGCGTGACGATCTTCTGGCCGCCGATTTCGGTGACCTGCTGCGCCTGGCCGAGCGAAGCGGCGAGAAGAACCGGCAAGGCGAGCAGCGAAAGTACGCGAACTTGAAGTGTCTTCATCTGGTTCCTTCCGAAAAAAGTGTCATGAAAATGCAGCCGGAACTGGAGCGGCCGGGGATGGGGCGAGAGCTTTTCGCCGCGCCGGAAAGCGTATTCCCAAGGCGGAGCCATTTTACGCCAGAGGGCGGCTGGAGCGGCCAGGGATGGTGCGGCGGCGCACGATGCGGCGGCTATGGACGGAGTGCTAGAATTCATTCACCCCTTGGTTCCTCCACCGCTTGATGCCTATGCCTGATCCTTCCCATGAGCCACAGACGACGCTTGAAGTAGCCAATCCCGGCCGCGCGCCCGAAACCGTGCCGCTTACGCAAAATCCCTTTCTGATCGGGCGTGGCAGCGAGACGGGCAACCACCTGCAGCTCGACGACCGGCGCATTTCGCGCCGCTGCGCTGCCATCGTGCAGGCAGACGGGGTTTATTGGCTCGAGGACCGGGGCCACCGTTTGGGCATTTTTGTGAATGGCGAGCGGATTGACCGCAGCATTCTGAAAGACGGCGACCGGATTGAATTCGGCCTCGACGATTGCTGCGAGATCACGTTTCACGCAGCAGCGGCCACGGCCGAACTTGAAGGAATGCTCACGCGCATCGGCAGCCTGCCGGCCATTGGCAAGATGCCGGACCAGGGACTGAGCAAGCTGAATCTGCTGCTGGAGGCAACGTCGCTGCTGCACTCGCAACTGCCGCTGGATGCGGTGCTGAGCACGATGCTCGATCACGCGATTTCCATTACGCACGCCGATCGTGGTGTGCTGATGGAGCCGGACGCGGACAGCTCACTAAAAGTGCGGCTGGCACGCAACAACAAGGGCGAGAATCTACCACTCGACTCGCTCAAGCCGAGCCAGACGGCGCTCAAACAGGCCTTGGACCGCCAGGCGGCAGTGATTACGGGCGACCTGAATCTTGCGGAAATGGACCTGAAGGGCGCCGAGAGCATCATGATCCAGAACCTTCGCTCGGTGGTGGCGATTCCGCTCTACTCGATGCCGCGGGCCAACGCAGAGCAGTCCGAAGTGATGAAGCGAGGGCAGCTGCTGGGCGCTGTGTACCTGGACTCGCGCAAGACATCGGCCTTCTCTGACGTGGACCGGCAGATATTGGACGTGCTGGGCGTGGAGGCCGCAAGCATTCTGGACAATGCGCGGCTGGTGGAGCGGGAGCGCGAACGGCAGAAGATGGAGCAGGAGCTGAACATTGCGCGCGACATCCAGCAGGCCCTGCTGCCGCACGGGCTGAGAGATTTTCCCCACCTGGCCGTCACGGGCGTGCACTATCCGTGCCTGGATGTGGGCGGCGACTACTTTGACGTGTTCCCCATCGACGAAAACCGCACGGCGTTTCTGATTGCCGATGTGAGCGGCAAGGGACTGGGCGCGGCGCTGCTGACAACCATGCTGCAGGGAGCGCTGAGTGGCATGACGCTGGGCACCGATCCGGTGAAGGTGTTCAACCATATCAACAAGTTTTTGTGCGAACACGCTGAAGTGGGCCGCTACGCGACCATGTTCTTCGGCATTGTGGATCGCGACGGTACACTGAACTACATTCGCGGCGGCCATCCTTCTCCGATCCTGGTGCGCCGCGGCGAAGTGAGCGAGCTCTATACAGAAGGCTCGTTCCCGGTGGGCCTGGTGGAACAGGCGGAGTTCTTTGCAACGACGGTGAAGCTGGAGCCGGAAGACACGCTGGTGCTGTTCAGCGACGGCATTACAGAGGCCGAAAATCCTGAGCGGGAACTTTATGGCGATGCGCGGGTAATGAAGGTTTTGACTGGATGGCAGGAGGAATCGCTGGAGACAGTGAAGCGGCTCGTTTTGGACTCGATCAACACATTTGCACGCGGCGCGGCCCAGTCAGACGACATGACGCTGCTGGTTGTGCGTTATCGAGCGTCTGCCCAAAACGTTGCACCTGTAGCCTGAATTCGGGTGATACCAGGCGATAAATTGACGTGATAAATTAGGCGAGGCTGGAGCCCGTCACGGACTCCGGCGCAATCAGGCGAGGAAATGGGAACACCAAAAACGATTGGGCGCTACGAGATTGTGGATGAACTGGGCCAGGGAGCGATGGGCAGCGTGTTCCGCGCCCACGATCCCTCGATGGACCGGATGGTGGCGTTGAAGACCATCCTGATGGGCGCGTTGCTGGGCGCGCATGGAGACGAGTTCCGGCAGCGTTTTTATCGCGAGGCGCGTGCGGCCGGCGCATTGGCTCATCCGGGCATTGTGCCCGTATTCGACGTGGGCGAACACGAAGGCCAGCCATACCTGGTGATGGAGTACGTGAACGGTCGCACGCTGGACGCCGCCATGAAAAAGGGCGAGCGCGTGTCAATGGACCGAGTGTGCGAGATTGGCCAGCAGTTGGCCGAGGCACTGGGCCATGCGCATCGCAAAGGAGTGGTGCATCGCGACATCAAGCCCGCCAACATTCTGATGACGAACCGTGAAGCGTATGGCATCGAGCGGCCCAGGATTACGGACTTTGGCGTGGCCAAGATGACTGCGGGCGAGATTACGACCACGGGCCAGATGCTGGGCACGCCCGCATTCATGCCGCCCGAGCAGTTTACGGGAGCGCCGATCGACGGGCGCACCGACCTGTTTTCACTGGGCGTGATTCTCTATTGGATGGCGACCGGGGAACAGCCTTTTCCGGGCGAGACCATGACGACGGTCTCCTACAAGATTGTTCATACCGAACCCGTTCCGCCGGCGCGGTTGAACCCGCTGGTTCCCGCGCTGCTGGACAAGGTGATTATGAAGTGCCTGTCGAAGAGCCCGGCGGACCGCTACCAGAGCGGCGAGGAACTGGCGCATGCGCTGGGCGAGGTGCGCAGCGGCGCAACACCGGCGAGCCTGCAGACCGTTGTTCCCGAAATCACGACAGGCGGCAAGGACGAAAATGCCACGCTGGAGGCGACGCCGAGCCTGAGGCCCCGGCCGATGACGGGTTCCAGCCAGGGGGCGGGGGCCGCGGCTGCATTTGGCATCAAACCTTTGCCGTCGGAAAGTGTGCCTGCGGCAAAGCCGCGTACAGGAATGCTGGCTGCTGTGGCGGCAGTTGTGATTGCGGTGGCGGGCGCGGGTGGCTGGTTTGTAATGCACAATCGCAACGGTGGTACGGCGAACCAGACTTCCGCAAATCAGGCTGCCCAGGCAACCGCGATCGCGCCGGAGACGACGCAAACAACACCCGCGGCGCCAACTCCAGAGCCAGCGGCAGCGGCAAAAAAACCTCAAGCAGGACAGCTAAAGCCGGCGCCACTGGCTGCCAACAGCACGAAGACAGCCGCGGCTCAGCCGCAACCTGCTCAGCAGGCTGCTCAACAAACTGTGCAGGCGGCGCCGCCTCCACCCGCAGCGACGGCTGCACTGCCGCGCATGGCGCCGGTGGCCTTCAATCCCAAGACACTGGACCCGAAACAGAACACGCGACTGAAATTGGACGTGAGCCACATGCCGCCCGGCATGGCCTTCGAGATCGAGATGAACGGCAAGCTCCTGCTGAAGAGCGTAGCGGGCAAGAAGGCGGACTACGACACGCTGGTGGTTCCGCCGGGCGTGCATGAATTCCGGGTGACGGTGGGCAGCGGCAGCGCGGAAAAGACGTCGAACACGGTGAGCGCGGAGTTTGTCGCCAAAAAGCGCATGGCCCTGAAGATCGAAGTAAGGCGGCAGCCCAACGGAGCACCAGCGGGATCGGCCGGCCTGGGCGCCGGATCGCAGGTGCTGGCGACGCTGAAAGAGGATCACTTCTTCCTGTAACGAGACTGTCATAATCGGCCCGTAGGATAACGATTGTGGATGCAGGCAGGTACGCGGGGATTCTGCGGAAGCAGAGCAGGCAAGCCCGCGACCGGGAGCTGCTCCGTCAGAGGAAGAAACAATGAAGCTTTCAACGGAAGAATTGGACGGCGGGATTACCAAGGTCGTTCTCGACGGACGCCTCGATATTGAGGGAGCAGCGGCCATCGATCTCAAGATGAATGTAATTGCCGGGAGCACCAAGCTGCTGCTGCTGGACATGCGGGAAGTCTCGTTCCTTGGTTCGATGGGGCTTCGATCGATCGTAGTGCCCGCGCAGGCAGTGCGCCGCCGGGGCGGCAAGGTGGTGATCTTTGCGCCGGTGAAGATGGTGGAAGAAGTGCTGAAGGCAAGCAGCATCGATGCGCTGATTCCGATCCGGCACGATTTGGCGGACGCACTGGCCGCGCTCAACTAAGTTCCTAGAGACCTGACAATGCAACAGGCGCATGCACACAAAGAGCAGGAACGGCTGAAGCTCAACAGCCGGCTAACCGATCTTGCATTGGTGAAGCCCTGGGTGGATGCGCTGGCGAACGAGCATGCCATTGGCGAAGATACGGTTTATAAAATTGAGCTTTGTCTTGAAGAAGCGCTCTCAAACATTGTGCGTCACGGCTACAAGGGCGAGCCGCACCACTCCATCGAACTGAGCTTCCACAGCAACGGAGACCGCATGCTCCGGTTTGCCATTGAGGACAATGCGCCGCATTTTGATCAGGCCGGGCCGGGCAGGAAACGGGCCGTGAAAAATGCAGAGGACCTGATTCCGGGGGGCCATGGAATGCCGCTGATGCGGAAGTTTTCAAGCTCAGTTGCCTGGGAGCCGCTTCCCAATGGCAACAGGCTGACACTGATGTTTCCCAATGAGCCGCGGGAGGCAGACACGCGCGGCTGAATGCCTTTCTCTGAATCTCAATTCAACAAGAGCGCACTATTCGACTGCGATGAGATGACTGTCGCAACTCTGCATGTATACTTGCGGCGAAACACCTTCCTCTCCCGGAGCGTCGCGCAACATGCGGATGGCAAGCCCGTTGTTTTATTTTGCTCTCTGGCTCCCTCTCGGGCTGCTTGCCTTTGCGCTTTCGCGAGCAACAGGGTGGGGCAGCGGCCCCGCAGATCGCGCGTCAACGGAGTTTTACCGGCCGATTGAGGGATTGCGCGGCATCCTCGCCATGAACGTGTTCTTTCACCATAGTCTGATTGCGTACGTCTTTATGTCCACCGGCAACTGGGATCCGCCCTTGTCGGTTTTTTATGGTGAGCTGGGCCCTGGTTCCGTAAAGATGTTCTTCTTCATCACTGGATTTCTTTTTTGGACAAAGGCAATCAAGTCTCCCGACAGTTTGCGGACACTGACGTTTTTTAAAAGAAGGTTCCTGCGGCTGATGCCTGCCTATTGGGGATCGCTTTGCCTGATCCTGCTGAGTGCCGCACGTTTGTCCCATTTTCGATTGCTCGTCCCCGCCGGCACACTGGCAAGCGAGTTACTCACCTGGTTGACGTGCGGCGTGCCCCTCGACTTCACCGATATCAATTCGATTTACATTGCAGTGGTCAACGCGAATGTTTGCTGGTCGTTACGTGTTGAGTGGTTTTTCTACCTGGCGCTGCCATTCCTTGCTTGGTTCGCGACGAAGAAGCGCGTCGGTTTCCTGTTGCTGTTGACTGCGGGAATCTTTGCGGCATTCGCTGCAATTGGCCCGCTGACTGGACGACTGGACCTGGCGGCGGATCCATTGCGTACGCTGGCAACCTACATGGCTACCTCGTTCAGCGTGGGGATGATTACTGCCCATCTCAAAGCGAAGTGGCCTTCGTGGCCGTTGTTGCGGCATCCCGGCTGGATCGCTCTTGCGTTATTGCTGCTGCTGGCGGTGATGCTGTTCAATCGCGCAGGAATTTATTATCCGGAATCGCTGCTGCTGGCGCCGATCTTCGTCCTGATTGTCTACGGAAATGATTTTGGCGGTCTGCTGACAAGCCGCCCCATCACTTATCTGGGAACAATCAGCTACAGCGTTTACTTGTTGCACGGCATCGTGTTGTTCTCCGTATCCAAGCTCACCGGTCTGCTTGTCAATTTTTCCGGCCTTTCTCCCGTGGCCTACTGGTCTTTCGTCGGCTGCGAAGGGGTGCTTGTGATTTTCGTCGCCAGCCTGAGCTATTACGCGCTGGAAAAACCGTTCATCGGAAAACGGATTTGAGAGAAGCATTAGGATAAGGAGCGGAGGGAGATCCGATGCTGATTGTTCACGTACATATATCTGTCAAGCCTGAATCGGTGGCGGAGTTCAGGGTGGCCACCGTCGAGAATGCCCGCGCGAGTATTCAGGAGCCAGGAATTGCGCGCTTCGATTTTCTGGAGCAGCAGGATGATGCCTCCCGGTTCATCTTGATCGAGGTGTACCGCACACCGGAAGCGGCGGCCGCGCATAAGGAAACCGCTCACTATGCGAAGTGGCGCGACACCGTGGCAGATATGATGGCTGAGCCCCGTCAAAGAGCGACGTTCAACGCGGTCTTTCCCGATCCGAAGGACTGGTAGAAGATGCGCTTCGAATTTGCGACGGCAACGCGCATCATCTTCGGCGAAGGAACGGCTGCTTCCCTACCCGATCTGGCTCGCAGTTTCGGCACGCGTCCGTTGGTGGTCGCGGGTGCATCGCCAGAGCGCACGAAGAGCCTTGTCGCAGCGCTCTCGGCAGCTACCTTCGCAGTGGACGGCGAGCCGACCGTCGACCTGATTCGCAAAGGGGCTCGGCATGCCGTCGATTCAGGTTGCGATGTTGTGATTTCGATTGGCGGTGGCAGCGTCATCGATGCCGGCAAAGCGATTGCGGCAATTGCGATCAATGGAGGCGAGCCGCTTGAGTTTCTCGAGGTAGTTGGGAAAGGCCGCGCGATCACAGTCCAGCCACTGCCGTTTATCGCCGTGCCGACGACGGCGGGCACAGGCAGCGAGGTCACGCGCAACGCCGTTCTCGGATCGGGTGAAGATGGCGTCAAGGCGAGTCTGCGCAGCCCGCTGATGCTGCCGCAGGTCGCGGTGGTCGATCCCGAACTGACGTACGCGCTTCCGCCCGAGGTGACCGCATACACAGGCCTGGACGCCCTGACGCAACTCATCGAACCGTATGTCAGCTCACGGGCGAATCCACTAACGGATGCGATTTGTATCGAAGGGATCAGGCGAGTTGCCGGTGCTCTGCGCCGCGCGTACCACGACGGCGCAGACAAAGATGCGCGTCGCGATATGGCCATGGCAAGCCTGTTTGGCGGGTTGGCCCTCGCAAATGCCGGCCTCGGCGTGGTGCATGGCTTTGCGGCGCCGCTCGGCGGCCAATGGAAGGCTCCGCACGGCGCGCTCTGTGCTGCTCTGTTGCCACATGGGATGGCAGCCAACGTTGCTGCGCTGCGTGCAAGAGCGCCTTTGCATCCTGCATTGGAACACTATGCTGTGATCGCGCGGCTGCTGACTGGGCGGAGCGATGCGAGCGTGGAGGATGGAATCGACTGGGTGCGTGCGATTTGCGCTGAGCTCAAGATACCTGCACTGCGAGCCTGGGGAATCACAGAGGCCGACTTGCCGGGCGTTGTGGAGAAGGCAGCGAAAGCCAGCAGCATGCAGGCCAACCCGCTGCCACTTAGGCAGGATGAGTTGATGGCGGTTGTTAGGTCGGCGGAATAAAGGCCGTCAGCAACAATCGGTCTAAGCTTTTTCGTTCGCGGCTTGATTGCCGGCGATGTACCCCTGACAGGTGCTCCGTGCCAGGCCGTGCAGACTGAAGCCGCCCGCACACTCGCCTCCGGCGTACAGTCCGGGAATCACTTCCCCCTTCATATCGACCACCTGGCACTTGCCATTGATGCGCACTCCGGCGCGGGTGTCGTGCACCACCGGGGTTGCCCAGGCAGCATAGAAGGGCGCGGTTTGAATTTTGTATTTGGGTTTTGGTTTGTCAAAATCCGCATCCTTGCCCGCATCCACAAACGCGTTGTAGCGGGCGACGGAGTCCTCGAGAGCCGCAGAGGGCAGCGGTTTCGCCTGGTACTTCATCATGACCTTGCTCGCCAGTTCCGCAAGCGTATTGGCTTCAAAGAAAAATCCATTCACGATATCCACGTCGGGCGGTTGCGTGTTCCATTTTTCGCGCTTGACAGCATCGGCATCGAAGATCGCCCATATCGGCCCGCCTCCGTTGACCGGTTCGCCGGTTCCCGCCAACGCGGCATCCAGAAAAGCCGTCGAATGCGCGTCCATCTTCACGTTCAGCAGGTTGCGGAAACTGCCCTGCTCGTACGGGTGAACCATGCCGGCTCGATTGGAGGTGAACCCTTCGGCCGTTTCGTCGTAGAAGCGCCGCCCGGCCTGGTTTACCAGGATCACGTTTTGCCAGTCAGTTACGACAAGACCGGAAGCACCGGCCTCCTTGAAATAGGCGCTTCCCGGCAGCCACTGCAACGCGCGATATCCGTATCGGCAGCCGATCCACCCCGGCTTGGTGATATTGATACCGAACTCGGCAACCTGGTTGTAGGCTCCCCACAACGATGCCCCAACAGCCATGGCGGCAATTTCGCCGCTGGCATCCTGGAAGGAGTGCGGCTCGCCGGCCACGCCGCAGTATTCTTCGGTCAAACGGGGATCGAAGATGCGACGGAAGTTCACATTTCCAGTGGAACCGCCAGTAGCCAGAATCACCGCCTTGCGGGCGCGGAAATTCAGCATCTTCCCTTTGTTGTTCGCCACCACGCCGAGCACGCGGCCGGAAGTCTGGTTCTCGCGGATGAGGCTGTCCATGTGGTGATCAAGCAGGATCGGGATCTCAGCCTTCTTCGCTGCGGCTTCCAGCGGACGCATCAAGCCCACGCCATGCGACCTCGTTTTCTTCAACGCCCCCTCGAAGGGCACGCCCGCCTCGGGACGAATAAAGTCCAGCGGCGCGCAGTGCATTTCGCGCAACAGTGAGTTGCCGATCTCCGTACCTCCAACGTTGTCAGGGCCCTTGTCAACGAACGTGACGCCCTGGGCCAACAGCCATTCAAACGTGGCCGCCGCATGGTCGGCAAAAGCGCGGATGATTTCGCGGTCGTTGTAACGATAATCGGGGAAGCCATTGGGTTCGATCACCGACCAGTCCACCAGGTCCTTGAAGAAAAGGTCGGGCGAATCCTCAATGCCGAACTTCTTTTGCACGCTGGTTCCACCGCCTAACGGCATGTTGCCGGCGCTCACAATGGCATGTCCGCCGATGTCGCGGCTCGCTTCCAACACCAGCACCGAAGCCCCGGCCTGCTGCGCGCGGAGCGCTGAAGGCAAACCCATGGCCCCCGCGCCCACAACGATCACGTCCACCTCGCGGTCCCACTTGACGTGAGCCGGAGCGGCTGAAGCCGTCTGCGGAACCAGGCTGCCGGCGGCAACCCCGGCGCCTGTAATCGCTGCCCTTTTAAAGAACTCTCGACGCGAATTTTTCATTGCTTCCCTCGCTCAGCTTGATCTCTCGCCAGCCACACCACACCAACCGAATCCGCACGAACCGAATCATTTGTCCGACCGTCATAAATCGCGGTCGTCACGCGCAATTAGAGAGGAATTTGAAGTGTGTCTTTCGGCTGCCGAGCAATATATCACCTGTTCCCGACACTCACAATCTTCGCGTGATACGGCCTCAATTACACGAATGGATTGTCCCGAATTCGATAGCCCGTTGACGGGCCCGGATCTGCCTCTCTCGCAAGGCCAAGCCCCACGGTTGGTCTTTGCGCCAGCTACTTCTGGCCTGATTTGCAAGGGATACCGACTACAAGAGCCTGCCTGCGTTTCGCATTCCGAAACTTCTCGTTAGACTAAGAAGCATGAACCTTTTCACACCCACTGGCCCCGCAGTGCCCCGCGGTGCGTCTAACGATAGGAGAGGGGAATAATGGCAACGTCCACGCCGGTTGCGCCCAGCGCCAGCCGTTTCAAATTCAAAACCGTTCTCTGGATCTCCCTTGGCATCACTGCGCTCTTTGTCTTCATCACTTCAGAAGTTCTTCTCGTCACCGATTACCCCATGTACCACGCCTATCGCCTGCAGGTCATCGCCGACCGCCAGTTCCTCATCCCCCATACACTCGCTGGAATCCTGGCTCTCTTGATCGGCCCCATCAATTTCTCGTCGCGGATCCGCGAGCGGCACTTCAAGCTCCATCGTGTCCTGGGCCGCATCTACGTCATCTCTGTCTTTGTCGGCGCCGCAACCGGAGTCACCCTCGCCTGGGGTCGGCCCGGCTTGCCCGGAACCTCCATGCAGGCCGCGGCCTGGATCGTCTGCACCACCGCCGCCTTGATCACCGCACGCAACCGCCAGATCATCCAACACCGCCAATGGATGGCCCGATCGTACGCAGTGACTTTTACCTTCGTCTCCAGCCGCGTGCTCAACCTTTGGCCGCGCTACTGGAGCCATCTCGGCGATTCGCTCTCCGCTGTCGGGGTGATCGCCTTCACCCTCGCCTCGCTGCTCATCGTAGACCTGGGCCTGAACTGGCACGAGTTCACCACTCGTCGTGCTCGCCTTTGAGATGTGGTTTGCAGGATTTCTTATTTTCCGAAGCTGGTTCCTTCAAGCTCCGAGCTGACCACAGGCCCGAAACCGCCCAGCTGTCCCACGATCCTCACCACCGCAGGCTCTTCGCCCTCGTGTACCCACACCATCACATCTCTCGGCAGAAGGCCGAGCAGCTGCGCAATCACGCCCAGGATGCCGCCCAACTCCGGATGGATGCGAAACACTGTCGCCTTGAGGGTCTGCCCATTGCTCTGAAACGGTCGCTCGCCCTCCGGCGAGATCAGGATACGGATCAATCGCCCGCTGCCGACTGGCGCCAGTATCCCCACCCGAAACGGCTTCGTATCGTGCGCCACATTCACCAGCACCGTTCCAACGATCCCATTCGCGAGGTCATCCGGCAGGTCGATATGCGCGCTCTCGACGTGAATCTTGCCATTCCAGTCCGTTGTGCGGCTGGTCGCTGTGCCGGTCGCGGTGTCCACCGCAAAGTCGACGGGTCTCGAAAAAAACGGCCCCTGCTCAATGTGATGGTTGCGTACCAGCTTGAACGTGCCCTGCTGCCTGAACGTCGTGGTCTCATCATCGATCGATCCATCGAGAAAGTGAAAGGTCAGGCGCATCGTCACTTCGTCGCCGTGGACGACCTGCGTAAACTCGACGTGGGCAATGATCTTTCCAGTGTCGGAGCGCGCCACCATCGACGAATGCATCGGGAGCTGGATATGCCTCACCGGAATTTGCTCTGCCGGTGCCGCGGCGCCAAACGATATTGCCAAAAAAGCGGCCACGAGGATTCTGCTTCGTTCCATCCATCCCCTCGCCAAGCGATCAGTTGTAAGAACTGTGCGGCAAATGGCCGACGACAATATTCGCATCACTTCCAGCGCCCCACACACAATCGTCCCGGGCGCCAATGCTCCACCGTCACTGCCTCCCGCGAAATCTCAGCCTCCGCTAACAAACGCGTCCAGTCTTCATCACGAAAGGCGCGTCGGAAAGACACTGGCCCATCGTGCCGTACAAACCGGTGCCAGCCAGCAATCCTGTCGAGCCATCCAAACATCCGACTACTCCGCTCAGACCGCTCCAGATCGTTGATAAACCAACCAAGCCGCGCATTGGCTTCCATCCACCGTAGCAATCCGATGATCTCCTCATCTTCAAGGTGATGCGCCATCAGCGAACTCACGACGATGTCTACCGGTTTCTCCGGCCGATACACCAGGGCGTTGCCGGTGACCCACGTGATGCCGAGTTCCTTCGGCGTTGACTCCGCTGCCGCACGCGCCGCATAAGGATTCAAGTCGATCCCTGTGAGTTGTACAGCGATGCCGCGTCTTCGCGCCCAGCGTGCACTCTGCCGCAGCAAATCGCCTCCGCCACTACCGACATCGACGATGTGCAAGGGAACACGCGATTCTTGCGACAAGCGATTCAGCCAAGCCAGAGTCGGTCGATATCCCAGCAGCAAGCGGTTGATCTGCTCCAGGCTCCGCAGGCAGTCACGGAAATCTTCATAGCTGCAGTCGCCATCCATCAGCTCCGGCAGATCGCGCGGAGAGATCCGTCTACTGAAATCGATTTCCGCACTAGACCGCATGGAAGCGCATTGTCTCCGCCGTCAGCCCGGGGCCAAACGACATTGCGCATCCGCGCTCACCGGGCCGCGCCTGCTGCATCATCCGCTGCAGCACAAACATCACTGTCGCCGACGACATGTTGCCGAAGGACGACAGCACCTCTCGCGAAGCCACGAGCGCGTCGGGCGCCAGCTCCAGTCCCTTCTCAACCGCGTCGAGTATCGATCGTCCGCCGGGATGCACAGCCCACAAGTCAATAGCCCCGCGCTCTTCCATCAGCTCGCCCTCATGCAACGCGCGGCCCAACTCCGACGGGACTTTCCCTGAGAGCAGCATGTCGAATCCCAGCCCTCGAATCTTCCACGTAATCAGCCCCCTCGTCCCGGGCACAACCACCGCCTTGAAGCTGTCGAGTGCGAAGCCCTGCTCGCGTGCGGTAATCAGGCTCGCCGCCGCGCCATCGGCAAAGACCAGGAAGGAGAGCACCTGCTCCAATTCCTGAGTCTCCTGGAAGTGCAGCGTGCAGAGCTCAAGGTTGACCATCAGAACACCCGCGTTCGGATCGGAGCGCACAATGTGCCGCGCCAGCTTCAACGCATTAATGGCGGCATAGCATCCCATGAATCCAACCATCGTGCGCTCTACGTCCGTCGCAAGTCCGAGGTGGTCGGCGATTTCAAAGTCGAGCCCCGGTGCATAAAGCCCTGTGCAGCAAGTCACAAGCACGTGCGTAATGCCGGAGCGTTCCTTCTCATCGAGCATGAGCCGGTCCACGGCCTTGCGCATCAGCAACGGAGCACTCTGCTCAAACAGCTCCATGCGGCGAGCCGTGTCAGGGAAGCTGCCTAACCGGTAAAACGAACGCGCGTCATGCGAGGAGAATTGGCCGGAATCTTTTTGCGGATCGAGAAATGAATAGCGATGTGCAATGTCGGCGCGGCTCGCCATGCGGCGGAAGATCGCGCGTAGCCTTGGATCAGCAAGCATCTGCTCAGCAAAAATGACGAAGACGTCATGTACATCGTGTTCGGGCACGGCAGTAGCAATGCGGTTCAGGTAAGCCGTAGTCAAAAGTAATAGGTCCTCAGTCTGGATTATAGGGTTTGACGTTGCGTGTGTGAGTTGGGTAGGTTAGCCACGAAGAGATGACAATTCAATGACAACACGCTGTGATGCGGCTTACCAACTTCGCTTGCGCTCCGTCAAATGCCTGCGAGAATTTAGTGGATTTCACACTGTACGACTTCGCAACAGCAGCTTTGATCACGCAGTAAAAAGCGGGCGGTATAATTTAGATACCGAATCCGAAAAGGAGATTCCAGTTACAACTTCCACTTTGAATCGGATTCCTATGCAAGATGAAGTTATTGTCATTGGCGGTGGTGTAGCAGGTTGCGCTGCTTCTATCGCACTCGCCCGCAAAGGGCGAAGAGTAACGCTGATCGAACGCGAGCCGACCCCGCGCCACAAGGTGTGCGGAGAGTTCCTGAGCGGTGAGGCTCTTGAGGACCTGCACGCGCTCGGCATCAACGTGGTTTCTCTTGGAGCCGTTCCTATCGACTACGTTCGCCTGGCCGCAGCCAGGCGCGCGGCGGAGGCTCCATTGCCATTCCCCGCGGCATCATTCACACGCAAGGCGCTCGACACCGCGCTCATCGCTGAGGCCGTCGCCGCAGGAGTCCGCGTGGAGCGCGGTCGCAGCGTGCAAACGCTGGCCCGGGCCGCAAGCGGAGCGTGGCAAGCTACGCTCAGTGATGGCGCTACCTTTGAAGCTCCTACGGCTTTTCTTGCCACGGGCAAGCAGGACCTGCGCGGTTACGCGCGCCCTGATGATCCGTTGCGATGGGTCGCTTTCAAAATGTATTTTCGCCTTGCGCCCGCGCAGGCGGCTGAGCTTGCAGGCGCCTCGGAGTTGATGCTCTACCCCGGAGGCTATGGCGGAATCCAGCCTGTTGAAGATGGCATTGCAAACCTGTGCTGCGTGGTGCAACAGCGGCATCTCGCGCGTGTAGGTTATCGCTGGGAGAACTTCCTCGCGAAGATGCAGCGGGACTGTCCACACCTCGCGATGCGGCTTGCCGGTGCGGCGCCGTTGCTCGCCAAGCCGATCGCCATCACTCATATTCCGTACGGTTACATCCGCCCCACAACGGAGGATGGGCTCTACTGCATCGGTGATCAGGCAGCGGTGATCCCCTCGTTCACTGGAGATGGCATATCGATCGCGCTGCATACCGCGCGCTGTGCTGTGGCTGCCTATGTTGCGGCAGAACCGGCGCCGCTGTTTCAGGCCAAGCTGCGGTCAGCACTGCTGGCGCAAATGCGGCTTGCCGAGTTGGCCGCTGATGGTTTGAACAACTCTCTCGCACGCGCTGTACTACCGTTCTGCCTCAGGGTCTGGCCCGGCGTGATGCGCTTGACGGCAAAGCTGACACGCGTCGCGCAGCACGCTGGTGTTGCTCCTGTGCAGGCGCCGGCTGAAATCTAGCCGCGCCAAAAACAACTCTCATTAGCTAGAACACATTGGAAAGATGCAATGAAATCCTTCGCTGTCTTTGCACTTGCTTCCGTACTCGCTCCCGCTGCGCTTGCCCAGCATCAAACCTTCGTCGTCAATCCCGATGCAAGCGAAGTCAAGATCACGCTCAATACGACACACGAGGTCGTCAACGGAGCCTTTCACCTCCAATCCGGATCGATTGAGTTTGACCCCGGCAGTCACAAGATGGCGGGATCGGTCGTCGTTCTCGCCGGCAGCGGCAAAACCGGCAACGACAGTCGCGACAAAAGGATGAACAAGGACATCTTGAAGGTGGAACAGTACACGACTGTTTCCTTTGAGCCGAAGACTTATGCCGGCACCATAGCTTTGTCAGGCGACTCGAACCTCCAGGCAACCGGCAACTTCACACTGCTTGGTACGCCCCATGAGATCACTATCCCCATCCTTGTCCATCTTGAAGGCACAAGCGCAACGGCGAAGGCTCATTTTGTTTTGCCATACGTTCAATGGGGAGTGAAGAATCCAAGCTTTTTGATCTGGAAAGCAGAGGATAACGTCGCGATCGATCTCGTTCTTGCCGGCCGAGTTTCAAAATAGAGAATCATCCTTTTTGCGCAACAACGCAGATTTCATCCGCCGCGCTATTGGCTCGCGCGTTCGAGCATCACTGGAAGGGTAACCGAGCCGAGGCGGCCGGAGTTTTCGTCCACAACGATGATCCGCGTCGTTCCGAAGTTCTGCTTGTGCTCGACATACTCTGCAATTGGGATTCCGTCATGCAAAATCTTTTGAAGGGTTTCAGGCTTCAGCTTGAGTGCCAGCGTTTGCTCCTTTGTCTGTGCGCGCGTAGCCCGCTCTACCCCACTTGCTTCAGTTGCTCGCGGCAATCTCCGGCAGGACGGGTCCGTTGAGGGTCTTTCTTGCCGGGACAGACGTTTCTTTGCGGACGCAAACCCGCTCCCGGGCAGGGAGCAGACGCTTGCCTGATCGAATTCCGCCTTGTCCTCTACGAATCGCAATCGACGAGCTTGGCAGGGAAATCGTGAGCTCCTAAACGGCCCAATCCCTCGATTCGAGTCAGAAGCAGGAAACGTCCCTAAATTTCAAGAGATGCATGCGCGCACGGCGCCAAGTCCCGACATGGTTCATTGGGGAAGTCTCGCCTCGGGGCATTGTGGATCCCTTCGGCGTGAATAACAGCGAATGCCCATCGCATTCTCAAGTGAGCCCTCTTCCACAGGCTTGTGTCCCGGACTCAGACCCACCCGATGAATAAAAGTGAAGCTGCAGACCTCGCTCTCATACAATCCGTCCATCCCATCCAACACATATGTCTGGCCATGGATGCCAACGCCCATCGTCCAGGCAATCGGATAGGAGAGCGACTGGCCCTGGGACGTCACCTCAAGCGAATATCCAGGAGGCGTGTTGTTGGGAATGAACCGATACGTGAAGGATCCGCTTGTAAAATCTCCGGGCGCGGGTTGCCCGGCCTCGCCACCCGAGAGCCGGAACGCAGCCTTGGCCATTTCGCTCTGGGATTGGGTGGACTCAATTGGGGAATGGCAATCCGCACATCCGTCGCTGCCAACATACGCTTTGGTGGACGCTGGCGATATGGTGGGCCACCAGCCCTGGCCGGTGACGCGATCGGCTGTGGTGTCCGGCAGCTCATTCCGAGTCGAGTGCTGCTGGCCTGCTGCGACAAGCAGGGCAGTGAAACACAGCCAACCTGCAATTCCCACCCGAATCCCTGGAAACAGCATAAATGTCAGTCTTCTCAAACCGGTATCTAAATTTACACCAGAATCTCCGCCCAATCTTGAGCACGCATCGAAACAATCGCGCTCGCCCGCCTGCAGGCAACAGGGCGCGCTAGACTTGATGATAAGAGCCACTTCCTTAGGGCTTTCCCGCGCGGGCCAAAACTTCAGCCTGCGCAACCCAATGGAAACTATGCAACGCGTGTGAAACCAATATGCGCATGACACCTTCCTCAGCCAATCCGCGAAACCTTCGCAACGACATCGTCTTTGCCTTTGCTCTGGCTATTGCTTGCTATCTCGCGTGGTTCGTCCGCGATGTTCTCATGTTGCTTTATGTCAGTGCGCTCTTTGCCGTGGTGCTCACTCCGCTGGTGCGAACCACCTCGAGATTCCGCATTCGTAACTGGAGACCGTTCAAAGGCAGAGCAATCCTCGTCCTTCTCCTTGTACTCGCTGGGGCATTCATAGCGTTTGGTTACCTTGCCTTGCCACCAGTCATCCGCGATCTGCAAACATTCGGCCAGGAGGCTCCGGCACGCTTACCTGGAATTCTGGACAAGCTCAAGCGCATTCCCTTTCTTGAACGCTTGAACGATACGGCAATCAGCGGCAAGGTGCAGGACCTGGCCAGCAATGCAGCTACTTACCTGCTCGCGTCCATCAAAAATTGGGTCGGAATTTTTTTCAACATCATCATGGGATTCATTCTTACGGTGTACTTCATTCTCGAAGGCGACCAAGCCTATCGCTGGTTTCTTTCCTTCTTTCCGCCTGTAAGCCGCGATCGTCTCGATCAGGCTCTTCGGCGTGCGGAGCTCCGCATGGGCAAGTGGTTGCTGGGACAGGCGAGCCTCATGCTCATTCTGGGCACCAGCAGCACTATCGTCTTTCTCGCGCTGCATGTTCGCTATGCGTACGCGCTGGGCGTTCTGGCCGGTGCCTTGAACATCATTCCCATAATCGGCGCAGCCTTCACCATAGGCCTCGCCTTGCTCGTCGCTGCCATTGATTCCTGGGGAAGGGTGCTGGGCATCGCGATCTTCTACTTCATCTATCTGCAGGTGGAGAACTCCTACCTTACCCCTCGCATTATGAAGAGCAGCGTGAACCTGCCCGGACTTGCCATCTTGATATCATTGCTGCTCGGCTCCGCGCTTGAGGGAATTCCGGGCGCCATGGTTTCGGTCCCCACTGCAGTCCTCGTATCCGTCCTCATCGACGAATTTCTTGTTTACAACAATGCAGCTTGACGGCTGGGCGTAGACCGCCCAACTTGCTTGGTCGCATCATTTAATTGCTACTGCTGGGTCGCTCCATCCGCCTCACCTGAGATCTCGATTCGAAGTCCGTTCGGATCACGTAAATTCCACATCCAATGGCCAACTTTTGCAGGAAAGGGCTCGGGCGCCCCCTGCAGCCCACGAGCGCGTAGTTGGTCGTAAGCGCGATGGATATCAGGCACTGCAAAGCTAATGTGCTGCCTGATCAGCACCGGATCTTTGAGCGCGGTCATCAGTTCGATGGCGTCACCGGAATCTCCCGGCAGCATCACATGGTTGTTGACGGAGTTGATCACTGAAAACTGTTGAAATCCAAGCTTGTCACGGTAAAACGCCAGGGTCGCAGCATTATCAGAGGGCGCCAGCCCAACGTGCTGCAGATGGTCGCTGACTTCGTTGCCGTTTCCTTTTCCGCGATGTTTGACCTGCTGAGATCCGGGCATGTACTCCACAAAATCGATCTCGACCTGGTC
Source organism: uncultured Acidobacteriaceae bacterium (assembly GCA_963820245.1). Lineage (GTDB taxonomy): Bacteria > Acidobacteriota > Terriglobia > Terriglobales > Acidobacteriaceae > Telmatobacter. Next base: position 302,392 of record CAWFZC010000017.1, on the reverse strand, counting down.
AGGGTCTTTGATGGCAAAGAAGCGATTGCCGTCGCTTGACCGTGTGATCTTTCCTGCGATGATTCCCTGCTTGCGCAAAAGAGCTGCCGATTTCTTCAAGTCAGAAGACAGGATTGATACGTGTTCAAGCTGGAATTTCTCTGGAGCGCCGGATGAGAACTCAAGATACTGATCATCGTTGACTTTGAAGAAGATGCTTTGCACCACGCCGTTCGAGTTCTTCAGGTCAAAGGCTTCCTCCAGGCCAAGAATTCCGGTATAAAACTGTCTCGCCTTTTCAAGGTCGGCGACTTTGAAGCTGGCGCCTGCCAGGCGCGTCGCAAGATGGTCTTCGGCGAGGGCGGGTGTGGTCTTTGTGATCGAGAATAAGCTGGTCAGAATCCATAGTGCCGTGCCGAATGAACGTGTTCGTCTCATGTCCCAATAACCCCAATTCCATTGATACACCACGCACTACCACAATGTCGGTTTTGATTTTGCGATTGGAGTGAAAGGCAGCCTTGGAGTAGCGCCAACCGCACTGTGGTTTGACGTGCCTGTATATGGTGAACTTCAGTAGTGCCACCGTTCTTGCTTCATCGTTGAATTCCGGGAATTCCAGATATCAGGCGAGATTTCTTAGAACGACTTTTAGAACGCTCAATAAACCGCTGATTTTAAAACAATGGTGCCGGAAGGGGGCGAACCTTGGCCGGTGGTGTGAACACGTAAGTTATTGATTCGAAAGTATACAAAATCGCTCAAATTGCCTGATGCTACATCCTCAGGCATAATCCGGGCACAATTGCTTGTCACGCCCAGGCGACGGAATAGATGCCATAAATACCATGGCCCCCTGCACGCATTCCACGCCGAAGCCAGCTTGGAAACCCATCAGTTCCGGCCGAATGATTGTCAACTGCGATACGTGAAGTCAGGGCTGTTCCTCGACCGGACGCCAGTCCTTCACCTGTTGATCGATCTCAGCCTTCTGTGCGGGGCTGAGCCTCGCGGCCGCACTGGTGCGAAGTTCCGTCGTTTTGCTCCTCGTCTCCCCGGTGAGATGGGGCGCGGCAACCCCCAACCAGAAATACACCTTGGCCGGCTGAGTTTTGAGGAGCATCGCGTAATTGAATTGCGCGGCTACGTCGCCCTGCTGAGACGATCGAGCGAGCCACTTTCTGGCCAGATCGTTGTCGGCTTGCAGACCGTTGTCGCCCTGGTAGTAGGCCATCCCCAGATTGAATTGGGCATCCGGCGAGCCTGCTTCGGCCGCTTTGCGTATGAAATCGAAGGACCGAGATTCGTCTTTGGTGACACCTTGACCATTGTGGTAAAGGTACGCAAGATTGAGCAAGGCATCAGAATTTTTCTGTTGCGCTGCCCTTTCGTACCACGAGCGCGCCTGACCAAAGTCCTGCGGGACTCCATTGCCGTGAGCGTAGCAGAGCCCGAGCGAGAATTGCGCGGGTGCAAATCCCTGGACGGCTGCTTTGCGATACCATTCTGCGGCCGTCGCAGGATTATTTGGGACGCCGCTGCCGTACTCGTAAAGTACCCCCAGGCTGTGCTGCGCCGGTGCGAATCCCTGATCGGCAGCTTTCCGGTACCACGCCGCGGCCTGGGCCGGGTCCATGTTTATACGGGCGCCCAGCTCATATTGCACTCCAATGTGGAACTGCGCCTCGGGGTTGCCGGCGTTTGCCTTCGTCATGAGGTTGGGGTCAATCCCGCTGGGCTTGACCGGACCTTGGCCACGGCAAATGGTTGTGATCAGGGTGACTAAGGCGAGTGCCATTCTTAGTTGCCAGCGACTGTTCATGAAATTCCTTCCAGATTACCGAGCAAGTTATCAGAAGTCCCCTCTGAAGTTCATTGATCTATGTCATTCCACGCAAACGTAAAGGACGGAACGGTCCCCACGACCAAGCGCGCAGGCCCGTAACTTGAAGCCACAATCCTGGCAATCGCTGATGCACTGATTCGGCACGAATCAGGGTTCCGAGAGTTTAAGCTCTGCCCGTCTCATCTCGGATTTAGGATTGGGGCCGGACAGGACTACCGAACGTAAATTCATGCTTCAGCAAACATTCAATCAGTCAATCTCATGCAGCCAGACTCCAACGCCGTCGAAGATGGAAAGCATCTTCCTCACTCCGATGGGTCTTCGGCGGTGAAGGGAGAGCAGCACGGCTTGTTGGTGGTGTGGAAGTTCATCAGTTCGAGTCGAATGCCGTCAGGATCGTACATGTTGAACTGGTATTTTCCATCGAGGCCGATTTTGGGCTCAGGATCGTGGCGGCCAGTCAGGCGGTTGCCGGCCTCGAGCAGCTTGTAGGCGTCGAGGACCGAGGTTTCGCCGATCGACAAGTGATCCAGGACGCCAAGCTGGTTCTGGGTCATGTCAGCTGGAATGCCTGTGCCCGGGCCAGCCGAGAGCATGTATTCGAGCCAGTCGTGGCCATCGGGAACCTGTTGGCTGACCCAGTCGAGCCTGCCTTCCTTGACGCCGCCGAACCAGTAGGGCTTGAAGCCGAGCAGATCCTTGTAAAACTTGTCTTCGGCGTCGCGGCTATGCACCAGGATACCGACGTGAATCATGTGTCGACCGATGGCGTTGGGTGTATTAACCGACCGCTTGAGAATTCTGCTCGGCTGCACTAACTCCACCTTATTGCCTTCAGGATCGAGGACCTCAAACCAGAGGGTGCCGTCGAATTCCCGGTTCAGGTTCTGCGGAGTCTTCCACCCGCTGGCGCTAAGGTATTTGCGCATGCCGTTGGCATCGGAGGTGTTGAAGGCGATGTGATCGAGGCGGTTGATGCCCGAGCCGGGTGGGAGGGGCAGTACTTCAATAAATTGTGTGGGACTCAGGCAGTAGTCCACGCCTTTCAGATTCTTGGAATCAGGCTGCCGGGCCGCGCCGATGATATCGCGGTAGTAATGGTCGGCCGCAACCGGATCGGATGTATAGATGGCAATATGCGAGATGCCGGTGATGGCGGGGCGAATGGGTGTGGACTGGGCGAGCGCTGCGACAGCGGTCAGAACGGCGAGAGAAGCACCAGGAATCTTGAAGAGCATCGATTGCCTCGATTTCCCACAACGAGACAAAGATACGTGGGCTGGCGAGTTTAGCGCAAACCAGTTGCGGGGTGCTAAACCGCGTTTGACTCATGAATCACTGCCCGCATTTTTCGACCCGGTCCGCCATGAGCCCTGATCCGTTTCCGAGGCGAAGCTCTGGCAAAGGATCGGCAAGATTCGACCGGAACATTCAAGATCCTGCGATGGGACCAGCGCGGAGGAGAGGCTCATTCGAGGATTCAACCTCATGCGAGGCTAATCGGGCACAAAAAAATCGAGTCGACGCTCGGCGGGAGCCCGTCCTCTGGAACCGGTCTAATTGCTACCGGAGAATTCCAGAATCGCAGTTACCATACGATCGTGAAGATCTTTTGTAAACCAAACCGGTCCATATTCTTCAACGAGGAGAAGAAATTCCGCCAACACTGTAACCGGCGAGTCTTCGGACTTCATTGCCTTGCGGGTCGTGACACCAGCCTTCCCCGCTCTCTGGCGTTCTTGCCCGGCCCTGTCTATCGACTCGCAACTTTCGAGTACTGACCTGATTTCGCCCATGCGACTCCCCAAATGAAATGCTCGAAGCACTCGTCCAACTGGCGGGTTGATCACCAACCACTTGAAATAGACCTCCTAAGTAGAATCGTGATCGTGCAGGAACGTCTGTGCAAATTTGCTCACTTTCCTTTGAAAAGGTGAAGTGAGTGCTTTGTCGCCGCCCGACCGGACTTCGACAAATAACGACCCTGGAGTCTTGTGTACCGTCGGCTCCCTGCCCCATGGTGGGTCCCGACCAGCCACCGCTTCTTCAGCGAGAACACCGGATCCCCTTCCTGAGCCCATTTTGAAGAAGGGTTCTTTCGTACATTTTGATCATCGAAGGTTTTGTTCCAATTTAGAGAACTTGCCGGGAATTTGAGACACTCCAGCCGACCACGGCGCAAGCTTGCGCTGGACCTATTGCGGCGCCTGCGGAGTTGGATTCTGATTCATCTGGCGGCGCTGCTCGAATAACTTTTCCATATTTGTGATCTGGTCTTGTGTATCCGATGACCCAGTCGAGGGAGGAGTGGTGACAGGCGAGGAGGAAATGGGATTCACAGGCTGAACGCGATTTGTATCAGGGGACGCCGAGAACTCATCGCTCGACGGTGCCTGCCCTGGATTAGCTGAGGGGCTCTCAACAGGCGCAACAGCTGCAGCATCTTTAGCCGGTGTGACTGGCGCGGTGTCTTCTGGCGGAGTGGTTTGCTCTTCAGGTGGGGCACCCGTCCTGATGTCTTTCTGCATCAGCAGATACTTGCGGCGGGCAGACGTGAGCGGTATGTCCGCAACTGAAGGAGTGGATTTATCGGACACATGAGCCATCAGGAGGACCGTCTCGATTTTGTCCGGGTCTGATTCGGAAGAACCAATGACGAAGTCGAATCCGGTTGAACTCAGCAGAGAGGAGAGAACTTCACGAACCGGACCAGGACCCAACTCATCGAATATTCTGCTGTCTGCCGCACCTTCCGGCATGTCAATCCTTACTCCTATACAGTTATGCACATCGGCCAGAACGCTTGCGAGCGTCGAATTATTCGTTGAAATTGTAAGTTGATTGCCATCGCAAACCACCTGCGGAGGAGTGGGTGGAGAGGTGGGGAGCCCCTCATCTCCTACCGGCGGCACAACACGGCCGATTCCATAATTCAGGGTTTCTCCAAGAGACTGATCTGGCTGTGCAAGCGCAGCGCAGGCCGGAGTTGCCAGAATACAGATCAAAACCATCGGCAGTGCCAGGTTTGGGTTCACCACGATTCATCTCCTGTTCCCGGTTTCGACCGCAATAACCTACGGTCGCTCGTCCCCCTCAGACCCGGTTCCAAGCCCTCATCACTCATCGATTGCCGGGAAGTCACCCGCTGCAACAAGAATGAGGTGAAGAAACCGCAAAGGACCGGGATTCACTTGTTCGCAGCACCCAGGATCGGGCGTCGATTGGCCAGTTCGCAAAGGCCAACCAGATCCAGGGTTCGATCATGTCGTACCACTTTGGCTTGACCTCCTCGCTTCAACCTAGATAACGGTTCAGCTCCGACCGGCGATCGCCTTCCAGATCGGCTCTTGATTTTGCCCGTTCATTGGCACGTTCAAGATGCAAGAGTCTGAAGACACCTGCCTCCGCTTGAATGCTCAAGAGCCCGATTATCCCCATCCACAAGACTGCGGCGGAGTTGGACTGATATAAGCAGAGTGACCACATTGCGCCGATTGCGGAAAGCGGCACGGCGAGCAGAAAAATCCTGGCCCTTACAAACGATGTGACAAATACTTGACACAGCAGGATCAGGATCATCAGGGTCAATGGCACGATGATTGCAAGCCGACGATCTACCTGCCAGCTTTCTTCGCCCGGCTGCTCCGTCAAAACTGGGTATCCCATTGGAGATTTTGCCCTGTCATTCAAGCCGGCGGTCGCATCCGCAAAGTAGCTTACGGGATACTTCTCCATGGGATCGTAAAAAGAAGATCCAATCACGCCTCCGTTTTCGTTTCCGATCGACGCCAATTCCCCTTGTGGCATTTGGCTAGTGACAACTGCCGGAAGCAAGATGGGAGTTGGTGCTTCTGCGGTGCCGAGATTGTCCTCGATCGACGGCGAGTTAACCGGATACCAAGTCAGTCCCTGGTGCGCAGCGTTGACGCTGGCTGCCGCAGCGACATAGGTTAGTCTTTCGTCGCTCGTGTCCGCGCTGATACCAAACCGGGTAAGCTCGTCCCGCCAGCGGGCCTGGTTGATTACGCCATTGGAATACATCCTGGCCCGAGCAACGACTACCGTTGGCTTGACCTTCACGGGATTGACAGTCGGCGCAGTTGATTTCGAGCTCACAAGAATGGCTGGGCTTTCGACGAGTTGGGCTGACGGCTGACTGATCGCCGAAGTCTGAGAAGTGCCGGCCGAGGCCGTCTCGACCAGCTCAGTAGCAGGGATGCCTCCTGCCGCCGCTTCCGGCGCGGACGGCGCCGACGGCAGGCTAACCTGGGGAGTTTGAAGAGTGAGCAATCCGTCCTCGCCCGGCTGCGGGCCTGCGTCATTCGCCGCTGTCGAGGAACTTGCCGGAGGCGCCGCAGTAGCCACGTCAACCTGGTGAGGGATAAGCAGAACTGTTTCGACTTTGTCGGGGTCTGAGGTGGAAGATCCAATCACGTAGTCAAAGTCGTTTGACGAGAGCAGCGAAGCGAGAACTTCACGGATCGGACCAGGCCCCAGAACATTGAAGACTTTCTTCGTCGCGGCACCTTCCGGCACTACGATTTTGGCTCCTGTACATTTCTCAACTTCTGCCAGGACGCTTGCCAGGGTTGAGTTATGCGGAGTGATTCTGAGTTGATTGCCGTTGCATGCAACAGATTGAGAATCAAGCTGAGATTCTGGAGGCGCCGTTGTTCCCGACCCCGGCGATGCAGTCGTTCGACGGTTCAAGGTATCCCCAATTCCATGGCTTGCCTGCCCATCTGAAAGGGCATTGAAGACCGCGAACAAGAGGACGTACGAGAGTGACTTCCGCATTATGCTGTCCTTCACGTTAAACTCCCGCCTTCGATGGCCGTTACTGCTGATCCAGCTTCAGGGCCATCGAATTTTGATTTGGTATTAAGACGACATCGCTACTGCAAGTTCCTGGCCCTGCTGCTGATTCTCCGCCACAGTCACGTCAACTTGCTCATCAATCTTCGCAACGGATCTCCGTCTCCAAACTTCATAGATTGCCGGGTAAACCAAGAGCTCAAGTATGAATGAGGTGAAGATACCGCCAACCAATGGGGCCGCAATTCGCTTCATGATCTCGGAGCCGGTTCCGATGGACCACATCACCGGGAACAAGCCGACGGAGGTGGTTGCGAAGGTCATGAACTTTGGGCGGAGCCGTCGTGCGGCGCCGTAACAAATCACTTTTCGCAACTCGGCGAGGGTTCTGAGTTTGCCGCGCATTTTCGCCTCTTCATAGGCAAGATCAAGGTAGAGGAGCATGAACACGCCCGTCTCCGCGTCAATGCTCAAAAGCGCAACGATCCCCACCCACACAGCCACGCTCAGGTTGTAATGGAGCAAGTAGATTGACCACACGGCGCCGATTGCAGAAAATGGCACAGCAAGAAGAACGATCATGGTCTTCATCAACGACCTGGTACTCATTAGAATTAAGAGGATTACGACGCCCAGGGTCACGGGCACGATGATCTGCAGCCGGCGATTCGACTGAACGATCGCTTCGCTCTGCCCTCCCCAGGAGATCGCATATCCGGCCGGCAAATTCGTCGTTTCTTTCAGTACGCGCGTGGCTTCTGCAATGTAACTGCCGGCATCCCGGCCCGCAAGATCAATGTAGACATAGCCAGTCAACATTCCGTTTTCATCACGAATCATCGACGGTCCATCGACATACTGGATGGTTGCCAGTTCATCGATGGGTATCTGGCGCTGGCCTCCCGCCGGTACGAGGATATGCCCAAGGGAATCGACACTGCTACGAAAGTCCCGCATGTAACGGACATTGACCGGATAGCGCGCCAGTCCTTCGTAGGCGGTGCTGACGTTGTCACCTCCAGCGGCATTTGTGAGCACTTCCTCGGCTGTGGCCATGCTGATCCCATAGCGGGCTAGCTCATCCCTGCGCCAAACCACATCCAGAAAGTGTCCGTCGTTGGTTCGCTCGGCAAATACCCCACGGGTCCCTCGTACGGATGGCAGGACCGCGGTGATCCGCTCGCCGATCCTTTGAATCTCCGCTGGATCGTCTCCCGATATCTTCAGACCAACCGGTGTTCTAATCCCGCTTGTCAACATATCGACGCGTCCCCTGATCGGCATCGTCCACGCATTGCTGAGTCCCGGAACCTTGAGAGCAGCATTCATCTGATTGATCAGTTCTTCGGAAGATATTGTGTCGGGAGTTATATGTCGAAGGGCAGGCTTTACCCACTCGGGAGCCCAGGACGAGTACCAGGTCGGGACATGTCGCCATTCTGAGCGAGGTTTCAGGGTTATCAAAGTCTCCAGCATTGATAAAGGAGCGGGATCTGTTGCTGATTCGGCCCTGCCTGCCTTGCCTAGGACTTGATCGACTTCAGGAAACTGCTTAAGAGTCAGATCTGTGGTTTGCAATACCTGGCTAGCCTGAGCAATGGAGATCCCCGGAGCTGAGGTAGGCATGTAGAGGATCGCGCCCTCGTCCATGGAAGGCATAAATTCAGTGCCGAGAGAGAGAAACACAGGAACCGTGACCACGATCAGCACGGCCGCCCCCAAAAAGACAACCCACTTGTGGCGAAGGGTCCACGATACAGCAGGCTCGTAGATACGCATGAGGGACTTGCTGATCCAATTTGATTCCTCGGGACGGATCTTGCCAACAAGCAGGGAGTTGACCAATTTGCAGAGCCATGCCGGCCTGAAGTCGAATTTGCTGACCCGGGTGAGCAACAGGCGAAGTGCCGGATCAAACGTGATGGCCAGAACCGCGGCTGCAACCATGGCCAATGTCTTGGTGTAGACCAGGGGCCGGAAGAGGCGACCTTGCTCTCCCTCAAGGGTCAATAGAGGAAGGAACGAAATAGCGATCACGAGGAGAGCGAAGAAGGTCGGTCTTGCAACTTCTTTCACCGCCGACAACACAACATCGCTATGACTGCCGCGTCTCCCTTCCTTTTCCCACTGCTCAAGCTTCTTGTGGGTCTGTTCAACGACAACGATGGAAGCGTCGATCAGCTCTCCAAATGCAATTGCGATTCCTGCGAGGGACATGACATTGACACTGATGCCCATCAACCTGAAGGGAATGAACGCAAGGAGGACCGCAGCCGGCATTGTCACAAGGGGAATGGCAGCGCTGGGAAAATGCCATAGGAAGACCAGAACAATCAGGGCGACGGTAATCACCACTTCGAGAATTGTCTCTTTGGTGCTATCGATAGTCCGGTGAATAAGTTCGGAGCGATCATAGACGGGAACAAGTTTCACGCCGGATGGCAGACCTGGTTGGATCTCCTTCAGCTTTGCCTTGACGCGATCGATCACTTCGAGCGCATTCTCACCGGTTCTCATAAGGACGATGCCCGAAACCACATCCCCTGCACCATCAAGATCGGCGACACCGCGGCGCAGGTCCGGCCCTTCAACCACCTCTCCCAGGTCTCTGACGCGAATCACCGAGCCATCCTGGGTTGTGGTGACAGCTATGTTCCCGAAGTCGTCGCTTGAAACCGCGTATCCCCTTCCGCGAACCATATATTCAGTACCGCCGAAGTCAAGCATGCGGGCGCTGGATTCGGTGTTGCCTTCGCGCACAGCGCTGACGACCTGGGCGATGGTGACTCCATATGCACGCAAACGGTCAGGGTCGATATTTACTTGATACTGGCGAGTAAATCCACCGACTGGCGCCACATCCGCAACGCCTGGCACTGAGGCAAGGCGGTAGCGCAGATTCCAGTCCTGATAGGAACGTAACTCGGAGAGACTGTGTTGGCCGGTGGTGTCGACAAGGGCGTATTGAAACACCCATCCAAGACTGGTTGAATCGGGGGCAAGTTCCGTCTTAACTCCGTCGGGCAATCTGCCAAGAACCCCGGTCAGATACTCGAGTGTGCGTGAGCGCGCCCAGTACAAGTCGGTTTTGTCGTCGAAAATCACATAGACATAGGAGTAGCCGAAATCAGAGACTCCGCGCACGGTCTTGACATGGGGAGTACCTAACATCGCCGTCACGATTGGGTAGGTTACTTGCGCTTCAACAAGGTCCGGACTTCGATCCCAGCGAGAGAAAATGATGACCTGCGTATCACCAAGCTCGGGGAGCGCGTCGAGGCGCGAGTGCAAGATCGACCACCAACCGAGGGCGCTGGCGGCAGCTACGACGAGGATGACTGCCAGCTTGTGACGAATTGAGAATGCAATAACCTGGTCGATCACTGCTGCAGCCTCCGCTTAGGCGTTTTACCTGACCAAGCCTGGCGATTGGGTTGTCCAAGGGCCTCTTCGGGTGACAGCTTGCCCGACAGCTTTTGAAATTCCTGGCACTGTTTTCGATTTACCTCGAGACTTCAATTCATTTTGCGTTCCATTGGAGCCTTGGCTTGCGAAGCAGCCTCCATTGGGCCGCCGGACTTGTCAGCCAATCGCAGCCTGCTCTCTGAGTCGACCAGGAAGGTTCCCGATGAGACAACGAGATCGCCCGCTCGAAGCCCTTTGACAATCTGAACGCGATCCCCAAGTTGCCACCCGACTTCGACTTGCCTTGATTCGAATTGCCCTTCGGAGGCTTGGACAAAAACCCGCTTGGCAAGCCCGGAATCGAGGATCGCGTCCGCCGGCACACTGAGGCCGGCGGGAAGCGTAATCGGCAAATCCACACTTACATACATGCTGGGGCGGAGCTTGAACCCGGGATTATCGGCCTCCAGACGAACTCTGAGGGTGCGCGTAACCGGATCCACCTCCGGCAAAACATTGCTCACGGTTGCCTGAAAGCTCTCGCCCGTTTCCGGCAAAGTTACGCGGGCCACGGTTCCCGGCCGAAAGGTCATTGCATCTCGTCCGAAGACCTCGGCGATAATCCACACATGACTGAGATCGCCGATCGTATATAACTCCGCTTGCCTTTCAAAACGCAGTCCCGGTGTGATGTTTCTGGTCAAGATGAAGCCATCGGTCGGTGAAACAACGTAAACGTCCTCTGGGAGTCTGTGGGTCCGGGTAATCTCCTCGATTTGGACATCGCTCATACCGAGATTTCGCAACCGGTCTGCACGGGCCTGTACGCTGGCCGCACCCTGATAATTCTGCGAATTGGCATTGTCCCGTCCCATGTTCATAGACGGGAGGCCGCTCTCATTTGCAGCAAGATACCCACCTGCAAGGGATATGAAATCAGGGGAATATATGGTTGCGAGGTGTTGGTTCTTGGCCACTTGGTTGCCCACAGCATCGTCCTGCGTTTGCTTGACGTAACCTTCGGTTCCAACAGTGATTCGATAGATGCGAGTCTGGTCGACTTCGACATGGGCAAAAACCCTTATCGTTCCCCGCCCTTGATCCATTTCGGCCTTAGCCAAACGTATTCCGTACAACTGCTGCACGGCAGGATCGATCGCCACCGTTCCAAGCATGGATTTTTGACTGGAAGCCAATGCCGTTCCGGCATCATCAGCATAGACCGGGACGAGGTCCATACCGCAGTCCGGCGCGATTCCCGGTTTGTCGGACCGGTATGCTGGGTGCATCGGGTCTTCGTAATAGAGGATTCTGCGCGAAATATTCGGTTTTGTCCCATGGTGAAGGCGCCCCAAAGCGAGCCCCGCAATGAGGCCCACTGCCAACAGCAGAAAATAGAGCCCACTCCTCTTCACCTGAGAACTCCTTCCATTTTCGATTGAGCAGAGGCCGATGTGGATTTCGCACCGCTAACGAAATCGATCAAGGAAACACTAGCACCGTTGAACAAAGTGAATGTTTGCGCTGGAGCAATCGATCCCGAGATGCTTGGACTCCCTCAGCGAGGCGATGGCTGGGGCAGATGAAAGTGAATCCGGAAATGGGCCAGGTTTGAAGAGTTCGAGAGGTTTTCGACTAGTAAGTCGGCTTCCGATCGACTTTCAAGTTCACGCCCACTATCAAACATGTGACCAATGTTCCCAAACGCGTTACCAAGGTTCCAAAACATGTTACCAATGGTCCGGCAAAGTTACTGAAGATAGAGCGGGAATTCCATGCAGGTCGCTTGTTGGCGTTAACCGCTGAAACTCAATTCGGCTTTTGCACTTAGTACACTTAGTAAGTCTGGACCTGAACACGACAACGTTTGAGTTACATTGTTGATGAGGGCAATCATTTCTCTTACATTGAGAAAGAATCCACATGAACTTTCGTCGCGAGCAGCCACTCTTTGCGCCGGCGCAAAGAGCAACGGACTTCAAGCGTTAAATTGGGTTCATTGTTCGACTTGGGCCGCCACAGCTAGATGGCATCCCCGGCCCCGCAAATTGATCCTGAATCCTAATCGACAAAGTGAATAAAGTCGCTTGACATGCCCACGCCGGTCGTGGTAGACAACCCTTATTCTCGGTTGGTCGAAGCGGAACTTCGGCTTTCAAATTGAGATCGTCTCGAATGATTTTGAAAGTCCCCATTCAAAGCCGTTCGAATTCATGACTTGAACCTTGAAGCGCACTTAAATGGCGCACTTCAGATTTAGGGCCTTGGAGAAACTTCGATGGCGTTCCAACCGTTGGCCGTGACCCGGCCTGTTAATACCTCTACCCCCAAAGAAACCCACGTCGCCGAGCGGGTTGTGCTGATGTGTGCATCCGCGCTGTTCGCCGGACTAACCCCCAAAGATTGTTACGAAATCGCGGCGTGCGGGAGTGTGCGAAACTTCGCCCGTGACGAGATCTTATTCATGCAGGGACAGCCGATCCGGAACCTGGTCCTGCTTCAGACCGGAAGTGTGAAACTTACCCAGACCAGTTCCGAAGGCAACGAAGTCATCCTCTGGATGAACGGGGAGGGCGAAGCTATCGGCGTACACGCCGAATCACCAAACTGCAACCACACCTGTTCCGCGCGCGCGATGGAGCAGTGCAGAGCCTTGACGTGGGAGTACTCACGGATTCAAGCAGTGCTGGCCGAGCATCCTCAGATAAGGAAGAATATTAGTCAAATCCTCTCAAGCAACCTGCAGGAGCTCGAGGAGAGGTTTCGTGAAGTAGCAACCGAAAGAGTTGCGAGAAGGTTGGCCTTGACACTGCTCCGGCTACTAAAGCATGTAGGCAAGGAAGGCCGTGAAGGAGTCCAGCTTTCGCTCTCGCGCGAGGAACTTGCCCAGATGGTCGGCACCACCCTGTTCACCATAAGCCGAATCCTGTCGAAGTGGGGTGAGAACGGCCTGGTTGTTCCGCGGCGGGAAGCGGTCCTGATTCCGAACCCAGCAAGGTTGAGACACATGAGTGGCGAGGAATAATCGGACGCGCCCCTTGTGCTGGCTCATCATCGACGAAGGACTCTAAAGTTGGACCGGGCCAAATCCATCGAGAGTACTGGACTGCCTAATTTCGATTGAAACCAACCCTCACCGCACACAGGACTGCTATTAAAGCCGGCTTGAATGAGGAGTGATCCTGCGCAATTCAAGATCCTGGACCTTCTGATCACGCCAAGTTCGGACCTTCGATGTGGGGCGATTCAGGGCGCGAGGTCTTGAAGCGTGATCGAGCGGGACCGATCGAATTGTGGCGTCGAACTCTCCTGTGGATGCGCCTTGCAATGCGACTCGGACCGAACTGGTTGAGCGTAAGAACGGGTTACGTGAAGCGGATCCATTACTATGTAGCGTGTGCGCAATCCACCAACACTCTGGGGCAGTTCAGGCGGAATTATCCTGCGATCCACATAGATCACCATTGCAGGCCGCCGGGGGTCGTCCAGGCTCTGACCGACGCCTACAGCGAAGAAAGCCGGGTTCGATTTCATCAACGTGGAGGCGTATTGACGCTTGATCTGCAATGCGCCGTCAATCAGTGAGTCAGGTAAGGCGCGGGAAGCGGAGATGGAATTGCTCTGTGGAACAGAGCCGAGCGCCAAGGCACCCGCACTACTTGGAATCACCATTGAGCGCACTCCCCCGATACTTGCCGGTACATTTGCATCCACGTTTCCGTTCACATATACAAGAATCGCTGCCTCACCCGGAGAGTCGTTGCTCTTTCCCGTGCTTACGCCGATTATTCCTGCGGCCGGGTTGACAAGCGCGCGGGCTTGGCTGAGCGCCTGCTGAGCGCGTTTCACTTCACCATCGGACAACTCGCGCCGCTGTGCAAGCTCAACTGTGCTGTCGCCAAAATTCAAACAACTTACCGGATGGTCCGCAGTGCCGACAAATGCCAGGGGCTTGTCACCGACCTGGCGGCTCAATTCGCTCAAGACATCGGTTACTGGGCTGGCAACTATCTGGCTCACGCCGGACGTGTCAATGCCGCCAGCAAAAAACAGTCCCACCGGCTCTGCATTTCCGGCATCCACCACAAGCGAACCAGAGTCACCAGCATCACCAAAATTGTCGCCGCTAATCAGCAGTTGGCTGGTGAAAGTCTTGGTCAGATATGGCTTAGATTCCCCGCAGTCCAAGTAGTAATTCACAGTCACATCGAGATCGACCGCAGTGATGCTGGCACAGGTTTGGCCGGTCGTGCGACCGCTTTTGGCAACCTTCATTTGCAGTACGCCGGTCTCGCCCTTTCCGCCGCTTGAAGAGATGCCGGGGGGCGCCGCGGCCAATGTGCCATCGGGTTGTCTCGCTCCCATCTCCAGAATGCTTCCGGCTTGATCAACAGCATCTGGCCTAACTTCGGCGAGGGCCGCGTCGGCGTTCGTCGAGTTTGAAATGAGTGGGAGCCAACCGGTCAGTGTTCCCACCTGGTTTATCCCTGTACCTTGCACTATCGACGTACAGTTATTGTCGATGAGACCAGGTTGAACGATGGGGTCGCCCACATTGGCCTGGTCACTTCGCGCCAGCACGTGGTTGTTGCTCAAAAGGTATCTCTTGTTGTCCGAGCTCTGCAGAAGGGAACCAAGTGTGCCGCTGCAACAGTCCACTATCTGACCGTGCGCGAGATCGTAGTCGTTGTTGTTTCCGCCGGAGCTTCCGAGTTCAAGCGGCCCCATGGATTGTGCCTGGTGTGACAGGGGATTGCTTGACACTCCCTGGTTATTGAGAAGAATCCGAGTCGTCTCGCTGGTGGAGGAAGCCCCGATCCTTGCAACAACATAGGTAGTGCCGGTATTCGGTAACGGCGGCGCCGTATAAGTGGCCGTACAAGAAGTGAATGCCTGATTGCCGCGCTCACACACCGTGCTGCTAAGTGTGCCCAAGCCGGCACCTTCCCCCCTTGGTGAACTCCGCACATCAAATTCAATACCCGTACTGCCACCCGCCTCTGAAAGGTACGCAGTGATGTTGACTGCTCCATTTCCCCCGACGGCAGCATTCTCAGGGGCGAGCGGCTGCCGGAATCCAGGCGTAACTTGAAGCGAGGTCGTTGCGCGAATTGATGGATCATTTTCCAGCGAAGCGGTCACTAAAACCAATACGCTGTCTTCGGTGAGGAAGCTGGGTGGTGTGAACTGACCGGTCGAAGTAATGCTCCCGGGACCGCCAACCGCATCCCCACCCGAGAGCGACCAAACCACGGGCGCCGCATTCCCATTTGAGAGGTTGGCAGTGAACTGCTCTACTGATCTGCCCCTCGAATCGATCGAGTTGCAACCGGTGCAGTTGGTGTCGATGGAATTCATCCTGACTGAGCGAGCATCTGGGGATGTTGGGCCTGACGAAATTGATAGGACTTCGTTCCCATGAGTCGTGCTGAATGACGCAAAGTTGCAGCCAGTTACAGTTGCAAGCACGGGAATCATCAAAATTGCACACGCGTCAATCAGCCTGCTGCATGCACGCCGTTCTCCGCCATCCGCAATGGTAAAGTACCAATTCAGCCGCACTGGACCCTGCGTGCTGAATCTCGATTCCGGGTTTTCGCACACGGCGGATTGTCCCCAACTTGGCGGATTGATTGCGCTTGAAGGGGTCCGGTGCCCGGTATGCCGAGCCGAGCGGCCTTGCCTGGGATGCAAAGCCGTTTGCCAAGCCTCGCAGTCGAGACAAGCGGTTGCCGTACGGGCTGTTTTCGGGAGGTAAGTTGCCATGCACACAGAAGAGCGGCTGCGAAGAGACTAGCCTCGATCATTTTTGACCCCCACTTGAAATTCCTTGCAAGGCTCTTGGACCAATTCCCTTTTGACCGATGCGCGTTTCCGGGAACCGCAATCGCTCGCGATTTATGAGCCGATAAGGAATTTGCATTCGTCGATGCTGGCACAGCATGGAAAGGAACGTCTTTGCAATTGAGCAAACATTCAATTCCGGGGGCCCCTCGAGCCCGAGTTTGGCCCTGGATCGAACCGAATTCTGCTCCCGATTTTTTGAGGCGGACTTTCTTCTGCGCTCGTGCAGAGCCGCCGCGCGAGTCGCTTTGCCCCCAGGAGGCGACCTCGCGAAATTCGTGTTTGTTTGCGAGCAAACGATCAGGAGAAATTGATCTTGAGCAAGGAGTCTGCGCGAATGTCCCGCTAGAGTGCTTGCTTAGGGTAATTGTGTTGGTTGCTTACTGGAGTGCGGTTACCAGCCAAGAGGCGAATTCATGCGTTCACGGTATCTGTTCTGTGCGATTTTAGCTTTTCTGTTTGTCGCCCCAAGTTTCGGTGAGAGTGCCGAATCTTCATATAAGGATGGGGAACGGGCAGAAAGGAAGAACAACCTTGATGTCGCGTATCAGGCCTATAAGCGTGCCCACGACAACAGACCTTCTGATCCAAAATTCATGGCTGCCTACGTGCGCCTGCGCTTCTACGCTGCTGCTGAGCACATCCATGCCGGAGAAGGCATGCAAGATGCCGGAAAACTGCAAGAAGCGCTCGCCGAGTTTCAAGTGGCCACGCAGATTGACCCAAGCAACTTTGAAGCACAGGGGCAGATTCGTCGCACAATCGATGAGATACAGAAGCAGATCCGAGATAAGGATCTCGCCGTGAAATCGAAAGAACAGGCGACAGTTCTGGAGCAGGATGCCCAGGCCGCGGCTGGGCCGGTGACGCTGGATCTAAAGTCCGACATCCCGGTCTCAATTCACATGACGGCGACTGTCGACGGAATCTACAAAACCATCTGCCAGCTTGGCGGTTTGAACGTGTTGATGGATCCGGACTACAAGCCTCAGAAGATCACGTTTGAATTGAAAGACGTCAGTCTCAGCAGTGCCCTTGCCATGCTCGCGATTCAATCAAAGACATTTTGGCGGCCATTGTCTCCGAACACAATTATCGTCTCTGCGGATAATGGCACCAAGCGCAAGGAACTGCAGCAGTCTGTGATGAAGACTTTTTATTTGCGTAATGCAGCCACGCCTGCCGATCTGCAGCAGGCAGCAGGCACCCTGAAAGGGATTCTCGACATTAACCATATTCAAGTGACTCCGGAACTTAGATCTCTGACACTGCGAGGAACGCCGGACCAAATGGTACTCGCAGAGAAACTGCTTGGAGACATCGACAAACCAAAATCGGAGGTCCTGGTTGACGTTATTGTGATGGAAGTAAGCCGTGACAAGCTTCGCACTCTCGGTGCCGTTCTGCCCACCAGTGTCAGCGCTTCCATTGCGCCGGGCGGCTCCTCTTCATCGGGATCGTCAGGGCTCACGCTAAATTCCTTTCCAGGGCTCACGGCAAACGACATTTCGGTCTCGGTTTCGGGCGCGAGTTTCAGCGCGCTCGCGAGTGACAGTTCGACTAAGGTTATCCAGCGGCCTGAGATTCGGGTAATGGATAGCGAAAAGGCCACGCTCAAGATCGGTGACCGCATCCCGATTGCAACCGGCTCCTTTCAGAGCGGCTTGACCCAAGGCGTCAATACGCAGTTCCAATACATCGACGTTGGCGTCAATGTGGACCTGACCCCCTATGTCCACTCAGCAAACGATGTGACTCTTAAGCTCACCCTCGAAGTATCCTCCGTCACAGGAGAGCAATCGATCGACGGCGTGACGGAGCCCACGATTGGTCAAAGGCACATCGACCACGAGGTTCGGCTTCGTGACGGCGAGGTTAATTTGGTTGGCGGGATCCTTGAAGACACCGAAACAAAGTCAATGAGCGGCTATCCGGGAATATTGAATCTCCCGGTCCTCAAGTATCTGTTCGGGCAAGAGACAAAGGAACGGCAACAGAACGAGATTGTCTTCGCCATCATCCCTCACATCATTCGCTCGACTGAGGTAACTGACGAAAACATGAAGATGGTTGACCTGGGCACAGAAAGCAATGTGACCTATCGGAGGGCTGACATGAAAGACGGGCCAGCTCCCCCCGCGGTAAAAAAGCCTGATCAGCTGCCAGCTGCCATTCAACAGCACCCATAATCAACCGCCCGCGAAGCTTGAGTTTCATGATTAACTTCCGGGCAGATTTCAAATGCGTTTGACCCTTCCGGCTCGAGATTGGTACCACCGAGGCATTTCACAATGCGTTCGATCCTGAGCAACATCAAACTGATTTCGCGACGAAGCGCCCGTCCGCCGGTAGCGGTTGAGATTGCAGCGGGCGGGGTATCAGCGGCTGCGCTAGCCGTGCCGGGACGAGAGCCTGTGTATGCTTCTCAAGCACTTCCGCCGGGTGCGCTTGTACCGGGGATAGCTGAGCCGAACCTGCGCAAGGCAGAAACAGTGGTGGCGGCGATTCGCACGACACTCAGCCAAGTCTCCGCGCAAACCCGAGACGTCACCCTGGTGTTGCCGGACATCTGTGTCCGCGTCTTCCTGCTGGACTTTGATTCCCTGCCCCGCGATGACGGGACTGCTCTGCAAGTTCTCCGCTTCAGACTTCGAAAAGTCGTCCCGTTTGATTCGGAACGCGCGAAGTTGAGCTTTCAAGTGCTCTCAAGGGACGAATCGGGATGCAAGGTGCTTGTTGCCGCAATACCGAAGCCAATTCAAGAGGAATATGAGTCCGCAGTGCGCGCGGCAGGTTATGAGCCGGGGTCGGTGCTTTCCTCGGGCCTGGCGTCTCTGGCAACGCTCGACTCGGCTGATGCTGAATTGACCGCTTGCATCGGAGATCGATCGCTGACTACAGCGATCACCAAGGGGAGTGACTTCTTTCTCTATCGCACTCTCGACCTGCCGGAAGAGCCTGCTCTGCGGCTCGCTGAAGCGCAACGTGACATTGCCGTTGCGGCGGCCTATTTCGAGGATAGATTAGCGAGCCGACCAAGGCGACTCAATTACACCGGCATCGGTGCCACGGAAGAATTCGCGCGCGCGGCCGCAGGCCCCGAAATGGTTGTTCTTGACCTGGTCCAACAGCCCGGCAGCGAAACTGCTGAGCCACTGTTTGCCAGCACGGGCTTTGCCGGCTTGGCCGGCGCTCTGGCAGGAGCAAGGTGAGCGCCTATGCTGATCGCCGTCAATCTCGCTAGCCGTCCGTACATCGATCAGCGCCCGATCCTCAGGGCCATGCGCCTCGCGATGGTTTGGCTTGCCGCGTGCGCATTGGTTCTGGGCGTTGCCCTGTACTTCGTGAGCCGCAAGGCTCATGAAACGAGCGCTCACCTTCGAACAGTGGATGGGGAGATCGCAAATGTGGTGCGCGAAGAACAAGCCTACGTGTTGATGATGAACCGCCCAGAGAATACGCGGATTCAAGTGGACACCAAGAACCTGAATGACCTCTTCAATCAAAAAGTCTTCTCCTGGACCCTGGTCATGGAAGATCTCGAGACCGCACTGCCGGCCGAGGTCAAGGTGACTGAGATTGAGCCGATCCTGACAAAAGACGGCCACATTACACTCCACCTGCGTGTTCTTGGGCCGCGTGACCGGGGTATCGAAGTGATTCAGAATATGGAGCATTCCAGATATTTCCTGTTGCCCCGAATCGTCTCAGAGTCATCGGATGCTACCGCCGGACCCAGTCAGAAGGCGGCGGTAACTTCCTCCACGGACACGAATTTCGATCTACTGGCTGAATTCAATGTCGACGCCGCGGATGAGTACACACCTGTCGGTCACACAACAGATTCAGTATCTTCTTCGGCGAGCCTGCAAGCTCCGGGAGCACCCTATCTCGGACAGAGTCCTCCCCAGAAAGACAGGCTCGGTGGCGCAATCGCCCCCGAACACACAATCACTGGAGTTTTGCAATGATTGCCCGTTTCCGAAAGACCTGGCGCGAATGGCTTGGCTCGCCGCTCATTAGGCATGGGGCGGGATTGGCGGTATTGAGTCTTCTCATTTTGGGGATGTTTGTGTGGCTCTGCATCGACTGGTCCACATTCGACAGCACTGCCAGCGCGGCAATGAACACCAAAGAGACTGAATTGACGTTTCTGACTTCGGAGACGGCTCCCCTGCGCGGAGTCGAACAGCGACTGGTGGAGACGCGGGAACGGATCGATTTCTTTTATGCTCATCGCATTCCCTCCAATTACTCGTCGATCGCAGTCAGAATTGGAGAGTTGGAAAAGCAATCGGGAGTCCGTCTTTCTCATGTTCAATATACGCAAGGCCGGCCAGGCGCTAACCTGACTGAAATCTCGCTGGACGCCAGCATTTCCGGCGAATATCCGCAGATCATGCGATTTGTGAATGAACTTGAGCGCGATCGGAACTTTTTTGTTATTCGCGCAATGGTGCTCACCGGTCAGGAGGGGGGGCAGGTGAGCCTCAGGCTCCGCGTTTCAACCTGGCTTCGGACGGCGGATGCGGCAGCCAGTGGCTTGCCCGCTACGTTGAAGCCTGGAGCGTCCGTTCCTCAGGTCTACGTTTCAGAAAGGGGGGGCAACTAGTCATGGCGATTCGTTTGGGAACAGAAAACAAGCGCCAGGTATACATGGTGGCTGCGCTATTCGGCATCGTCGTGCTGATCGCATCGTGGGAGATTCATGGCGCGTTCGGGAGTTCCTCAACCCCGGCCCCCTTGCCCGCGACGCACAATCTGGCAAAATTGTCTTCCACCGTCAGCACAACTCAAAAATTACGCATTGCCGATATTGAACCGAAGCTGCAGAGTGACAATCTCGCTCGCAGCGAGAGCGTGGAATATGCAACCACGGGTAGAAACATCTTCTCGGGTGAGTCTGCACCAGTAAAAATTGAAGCCCCGGTCGCCCCCGCCCGGCCGATCCCGGCGGTCTTGAACACGTCCCCTCCTGAGCGGCCGAAGCCCCCAACAATCGATCTCAACTACCTGGGCTACGTTCTGAGCAATGACAAAACGTACAACGCGCTCGTCACGCACGGAGATGACTCTTTCGTCGCGGGGACCGGCGAGATCATCTTCCACTATTACAAGATCGGGACCATTAAGCCCTCAGGGGTTCAGGTAACTGATCTGAGATTCAATAACACACAAACGATCGCAGTGACGGAGAAATGAAAGGCGGTCGTAATGACGAGCTACTCGCGGAATGGATGCTGCCGCCCTTCGGAACAAGGCTACATGCTGATCTCACTCACGCTCCTGGTGTCGCTCCTGATCCTGTCAATGGCCGTTGCCATGCCCAAAGTGCGCAAGGAGATTCAGCGAGATCAGGAAGTCGAGACGATGCACCGGGGCCAGCAATACATCCGAGCAATTCAACTTTATTACAGGCGGTTCCACACCTTTCCACCGAACGTTGAAGCGCTACAGGAATCGAACGGGATTCGATTTTTGCGCCAACGATATTCTGACCCGCTTACCGGCCAGGACGATTGGCAACCGATCTTGTTCGGGCAGAACAAGGCCCCAACCGCATTTGGTTTTTTTGGAGTGCCATTGGGAATCGGCGGCGCGGCGGCGGCGGGAACAGGGATGGGCGGTGGAAGCGGAGCCGGGGACGCCACGCCGACCGGCACCGGCACCGGAGTTTCCTCCCAAGATAGTTCGTCGCCTGCAGGTACGGCCGGCAGCGATTCAGGCAACAGTTCGGCTTCGGGAACGGGGGCTGGTTCGATGAACCAGACATTCGGCGGAGGTGGGATTATTGGCTTTTCACCCGCAAGCGCCAAGCAATCTATTTTGATCTACAAGAAAAAAGAACATTACAACGAATGGGAGTTCGTCTACGATCCGCTTGCCGATTTCGCAATACGTGGAACCTTGATTGGCCCCCAACCCCCTGGACCTCCAGTGAATACCGGGAGTCCCGGCTTTAATCCAGCGCCGTCCTGGCCGAATCCCGCGAACGGGGCTCCGCCATCTCAGGCAAATCCGCAATAGGAAGTCGAGTTTGACATCCGATCTCGGCAGCTCCTGTCAGGGCTGACGCAAGGGTCCCCTTTTTGCTGACCAGGCCATCGCCACTCTAAGATTTCAGCCTTTCAGGCATAGGCACGATTGACAATTTGTCGTCGGCAATGCGGCGTGCTCTCACGACTTTTCTACCTGACGATGTGCGGGCTACCCGGCATTACCGTGAAGGTGACTCAAGGTGTGGATTCATCACCGCAAGACGCTCACTTTTGCGAAGGCCACGCGTGAGTTTTGCCCTGGTCTTGCGCGGCGGCACGACGGGCCATTACCTTCTTGCGCACTTCCGATAGCTGCTCTGGCGTTAGAAC
This sequence comes from uncultured Acidobacteriaceae bacterium, assembly GCA_963820245.1. Lineage (GTDB taxonomy): Bacteria > Acidobacteriota > Terriglobia > Terriglobales > Acidobacteriaceae > Telmatobacter. Next base: position 280,135 of record CAWFZC010000017.1, on the reverse strand, counting down.
CTCAAGAATCTGGCGAAGCTCCATATGCTGGAGGCCCTGAAGCATTGCATTCTTCTGATCTGAGTCTTCCTTCGCGTCATTGATCACGGCGTCCTTGCGCGATTTCATCGTCAGACGAATCTGCTCAATCTTCTCTTTCTGTGCTTCCGTTAACGACAGACCGGCGAGATCGTTTTCGGGGCCGTTCATCTTCTCCTGTCCAGCCGCCGGCTGGGGAAGGCTTGGAACCAGGACTGGGTTAGGCCGGGTGGATTGCGTTTCCGCGGAACTTTGCATGGCAATCAAAAAACAGAACCCACCCGCTGCCAACACACTTAACCCAAGTCGACGCTTGTTCATACAAACTCCTTTCAGTGCGGGGGAAGGCAAATGAAGCCAACCTCATAGTTCGGTTGAGCCTCTCCCGATACGCTCACAGCCGCTTTTATAGAATGCGGCTCGGCATTCCAGAGCGTTTTGATCTATGGCAAATTCGAGTCATCGTTCACGCCACCGACCGCTCCCAAATCCTGTGATTCATGGTCTGCTGACAACAGCATCTTGGCACCGGTCGCGGAGCAGAGCAGCTCATTGAATTAAGCCGGGATCAGTTCGACGGCTGTTGAAAATCGGTGAAATTACGGCACTTTTGACTGCATGAACATTGTCTTTGGTCAATTTCACGATGAAAAGTCTGTGGTTCAATGGTGCGTGAGATTGCAGAGCTCCGAGCGGGATCGATCCGCGCGACTTCCGATTCAGCGGAGTATCTCGATACAGCAAACGAGAGGAGAAAGATGCTGTGCAAACCACTGACAGTCGGCCCATCGATTGGGATCGTCAGGTCGGCCTTTTTTGCCGTGCAGGCATCCTCCGACTTCAGTTGCCCTCTCGCCTGGTTTTGGAGGAAATCATATGGTTAGATGACCGGTAACCTGGCGGAAAAGCAAAGCCTAACGGGGCAAACTTCCGGCATGCGTGTGACGATCTGGTACGAACTTTCCGGTGTCACGCAGGCAACTTAGTCTGCAGACCTTGTTGAATGCTTGCTCAAGGGATGACGGGGCTTGGTAGCATCGCTTCCTCTTACCGCTGACTTGTCAATCATCAACGAGGATGAGCCGACGCAGATAGCGGTTAGCGAGATCGAATCCATGCAGAGGTGCTGGCGCTGCCTCGAAAAGGCATTTCACGGCGTGGCGGATAGCTGGAAGAGACAGTTCCGGAAACAGCGGACCTGTGGAACCGCTTGAACCGCCTTTGTTCCATGTCTGTATTTCCAACTCGCAGCAGTTCCTCTAATGCTGTGTGCAGACGCAAAGGCGGATTCCATGCAAAGTACCGGGTCCCGGAATTTTTCCAAACCAAAATGGGGCAGCCCTTCGGAGAAGGACAACGACTGGTCAACAGACGAGTATCTGCTCCAATTGTCGGAGGAACAAGTCTCGCATGCGTCTCAATCTCCCAGGAAGGAAGTGGATCTCGATCAGATGACAATTGCGGAATTCGTGAGAACTAAATTTCTCCCTGAGCATATCGCAACCAAGAGGACGTCGGGCAGGAGGCATTACCAGGCGATTCTCAAGCACGTCCTGCCGCCGGAGGACGTCGACGAAATCTTCGGGGTCGAAACATCGGCGTCAAAGGGCAAACTCAGAGCAAATGTTAATTGGCCGTATTTGACCAACGTGCGGCTCCGCGACACGCACCCAGACCATGTGCAAAGCCTGGTCTCGGCAGCGTTGGAGAGCGGATATTCAACCCAGACAGCAAAACACATTCGTAACGTAGTCAGCGCAGTATTTACCCACGCTATTAAAGTGCATTACTTCGCAGGCGAAAATCCTGCCCTACCGGTAACTTCTCCCGGCATGACACGAAAGATCGCGCACGCTCTGACCTTCGAGCAGACGGTAAGAGTTCTTCAAGCAATGCGTTATCCCGAAATGGAGATGGCCCTGCTTGCTATGGTCACCGGAATGAACGTTGCGGAGATATGCGGTCTTCAATGGAAGGATGTGAACCTGGCCAGACACAGCGTAAACCGGGGAGGCGAGCTGGTTCCGCCCATGACTATTGCTGTAAGGGATCAATGGTACCGCGGCGAATTAAGCAATGTACCCCCGTCCCGCAGGAAGCGTATTGCCATTCCTCCACTCGTACAGTCGATCTTCCTCAGGCTGAGCAACCCTCCAGTTACAGGTTGGAATGATTTTGTCTTTATCTCGAAGAGCGGCCGGCCGATTAATCAGATCAATGTCGCTGCACGGCGGATTAAGTCTATAGGCGAGGCTCTCGAGATGCCATGGCTATCGTGGCAGGTATTTCGCCGCACCCGCACTTCGTTAATTCAGGAGTTTGGTGCTCAGTTTCCTGAGAAACTTTCCGTGGCGATGGCCATGAATCTCGATCCGCGGCAGACCTCGGTTATTACTCAAGGCCCGAGGCCGCTCCACAAATAAGATCCCCAGCAGTCCCAAACTTTCAGGCACAGAACCGCAGTCCAAATCCTCGTTATGGCTCATTCCACGACGAGATTGGTTGCATGGAATGCGCCGATGACCACGTCCACTCTATGGCCGCGCTTTACCGCCATTGTGGGGTTCGAGAAGGCCATCCAGTAGGACATGCCTGCTTTTGGCGTGCTCTCCTGGCGCAGTTTTCCGACTTTCTCCAATTGGGGAACGGTCAGCCGAACTCTGGCCTGGGCATCGTCCAACTCCGGCTCCGCCTTTTTGTCGTTGAGAGCGGCGGCTTTGGCGGGGTCCAGGACCCTGTAATTGAATCGAATGAGTTCGCCCGACTCTGCCACCTTGACGCGGAGCTCGCCGACGCCCCAAACCCCCTCGAAATACATTTCCGCGCGAGGAGAAAGCCGATTCGCCTGGGCGCCGCGCCAAACCGTTACCGGGCGCGCAGACGGAGCACTCGCCTGGGCGCGAGCAGCCTGCTTGGCTGGGGCGGATGATTGGCCGCCCGTCGCGGCCGTTGCCTGCGCCGAGTCAGACGCATGGGCTGGCTCTGCTGTAACAACACAAATGGCGCTGCCAAGGAACAGCGCCGAGAGCGCAACTGCGGAAAACAGATTCCTGCATTCCATTGGTGAGATTCTCCTTCTAAAGCACTCCGGACTTGAGTTCCAGATTCGCGCGGCCATCTAGTTTACCGTTGGCTGCGCACGTCTCTTTACAGAGAACGATGCTGCTCGCGGGTTCCCCGCGAGCAGCATCGTTTTTTTGCGGCTGGTTTGCCGTAATTAGTTAGCAGTTCCAGTTAAAGTTGACGTTTGCGTTCCTGCCGAGTCAGTCACCGAGATCGTGGCGGACTTGGCGCCGGTGGGTTGGGCCGTCAGTGGCGTGAACCTCACAATCACCGTGCAGGTTGCGCCTGGCGCGAGAGTTGTGTAATTCCCGAGGAACGTATTTGTGCCGCAGGTGGAGAGTGCACCAATAGTGAACTCGTTTGCGTTGGTACCGCCGAGCACTCCTCCCCCGACACCCGTCAAGGTGACGGTGCCGGTATTGGTGAGTGTGAAGGTCTGGACAGGATCAGTCAGACTGCAAATAATCCCAGGGCAATTCCGAGTTTGGCTTCCATAGTTATGCGATGTTGGTGTCAGTGTCGCGCTAGCCGTGCCCGTGATGCCTGTGCCGCTGAGGGCCACTGGCGAACCGGTGACTGTCGCGCTGGCGGCTATGGTTAGAGTGCCGTTCACCAAACCGGTTGCTGTCGGCTTGAAGGCCACGGTAATGGTGCAGGTAGCTCCCGCCGCCAGTGTTGCTGTGCAGGTGCCACCCGTCTGAGTGAAGACAGTCGATGAGAAGGTAAGCCCGATACCGGTTCCCGCTCCCGTACCCGTGTTATGCAGCGTGAGAGTTTGCGCTGTGCTCGTGGATCCCACAGCCACGTTTCCGAAGGCCAGCGGTCCACCGGTCACGCTGAGTATTGCAGGCAGCGTACTCCCGCCCTGGTACTCAACCGCGCCCACGTCGAACGCAGTTGTGTTGGTTGGATCCGGCCGCTTGTTTCCGAAGAAGTCCATGCCAAGAGACGGAATCGATCCTGTGGGAAGGTTGGTTGTGTTCACCGGAATATGGTCAATGGCCGGCGAGCTCGAGGTCAGGGTGTAGTTGCCAAAAGCATTCCCGCCACCGTAGTTCCCCATTGCTCCACCGGTTACCGAATCATCGCTCATGGCGAGCGGACCCCAACTCACGTTGACCCAGTTGTTGCCTTCGTCCACTGTCGCATGTGGAGTGAGGCTGAAGACCGGATTCGGAGCCGACGCATCCACGATGCCCGGAGGCACGCCATAACCACTGGGCCCTCCGCATCCATCCGCCGTCGTGCAGGTGGGCGGTACGCGTGAACCGTTGCAATACTGGCTGGTGATGCTGGGATTGCTCGTCATGTTCGATGCGGCGTAGCCCGTGTCGTCCAGTACGGAGTAAATCGGGTTTAGCTTGTATCCCGATTCGTGGCCGGTTACTGTTTTGTCGCCGCGGACGCCGATGTCCCAGTAGCTGACGCCCGAGTTGCACTGGCCGAGAGCGGACTGCGCCGGGGCGCCAGTCCCGGTGAAGGCGTCCAACAGCGCCACCTGGTTCTGCTGGTTCGTAAGACCTGAACTTGGATTGTTCACGCCGATGTAGAACGCGCGGTTCTGCCAGATCACGTTGTTCTGCAAGACCGGGTTCGAGAATGCCATGCAGTTGGTTGTACCTGTCGGACAGGTAATGTGGTTGGCGGGCGAGACGAAGGTTGTCGTCAGCACCGAGGAGTTTGGCGTGCTGCTGATGCCGGCGGGCTGCGGGCACGACGCTGTGTTCGCACCGCTTGGACCGGTTTGCGTGCAGTTCCCCGCCGGGGCGCTGGCCACGGGCGTACCGATGCTCTGGGTAAGCACGCCCGAGGTGGCGAGAGTATCGTTGCTGGAGATCGTGTTGTTGATGATGGACACGTTCAGCGAGTCCTGCAATGAGATTCCCGCGCCATCCCAGCCAGCGATGTTGTTCACGATGATGTTGTTGGTAATGGAAACGCTGTTCCACCGTGCCGGATTGTTGTAGAAGGTGGAAACATCGGTCCCGTTGACCTGCTGGAGGCGGATGCCGCCGCCGGCACCGCTATCGGCCCCGTTGGCCTGGATCAGGTTGGCGTTGATCACCAGGCCTGGACCTGTGCCATCGCTCAGGCCCGGCGGGCAATCCGCATCGGGTATGGTTGTGCAAACCGGATCGGTATCGGGCGCACCCATCACCATGATTCCGCCACCGTTGGTTGGAATGGTGGGGTTGGCGCTTTCATTGAGCGTGATCGTATTGTGCTCAATGTCGCCGTGGTAATTGAATCCGAGGTGGGTAATGCCGCCGCCTTCCGCCGAGCTTACGTTTCCGCATATCCAGTTGTAGTTGAACTTGTAGTAATCGGCGCCGGTGCAGAAGCTGGCACCGCCGCCTCCCGCCAGCGTACCGGAGAACAGTTCATCGCCGAGAGAGGAGTTGCCGGTGATGGCGTTGTTGTGCATGTTCACGTTGAGGTCGAGGCAGAACGGCAGGAGGGTGCCGACCACGTTGCTGTCCTGGCAGGAGGGGAGCCCATCGAGAGAGGTTTCCTCTCCGATTCCGCCGACTACGCCAGTGACCGTAACCCCAGGGGGGAACTCGCCTTGTCCAACGGTTATGCCGCCTGAGAGTGTACCAGCGTTGTTGGTGATCCGGTTGTTGGCGATTTGCAGGTTGTGGTTCCATCCGTGTACAAAGACGCCGCCACCGCCCTGGGAGCTACCCCGAATGGTGAGGCCATCAATCGCGGACGGATTGCACTCAAAGTTGCTTGGGTAAGGATTCGCCTTGTCGGTGCAATGATCAGACGCCGCCGGAATGACCGCCCCGGTCTCGTCCAACGCTGCCGAAACATTCTGGAGGAGCTGGGTACCTGTCGGGAACCCGCCTTCCAAGCCGAAGGGCATCGATCCCTTTGGTACGACCACGCCTTTTCCGAGGACCGTAATACCCGCGCCCTCATAGGCACCCATCAGCGAGGGCTCCTGGAGCTGTTCGGCGAGGTTGCCGTTGAGCGTAGCGTCCCAGCCCAGAACTGCCTCCAGCGGAATGGGGTCAACCTGGGGAATACTGGGTGTGGAGGTGAAGAAGTTCCAAACATCGCTCGAGTCACTCGTGTCGGGGCAGGTGTAGCCCGAGCCCGATGTCCCATTGTAGTTAGGATCGTACGGGTTGGCGCCACCGCCTGTTGGGTTGCCGCCAGAATCGACACCGGTGTTGTTGCCGGTGCTGGGCGTGCCATTCAGCGCCAGGCCGAAGAGGCAGTTCACATGCCGCCGCCACGGCTCGAGCAGTTTGCCCGCCGGGAATGCGTTCGAATCGATGATCGATGTGGCGGCGCCTACACCCTGAAGCCGGACAGGCTTCCACATCAGCAACGCTTCCTCGTGGGCTGCCGTGGAAGAGGCTTGCGTAGGCGTCGCGGCATCAAGCGCTGCGGCGCTGCACACGGCCGATGCCGGAGTCGCCCCGGTGGTTGTGCACGTCGGGTCGACGATGATCAAGTCGCCTGGGGAGGCTGCATCGATCGCCGACTGGATTGTCTGGTTGGCATTAACGTGGGTAGGCATTTTGCCGCCAACCGTCACAGTGACCGCGTCGATTGACTGCTTGCCGTTACCGGCCGTGATAACCAATTCGCCGCACTGCGCAGCCGACCCGCCGTATTGTGCCTGTTGCTGGATCGCACAGTTGGGCACGCCTGAAGGTACTGTGACGGTAATCCCGGTATCGCTCCAACCCGTAATCGGGGCTGTGATTCCGCCAATGGTTACAGAGGACAGCGTGTTGCAGGTTGCGCTACCCGCTGTGGGGCTTGTGCACTGACCGCCAAAGCCGTAGTGGCGGGTGATGGTTTTCGAATTGAAAGGAGCCGCGTTGGCGGAGGGGCCCGAGTAGGCGTTGTTATTCACCTGCAGATTGCCAAGCGCCGTAATGGTAAGGGTCTTGCCGGCCGCGCTGACGTAGGGTCCGATCCCGTCGCCGTCAACTTCGGCGACCGCGGGCGTAGCGTCAGGGTAGCTGCAATCGACATTGTTGTAACCCGCGCCGACGAACCCTTCCGTGGGCACAACGGGAGTGTCGTTATAGGTTGTCAATCCAGGCATAAACGGATTGATGTAGCAGAAATCGCTGTACGCCGGGTTATACAGAGGATCTGTGATCATCTGCCCGTGGGTTGGCGAACTGGGGTTGGTGTCCATGATCGGGCCTGGGTCGTTCATGCACTGCGTCATCATCGCCGGTGAATACCCGGTGATGTTGGGCGGGTTCACGTCCCAACTTGAGAAGGTCAACCCGTCATAGATTCCCCAATGGTCGGAATAGACACGCGAGATTTCGTTTCCGAGATAATCCTTGGTTGAAACCGGCATGTTCGGCGGCGAAAACTTCTCGCCGAACTGCGGCGAAAACGGATCGAATTCTGAGGTGAAGTCGTCGGTGATGACGCCGGTGTACTTCGCCGCGATATGAGTCGAAGTGAAGACAAAGAACCTGGCGCTCACCGCCATCTGGTTGGGCAGAGTCACTTCCTTGCGGTCGCACAGGGGCCGAGTCGCTCCGGCAAAGGGCGCCGTTTCCAGGTTCTGCGGGAAGAGACTCAGGTAGTCGGGTACAACGCGCATCTCGCCTACGCACGGCCACACAGGATCGGTGTAGCCGGGGAAGCCCGGAACGCCGGAGAGTTCGTCCGCCAACCCGAGGCCCGTCGTCGAGTTCTGGTAGTTGGTGCCGTTATAGCCAGCGCCGGTCTCGTCGTACATGGAAGCCACGGAGGCCTGGTCGGGAAGGATGAAGATGTCCGTGCCCAGTCCGCCGAATTGCTGCGTGACCGGGGCGATAAAGTTGTCGCCGATCAGCAGGTTCTTGTCTTCCTCCTTATAAACTTCATAGCCCGCAGGCATGACCGTTTCCACCACGTACTTGCCGGGTGGCAGCATAGGATTGCCAAAGCGCCACTTGTCGCTGGAATCGGGATTCGCCACGCAAATGGTGCAGTTGGTTCCGTTCATCGAAGCAGACACGCCATTGGTCGAACCCTTCTGGGCGACCAGTTTCCCGTAATTCGTTCCGGGTGTCGGGTCGATGCCCAGTGAGCTGGGGAAGAAATATTTGCCGTCGTAAGGCGCGGGCTGAAGCTGGTTATTGATCTTCATCGCGTCATAGCACTTGAACTGAGAGTTATAAGGCAGCGCGGTGGGAGCCGGCGCGGTTGTCCCGAACGGCACGCTGTGCAGCTTGCTGTACCAGTCAAGGTAATTCGGCTGATCAAACAGCGTGAAGTAAAACAGGTCCTGGTTCGGGGTCGTGCTGGGCGTAGCCAAGCCCTGGCCGGGGCAACTCATGTAGGACAAGGGTGTGCCGGTCTTAGAGTCAGTGTAGTTGGGGTAAAACCCTTGCGCCCAGGCATCCCAGCTGCTGGTCGTGGTGGTGTCAACCATGGTCAGAGTCGGCGTTACGCCATCCGATGCAAAGCCTTCCCTGTAGAGGTTGATAGTGACTCCGGGGACGTTCGGCTCCCACGGTTGTTGGATCATTTGCGACGCATCGTCAAACGGACGTGTCGAGGCATAGGTCACGTTTCCGTGGATGCCGCCATTCTCACCCGCCTGGGTCGTCGACGCAGTGGTTCCGCCTGTGGGGTTGGAAACGGCATTGGGCACGGTCACGCAAGCCGGCGGGCAAGAGGCATATGGCGCCTTGCCGATATCAATCCAGTTGCTATGACCAGTCAAGCCCGCCCAGCCCTCTGCCCAGACCCAGGGCGGATCGATGCGGCCGGTGGAAGAGGTCGCTGCCAGACCAGTGCTCTTTATGGGCGTGCCGAGTGCGAACGAAGCAGCCTCTGCCGCGCAATCGGCGGTCTTGCAGTAGACCGCGCCGGGCACCGACAGGTCGGTAGGCAGCGGGACCGCCTCATAGGTGTTCGTCATGAATTTGTAGGCAGGCGAAGTTCCGCATGGCCGGGCTCCATTCGAAGGCCCGCAGTCTGTAGTGCCGTCGGCAGGGCCACCCGCGTCGTAGACGGTGTGAATGCCGGTGGTCTTATAGCGAGTATCATCCGCTTCAACCACATACCAGTTGAACAGCGGGAAGGTCTCGTTAAAGTTGAGAACGCCGTTGAAGTCCGTCGTCCCAGCATTGGCGTTATGCCCATCCCTGTAGTGGACCATCGTGTAAATGAGCGGAATCCCGATCTCGTTGGAATCCCAGATTCCATTCTTGTTGTCGTCAATGTAGGTGCGTGTGTAGATGTTCGACTGCCACTGCTGGACGCCGACATTCCCCAGGTTAAGAGTCTGACCGCCAGGGCATGTGGTCGCAGTTGTGGTGCCGTTGGGAACGCCGTTGGGGACGCACCCGACGTTCGCCGCCGTCGAGAGACCGTCAATGATCTGGTCATTCCATTGGTCGCCGATGGTCAGCCGCCAGTTCCCACCGGGAACATTGCTGAATGCGAAGTTCCCGTTGGCATCGCACTTGGTGAATTGGAAGTCCTCGCCATCGGGGTCTCCGAGGCTGACCCAGCACTGGGTCCAGGTGAGGGCGTCGCGGGATTCGCTGGGATAGAGTCTCTCATCGGGTATCCGGCTCAGGCGCTCGACATCCACTTGCCCTTTAACGGTGTTCGTGCAGGGTCCAACCGTACCGGGGGTGCCAAAACCTTTGCAAACACTGTCGTGGCGTGCGTTAATGATCGCCGGATTGGCAAAGCCGATCATGACGTGATATCCGGCTGGCCCGTACTCCTGGAAGTAGCTCGGGTCGCCGATTTCGATGAACGCATCGTGGGCATGCTGCCCATCCAAAGTGTTGGTCTGGATCCACTCTTCTCCGCGAGCAATGCGGTCTGCTGCAGGATAGGCCTGGACACTGAATTTCGTCGGCATCAGGTTGGCGATAACCGCCTGCCCGGCCAAGGGAGATAACGTATGTCCGTCTGATTCATATTTCGGGCACGTCACGATCATGCCCGTCATGCCCGTCGCTGGATTCGGGCCCGCACCGTTCCCGGTAATGAGCCCTCCTGTGCTAGTTGTGGGTGTGGGATTTACCGCGCCTGTAGCTTGAAGCGGGGTCGCCGAAACCGGGCACGCATCGAGTCCCGAAGTGGGATCGATCGTTCCCGCCAGGCTGTTCGACAAGGGCTGATTGAACATGTCGTTGGTGTCCTGCCCGGTAAAGTCACCGAGGCCGCCATAGGTATCCCACAGGACAATGTTGAAGCCGCCAAGACCGGGCTCAACGGGCGCAATCGCGCCGCCGGCTCCGCCGCCGCCATCCTGCTCGCCATTGAGCGGGAAGTCGTCTTCAAAGACGAGCACCGAAAGTTTGCCCGTGGGCAGAGGTGTCGGGAGCGCCAGCACGTTGACCGGTTGAGTGAAGGCGGAGGAGCTGTTACATGAGTTGGCTCCGCCCAGGATGTTGCATGCCGGTGGGATCGAAGCGCCGGCCATGGTATGGCCGCATTGCGCCTGATTTGGGTCGGCCGATATCGACGTTGCCTCCTGGCCATTACAAGCCGCAGGGCTCGCGTTCGCAGGGAACGGATTGGCAGCGTCACCCGGCAACACCGAGATGTAATAGCGCTTGGAAGGATCGAGCGCGACCTGGCCGGGGTCGACCGGGGTGAGCCCTTGTCCCCCCGTGGGATCGGGCCGGCAAGCGCCGTTGCCAAGGTCGCATACCGCCGGAATGTGCGAGCCAGCAGCCATACCGGAGGGGCAGGCTGGTGCGCCAGCCACGCCGCAAATCATCGTCTGGCCGCCTTCGCACGACATGGGCCCAGTGCAGCCCTGAGCAACGAAATTCATGTTGCTGGTATGGAATTGCACACCAAAGGTGGGAATGGTGCTAGTTCCCTGTGGGCCCACAATGCTGGGGCACCCAGGCGTGGTAATGCTGCTATTGGCTGTGCAGGCCGGGTCGATCCAGAAGGTCATGTCTTCTTCAATGATCCAGCGATAGTCGCCAAACGGAGCCAATCCCGCGATACACGCACTATTCCCGTTGCAGTTGTTATACGCCTGGGCATCGAGTACGTTGACCTTCAGATTGCTGGGGGCCGGGAAGGTGACGTTCACGGTTCCCACTGAACTCTTGCTTCCTTCGGAGTTCTGCACCTGGTAACTGAAGGTTGCAGTGCGCAACGATCCCGGTGTTTGCGTGGGTAGCGCGAGCGTAAACCCGCCGCTCGAGTCCACGTTGCCGCATGCCGCGGTGATCGGGGTCGCGCACGCGGGAAGCGTAACACCCGACAGGGCCACGGTGAGGGGCAGACCGTTCGGATCGTAATTGCCCTGAAGGAGGCCGGGCGAAGGAATCCTGATGAAGGTAGCTGTCTTCGCCGTGTAGCTCTGGGCGATCGCGGTGGGGTTCCCCTTAAGCAACGACGTGCCCAGGGTGACCGTTGTACATAACGGAGAAGTGCCCGATGTCGGCGGAACTGCACCGTTGGCGCAATAACCAAAGGAATCACCGGCCCACGCAGTGGTCGTAGCGGTGGGAGTATAGGTAAAGGTGCCGTTCGCGCAAATCCCTGCCACCGAACTCCCCGGCACTGCACTGCAAGTTACTGTGCCGAATTTGGGAGGAGAGGTCAGCATGACACCGTACACATTGACGTCGTTCGAAATCACACCCTTGGACGGGTCGGTAATGACCAGGGGAATGCATGACGCGGCCCCTGCCGCGCATGCGGCAAGAGAGGCGTAGCTATCCGGGTTGGCTGTCCCCGTCCCGGCTCCGAATCCACCCGCCGTATTGACATTCGGGAGAGCAGAGCCATTCACGCTGATGTAAGCCAGCATTCCAGCATCGCGCACGGACGAATTTGCCGAGAGGCTTCCCTCTCGGTCAAATATAGGTAGCGAGGCAGCCGGAACATTCGTCATCACGTCGAATGTCTTGCCCGCAGCCATAAACACTTCGGTCTTGACGCGTGGAGCCACGATGGTGGTGCCGGTCGGAGTGGTCAAATCGGGGACGGGGTTGCCGTCTTCCGCGATCATCGTGAACCCACCCACGGTGGCAGACGCACCGGCGCCATTGAATCCTGCCGTTTGCGATCCAACGATTGCCGGCACATGCATCCTTAAACCGGCGTTTACTATGCGCATCAGCAGTTTGCCCGCAATCGGAGAGACTGTAGAGGTTCCCGCCGTTGCCGGGAACAGGGACCGGGCCGGATTGGTCTTGTCGAACGCCTGCCCGTTGATGAGGAAGTAGAACGGCGTGTAATTCACCGCAGGGGGATAGCACGACTGATAGTAAGCGCCCGAGCCCGGGTTGCCGCAGCCTGGACCACCTTGCGGGTCGGTCGGCAAACCAGACCATACTCTCGTCTCGAGAAAGTTCACGTTCCGGACAGCCACATCGACTGCCCTGTTCTGCACGGGGTCGATTTCGCTGAACTCGAGCGGAACCTCAGCATTGTACTGAATTGCCGGAACCGCCACCTGGGCCGCCGAAGTTGCGGGGCTTGCCGCTGGGTAGGCTGTACCGGCTGAAGTGCCCGCCGGAGCGGTTGTGACTACCAACATGCCGATCAAGCCCATGGGAACCTGAATCGATGGATGCGTGCCGGATTCGAGCAGGTAGGTACCAGGCTTCAGAGCGGGCCACGAAAGTGAGGTTGCAGTGGCTCCTGGCGTCACTTCCATGCCCATGGATCGAACGCGATTCGCCTGGACAGGCGGCAGCGCGCCCAGACCTGCGTTGGTCGCGGCTGTGCATGCCGTGCCCGGCGGATTGGCGGCAATAAACCAGCTGGGGCATGCCTGTGCATTGCTGTGATCCGGGCTCTGCGCAGTGGTTGGCGTACCGAGACCGCCGCCGACCTGTCCGATGATCACGATCGAAGTCGGAATCATATTATTTGCGGCGGTCCCGAACGAAAGATTGTTGGTGAGGTTGATCGTCAGGCTTGCCCCGCCGGAAGCCCAGGGAACCGTGATGACGACCGGGGACCAGGCCGGCGCCGCCGCGGCGACTGCTCCGGCGCCGCCGCCACTATCAGCAATCGTTACCGTGGGAGCGGCGACGTAGCCGGCTCCGTGGCTCGTAACGTTAAAGCCAACGATCTGACCGCCGACGATGACCGGGTTCGCTGTCGCGGTCACATTCGTCACGCCGGAAATCGCACCGGTTGGCGCGCTGATGGTGACGGTGGTCGCGGACGAGTAACCCGATCCGCCCTTGAGCACGTAAATGCCGCCCAGTGACCCGGTCGCAGCGGCGGACATGGATCCGCTCAACGGCGCGCAACTCGCCCCTGAAGCTGGGGCTCCGCAAGTGTATCCCCACATCGGGACCACCGAGCCATCAGGCATGGCTGCGGTTGTGGGTCCCGCCGTCAGGTTGACCGCCTGCGCGAAGCCGGTCGCTGCTGCAAATAGAAGGAACGCGCTCACCAGCACTGCGGCCTTCAGTGTAGTCATCGACTTCGAATCGTTGATCCGGATCATGGTTGTCGCCTTTCGCTCTCGTTGCGTCCTGGACATTGAATTTGCGATCACCGTCCGCCGGCCGGTGGCTCAGACAGACAGCCTTGCAATGCGGGCACTTCGCGCGCCCTATTGCGATTCGTCAATTGGAAATTCCCGTGAATCAACCAGCATCATCATCAGCATTCCGCCGGGAAAGACGTTGTTGGTCGTGATCTCGCGTTCGTTATGCGAGTGCCACATGAACGCCCAACCGCGCTCGTTAGAGGGATTTGCCTGCGTGTTGTAAGGCGCCAGGTTTGTGCAATTGGCGTTGACAGTGGTGTCGCAGGCGGCCATCGACCCGCGCAGACTCGCATCCGGACCGAGGTATGGACTGCCCCCATACCAGGCGCCGTTTGTGAAGATATTCGGGTCGGGTAAAGTCGCTGGACCACCCGCTGCCACATCGCCAAACGGGGCCACTTGTATCGGCTTGTTATGGTCCTGGCACCATTCGTAGTAGTTCAGGGCAGCAGGATTCCCGGTGTTATAGCCGTTTGCATCAGCAGTGCACGTCAACGAAGACTCGGGATCGGCCGGAGGGCTGTTGGACCCGAGGCTCATTGCCGCTGTCGCGCCCGCGCTAGCTGCACCGGTGAGAGTCGCCGTGGCCGTGGCGGAGTTAGTGGGAGCCAATAACGCCACGTGGGTATACGTGAAGGTGTTTCCCGAGACCGACGTTACTGTAAAGGTTCCGTTGTAGGTGATAGGAGTGATGCCCGCAATCGTCACCCGGGCGCCGACAAGGGAAGTGGGGACCGCGGCTGAAGAAGTGACGGTGACCGTACTTACACTTCTCTTGATCGCGGTGATCGGCAGAACCACCGGGGGGTTGGCGTTGGTGTCCGCAAATGTGATTGTGTTGGTCGACGTGCCAGCCGCGCTGGTAACGATCGGAAACGCTCCGTCCAAGCCGGTGGGAAGGACCCCGGAAATCGACACTGAGCTGCCCACAGCAGGTATTTGATTGCCGGCGAATGTCACCGTAACCGTGCTTCCGGTCTCCGCAATTGAGGCAATCGCCAGCTGAGAGGTGTAGTTGCCGGTTCCCGCTGGATGGTGGCCATACGGATCCCAGTTCAACCCCCTACCGGTGAAGTAGAAGATCCCGTCGAACGCCTCGCCCGGAGTCGTGTCGGTATTGAACATCAGGGTGCCCGCGAGACTCGACGTGGGATTGGTCGGACTGAGAATCAGGTTCCCGTCACGAGCCAGGATGCGCACATGGTTGGCGTGTTCGTGGAAGGGATGTTGCCACCGTCCCTCTCCAATTGTACGGATGAGCGTGAGTTCCCCAGGGTGCATGTGGGGGTTGGCGTTGTACGGCTGGTGCGGATACTCGGCTGCATAGTTGGGGTCCATGAGGTCAGGCATGGAGCGCCCATTGATCAGGAAGTACTCTGGATGGTAGGGCTCGGTCTGCACATCAAGACTGCATCCCATGGTGCCGGCTGTGCAGCCTTGCTTCGCCAGAGCCTGCGCCTCTGCCTGGCGATGAATTCTCGAGTCCATCTCAGCCCACTGGAACAGGTATTCCCTGTCGTAGCAGCTCTTCGGGTGGTCGTAGGCTGCCTTGGCCAGGCGGAAATCGTGCTCGGGAAATCCAGGAATACCGGTGGACGTCCCGTAATCGCTCTTTCCGTACAGATTGCTTAGGGTTGAGTTGCAGGCGGTGGGCACGGTTGCCGGCAACACAATGATGGCGCCGTAGAGCCCCATCTCAATCTGGAGGTCGCCTTGAGTGCCGCTGTAATAAGCATGCGTGCCCGGTGCAGAGGCAGTGAACGTGTATGTCACCGTTGCGCCGGGGGGCGCTTCGCACGCCAGGAGTCCCTGCTGACCCGTGGCTGCCCCACCGGTACAACTGGTTGTCGTCACGTTGAAGCCTGGAAACAGGATTGAGGTATTGCCGGCAGCCGTTGGCAGGTTATTGGTCAGACTAATGGTGACCGTTGTGTTCTCCGTAACAATCATGGTCGGCCCCGGGACCTGCATGGTGTTGCAAGAGGCGTTGGGGATAGCCGCTGGGAGGAAACTCGGCGACGAGCCCGTGACGCAGCCGTATCCCCAGGAGTAAATTGCGTTCCCGTCCGGCTGATTCAGGTATGCGGGCTGGGCGGTCAGATGGAACGTCCCGGATGTACCGGTCGTGCTGGTTATTCCGGGAGCCGCAGCGAAAGCGGCCGGCGCAAGAGACAGTGTTACGGCCACTACCAGCGCCAGAAACAGTTGTGTCATCGACGTTGCGTTTTTCATGTTCATCGACCTCATCGCTGCTCTCCTAGTTGTTGCAGGTATTTCCGAAGGTGTCGCTGGTTACGCTTTTGCAGATGTGGACCTCGGTCATCATGCCGCCAAAGTTCTCGGCGTCGTTCGACAGCATCTGCAGGTTTGAGGAGTAGACATAGAAAGTCTTGCCTGCCGGATACAACTTTGAAGCGCATCCCGAGCCCAGGTATGCGCTGCACCCATCGTCACTGGCGTCCAGAATCACGTCCAGCGATTCGCCGCCGCCCAGGGTTATGGAGTTTGTGTAGAACTCGGTGCTATTGCCATCCTGGTCCCGCAACAGCTTGGCGTTGAAGCCGACCTCATGCATGGGAACGCCCACGCTCTGCAGAGTGAAATACTCTGCTACTGAAAGGTTGACGAGGCGCAGAGAAGCCTTTCCGTTTGCCGGAATGTTGATGATGGAGGGAAGCGGCTGCGAGTAGTGCATCTGGCCATCACTTGTGACTGTGGCTTGCGGACCGGGCGCGACCGTGTCGGGATAGCTCCGCCCGTTCAGCAGGAAGTACTTGTCATTCATGTCCGCGAACATTTCGGGGTTAAAGGTCATGCCCACGAAGTGGAAGTTCGGATCGAAACCATGCATCTGGATTGGATAAGTCACGTCATAGCAGGTGGACCCATCGCCATCGTTGTAGACATATTCAGGCTGCGTCCCCTCGGTTCCTGAGACCGTTGCACCACTGCAGAGAGTATCGGCCGCGGGACGGGCGTTGGTGTTGGTGACGGATGGCATACTGGCGCTGCACAGAATGTCGGTCGCGGGATTGCAGACGGTGCGCAGATCTTTCGTGGGATTGGTTGAGGGCTCCGTGATGCCGTTTTGGTAGCCGAGATAGGTATAGAGCTTACCTCCCGCCGGAACTCGATCCTGCCGAGGCCGCACATAGACCTGTCCTACCATGCCCATCTGCAGGTGCTCGGGCGGAGTGATATGGCAGTGCCAGAAGTAAGTGCCCGCGTCGGGAGCGAGATAGTAGTAGGTGAAACTGCCGCCAATGTTGATTGCGATGGATGCGTCGGGTACACCGTCATAGAACGAGGAAGCGTTGGGGTAGCCGTGGAAGTGGACTGTGTGTTGCTCAAACAGGTCGGGGCGCATAATCATGCCCACATTGGTGAGGGTGAGAAAGAACTCGTCGTCCTCGTCAAACGCGAACAGGGGGCCGGGAATATTCCCGTTCATAACGCCCACATCCATGATGGGACGGGGATCCACATGCCCGTCGATCGCCGAGGGTGAAGCAGCGGTGGCAGCCAGGTCATTTCCGGTATCTGCTGCCAGCCCGGTAGTTGCGTCGGTGAACTGGAAGGCATATTCGTTGAACCCGTCTGGAGTAACGGCACTTCCATTCGCCACGCAGGTGATCGTCCAGGTGCCCGCATAACCCGGCGGAGTTGAGGTGCCGCCCTCTGCGGTGGCGCTTGAGATCCGAACTTGTTGTCCAACAGGAATGCCCAGCGGCGCGTCCGTCCAGGCCGTAACTGTGGTCGCGGAGCCCGTCATGGGGCAACCGGGAACCGTAGCACCTGGGTAGAGCGCGCCAGTAACGGGCCCATCCACGAGATTGCTGACGCTCACGAGGTATGCGACGTCTGGCATCAGGCCGACTGCACCGTTCCACGTGAACAGCGGATTAGTCGCCGGCGGATTGGTAGACGGCCACGGTGCGTTGCCGCTGGTTGCCCCGTCGGTCGTGGCTGGGTCGCCGCGTGACAACGGGACACTGCTAACGGCGCTAAACGGCTGGTTGAAGATGTACGGGAATTCAGAGCCGCCACGTCCGGCCGCGATATCCGCCAGGCCGGAGAGTGGCCCAAACGCAAACATGAAGATTTGGTTGCCATCGGCCATTGTCGAGTAGCCATCACCACCCGAAATCTGCTGGCACTTGATTGCGCCGTTCACAGTTGTGGCCGTCGGCGTGACAAAGTCTCCGGTTGTCCCGGTTGGCTGGCCAAGGGTGGGCAGGTTGAATTGGGTCGGTCCGTTGTATGAGGGTTCTGAGTTGTTGCACCCCGCCCCCATGGGGTTGGAGCCGCAAGTGCTCCCGGTGATCGGGTGTGTAATTGTGGAGGTTGGGCATTGCACGCGGAATGACTGGGCGCTTGCCGCGGCTGTCGCAAGGGCGACGATGAGTATAGTGGTCCAAACCTGATACGGCTTCCTCATGGTTGTACAGCCTCCTCGCCTTGACCCGCAATCAGCGCCGGCAGACGACCCTGCTTGCAGGAGCAGCTCCTTCATCGAAAGAGCATTTGTGCTCACTCAACTAAACACACAGCCAAATCAGTTCAGCTGCACCGCATCTTTGCCGTGAATGGATTCCTTTGGCACTTACAATCCCCAGCCCGCCTCGATTGCCCGGCGTGCATCTCGAGTACAACCACCCTCTAGAGCCTGGCCCCACAATCTCAGATTCTCTGCAAGAACAAACTCACAGCCCAATGGAAGCGAAAGGAACTCCGTGCAGCGGTGACATGCAGATTCTGTTTGCCGGCCCTAAAGCCTCGTACGTTCCGCCGATGCTTCACCCCGGCGATTAACAGGCCGATTATCCGAAGAACGAATTTGAATCACCTTGATGCAGCGCAAGAATCCACCGAAGGGCTAGTTGCACCCTTGGAACGTTTTGAATGATTGATTTCCACGAAGCTCGACCGTGGCACTGTATGCGGTTTGCCGCTTCGCTTACTCGCAAGAATGGGCAACCCGTTGTTAAATAGAGGGATTATCTTGCCCTTGAGGGCATGATCCAGCTAATTCGCGAGAGAGTCTTCGATGCTGTTGGAGTTGGGATTGATATCCTGATAATCGCGACGCCAGTATTTAAAAAAAATTACAAAACCTGTTTTGGGATGCCGCGAATCCTTTTAATCGGTATCCCCGGCCTCTTCCAGCCACTGCCGATCGGCCTGATAAAGCAGCGTCGAATGGATCCGAATGCGAGCCACCCCGCCGTCGCGACCCCGTCGACGCACAGTCCAGCTCAAACACCCACCATCACTCAAGAAGAACGCCATTCAAAAGCCCCTCTAAATCGCGGAACTGGATCCAAGAAATCAATATTGACCCCAGGAGTAATGAAGCCCCGGCATTCTATTGGATGTTCTTTGGCCATATCTGCCGTTTCCAGTTCCATGCCCTTTAGGTCCATCGTGGCTCGCCGGGAGTCTCCCCCTCCGGACCAATCCGTGCAGATTTCCCGCTGCGGACTCACCCGGCTTACTTCCCTGCGGTCGTTTACAAATGCATGATCCGAGCTAACAATGGCAGATGCAGTTTTAAGATCGCCCGATATCTCCGGTGCGTCAGCGGTCGGCTGCGAGCGCGACAACCCAAGCATTCGCACCCGGTGCGATGGACCTGTCGATAGATCTGCCAAATTTTCTGCAGGTTTGTCGGCCTTCCTGGTACAGAGAACGGCCGCGGACCTTGGCGTTTAGGGCCTCTGCGGCTTGGCTCGGGGCTGGTACCGGTGTTTTCTTCGCCACCTTGTAATCTCTTTCGGCTGCCTGCGGAGGCGGTCAGCAAGCATCCATCGGCGCACTTTGCGCTAAGTCAAAACGACAGACCGCCAATTCTGGGATATTTTGCTTGCGAATCTTGAGCAATCCCGCTCAAGCAAGCATCGCATCGAAATTGGTACTAGAACGCCCAGCGTCAAACGAACATCAGAATAGGGCGATAATTGACGGGCTCTGGTGCATGGAAAGCAGGCAGGTTTCCCAAATTCTTGGCGCCAGAGCAACGGTCGGTCGTGCATACGAAGGTTCTTGAAAGGCGCGCAGCAGGACGGCGGGAGAGCAAAGGCTACAAGCACCGCCACCCTGACAAGCGTGTTGAGATTCACTGGTAGTGAGCAGTTACCGGGTCAGGTTTCTAATTCTTTCGGCAAGGGTGAACATATGATTCAGAAGCTAATTGTGCTTGGGGTTACCATCGCGCTTACGACTTCACTCGCTCGACCATCGGATACGACGCGGGCGCAAACCACTCTTTCAGCCACTCAGGTCGTGGAAAAGAGTATCTCTGCCGCAGGCGGCCTGCAAGGATGGAGAGCGGTTCAAGCGATGTCAGAAGAGGGTAAGCTGGGCGTAGGCGGTAATCAGCGCGCGACCCTTGGTGTGCCTCCGCAAGGTGGCGGAAACGCCAAGCCGTTGATCCCCACGCGGCCCAAAGATGAGATTCAGCTGCCGTTCACCATGTACATGCAGCGCCCGCGCAAGACGCGTTTTGAACTAAAGGTCAAGAGCCAGACAGCTGTGCAGGTATTCGACGGTACCAATGGCTGGAAGTTGAGGCCGTATCTCAACCGCACTGACGCTGAACCCTTCACACAGGACGAGCTAAAACTTGCTTCAAAGCAGAATGAGATCGATGGACCTTTGATTGATTATGCAGCCAAAGGCACAAGGATCGAATTAGACGGCATTGAGCCTGTGGAGGGCCAGGATGCGTACAAGCTGAAGCTCACCTTCAAAGATGGGCGTCAACTTCATGTATGGGTCGATGCAAATACTTTTTTGGAAACCAAAGTTGAAGGGACCCCCCGGCGGCTCGATGGCAAATTACATCCCGTGGAAGTTTATTACCGTGATTACCGGACGATAAGCGGCCTTCGGATTCCCTTCGTGATTGAGACACACGTTCTTCCCGTTGGGACGACTGCGCAAGGATTCAAAGATCCTCCGGTGCCGCCCGAGAAGATCATCATCGACAAAGTAGTGGTCAATCCAAAACTGGATCCGTCACTTTTCCAAATGCCTCAGGAAACCAGGGCATCGATTCGATGACATAGGGAACACTTCCGGTTGGCCTTCGAGAGCTTGGTATCAACCTCGTGCACGAAGACCAAGCTGCGCAAGGAAGCCTGCGCTTAAGTTCTCCAACCTGATCCTCGTTAGATGGAGTTGATTCAGGTTGGAGAATTCGATGCGGCAAATCATTTTTGCGAATCAGCCCTGCCTCGGCCAGTACGCGCTCTTTGAGTCACCCATGTTGCGCCGACAAATACATGTTCCCAGAAGCCGGCGCTGTCACTCAACGGGAATTTCAGCAAAGTCCTTGACTTTGCCCTGGCGATCGCCGCGAAATTCTTCCGGCGAGTCTGAGTGGACCATCTTCGCCAAGAGATACTCAAATTCAGACCCCAACTCCGCTGCCAGTGAATTGTGAGCTTTTCGGAGTAATGACCAGGAGAGCCCTGGGATTCGCAATTCGCTGGCGATAGGTCTCAGACGGCGTGCCGTAATATTCATCGGATTGATGGGGGTTCCAAATCGAGACACGAGAACGAAGTCGTCGGGACCGCTATAGATTGGCCGGGCTTTCAGCCGAAGAAGAATTGGAAGTAACAGTTCCGGAATGGCCAGGTTCCTGATTCGAGCCACCCTCACTTCGGCACATTCTCCGCGATAGAACTGATTCTTAATAGCAATGCTAATCGGAGGAATTGCGTCTCCATCGCCGGCCGAGTACGCCCCGGTTAAGTTCACACATTTCCATTTTAGTCCGCAGATCTCAGCGACGTTCATGCCAGTGAGAATCGCGATCAGCATCATCACTTTCTCCGGATAGCGCATGAGTCCAAACACATCCCTAACTTGGCTGAAACTAAGTGTCGGCATGGTTCGGCGAGTCCGTTCCGGCAGTTCCACCTGCCTGGCGGGATTGTCTCCGGTGTAATAGTTTGTCCTTTCGGCATGGGTGAAGACGGCACTAACCACATTGCGAATGTGAACGACCGTCTGCATCGAGTATCCCCGAGTCATCGCCGCCACAATAAGCCGTTGTAAATTGTCGGGATGGACCTCATTGAGTGGCAGGTTGTCCAAGTATGGCCAGTCTGAGCCGGCCTGAGGTTTCCTCGTTGAGCGAGAACCGTTTGTTTTGAAGACTCGCTCCATCTCGCCGGGCGTAATGATATACCTCAGCATTGCCTCGTAATGCATGCGGCCCGCCTTCTTTTTGAATGCCACATGTTCCGGGACAAATCTCTCTCTAACAAAATCTGCAAATGTCAGTTTGGGGAATCGTTCGTCGGTATCGAGCTGAATCTGGGTCGAGGCGGTCCTCTCCGTAATCTGAGAAACTCCCGAATTTGTTAAGAGTTTCGAGCCTTTGGCGCCGCCGATCCTCCCGTGTTTCCGCTTCTGTGTCGATACCAGACCATTGATATCAGTCGGGCCACTGCGCCACTGAGGCTTGCCGGAGCCATCTTCCCCCAAGAGGCCAATATGAATGAGACCTCTCTCCTGGTTCATAGAACCTCCGCTTGAATGTGCCAATCCGCGGTAACCGGAGATTCCTTGCTCTTTTCACGTTGGAGTTTGCGGCATTGACCTTCACCTTGATCCGCACCTAAGGTCAGGCGTGATTGCAAATCAAGCAGAGCAGGCCGAAAAAGTCCTGGCACGACTGCAGATGGAGTTTGCAGAGATAGGACAACTCGCCACATGCGCAACCTCCGAGTCGGAGCCCACTCGACTATCCAGGCAAGCAAGAAAGTGAACATTGCAAAAGACAAGAGATTCGGAAGTCGGAGTTGTCGAATGCCTAACCCGGACGCAATCAATGGCAAATTTTCATATAGGTTCAGAATTGTTTTCAATCGAACTTGACGCGGTCGGCTCATGTTCCGCGCTTATTCCGAATGGTCCCAAACGCGCGTGCCGAATGCGCCGTCGCCAGAGCCTTGTTCTTCTTAAGCTAATTCTCTCCCCGCCCGGCCTCTTTGTTAATGGTCAACCAACTTGTAAATTGATGTAACGCGCCCGCCCTCAGGGCCAGTGATGCGCTTCAGAATTGATGCCAAAGCTGCGGGCGGGATTACATAGCATCGGCGCATGTGGCGCGAGGCGAACTTTGGTAACAGAGTCGCCAGCATTTCAGTAACTCCGCCATGAGAGCGAATTGCGAAATGGACTAAGTTCGGATTGCGACTGACTGCATCGTGATCATTTTTCAAACCAGTATGTCACGCAAGCCTGGCGCAAAAGAAGATGCGAAGGGAAAAGGCAATACCCAGTCTGAACTTTTCTTTCATCGCTCGTCGGCTCGTTTGCAGCCTGAATTGACAGAGCATCAGGTTCATCATGGAACGCACGGGATGCTTCTCAAGTCACCGGGCAATCGACTCCTACTTCTGCTTCAAGGCTCTCTTCAGAACCGCTTCCAGTCCCGCCCTGATCTCTGCGTACTCGCTCGCAGAAAGGGTGCCACTGATTTTTTCGCTTTCGATCGCGAAGAGTTCCTCCTTGAGGATGCTCAGTAGTGCGCGATTTCCGCTCGCAGGTATTGGAGCTTCGGGAGCCGCATACGCATCTGGAGGCTCGGTCGCAATGATTGCAGCCTGGCGGTGAATGGGTGGGGATGAGGATGGGCTCGCAAGAGGAGACAACGATCTTTCCCCGATTGCTCCATCCACCACCTGGACCGGTCCAACAGCCAACAATGCGCTCCGAGACCGCAACAAGTATCCCGCTCCTGCAACAAGCAACAGAGTCATGCAAGCCAGGATCCACCATTTGTATTTGCTTAGCGGATCCGGAGTGTCGATGGGGACGCCAATTCCGCCGCCGGGTCTGTTAGTGGCGTCATCGTTTCCAGCCCCACCCATGGCACCCCCGGCTTGCTGGCCCATCGCACCGGGCTGCGCGTCGCGCGGCATCTGCCCCTCGCCTGAGATGGAGAACGCAATCTGCTGACCTGGGTGGATTCCCTTCGCTACGAAGGTCTGCACTCTCGGGTCCTCTTGCGCAGACTGGAAATCGGCACCCTTGCCACCTCCAAACGTCATGCTTTTGGGAACATAGACCACCAGATTGTCGGCGGGCATCTGCAGATGCGGCGTGAACGTATACTTCCCACTGTACGAGATGTGATATTGCACCTCGAACACGGTTTCCTTCTCGCCCTGATCCGGTTGAATGGGAACATTGATTGCATAATGGCCACTTTGTCCTACAGGCACAGGCTTCGTATTTGTTGCCAGTCCACCCGGTCGCGTTGCAGCAGCTGCGTCGAGTTCGGCGCCTTGCGGAAGCACGACCTCAAAGGTGTCGTTGCTGAATTGAGCCTTGGGTGGCAGACTTGAGTTGCGCACAAGGTACCGTTCCTGCACGCGTAACGTCCCACCTTCCGCTTCTACGAGAAGCATATCGGCATCAATTGCGACGCCATCCACCTTTGAAGCTACGTCATATACGGTCACGTCACCGGGCCCATCTCCCTGCGGCGCAGCGATGAAGTAGGTCCCTCCCTGATGGTTCACCTTTATCAGGTACGGGCCCAAACCCGGAGATGAAATTGAATATTGTCCACGAGCGTCTGTGGTTGCGCGGGCTGCTTCTGACATGCCTGCCTGCACATCGACCAGAACGACTTCATCGCCTGCGGAAGGCTTTCCGGATGTCTTGTTGGTTACTGTGCCCGTAATGGATGCGGCACGCGCAACGGCAATTGACGTAAGCAGCAATAAAACAAGTTTGCAAAGAAGTCTTGAATGCCCCGGCATTCCTCAATTCTTCAATAGTTGAGTCGGGGGCAGTTTGACGGCAAGCAAAGATGCCGGCCATTCGATCTAACACTCCACAAAGCACTCAATTCGCCCCTGCAGAGCGGCTCATGCTGATTTCTCTTGCATCTCAGTTTGTTCCGCCATATCGACGGCGCCGAAAGCGACGCCGGCCGCCTTTAGAAAGTCTGAAGGCGGAGTGCCTCCTGCGAAGATCCACACAAAATCGTTCTCTATTTCACGAATTTCACCGCCTACATCGATCGAGACGCTACCGACACGAAACTCAGTAGGCATGGAATTGAATAGAACATCGACTTTCCTGGATTGGATGTGCTCGGCGATTCGCTTTTCGTTGCGATCCTTCAACCGGCTAAACTCGCCCTTACGATAAGAGAGAGTAACCTTGTTCCCCGGCTGATGAGCCAGGCCCATCGCGGCCTCAACCGCGCTGTCTCCCCCGCCAATGACCAGAATGTTCTTGTCTGTGTAGTGGTCTGCCTCGATCAGGCGGTAAAGAACATGAGGCAGCTCTTCGCCCTTGATTCCAAGCTTTCGCGGGGTTCCGGCACGACCAAGTGCCAGAACGACTGCGCGAGCCCTGTACTCGTTTCGGGCGGTGTGCACTCGGAAGAGTCCCTTCGTCTCTTTCTGAACCCTCTCCACAACTTCGGATGTATGGATGTTCAGATCGGTCCGCTGCATTATCTTTTCCCAAAACCTCAACAGATCTTCTTTTGAAAGTGCCGTCTTGCTGAATCGCCCATGGAGCGGAAATTCCACGGGACTGGTCATAACAAGTTTTTGGCGTGGGTATTTCGAAACGGTGCCGCCAACCTCTTCGCGCTCGAGAGTGACAGCCTTGAGCCCATGTTCAGCGGCGCGAAGCGAGGCACTTATTCCCGCCGGTCCCGCTCCCACAATGACTACATCGACAGCATCCTCTTCTGCGGGCCGCACGGTTCCGTCGGCAATGCGGCGAGCAATTACATCCATACAGTCTCTGCCCTGGTTCACGGCATTCTTGATGAGGGCCAAGCCGCCGAGTTCGCCAACGATGAAAAGATTGCCGACATTTGTTTCAAACTCTTCGCTGATTACGGGAACGTCCGCGCCTGAGCTGGGCCTGGCCATCACCATTGTGATGGCGCCCACCGGACATTCCTCCGCGCACAACCCGTGTCCGATGCACTTATGGCCGTTGATAATGGTCGCCTTCCCTTTTACAAGGCCCAGGACATCGCCCTCTGGACACACTGTTATACAGGCTCCGCAGCCAATGCAGGAATCGGCCAGAATTCTTGGATGCTGTGCTTTAGGTCCATCTGAGAACAAGGCTCCGCGCTCCGCAGCCTCGCTGGCCTTTGCCGTGCTCCGCTGATGTGCGCGCCAGTACCGAATTAGAAAGAAACCCAGAACGCTTCCTGCAATCAGCCACGTAAGAAGAGTGTCCATTTGTTACCTAAGCCCCAGTGTCATAAACCCAAGACCCGTGACCACTGCAATGTGAATGATGGCAAGAATTGCAAAGGCGTAACTAAAAGGACGATGAATGACGTGCCACAAATGAAAGACCCGTTGGGTCTGACCGAGGAAGACAACTCGCTTGGACAGGGATGCCTTCTGCCGCACCAGGCGGACGACGAACTCAGTGTCAGAGTTTCCGCTTGAACGCAATCCCCCTAACGAACCGAGTTTGGCTGCGAAAGTAGAGGAACTGCGGCGCAGTCTCGCTACACGAAAAACAAGTCTTGCATCCGCGACAATCATTTCGCCTATTGCGCGCACCGGGCTGATCCCTTTTATGTGCTCTGGGGTCGGAGTGTATAGCGCCTGCGCCAATTGTTGAGGGGTGAAGACAGACTGACGGAACAGGGCCTCGGAAAGTCCCCGCTCCGTCGACTGCAACTCGGTCAGCGATAGTTCGGCCGCACCCAAGGAGCGTGGTATCTGCGCGTAAAGATAACGTCCAATCACTCCGCTCAGGGCCACCGCCACCATGATCCAAAAAGAGAAACCTGCAATCCCCTGGAATTTGAATGAGGCGTGAAAGGCGATCAGCACGGGCGCAGTAACTCCCGCAATCACATGGAAGTCCATCCAGTGTCGCGCGGTTCCAATCCGGCTCAGCCAGGGAATTACCTTCCTCAGGGCATAAAGAAAAATAATGAAGAACAGAATCGTACCCAGGACCCCAAGTTTGATCCCGATACTTCCGCTGGGTTTGAGCAATTCGTGCTTGTCTGAGTAGGGCCGTTGGTCGAGCGGAAGGAGATAGTAGCTTGCGCCATAAATGGCAAGCGAAGTCACCAACAGAATTGACGCAGACATCGCAATCATCACTCGTATTCGATGGCCAACCTCTTTTTTCGATTTCTTCCGCTTGGCCGGCCCAGCGGATAAAGTGGTTTGAAGCAGGGACATAGTTATGGGTTCTCCTTTTCTGCTGATGGATTTGCGCTCGTGATGTCGCCTTTGTCGCTCGCTCCTTCTGCAGCGCGGATTTTTACATTTGGATCCTGTTCGACATCGATTGAAAAGCTCTTGTACGCATCGAAAGTGTGCGTATTGCGCCAGTGCTGCTTCGGAGTCGTTACATCGACTACGGCCAGCGCGGGCAGGTCTAGAGTGGAAACCGAATTGCCGATCTTCTCCTGCTTGTATTCCACGTGGACATGCAGCGATCGCAACCCAATGTCGCTCATGTCTTTTTCGAGGTCAGCGTCGATCTTAGTGACTTCTCCGGCCTGCCTGTCAAGCCACGCCGTTCCGTTCAACTCGAGCGGATACTCACGCCCGCGAAGCGCCAACGCAGCGGGAGTACGGCGCCCCTCGATATGCTGAAAATGAATCGGAATGAGCGCCCTTCCATCGATCGTCTCCTCGGCGCCCGCCTCGAATTTGAAACTGTTCCGGTAATAGGGATGAAATACGAGCAAGACCGTAGGCACGCCATTGCTCACCAGCATTGACACCTGTGATGGCCTGGAAGCGTCCTTCGACGTTGAAATTCGCGTCTCATTCAACTGGAAGTCATCACCATTTCCATTCATCATGATCAGATAGTCGTACTTTGCCCGCGCAGTATCCGCGACCTGCCCATTTGGGGCGATCTTCTGCTGAGTGACGGATTCCGTGCAGTGAAGATCGGCAAGACTTGTCAGGTACTCGGTTATCGTCTTCTGAACAATCTCGACCGGATCAGTCGGCGACACAGGTTGGGCGGTGGCAAAGGCCGCAGCGAGGACCGGCAAGACTCGAGCGAGGAGATAACGTGGTCTAGGGTTGATTTTCATGTGCTGCAATTCTCCTCAGTTTCGATCGGTTGTCGAACCTGTAGCCAAAGGCTGTGGTCCATTGGTTATAGTTCAACGTTCCTCCCCGCTGTCTTGTAAAGGCGGTCTCAAGAAAAAACTTCGCGCCCAGATTCGTATCGCAAAGCAGGTTTATGAAATCTGAATTACTGTTTGCCGCAAGTGAAGAGTTGTACAGGTAGCTCCCTACCTGCAAATTTAATGTGAACCGCTCTCCCAAGTCTCTGCTGAGAGTGATCGTGCGGTATGTCCCGGCTGCAAACGCGCTATCGAACTTGGAGTACCGGGCGTCTGCCTGCAGGCCAGTCTTCCAAATGTTCGCCATCGTCACTCCAAAGAGCTCATTGAGCGAACTCTTCGTATCGCTCGAGTCGCTGCTCCGGCCGAGGCTAAAATAGCCGGTTATATGCATCGGGAACTGTGCGCGTACACCCCCATTCATACCCTGATAGAGATACTTGTCCAAGAGTCCGGTTCCAACAAGGGTCGGATTATACGTGGGCACATCGCGAAAATAGGTATCGCTCACATCAATCGCAACGCGCGGATGAACTTGAATGCGGAGCGACAAGAGGCTTTCGCCTATGCCCGTGCCAACGGGCGTCGTTGATGGATTGGGTGTGGGCCGGTCCACCTGCATTGCCTCAAACAGAGTGAAGTACCGCTTGTAGGAGAAGCTGTTTTCTGTGAATGCAAAAGGCCTGTCGGTCTTCCAGCCCAAAAGAGCAACGCCCGCGCCGGCAGTGGTTGAGTAGTGAAATGAATCGAAGCTTCCACCGTGCACATTGAAGAACGAACCGCCGATTCTTCGCTGTGGATCGTAGTTCCATGCGGTCGGATCCGGTGTGGACCCGGCAAACCCGCCGACCAGCGTATGGGGTAAAACAGTTTTGGCCACGTATGCCCCGTCAATTGTTTCGAGGCTGCTCGCCCAGGGAATGTAGAGCCGGCCAATACCCGCCGTCCAGGAGGACTCCGGATTGATGTAAGCAAGGCTCATCAGGTAGGTGCGATTGAGGAGGTCCTGTATGGAGGCCTGCGCCGGGCCACCACTTGCCTGTTTTTCTCCACGCCAGTACCCTGTCAGATTCCAATGCGTTCCGAACAATCGAGTAAAATCGACGCGCGCCACTAACCCATATTCCTTAGACGTACCACCGCCCTGACCGACTTGCTGAATCAGGCTCAAGTCGAATCCGATTCTGCCGCGTGCCATGTTTACCTCGGGCAAAGGAGGGCGCGGGATCGCATTGCGAATCTCTTCGTCCATTGGATCGCCCGCGCTGAAACTGATCACCATCGGGTATTTGCGGGTATTGCCAAGCGTGTTCTTTTCAACAAGCTTTTCCACCTCGGCATCCGGTAGAACGAGCGTGTCTCCCACGGCCAGGGGCCGTCCCGTGCTGACCACTTCGCAGACAGCAGAAGTGGAGGCAACCGAAAACACTTGAAGCCTGGCGATGATACCCGGCTCGATGGCCTTATTCGCCGGATCACCGGCCGCCCTGGTGGGATCCTGCTTCAAGACCAGATTCGTACCCTTGGCCAACCCGGAGGTGCGCCCTCCATTGATGTACACGTCCGACCCATTCGTGTAGCGCACCTGGAACTCTGTCCGGACAGGGGCAGCGTTATCCTGTGCAGGCGCGGCAATCTGCTGCACAGAAGCAGCATTGTCCTCCACATGAGCCGCCGGGGTTTGTGCTCCATTCGGCGGCGGATTACCCGCCTGTTGCGCGAAACAAGCCTGAACAGTGAGTAAGGTGAAAGCGAGCCAGTTCTGGTGCATCACCCTCAACCTCCACCATTCTTGTGGCACGCGTAGCAGTTCACGCTGTTGTACACGTAACCGGATATACCCTTGTGCTCGGGATTTGTTGCAGCGGCCGTATGACAGCTGGTGCAGGTGAACACCGAGTAATCGGATGAGTTGGTGTGGCAGGTAGTGCAGACTCCATTTGCATTGCCATGGTTGAGCGGGAAGAACGTATGGTAGCTCGCGGGCAACGTCGCCGGAATCCAGGCCGTTGTGGTGTGACATGTGGCGCAGGTTGTTGGCCAGCCCGCGGTCACGTGGTTTGGGTTGGTGGTCCCTGTGAAGTCTGCCTGGTGGCACGAGTAACAAGCCGTCGGCGTTCCCGCGAACACATTGTTCACGTGGCACTTGATGCAGTCCACCGTGGTATGCGCTCCGGTTAGCGGGAATGGCGTGTTGTTGTGATTGAACGTCGCCCCGGTCCAGGCGGTCGTCGTATGGCACGTGTCACAAGTCGTGGGGAAACCCGCCGCAGCGTGGTTCGGGTCTGTGGTTCCATTCCAGTCCGCGGCGTGGCAGCCGTAGCAGTTTGTCGGCAGCGTTGTGAAGTTGTTGCTTGTGTGGCATGCCGTACAGGCGAGCGTGGCGTGTGCGCCCGTCAGCGGAAACACCGACGCGTGATTGAAAGAAGATGGACTCCAGGCCGTTGTCGTATGGCAAATCGAGCAGTCCGTCGGGAACCCCGAGACCACGTGATTTGGGTTCGTGGTTCCAGTGAAATCCGCCTGATGGCAGGAGTAGCAAGCAGTCGGAGTTGAGGTGTAACTGTTGTTTGCGTGGCACTGCGCGCACGCCAAAGCCGCATGCGCCCCCGTCAACGGATAGTTGGCATACAGCGTGTGATTGAATGTGACTGTAGTCCAGTCGGTGGTGTTGTGGCATGTGTCACAAGTGGTAGGGAACGCGACCGCAATGTGGTTGGGATTGGTGGTGCCAGTGAAATCCGCTTGATGGCAGCCATAGCAGGTCGTGGGCAGCGCTGTGTAGTTGTTATTGGTATGGCACTGCACGCATGCAAGAGTGGCATGGGCTCCGGTCAGTGGAAACACCGACGCATGATTGAATGTCGATGTCGTCCATGTCGTGGTCGTGTGGCACAAGGTGCAATCCGTCGGGAAACCAGCGGACACGTGATTCGGGTTTGTCGTTCCGGTGAAGTCCGCCTGGTGGCACCCGTAACAAGCTGTCGGCAAGGTCGTGTAGTTGTTGTTTACATGACATGAAGCGCACGGTACCGTCGTGTGCGCACCTGTTAGCGGGAAGGACGTGTTGTTGTGATTGAAGGTGGCGCTCGTCCAATCCGTCGTGGTGTGACACAAGGTGCAATCGGTGGGGAAGCCGACCGACGCGTGATTCGGATTCGTGGTCCCGTTATAGTCGGCCTGGTGGCATCCGTAGCACGCCGTCGGCAATGTTGTGTAGTTATTGTTCACGTGACAGGACGCGCACGGAACATTGACATGCGCGCCGGTCAGCGGGAAAGACGTGTTGTTGTGATTGAAAGTTGCCGCCGTCCAACTGCTGGTGTTATGGCACTGTGTGCAGTCCGTAGGGAAGCCGGCCGATACGTGATTCGGATTTGTGGCCCCGTTGTAGTCGGCCTGGTGGCAGCCATAGCACGTCGTCGGCAAGGTCGTGTAGTTGTTATTCACGTGACAGGATGCACAAGGAACTGTGATATGCGCGCCAGTGAGCGGGAACGAAGTGTTGCTGTGATCGAACGTCGAACCTGTCCATGCTGTTGTGTTGTGACAGGTCGCGCAAGTTGTTGGGAACCCGACCGTCGCGTGAGGTGGAGCGTTGGTCGTGTTGTAATCCGCCTTGTGGCAGGAGTAGCAATCGGTCGGGACCGTCGTGTAATTGCCATTAACATGGCACGACACACAGGCCACCGTTACGTGGGCTCCCGTGAGCGGGAAGGAAGTGGTGTTGTGATTGAATGTGGACGGAATCCAGCCGGTCGTCGTATGGCACAATGAACAATCTGTTGGAAATCCTGAAGAAACATGGTTGGGATTCGTAGCCCCAGTGAAGTCCGCCTGGTGACAGGCATAACAAGCGGTCGGTGTATTCACGTAGTTGTTGTTACGTGACATTGTGCACATGTCAGCGTTGCATGCGCACCCGTAAGTGGATAGTGCGCGAAGAGCGTGTGGTCGAATTGGGCATTCAGCCAATTAGTCGTCGAGTGGCAGTCGGCGCATGTATGTGGGAGTCCTAGTTGTACGTGAGGAGGATTGTTGCTGCTCGTAAAATCGGTCACGTGGCACGTATAGCAATCGGTCGGCGTACCCGCGAACACATTGTTGATATGACACGCGGAGCAGGGCAGTGTGGCGTGCATCCCGGTCAGCGCAAAGCCTGTAAACTTCAGGTGATCGAACTTGGCGTTGAACCAGGTGTCCATCGTGTGACAGCTTTCACAAGTTGTCGGGAATCCAAGGGCGACGTGATTAATGACGGTCGTCTGATAATCCTGTTGATGGCACGAGTAGCAGGCCGTTGACAAGCCTGTGAACTGCCCGGCGGCCGCATTCTTGTGGCAGTCGTCGCACGTCAGCATCGCATGCGCCCCGATAAGTGGAAAACGATTCTGATGGTCCTTGATCGCGGCGTTTGAAACCTGCCATCCCTTCACTGTGTGGCAACCTTCGCAGTTGGCGCCAAACTGGCCGCGATGCATGTCCGCATGGCAATCGGCGCAGTGCGAACTCACATTCTTGAACACCATGTTCGTGTGGCACTCCGCGCAGGCGACCTTCTCATGCATGCCACGCAAGGGATAGCCTGTTTGATCGTGATTGAACTCCGGATGCGCCCTTATGGGCCTCCAGCTTGTGTAGGTATGGCAGTTCTGGCAAGGTATTGAGATCGGACCGTGGGGGTTGCTCACCTTGGCCTGCGGGCCGCCAACCTCTGGCCGATCAATTGCCTTTGGCTGTTGCATCGCTAACCCCGCAGCCAGCGGCAGCAACACGAGGCCTATAGTAGGTAGCCTGGGGAGGCGAGCCATTGCTTTCTCCATCAACTCGTCTGCAGCGATTCACGCTGGAATCTACGCAGACGCAGAATGCTCAGTAAGCGCAGAATCAGAGCGGACAGCGCCCAAAAGCTGAAAGCAAGCCTCAATTCAACTTCTGGATTCGGACGTACGCCTTCGTCTCCCGTCAAGTCCAAACGGTCAGCAATCTTCAAACAGGCTATCCATGGCACTTCTTCCCTGTCTTTGCGATAAGCCAAACCGCAGCCAATTACGATGATCGAAGGTACGCACCTGCCTCGCCCGCACGATCGGATTTGCCATGCAAACTCCTGCTCGTGAATTCACACACCGGTGCGGAATTGATTCATGTAATTCCAGACTCTTGAGATGTATGGGGTGCGACTCCTCTGTCGTGTCAACGGGCGTCAATTCCTTGCCGCGGCCCCGTCTTGTTTGCGATTCAAGAATCCAGACGCCCTTTTTGCAAAGGCAATGAGAGAGTCAAAGGAGCAGGAGGCACCCCCGATGGGATGATCCTGGAGCAGAGCATGCGATCCAGATCATAAGGATCACCACTCGAGGGCCAGCTTACATCGGATCGCACAACCGGTCTACACCAAAGCCCGTCATGTTGAATATGATTTGCAGTTTTTTGCTCTTTGAAAGATGAATGAATGCTTGCTTGAGGGAGCTTCGTCCCGCGGCAGTCTGCGCAGGCGCCAGGCGTGGGCTTGCAGCGCAGCACTTCGGTGCCGCTGACGATCACTTTGAGCGAGTGACATGCAGAGCACGCGACAGTCTCATGACCGCCCTTCAACGTGATGTCCGTCGTCTCGTGATCAAACAACGATGGCTTTCAATTATTTCCAATGTGGCAAGAAGCAGAGTCGCTGCCATGCTCGCCAAGTGGGTTGGCAAGTGGATTTTCATGACAAGCTCTTCATCCGGATGGCCCGCTTGAGAAGCGGGCGTGATTCAGGTTCAACTCCAGGTTTGGGGGCTTGTGGCAATCCACGTGGACTACCGCCACATGTGCACCTATCAGCGGGAAGCTCGATTTCCGGCACTCAGCGAAGATGTGGCTTGTGGGCTTGACTGTGTCTGCCTTGTGGCACTGCTCGTAACGATCGCGCCATGGCGCGCCTGCAAACTGTCCGAGGTGTCGATCCTCGTGGCAATCCAGATACTATGCGCACTTGATCGCGTCGCGTGCATCCTTGCCCACCGGCTTACGACATTTGTCACACTTCACTTGCCGATGTGGAAACACAAGCGGAGGCATCTTTCCAAGAGAACGTTTTAATCTGATCAACACCACGGAAAGCGAGATCGACAGATTCAAGAGGCCACGCATCAAATCAAATAAAGTAAGTTACCTGCATTAAAATGCGTGGATTCATTGATCTGACCATTCAAATCTCAGAAGAGATTTTCAGATCCAAGAATACTGCCCTTTCCCGGCCGAACTGTTACCGGTCGCAAGTTTGATCTTGAGCAAACTCCTGGCTGCGCAACGCATCAAACTAAGCATGATTGACGGCTTTACATGCTCCTTACATCGAGATTACGATGTTTTTACCTCCGCAAACTCAGGAAATATGGCACATTAGTCAGGCAGGAAGCTGAGTTGATTTGCACTTTGCACGCTGAAGCTTTGCGGAATTCACTTCTTACCCAGAAGGGCCCCTCGAGGGTGGAGGAAGAAATGAATAATCAGCAGAAGAGACCATTCAAGGCTGGGCAGGGTATGCCAGTCATTTTTGATGAAATGCGCCCCGTGAATCCCAAATCAGTTTTGAGGGACTTGTTCGAGTTGCTGGAAGAGTACGCACCGACATGGTACACAGAAGAACTTCGCGACCGTGCCGAAGCCGCTTTGCTCAATCGCGCATCGTAGGTGGTCCTTTGAAATTTTGTGAGCAGTATGGAATTCCCCTGCCTGACTCCGAAACTTCTTAAACAATTGCATCGCGCTGTTCTGAGCCGCCTGGATCTCCTGTACTCCTCCGCCAGTGTGGAGTAGAGCCCGGAACTTCAAAATCTATCTTGCGGGCCGCATGTCTATACCCTGCCTCGTTGCTAACCCGCTCGACCCCGGGATTTCCTGAAATTCGAATGTACGCCTCAAGACTGTGTACAACTCAACCCGTAAACCTGTACCCAATTCCTGGAACCGTAACGATCATCTCCGGCGACTTCGTCGAACATTCCAACTTCTGACGCAAGCTGGCAACATGCATATCGACGGTGCGTGTAAACGTTCCGGCGCGGTGCCCCCAGACTTGTTGCAGCAATTCCTCACGTGTAAGGGTCACTCCAGAATGCTCGGCGAAATAGCGCAGCAGACAAAACTCCCTCGCCGTCAGTTTGACTGGCTGATCGTCGCGCGTTACCTCAGCTCTTCGAATATCCAAGACGAGGCCGCCGAACTTGTGCAGAGTCTGCGCACACGCTTGGGGGGCCTCCTGCCCGACTGGTATCCGCCGGAGGACGGCCTCGATGCGAGCGAGAAGTTCGAAGGTGTCGAAGGGCTTCGTAACATAATCCGCTCCGCCCAGCTTCAATCCCACGATCTTCTCCACGGTTTGACTGCGCGCAGTCAGGAAGAGAACTGGAGTAGCGAGGCCCGCGCGTCGAATATCGGTGCAGACGTCGAACCCGCTCCTCCGCGGCAGCATCACATCGAGGATAATCAAATCGAAGGGGATCCTTCTGGCCTTCTCCAACCCAGCAAGCCCATCGTTGGCAATATCCACTACATACCCTTCGCTTCGGAGCCGGTCTCCCAGAGTGAGACACAACTCTTCTTCGTCCTCGACAAACAGAATGTGTTCGTTCATGGGACCCAAGATGATGTCGGCGTGACGACTTGCGTGGCCTTCAACATCTCCTTTCCTTTCTCAATTTGCAAGTGCAATGTAAACGTGCTGCCCGCTGCAATCCCGCTGACAACGGACAGCCTGCCTCCCATAGATTCGGCAATCCGCTTGGCAAGTGATAGTCCAAGTCCGGTTCCGTGAATCTGCGCCGCGTGAACACGTGGGCTGCGGTAGAAAGGATCAAAAATGTGCGCCAACTCCGATGAGTCGATTCCAATCCCATGATCGGAGACGGAAATTCGCAGTTCCTTGTCGAACCTTTCTCCGAAATTCGCAATGAATGCTCGAAGCTCGATGCGCTTGTCTCTGTCCCCGCCATACTTCACAGCGTTCGCAATCAGATTGTGCAAGCACTGCGAAATTCCCGTGCCATCTCCCAGGACGGGAGGGAGTTCGGCGTCAATTTGTGTTTCGAGAATGAACCCCGCATCTCGAACCAGCGATTCAGCGTCGGCTACGGTTGAGTCTATAATCGGCGCAATCTCCATGGGTTGCGGGACGTAATGGTTCTTGCCGTCCTCGGTCGAAGCAAAGAGCAGAATTTGGTCCACCAGCTTCGCCATATTTCTACACTGATGTTGAAGTATCGAGCCATATTTTCCCAGCGCTGCTTTACCTTCAACAAAACCATCGGCAAGGTTATCTGCGGCCGATTGCAGAACTGCCAGCGGAGTTCGCAGTTCGTGCGACACCGATGCCACAAATTCCATCTGCAGCTTGGCTAGTTCCACTGTGCTCAACATGCGGCCTCGTTGAATTGCCCATACAGCGCCGATTGAAAGTAGATATGTAAAGCAGAGGATCCCAATCACCCTTTCCGTAGAGCTGCGCGAGACTGTGAGGAGATTGGCCTGGCGCCGCGCAGCATCGGTGTCGTAATCACGCTTCACCTCGTTCAGGTCCTGGCGAACCCGCTCGAACGCCGGAACGCCCCTGGAGAGATCCAGACTCACCGCATCTTTGGTGCTCCCTTCTAAAATCGATGCCAGAACTTCATCACGGATACTGAGGTATGTCGCCCAATCCAGAGCCAGGCGATTCGCCAGTTCCTTCTCCACCGGCTGTCCCGCGTGCGAGTAATAATCCGCAATTTCATCTTTCACGCGTTGATCCGCCGCGCGAGATTGATCGGCGTACTCAACCTGGAGGTTGCTGTCGCTGGTGGTCAGCGCGTAGAGCGTGGCGCGGCGCGTTTCCTGGGCATCGAACTGCAGTTCACCGATTCGTTGCAGGCCGTGCACTGAGCGGGTGTATATTTCGCGTGCTTCAATACTTGCCGTTTGCAAGTCGCGAACCATAAACGCGGCAATCAGCGTTGTCCCGGAGCAGACGACAAACATCAGAATGATTGCTTCGTGGCGCCAGGCAGTATTCAGGACACGCCGGGCGAGCGCCGCGAGATACCCGGAACGGAAATTCAACCCGGATTTGATCAGTCTTCTCACTCTCAGTTCGCAGCCTGAATTTGCACGTGCAATTTGTAGTTCCGGTTATCCGGAAGCAGCTCGTTGATGCGCACCACCTTCACGGTCGAATCCAAGTCGCTTATTCGCAGATAACCAATCGCGCCAGGTACGTTGAATATGAACTTGCGGACCCCATAAGGCGTCGAAAGTATCTTCGGTGAAACAAGTATTTCACCCGTGTACAAACCGCGAATGAAGTGTGTCTTGAACTGGCCTTCATTCATGCCGCAGACATCTCGAAGAATCGCCTTGCGCTCGGGTTCTCCCGGCTCGCGCATAACAAGGGTGATCCGCCGCCCATTGGACCAGTAACCGCGGCCGCCGAGAAAAATCGTTCGTAATTCTATCGACGACAAATTGTCTACCGGATTTTCCCGGTTAACAACAATTGCCAATGGTTCCACCAACGTATTTTGTTGCGCCATTATTTCAGCAGAATCATTCGGAGCCGCGTCTGCGTCCGCGCGCGGCCATGGTGCTGCCGTCGCCAGCAAAATCAGAATTGTCGTCAAACGTCGCACAATCGATCAGCTCGCGTCAGAATGTAAATCCCACTTGTGACGTAAGACCGCTAATCCCCGCCTGATTCCGTAAGAATGTGTAGCTGTATTGAAACTTCAACGCTACCGATTCCGTTGCATCGTAGCGAATCCCGAATAACGGGCCGTGCCGCAACTGCACGTCCGGAAATATAGGTTCGTTGTTTGAAGAATTCAGATACTCATACCGAAGATATGGCCGGTAGGAGCCAAATTGCCTTGATATCTGGGAATAGAACCCCGGCGTGTGGTAGACGGTTGACGTGCCCAAGAGGGCGTGACGATCGATTAAGACCTCGTTCAGCCACTCGAACTTCGGATGGATGAGCACCGCATGCGCTGCCACAATACTTTCGCCGACTTTGGGTCCGTTGAGCGGAACAAGCACGTCGCGGTAGAACGAAAGGCCGGCCTGGAAACCATGCAATGCCTCGGGTCGGGAAAAGAGAGCCAGGTTGAACGCTTTGCGGTTGGTGTCGTCAAGCTCGTTCTGGACAGGTTCCGATTCGAGCGGAGTGCGGGATTCACGCCCGTTGCCAAATTCGGCAACGTAATGCAATCCCAACGACCTGGAAGGTATCATGCCGTTCGCCGAGACACCTACGGTGTGAACGGGGAGAATTCCACCGCGGTCTTCAAACTCGAATAGAAACGGGCGGTCTGTGGCCGTTTGCATCCATGTGCTGTGATGGTAGGCAGTGTTGTAGTAGCCAATGGCCGTGTGTCCCCTGCCCACTGAGATTTTCATGTAGTCGTTGCGCGAGTATTGCAGCAGGTAGCGTTCGACATCCACACCAAATGAGTTCTCCGCTCCAACCTGCGTACCGTAGATATTGTCCGGGCCGCCTTCGAATACAATCTCGCTGAGAAACCGGTATTTATCCGCGATATCCGAGGTGACGAACAGGTCAAGCTGTCCCAGGGAAAACGTCGTATTATCCCCCCGCTGTGTGTCGCCGTGAAATGAAACATCTCCGAAGCCGCGGATATTGAGCAAGGTCTTGCTCAGATCCATCCGGTCTGTCATCACACTCTCGGCCTGATTCGGGTCTGACTCCTGCGGTGCCGCTACCGGTGTTTTGGATTTCGCCGCCGAATGAACAACCGGATCCGTTTGCGCAAGCGCAGCAGCAGCCTTGGCCAGTTGCATTGCATTCTCATCGGTGGCTGGCAGAGAACTGTTAGCCTCGGTCTTCTCTTTCTCTGCTTCGAGTTCGCTTACCCTGGCTTCCAGTCGGTCAATCCGCTGCATCAGGAGTTGGATCGTTTCCTTGCCGGAGCCATGTTCGTTATCGGTCGACTGCGCGCAAACCCAGGAACAACTCAACATGCACAGGAAGCTGGAAGCCATGATGCGACCGGTCCATTTCGCGAAGTTACCTTGCCATGGACTCATATTAGCCTCCTTTGCATCGCGCCTCCTGGAGCTTGATAACGGAAGACGGGCAATTTAACGCTTTGTCAGCGAATTCTGAATGCACCGGACAGGCCTGGCATTCTGCCGCTCGCCTGGACTTTCGAGTCCTCCAGGCTTCCGGAAGATCAGGTCTTCAAAATTCTGAAATAAGACTACGGATGAGAGTGGATCGGCCGCAGGGGACATCCAAATCATGAACCCTGCCTGGAATTGGGTGTTTGCTCCAGAGCAAACAGCCAACCGATGACGAGCCCGTCATTCTAGGGGGCTCATACAACGTAATACGTGGTTCGCACGTCAAATGTGCATCGAATTGCACGAAAAGGGACGAGAGCCGAAATGCCTGACCTCTCTTTTCTTCCCCTACTGCGATTAAGCGTCGCTCCGGAGTGATCATGGCCGCATTCGGCAGCTTTGCTCTCTTAATTGCTCTGGCGCTGGCTGCCTACAATCTCCTGGCTGGAGTTGTGGCGCTGCGCCTCATCGCCGTTGGACAGTCGGCCCCCATTTCTCCCGAGCGACTGGCCGATACCGCGCGTCGGGCCGGCATCGCCGTGTTCCCCGCCGTCACGGCCGCTGCCTTTGCCCTCATCTGGTCTGTCTTTACCAACGACTTTTCAATCACATACATCCTTGAGCACTCGAACCGCGCATTGCCGGGGCCTTACAAGTTTTCCGCCTTGTGGAGTGGCCAGGAAGGCTCGCTGCTCCTCTGGGCGTGGTTGCTCGCCACCTACGGCTTTGTGCTCCGGCTGACGCACAAAACCGATGTCAAGCTTTACGCCTATGCGGGCACCATTCTGGCAGGCATCCAGG
This sequence comes from uncultured Acidobacteriaceae bacterium, assembly GCA_963820245.1. Classification (GTDB taxonomy): domain Bacteria; phylum Acidobacteriota; class Terriglobia; order Terriglobales; family Acidobacteriaceae; genus Telmatobacter. The sequence goes on along the minus strand of CAWFZC010000017.1, from coordinate 240,566 downwards.
TCTTTTTCCTGCTGGTGCTGGATTTTGCCGCCCCGCCCTTCGCACTCTACAGGGGCGCAATTCCAGAGGATGGCAACGGACTGAATCCACTGCTCCAGTACCCTGAGATGGTGATTCACCCCCCCATGCTTTACCTGGGCTACGTGGGTTTTTCTGTGCCCTTCGCTTTTGCGCTCGGAGCACTCATGATGCGCTATCCCGGTGAGAAATGGATCAGGATTACGCGCATTTGGACCATGGTGACCTGGATGTTCCTCACCACGGGCATTTTTCTGGGCATGCACTGGGCCTACGCTGTGCTCGGATGGGGCGGCTATTGGGGCTGGGATCCAGTCGAAAATGCAAGCTTTATGCCCTGGCTTACGGGTACGGCCTTTCTCCACTCCGTGATGATGCAGGAGAAGAAAGGGATGATGAAGAGTTGGAACGTTTGGCTTATCTTCAGCACGTTCCTGCTCACCATGCTGGGCACGCTGCTCACTCGCGCCGGGCTGGTTAGTTCGGTCCACGCATTCGCCCAATCTTCCATTGGCACATGGTTCGTGGTCTTCATGGGTATTGTGCTGGCGGTTTGCCTATTTACATACGTGCTCCAGCGAAGTCACCTCAAAGGCGATCATCGTGTGGAATCGTTGGTCAGCCGCGAGTCCAGCTTTCTTTTTAACAATCTGGTTCTTCTCACCGCTTGTTTTGTCATTTTGTGGGGCACGCTCTTCCCGATCCTCAGTGAATATGTTGTGGGGAACAAGGTTACTGTCGGCGCTCCGTTTTATAACCGGGTTGCGATTCCCATCGGCCTTTTTCTATTGTTTCTCACGGGGGTGGGGCCCTTGTTGCCGTGGAGAGCCGCATCATTCAAGAGCATTCGCCGCAATTTTGTTCTCCCTGCCTTTGTTCTTTGGGCAACATTGATCGTGTGCATGGCGGTGGGCGTGTGGCCGTGGAAGAACGGCACCTTCGCCAGCGGAAACTTCTATGCGCTGATCGCTTATGCCCTGTCCGCGGCGGTTTTCACCGCGATCGTGTCAGAGTTTTTGCGCGGCGCCAACGTCATCTCCAAACAGACGGGCCTCAACCTTTTCGCTGCTACCTATCTGCTGATCCGCCGCAATACACGGCGTTATGGCGGATACATCATCCACATCGGCGTGGTGGTCATCGTGATCGGATTGGCGGGTTCAGCGTTCAACCGCAACGAAGAGCGCGAGTTGGGGCTGCATGACACACTTCTTATCGGTCCCTACACGCTTGAACAGGTTGGCGCAACGCAGGACACGAATCCCAACTACGATTCGGAATACGCCATGTTGGACGTGTACAAGAACGGCAAGAAACTTTACCAGATGACTCCGGAAAAGCGCGTGTACCTGGCCAGCGATCAACCGCAAACCATGGTGGCCATTCACTCGGTACCGGGATGGGATTTGTACGTTGTCTATGAAGGCACCAATCCATCTACCGGACAGCCCATCATCAAAGCATTCCTCAATCCTCTTGTCGGCTGGATCTGGTTCGGAGTGGCGATCATCGTGTTTGGCACTGTGTTGGCCCTGGTTCCATCCTTGAGCCCGTCGACTGCTGCTGTGCGGGCAGTCGTGCAGGGTGTGCACATGGAGCGGGCACTGGCGGAACGTCATTCATGAAATCTCTCAGATCATTTCCCCGCTTGATCAAGAGTATCCAGGCTCTGGCGCTCGTCGTGGCTCTCTGCGCCTCGCTGGGTACGACCGATGCCAGTTCCCGATTCAACGACCTTAATCACCGACTCATGTGCACCTGCGGTTGCAATGAGTTGCTGGGCGAATGCAACCACGTGAGCTGTCCGATGTCCGGGCCAGAGCAGAATGAGTTGAGCGCTGATATTGCCGGGGGGATGGGGGACAAGGAAATTCTCACGGCCTTTTCTCGGAAATACGGAGCTACTGTGCTGGCTGCGCCCACCACAGAAGGCTTTGACCTGGTCGCGTGGATTGCACCATTCGCTGTCTTTGGCGCAGCGCTGCTAGGCACCTTTCTCCTTATTCAGCGTTGGAGAGCTCTTGGGGCAGCGGAGATCGCGGCCTCTGCACAGGAGCTTGCTGGCGAAGATCCCTCCGACCTCGAGCGCAGGAACCAGATTCGCCGCGAAACCAGCATGGATGGAGGCTTCTAAGCCATGACCGAGACCTACGGTTTGATGGCAGGACTGTCGCTCCTCTTCGCTCTCTTGGTTTATACCTTTTGGCCGGAGAATGTTTTTGCAAGCCAGCGCGATAGGACGCGGCTAGACTACCTGCTCGAGCGCAAGGAACAACTCTACGAAAATCTGCGGGACCTGAACTTTGAATATCGCGCCGGAAAGTACCCCGAGGAGGATTTCCGGACACAGCGCACGCTGCTTGAAAATGAAGCAGCCAAATTACTTGTCGAGATCGACCGGCTTGAGTAAGCTTGATCGCGCTTGATACCAGTAGTCATCACGACGAAATGGGAGGACGAAATAGTTTCTTCGTGTTCTCTGCAACCTCACTATTAACCAGACGTTCGCAGGCGCGTCGCTCAAGCTTTCTTCACATTGAGGGCAGGTCTTGTGATTCCGGAGACCTGCGATATCGCGGCTCGGTATCTTCGGTTGACCTTGCCCTTACCCAGGTACAGCAAAGAAGGGCCGGCGCAAGCGCCAGCCCTTCTCATTCACTTCATTCTCTTTCAGTGACGTGATCGCTCAATGCCCAGTGGCATTCAATTCGTTCCACCAGCCCCTGCAGCCCCCGCCGCGGGGACCGCCTTCTTCTGGACTGACAGCAGTTCCACTTCGAAGATCAGCGTCGCGTTCGGCCCGATGTCTACTGGTCCCTGCGCTCCGTAGGCCAGATTCGACGGCACAAAGAGCTGCCACTTCGATCCCGCGGGCATCAGCTGAAGAGCCTCGGTCCATCCTGCAATCACGCCCTTTACCGGAAAGGTCGCCGGGCCTCCATGCCTGCCGGACGCATCAAACTCCGTCCCATTGATCAGCGAGCCCTTGTAGTTGCACACCACCATATCGTCCAGCGTCGGCTTCTCACCAGTACCCGCCTGCAGAATCTTGTATTGCAGTCCACTTGGCAGCGTCACCACGCCTTCCTTCGTCTTATTCGTGGCCAGGAAAGCCTCGCCTTCCTTCTCCGCCACTGCGCCCTTCTCCGACTGCTTCTTCCGGTACTCCTGCGCAGCCGCCATCAGCACACCCTGCATCTCCTGGTCGGTCATGGCGGTCCCGCTGCCGTTAAAGGACTCTGCGAAGGCCTTCGCAAACACTACGGAATCCAAGTCCAACCCCTGCTTGCGGAAGCTCTCACCAATGTTCATCCCAAGCGCGTAACTGAGTTTGTCCTTGTCCGACTTGGGCACGGGAGCGTCCTGCGCCGCCACCGCAAGCGACGCCAGAAGCCCAATTGCGGCTGCAAATATCCATTTCTGATGAGCCATGTCTTTTTTCCTTTTCCAACTAAGGTTTACAGAAAACGCGCCGTTCCTCTTTGATCAACAGCAAAGCCAAGCAGGCTTTCGCCGGCGCGTGCCGATGATTCACCGCCAGGTGTGACGCCGCAGCACACCGGGCGAAGGGCTTCGCAGGGCGCGGTATGAAGTGAGCTCACCAGTTGCCGGAATCAGGAGATATCGAGAATTTCGATCTCTTTGGAAAATCGGCTCTCTGCTTCATCATTGCTCGGAACCGCGGGTCGTTGGACAGTTTAGAGGCGTGTTCATGCACGTCACATGGCGAACCGGAAAGAAATGCGGCCCTGAATTCATCAAAGCCCTTGTCCAAATTTGCGCCTGCTTCTTCTAGAAGTTTCAAGGCCTGGGGTCGCGGGCAAAAAACTCTCAGTGCTCAACAGAAGGACGAGTTGGGAACTGAGAACTCCAACAGCCACCGAAGCTGCCATCAGCAAAAAACGGCAACGAGCACGGAGCGAACCAAGGTTGCCAAACCTAGTTGTTTTGTTGGCGCCTGGGGGCGGCGGATCACCGGTTTGCATTGACTCTAAAGAAGTTATTGAAAATACTAGACGCTCAAAACCGTCGAAACGCAGGAAACGCGGTTCTTGAGCACGCTAAAAGTACGCGGGATTCACTACGGGTAAAATGGGCCGCGCAATTGGACGATGGCATTGTCCAAACTTTCTTATCGACCACAGCGTCTTCTTGCCCGCGACACGCGATTTTCCCCTATCTCGCTAGCCGTGAAACCCGATGAATGCGGAGCCCCCCAGTCTTGAATTGAAGGTCCCGTCGATACCTTTGTCTAATTGCCTTCCTGCCGACACCTCTGGCCTAATGGCAAGTAATCCAGTCGCGCGCTGCCAAAGACCAAAGAGGCTTCATTTGTGAAGGAGAGCACACCGTGAGCAAACATCTCGACTCGCTGTACCAGAATCTACTCAACGGCAAGCTGCCCCATAACCTCAGCTGGAACGAGGCGGTAGAACTGGTCGAGCATCTGGGTCAGGTCCAACCGCGTGGAGACGATGAATTCACATTCCGCGTCGGTAGCGAACGCGTGCTTTTCAGGCGGCCGCATGCCCACGACCTTGGCGTGGAGGAAGTTTCTCGACTGCGCAAGTTTTTGAAAGAAGCCGTACCCGGTGTGCAGGCGGAAGAACCTGCTCAGCCCAGCCGGATGATTGTCGTCATCGACCACCACGCCGCCCATGTCTATAAGGATCTCAGTGGAACTCGCCCAGCTGACGGACGCAAAGTGGAACCCTACGATCCCTTCAATTTCCATCATCATCTGATTCATCGAAAAGAAGCACACTACCTCGGCGAGCGCGTACCCGAAGAACATTCGTTTTATGAGGAGATCGCGAAAGATATCACTCCCGCGAATGAGATCGTCCTCATCGGCCACGCCACTGGGACAAGCAACGCCGCAGACTTCCTGAAAGAATACCTGAGCGCTCATCATCCCGAAATTTCTCGACGAGTTGTCGATATCGCAAGTGCAGACCTCTCGGCAGTGACCGAACCGGAAATTGAGGCTCTTGTAAAGCGGCACATGTTCGGAGTCTACTAACGCAGTGGCCCATAGCCGCGATAAAAAAAGCCCGAAACTTTCTGAAGCGATGTCGACTGGTTTACAAGCAAATTTAGTGGGACTTCCTGACGTCATTGCGGCCACTCTGAAAGTTGTCTTCTGTGGAATCAATCCGGGAATGCGATCGGCTGCAGTCGGACTCCACTTCGCCAACCGAAGTAACCGCTTTTGGCGCGTGCTTCATCTCGCCGGCTTTACCGATCGGCAACTGGGACCGGAGGAGGCGCGCCTCCTGCTCGATTACGGATATGGAATCACGTCTGCAGTCGCTCGGCCTACAGTCAGCGCATCGGATCTGAAACGTGCCGACTTTATCGGTGCCCGTCCTGCATTCGAGCGCAAAATCGCAAAATACAGACCCAGGCACCTGGCGTTCCTGGGAAAGCCGGCTCCATCGGTGCTTCTAAATCAGCGCGAGCTTCGGTGGGGATTACAGCCAACTAAATTTGGGGGATCCGCGGTATGGGTTCTCCCCAATCCTAGCGGCCTGAACTGTGCATTCACGATCGGCAAATTGACGGACGCCTATCGAGAACTGTTTGAGGCCGTGGCTCCTCGCGGTCGATAAATGGAGGCGGCGCTCATGAATGTTTTTGCCGGGGATGCAAAGGCCGCGGTGATGCCGACGACCAATTCATCCTTCCGATGGTCATTCCCAAGTTGATCTAGAGGGCTACCAATCCGACGGAAGCTAGTGAGCGTGAAATGTTAGCTCATTTCGCCGTGAGGAGTCTCTGCAGTATCACGGCTTCGTTGTGTTCCTGATCTTTGGCGGCATAGATTAGCGTGACAACGCCTTTAGCCGCCTCTTGCCTTAAATGCGAGAGCGGTTCTTTGTTGCTCTTGAGCTCCGCCTTGTAGCGCGACTGAAACTCTGCCCACCGGGCTGGATCGTGGGCAAACCATTTTCGAAGCTCCGTGCTTGGCGCTATGTCCTTCAGCCAAAGATCGATCCTCGCCTTCTCTTTCGTGAGGCCTCGCGGCCAAAGTCGATCCACGAGTATCCGCTCTCCGTCCGCGGCGTCCGGCGCTTCGTAGGCCCGTTTGATCCGAATGTTCGTCATCTAACTAATTGCCCCCCAATTCGATTGGATCGGTAAAAGGAAGCCATACTTGAAACCGAGTGTCGCCCGGCTTTGAGCTTACCTGGATATTGCCACCGAGCTTTCTAACTATTGTTTGTACGGTGTTCAGCCCCAGGCCTGTTCCTTCACCAACGCCCTTTGTTGTGAAAAAGGGATCGAAGATATAGGGCCTCACCTCTTCCGGAATTCCCGAGCCGCTATCACCGATTTCGACCACAACATAGTGGTCTTCGTGGAAAGTACGCACGCGAAGTTCTCCCCCGACCGGCATGGCGTCGATTGCGTTCTCGATGAGATTGGTCCAAACCTGGTTCAACTCGGTGCCCGACATGTTCAACCAGGAGCGGGATCGGTTCATAGGAACACTGTACCTTGATCCCAGCATGCAGACTGTGAGCCAACGTGCCCAGCGTAGTTTCGAGACTTCGAGCGATATCCACATTCTGTACCTCCGCCTGATCCATATATGTGTACTCTTTGACCGTTCGGACGAGCTCTGAAATCCGGGCTGTACTACCTTCTATGGCGTTCAGAAGGCATGACAATTCGGCCGTTGCCGCGATTCGCGCCAGCGCAGCGCGAGCGGCAACCGAATCGAGATGTGCCAGCAACGAAGTAAGCATGTCCGGCGTCATGTTGCACTCCGCGAGCGCAGCCGACATCTCCCACGAATCACCCTGCCCATGACTCAGCAAGATCGAGCCCAGCCCGTCTTCCAAATCACTGAGGGCCAGTCCGTCTAACTGCGTCGCCCCTGATTGCAAGAGCCAGGCTTCCATTTCCTCAATTCTGGCTTTACACGAATCATCTAAAGGCTGGCGCCACAGTTCGAAACTTGCGCTTCGCATTCTGGTGAGCGTATTCCGCATCTGATCCGCTGCTCGCCTGGCGGCGGACGCTGGATTATTCAATTCGTGGGCGAGTCCGGCGGATAGCTTGCCCAGCGAGACCAAACGATCCCGCTGTTGTTCGATGCGAGTTCCATCGCGGATTCTGTCTGACATGATCGCGACCAATCTGGTCGTCAATTCTGGCATCCGTTGGACAAGTTCTGGAAAGCGACAAGCGGGAAATTTGACGAGGCGCCCATCTGTCAGCGCCCGTCCTGTTACTGTGAATTGTTTCATCCTGGAGAAGGGAAAGACCCCGCTTACATCTCCGGCTTGCGCGGAAAGTAAAACCGTGTCGCCTCCGAATTCGCCTCTCCACTGGAAGAACCCCTCAAGGAAAATGAACATCCAGTCTGGCGGATCCCCTTGCTTTACGAACGTGTCGCCGGCAAGGACAGTGCTCTCCTCGGCATGACTCAGAAACCAGTCCACCTGGTCGTCCTGCAAGTCAGAAAATGAGTCGATACGCCGTAATTCAGCTGCGCTGATCATCTGTTGGGCCTTTCGCCGTAGGCTCGCAGGACTTCCCTTTTGCGCTGATGAGCCTACTGGCAACGGAGATCTGAAAGTCGCGCGACTATTCGATCCCGCCCTTGCATTAGGGATGTCCGCAATTGCAATCGATCTCGGGCATCTCGCCTTTAGCCTCGCATTCGGCACCGCAGTATTTGGTTCCATGCGGCACCGTGCACGTGCAGGGTGGATGGCTACACCGGTTTCCCTGCTGTTTGTCCTTTGAAGTTTTAGAGGTGCTCATGATTTCGTCTCCTTTTGGAAACTCGGACATTCATAATCAGGATTGATTTTCCGACGCTTCCGGGTTTGGGTAAGGCGTCCAGATCGGTAAGGTCGAGGCGTGCGTCGCCATGGGGAAACCCGTAATCCGGGCCAGAGTAATAGTGTGACATCGATGTTTCTCCTTGTGCGGTTGGAACGATTTGCAGCAGGATCGGGACGATTGATGCGGGCCGCAGGAGTTCAGCTTCGGATGAATGCCAGGAGGTCCGCATTGATCACGTCTGCATGAGTGTCATCATGCCGTGGGAGACGCGAAGTCAATCGCAACTAGCTCAGCTTCTGCTCCGCCTTTGGTAAGTCCAGTTCGAGAACGCCATCTTTCACCGCAGTTTTGGCCTTGGCTGGGTCCACTTCCGCCGGAAGGTCGATCACACGCAAAATCACGTCTGAGTGAGTTTCGGCGTAGATTCTTTTGTAAGTATGGGACCCATTCTGCGTTACCCGCTTGCCGGCAATAGTGACGCGGCGCGGTTCCACTTCTACCTCGAGGTCCTTCTCCTTGAAGCCAGGCACGTCGGCGCGTACCGTCAGCGATGTGGGAGATTCTGAAATCGCAATGTAAGCAGGATGAAGAAACTCCATCTCGGCCTGGAGCCAATCGGCCAACTCGAGGCCGATGCGCTCCCCCCTGCTCGCGAATATCTCGAATGCCCGATGGGCAATACAGTCGCGAAGATCGTGCATCTGTTCAATCAGTTGAATTGCGTGATCCCGCCGGCGAGATGTCTTGGGTTCCTCTAGAAGCGCTATAGCTGATCCGTGCATTTCTTCCTCCTTTGCCCATCGAAGGGCCTCATGTTCCCCTGCAATCCACACACTCAAAGCGACACATGTGATTAAGCCAGAAGCAGGACCTCGAATCCATTGGACGAAGGTATTGGGTCATACGTAGGTATGAATCCCATGGACGAACAAACTTTCGCTGTTCATGCTCGAAGCCAATGCTCTTGTTGACAAATGAGCCTGATTGCCGCCCCGCGAATAGTCGTCGGATACAAATGAGGCTCGGCCCGGTCGTCGTAGAGCTAGTCGTCAACCAGCGCGGACTCGCTTTCGAGCAGCAGGATTTCTGCCGCGCTCCACCGATGGCGGACAAATTGCGCAGCCTCGGCCGTCTCCTTTGACTGCGGATGAGAGACGAGAATCACAAGTGCATATTGGTCGATACCTTTGGGCGCATTGGCGGGCCCATTAACAACCAAAATGGACCGACGACCGCCGTGTCCACTTGAGGCTTATCTAACCGAGGGCGTCGAAGATCCGGACGGACGCGGCAGGCGAAGACGTGCTGCAATGCTTACTAATTCTGGAAGGCATTCAGCTTTCATCTTCCGCATCATGCTGCCGCGGTGTGCCTTCACCGTAATCTCGCTGATTCCCAGTTCGTCGCCCACCAACTTATTCGGCAAGCCAACAACCACCAACGCCATGACTTCGCGCTCGCGAGCGGTGAGACTCGAATAACGGGCTTTCAGGGTTCTGAGTTCCGTCGCTCGCTCAAGTAATGCCCTGCTCCGCACCAGGGCATTGCGAACGCCGTTCAGCAGAATTTCGTCACTGAACGGCTTGGTCAGGAACTCGACAGCGCCCGCCTTCATCGCCTGCACGCTTTTGGGGATATCCCCGTGGCCCGTGATGAAGATGATCGGCATCTCATGCCGTTCCACTGCAAGACGTTTCTGCAAATCGAGTCCATTCAGTCCAGGAAGAGAAATGTCCAATAGCAGGCAACTTGGCACGGTTTTCGGGGGGCAGTTAAGAAATTCCTGCGCCGAAACAAACGTCTCGACATCCAGTTTCTCGTTGCGAAGCAAGAGCTCGAGCGATTCGCGAACAGAGATGTCGTCATCGACGACGAGAACGACTGGCTGGCTCTCTGACATTGTTAGGGCCCTCAGATTAAAACAGCGTGCGTGCTCAAGAGTCATTGTAAATCTGCGACGTAGTTGCAGACAAAACGGTCAATTAAGATTGAACGCGTAATTCAGCGCTTCGAGCATTGCGGAATCACTGAACGGCTTGAACAAACAGGCGATCGCGCCTTCATCGATGAGGTGAGACCGTAGTGTTTCGTCTCGACGTGCGGTGACGAAGATAATGGGTATCTTGATCTTTCGACGATTCAGTTCCTTTTGGAGTTCGGGGCCGGACATTCCCGACATGGCAACGTCGAGAATCAAACATTTTCCGTTGGAAAGACCATCACTTGAAAGGAACTCTTCAGCAGAAGAAAACGTTTGAGAAGCAAAGCCGAATTCCTTCAGGAGATCTGGCAGTGATTCGCGAACTGATTCATCATCATCGACGATCGATACAAGTAACTGTGCGTTCATCATAGAGTTCTCAATCCGCTCCTGAAACAGCTTTCCCTACGTCGAGAAGCGCGGGTTCCACCAGCGCTGCTTGGGGAAGTCGATGTGCATCTTCCGAAAGTGCTGCTTGCTCCACTCAGGACAGCAAATCAACAACGCGGCTGCCTTTGTCTCTATGAAGTCTCCTTCTTTTCGTGCTGCACAATTTCATGATCTGCTCTCAATTTGTCGGCGTCTATTGTACTTAGGTATTGGTTACCAATGGGAGTGCGCCTCCGGCAAGTCGTTTGTCCTCAGCGGGTTCGCATCATCTGCGCCCCTGCAACCCGGCCGCACGTCAAAAGTCCTCCAGCCGTGTTCGATTGCACTTTGAATGAATCAAGACGCCGGAAGAAACACGCGCATGACGTTGAGGCAGTTCGTGCGAACGTATTGATCGATACCTTTGTCCAATGGCCCCGTCGCCGTTCTTGAGGCTTAATCACAAGCAGTCGAGGCGAGCCTGATTCAGAAATGTCCGTCGCGTTTGCGCCACCGCGCCTTGATGGGCAAAGGCGTTTCTTGAAACTTGCATTGAGGGGGGTCGTGATGCAGCTGTGCGGTAGAACCATTCTTCCTGGGGCAAAAGATCATGAGAATGCCGCCTGCCGAGATTTGGAACTGGTTGCCGCGGCGAGAGCCGGATCGAATTCTGCATTCGAGGAACTTCAGACTCGTTACTCGTGTCGTCTTTACCGGCGAATTCATTCAATAACGAGAAACCACGAGGATGCAGAAGACGCACTGCAAGAGACTTTTCTTCGCGCATATTTGGCGCTTGATTCCTTTCAAGGAAGATCCCAATTCGCTTCGTGGCTCATGAGGATCGCTATCAATTCCGCGCTGATGGTTTTGCGGAGGCGGCGCAGTCGATTGGAAGTCTCGTTCGAAGCACCACCGGGATCAGGTGAACCAGCAGAAGCGATTGATGTTCCTGAGACCGCTTTGAACCCGGAGCAGCTTTGTGATTTGCGCCAGAGGTCCGACTACCTCTTGCGTGCAATCGGCAACCTCGATATCAACCTTCGCACCCCACTGACAACTTGGATTGAAAAGGAATGCTCGATGAAGGAGGTCGCTCGAACTCTCGACCTCTCGCTGGCGACAGTCAAGACCAGACTCCATCGGGCGCGCATACAGCTTTCCTGCTCGGCGGGATCCAAGGAGCCCGTTCCGAATGCCGGAGCAACTTCCGGATCGAAGCGCCAATACGTGATCCCCGACTCACAGAATCGAGGAATGCCATGCCCGAGCTGCGACTAATCCCGAGTCACATATCTATCGCGAAGGCGCCGGAAAGCCGCTGCGGTCACCTGTCTGTGCCGGAGCGCGAGTTGAACAGCTTCATCGACTCCATGACGAGATTGATCGGCCCTGGCGCCTCCGGCTCCCTGACCGAGCTTTGGTTGGATGAGCTCGCATGTATGGAGTGCATTCCTGAATCGGACGGCTTCAACTGGCGATCGGTGAGCGTGTCTGCATCAATGAAGCTCGCAAGCCAGGTGATTGCTTCACAGCTTTCAGGCACGGACTTCTGAGTTTTCGCGGCCAGGCGGATCGAAACCCAAATGACCGCCGATCATGGTTCCTGCTGATCTTGAGACCCTTGGTCGCAGGGAATCGAGAAGGCAAAGGTTGCTCCCGGTCCGTCGTTTGCCGTCGCCCATAACCGGCCGCGGTTGGCCTCAATAATCGAACGACTGACGGAGAGTCCGACCCCCATGCCGTCTGACTTTGTGGTGTAGAACGATTCAAACATCTGGTCGGCAACTTCACGGGTAAAGCCAACGCCAGAATCTTGAACTGATAGGCGCACATGGTCGCCTTCCAACTCCGTTCTGAGCGCGATTTGACGTGGCCGATCATCGATGGAACTCATTGCCTCGCATGCGTTGCGGAGCAGATTCAGAATGACCTGCTGCAGTTGCACACGATCGGCGGCAACAGTCGGCAAGCGATCCTTGAGTTCCTGTTTCAGAATTATATTGTCTCTTTGAAGTTCGCCAGACAACAGCGCGACGACCTCGCGAACTGTTTCATTAAGATCGAGCGGCTCAACGTCGACCTGCTTCTTGGTGAAAAGGGTGCGCAGTCGTTGGATGACATCTGAAGCGCGATTGCCGTCACGGATCGTCCGTTGTGCGGTTTCCCGTGCACCGTCGATATTCGGCGGATCACTCTTCAACATGCGGAGGCAAGTGCTGGCATTCATAATGATGCCCGATAGAGGTTGGCTAACCTCATGTGCAATGGAAGCGGTCAACTGTCCGACAGTCATGACGCGCATCATTCTCGCCAGTTCCGCATGAGTGTCGCGTAATGCTTGTTCAGCACGTTTCTTTTCCGAGATGTCCCGTATGAATCCGGTGAACACCTTGCGCTGATCCGCGACCATCTCTCCGAATGAGACCTCCGCCGGAAACTCCTCACCGTTCGCTCGCTGGGCAGTCATCTCAGTTCCCTGCCAGTTCAGATGTCTCTCGCCGGTTTCCAGATATCGCTTGAAACCTGTCTCATGGAATTTGCCCTTTGCTCGCGGCATCAGAACCGTGAGAGGTTTGCCGATGAGCTCTTCCGGATCGTATCCAAATATTCGTCCCGTTGCCGGGTTCGCGAGAATGATTACGCCGCTTTCGTCGATACTGACCACCGCGTCGCTCGCCGTTTCAACCACAACCCGGTGTCTTGCTTCGCTTCTTCTAAGTTCGTCTTCGGCACGCTTTCTATCGTCAACTCCTGTTAAAAGAAAGTACCATCGGACAATATGGCCCTGCCGGTCATGTAGTGGAAGCCCGCGCATGTTGAACCATCGGTAGACGCCATCGAAACGACGAATTCGTACTGCTTCATATTCAGCTGGATCTCCTGAGGCGAAAGCTCGCCTAAAAGCCAGAAGATACCCAGAGCGGTCGTCCGGGTGAATGGTGTCGTCTACGGCCCATTGACGCAATTCTTCCTGCGACCTTCCAAGGTAGTCCAAAAGCGGTTGGTTGACCCGCTCAATCTCGCCCCTCGTGTCTAAAACTGCAATCAGGCCGGGAATGCTATCCACGATCAAGCGAGATTCGTGCTCGCTTTCGCGTAACAATTCCTCCGCCCGTTTCTGATCATCGATGTCGGTTATCAGCAGGTACCAGCGAGTAATATCCCCGTTCTTATCGCGAAGCGGAAAACCTCTTTCCTGGAACCAGCGATAGACACCGTCCCGTCGCCTCAATCGCATCGGGAACTCATATGGACGGCCAGCGGAAATCGCTCGGGGATAGGCATCGATAACCCCAGGCCGATCATCAGGGTGGATCGTGTCGTTCGTTCCCCACTCCCTGAGTTCCTCGATAGTCTGACCGAAGAATTCCAAGGCCCGGCGGCTGACCATCTCGATATTCCCAGAGGGCGATGCCACCCCAATGACGCCGGGGATGCTATCCACGATTAGGCGAGCTTCATACTCGCTTTCGCGCAACGCCTCCTCGGCGCGCTTCCGGTCGTCGATATCCGTGATAAGACCAAACCAGCGGGTTATTCTGCCTTCCGTGTCTCGCACAGGAAGAATGCGAGTCTGGGACCATCGATAGAAGCCGTCAGCACGGCGATAACGGAGTTCACTTTCGAAGGGAGTTCCGGTTGTCATTGCGTCCGTAAGTTCCGCGATCACGCGCGAAAGATCATCCGGGTGGACCGCACCGTTGGTTCCCCAGGAGTTCAACTCCTCAAGCGTCATGCCGAAGAAATCCAGGAGCGGTCGATTGGCAAGGTCAATTTGACCGGCCGGATTCAGGGTGCATACAAACCCGGGAATGCCGTTGAGAATCTCGCGGAGATTGGTTTCACTCGCCTGCAGGGATTCTTGGGCGCGCTTCCGGTCGTCAATGTCGGTGGTCGTTCCAACGAATTTGAGAACTTTTCCTTCTGCATCGCGCAAGACCACGGCTTGCTGCAGGTGCCAGCGATAGGTCCTGTCAGAAGCGCGGAGAGACCTGGTCTCGATCGCAAAACCTTTTCCCGAACGCACTGCCTCCCGTAAAGTCAGCGATGCCGCTTCGCGATCGTCAGGATGGACCGCGGCCATCCAGGCTTCGGGATGCGACCGCACGAAATCGAGAGTCTGGCCGGAGAATTCAAGCCAAACTCGATTCACGAAATCGGGTGTCCCATCAGGCTTGAGTGTCCAGGCGGAAACAGGAAGATGCTGCAGCAAACCAACCTGGAGTTGCAGTTCTTCGTTGGCTTCGGCAAGTTCCCTCGTCCGTTCTGCAACCCGCCGGTCGAGTTCACTCGCAATTTGTTTCTGCTCGTTCACACGGATTGTTTGCTGCAGCCCGATAGCCAACTGATTTGCAGCAACTCCAAGCACCAGGCTCTCGGTCTGGTCCGGAAAACCTGACCGCTGAGACCCCGCCACGATGAGTCCGAGCCCACCGTCAATTCCCAGCCTGATGGGAAAGAACGAAACTTTCTGCCCTCCCAAATGGTCGAGTGCATAGTCAGGCCATTGCTGCGGATTTTCTCCAGACCATTGATTCAGTGCCTGTCGGAGTTCCTCCAGGATATTGCCCGCCTCGTACGATGGAGCATTCCTGAGCGCTTCGGTCGGGGACTCGTGGGAGTCGAATCGTGCCCGCGCATAAAGGAAATCGAGATCGAGTATTCCCATCAGGGCATCGAGAAACGTATCCAGAATTCGACTCGGCTCGCTTTCACTCCAAACGGCTGGAAGCGCAAGGACGCCGACCAAATCGTTCATACAGCGCTGCAGCCGCTTTATCTCAGTTGCAGAATCCGATGATTGCTGGTGCATAGTGGCCCGCCGCTACTGGGGATTCGTTCGTCCAGAACGTCGTCCGCGAAATTCGTGGAGAAACTCCTCTGGACGCGTGAAAAAGGGGTTTTGCTGGAGATGCCCGCCGAGAATCACCATGGGGTGCGTTCGCATGATGTCGATCACCGCATCGCCGCTCAGCTGCCCGAGATGGTAAGTGCAGATAACGGCGTCATCATACCGGCGCCAAACTTCGTTCACACGCGATTCAAACTCGATCACATCATCAATACGAGATTGATTTCCCGATGCCCAATCCATCCGGCACACGATGCGACTCATGGGAAATCCTTCCGCTGTCCTGGCAGAACTTGCCATTTCCTCAAATGCTGCAAGCATCCGGTCTTGATCGAAACGTCCCTCTCGCAGATAGACTTCAGTATTGATCCGGATCTGAAGCTGCCCGCTTTTGAGCGGGGCGGATGAGTCGATGCCGGCCTGAGCAAGGCGCTGCAGATGCTCGTCGCGTGCTTCAGGGTTGACAACGTTTACGGTCTTGTCCCCACGGGACAGCCCCTCACGGATGAAAGGGAGCAAGACCCGATACTCTTCGTCATCGTTCGCGAAAAATGCGCAGACATGGCGTACCTCTCCAAGTTGAGAGCCAGCCAGAGAAATTGGCCCTGGAGATCGTTTCATTTACAGGTCCTCCCGCCAGGAGCCGCTTCGCGAACGACAAGAATTGCCGGCGCGCGCGCATATCCGGAGCACAAATGACTCACTTTCAGTAATTTCACTTCACTTCGCTGGAGAGCAAGGCAGCGGTCGATAGTCGTAGGGCCCAGGGATCGGGGACAATCCTGCCTAAAGCGAGGACACTCACACGCCGACACTCGGCGCAAGTTTCAAGCAATTTTACAACGACTACCGCGGAATTCGCCCTAAAAAATCGAGAATCTGGTGATTTGAAAGCAAATATCCATCACGAAGCTCCCTCGGGTTTGCTACGGCCTTCGGAACTTATTGATGTCAATCTCTGGCCAGATAAACAGCAAATCAAGCTGTTGCACCGGATCGCGTTTGGCGCCATCCATAATCATCCGCCGCGCAGGTTTCTAATAACTGATTGCGATTAGCCGCCAGGTCACGAGCCGCATGTTTCTCGGCTTCGCGCAGCAAGTTATGCATCGCCGCTAATCGATACCTTTGTCCAATAGACACGTCGAAGCTCTTCTGGCGTAATGGCGATAGTGCGGCGTGTCCGAACGTGTCGCGCGAGAATCTTGCAGAGTGCTTCAGGGAAATCGCTCGACCGACGCACCAGGAGTTCAGTTATGCCAACCGTGACCAATCGCCGGAGAGGAGTTATGCCGGCCCAGAAGAGCCGGGAGTTCCTGGCTCAAACGAATTCGAAAGTGATTTCGACTGGGCAAAGGACGAAGAGACCATCGCCTGAAAGACATGGGCATGAAGGCTGGAAGCTGAGGATCGAAGAAGATTGGCAAAACCATTTACAGACGATGCGGAATTATGTGAGTGAGCTTGTTCGCAAGAATCAGCAGCTAAGAACGGAGTTATCGACGGCAAACGAGCTAAAACGGAGATACGGAAATGCCATCAACTGACAGGGCGATCGAGGGAATTCTCACGTTGCTGCAGCTCGTGCCAATCATCGTACTTTCCGTTGGCTCGTTTCGAGTGAGACCTTGGCTTGCCTCGCACCCTTTTCTGATCGTTCGTTGCAATCCAGCGCATGCAATCCCCTGCCAAAGAGGTTGGCGGGAGTCTGAAAGTTCATCGCCAGGACGGCGCTTCCTGCCACAAAATGTAAGGAGCTTCAAGCGGAACGAACGCTCCTGCATGTCGCGGAACAAGACGCGGTGTGTAGTCGGCAACCGGACGACCTGAGGGAACAGAAGCGCTGTAGACGAAGGCGGCCGTCGCTTCGGCAGGGCGTTCGCCACGGTTCATCACCAGCGCGATCGGGTCGCCGCCTTTCTGCGGTTCCGCATAGAGTTCAACGCTCACGGCATCGGGATCCATGTCACCGAGAAAAACCTGAACATGAAATGAAGATTGCCCGCCTTGTTGCTCGACGGTCGCCGGGCCGAACCGCAACGCGGACCAATGCTTTGCCAGTTCGGTTTGCCAGGCGACCAGTTCGGCTCCCACTGAACCTCGATTCTCGGCGCGCTCATGATAGGCTGCCGCCGCGGGGAGATAATGCTCTTCGGTATATTGGCGGACCGAGCGATTGGTCGAAAATACTGGAGTCAGGCAGGCCATGCTTTCGCGCATGCGGGCAACCCAGCCGCGTGGAATTCCCTGCTCGTCGCGGGCGTAGAACTCCGGAGCTATTTCGTTTTCGAGCAGTGCGTAGAGACTTTCGGCTTCAGCTGCGTCCCAAGAGGGGTCGTCCCCATGTTCGCGCCCATCACCGATCGCCCAACCTACTTTTGGCGTATACGCTTCCGCCCACCAGCCATCGAGTTCCGAAAGATTCAAGCCTCCGTTCACCAGCACCTTCATGCCACTGGTGCCGCTGGCTTCCCAAGGCCGTCGCGGAGTGTTCACCCACACGTCTACGCCCTGAACCAGATGTTCTGCCATGATCACGTCGTAATCCGAAAGAAAGACCACACGGGATCGAACTTCAGGGCGGCGGATAAACTCAAACCACTGCCGAATCATTTCTTGTCCCTCGGTATCCTGAGGATGAGCTTTCCCGGCAAGCACGAGTTGAACAGGCCGCTCCTGATTCGTGAGAATTTTGATGAGACGCGCCGGATCGCGCAGCAGAAGATTCGGGCGTTTGTATGCGGCAAAGCGGCGGGCAAATCCCAGAGTCAACACATTCTCATCGAGTATTTGTGCGGCCCGCGCAACGTCTTCCGACGATTCTCCGCGAGATGCCAATTGACGGCCGTCCAGTCTTCTCACGTACTCAACGAGATCCTTCCGATTATCTGCGCGAAGTTGCCACAGGTTGAAATCACTGACTGCACGGAGCTCTTTCTCCATCTCCTCCAGTGTTCCGCACCAGCACCGTTTTCCGCAGGCAAGTTCCCACAAGCGGTCTGCTTCCGCAGAGTCCCAGGAAGCGGCATGAACTCCGTTGGTCACGTGCGTTACCGGCACTTCCGCTTCAGGCCACCTGGGAAAAAGAGGCTGGAACAGACGCCGGCTCACCTGTCCATGCAATTTGCTTACGCCGTTGATGGCGCCGCTACCGCGGATCGCAAGATACGCCATATTGAACGGCTCGGACGAATCCAGGCGATCGCGCCGGCCCAACGCCATGAGCTCATCGAACGAGATCGACAGCTTCTCTTTGGCATACTCGCCCAGGTATCGTTCGATCAGGCTGGGAGCAAAGCGGTCAAAGCCCGCCTCCACGGGAGTATGGGTTGTAAAAAGGTTGCCGGCACGGGTGACGGCAAGCGCCTCATCGAAGGTCTTGCCGTTGTCTTCCATATACCAACGAGCCCGCTCCAACACCGCGAATGCGGCGTGACCTTCGTTGAGGTGGCAGACCTCGGGCTGCAGTCTCAGCGCTCGCAGCAGCCGCCAGCCTCCAACACCAAGGACGAGTTCCTGCCTTAAACGCAGTTCCGGACCACCTCCGTACAGTTGAGAGGTAATGGTGCGAAAGGCCGGAGGGTTTGCGGGATCGTTGGTGTCAAGCAAATACAATTTCACCTGGCCCACCTGGACCTGCCAGACTCTGATCCACAACTTGAAGCCGGGAAAAGCGGCTGCCAGACGGAGCCATTCGCCGCTCGGTTCGCGTACTGGCCGAATCGGAAGCTGCCCCGGATCATTGAATGGGTACAAAGCCTGCTGGTGGCCCTGCGCATCAATCTCCTGCCGGAAGTAGCCCTGTTGATAGAGCAGACCGATGCCGACCATCGGGACACCCAGGTTGCTTGCTGCTTTAAGCTGATCGCCTGCGACGTTGCCGAGGCCGCCAGAATAAATGGGCAGCGCTTCGCTCAGCATGAACTCCATTGAGAAATAGGCAACGGTTGAAACGCCTGAGCGCGGGTGCGCTGTTTGGAACCATTCCTCCGACTCTTCGATACGCGTTTTCTCGCGGCGCAGATCAGCAACGAGTCCTTGAAATCCCGGGTCAGAGGTGACAGTCTGCAGTTTTTCCCGCGATACGGTTTGCAGCAGAACCCAGGGATTGTGGGTTAGGTCCCAGAGTTCGTGATCGAGTTGTTTCCAAAGCTGGTCGGCTGCATGATTAAACGACCACCTGAGGTCCAGGGCCAACTCGGTAAGAGCATCTGAAATGCCGGCATCGAGGGGGCGATCATCGATTGTGGTGTCTCTCATAAACGAATTCCTGTCATGGCTTTTCTCTTTAGGGCTTATCGGTTGCGGCCGCATGCGCACTGCGCGAGAGCGTCTCCGCAACGATCGCCTGGGCTTCTTCCTCGATCTGTTGAAGATGCTTCTGGCCGAGGAAACTCTCGGCGTAGATCTTGTAGATTTGCTCCGTGCCCGATGGACGTGCTGCAAACCAGCCATCCCTGGCAATCACTTTGATCCCCCCAATTGGATTGCCGTTTCCCGGAGCGGTGGCGAGAATCTTCTGGATCGGCTGACCACCAACCTCGGTCGCATGAATGTCGGATGAGGACAGGTTTGCCAGAGCGGTCTTTTCTTCGGGCGTGGCGGGAGCATCGATGCGTTCGTAGATGGGATCTCCCAGTTCGCGGGTGAGCTCGCGATAAATCTCACCGGGATCTTTTCCCATGCGCGCCGTGATTTCTGCGGAGAGCAAACAAGGAATGATTCCGTCCTTGTCAGTGGTCCATACGCTGCCGTCGCGACGGAGGAAGGACGCACCGGCGCTCTCTTCTCCACCGAATCCCAGGCTGCCGGAGAGCAATCCCTCGACAAACCACTTAAAGCCAACCGGAACTTCATAAAGCCGTCGACCCAGGCTGTCGCTAACACGATCGATCATGCTGCTGCTGACCACGGTCTTGCCCACGGCGACGTCTTTGGGCCAGTTGGCACGGTTGGCGAACAAGTAGCTGACGCACACCGATAGGTAGTGATTCGGAGGCAGCAACCCACTGCCCTTAGTCACGATGCCATGGCGGTCGTGATCGGTGTCGCTGGCAAACGCAATATCGAACTTGTCTTTCAAGTGCGATGAGTCTCTGCATTGCATAAGGCGAGGAGGGATCCATGCGAATCTTCCCGTCCCAATCCACACTCATGAAGCGAAATGTTGGATCTACGGATTTGTTGACGATCGTCAGTTCGAGACCATACTGCTCGGCAATCCGCGGCCAATAATCGATGCCCGCTCCCCCGAGGGGATCCACTCCCAGCTTGATCTTGGCCTCTCGCACCGCATTCATGTCGACAACGTTCTTGAGATCGCTGACATAGCTGCTCAAGAAATCATGCTTGTGCGTAGTAGGTGCATGCAGTGCTTTGACCAG
This sequence comes from uncultured Acidobacteriaceae bacterium, assembly GCA_963820245.1. Lineage (GTDB taxonomy): Bacteria > Acidobacteriota > Terriglobia > Terriglobales > Acidobacteriaceae > Telmatobacter. Next base: position 220,159 of record CAWFZC010000017.1, on the reverse strand, counting down.
CTGTGTGCGCTTGATACCGTCGAGGATACGTTCGAGATATTCATTCGCTTTCGACTCGATCCAGGAAGTCACGCTCGCATCCGCAGGCCCGCCGTGCGGAGGATCGTATTTAAAGCCCCCGTCATCGGGAGGGTTGTGCGATGGCGTGATGACGATGCCATCCGCGAGTCCCGATTTTCGTCCGCGATTGTAGAGCAGAATAGCGTGGGAGACGGCTGGTGTCGGAGTGTAGGGAGTGCCTTCAGAAAGCATGACGTCGATCTCGTTTGCCGCAAGTACTTCCATCGCGCTTGCAAACGCAGGCTCGGACAGGGCGTGGGTGTCGATCCCTAGAAATAGCGGGCCATCAATTTTCCGGAGCCTGCGGTAATCGCAGATTGCCTGCGTGATTGCCAGGATGTGCCCCTCGTTGAACGCTACGTCAAAGGCCGATCCCCGATGGCCTGACGTACCGAAGACAACCCGCTGTCCCGGATCAGTCGGATCAGGCCGCAACTCGTAATAGGCTGTAATCAGCTTCGGAACGTTGACAAGAATGGATGGGTCGGCCGGCTTTCCGGCAGCGGGATTAATTGTCATGCAGCACCTCGCCGATCTCTGTTAAGAGAATCGCACTTGATCGAGGTTCGAGCCGAAAACCGATTCGGTCGTGCAAGGGAGGCTCTTTTCCAGCGTCGGCCAAATCGTCAGGGGTGGCTCGGGATGTGTCGACCGCCAAACGCCAGATCTTCCCGGCTGGCAGCGATGGAATGGAAAACTCAACAGATTTCTTGTCGGCGTTGAACAGGAGAAACAAATCGGGTTCCGTCAATCCAGGAATCAAACACGCAATGGATTTCTGCTGCGGGTCCGTCCAATTCGGTGGGGCGCCATTCGGCGCGAACCACTTGATGTCTGCATCCGCGTAGAAAGTTTCTTTTCGCAAGACCGGATGGGCTCGGCGAAAGGCGATCATTCCCCTGGTGAAGCGCTGAATCTCTTTGTGCTTTTCAAGCAGGTCCCAGTCGAACCAACTCACTTCGTTATCCTGGCAGTAGGCATTGTTATTGCCGCGCTGGGTTCGGCGACATTCATCGCCGCCGAGCAGCATGGGAACCCCGCGAGAGATAAACAGGGTTAACAGGAAATTCTTGATCAGACGGCTGCGCATGCGCTCGACATCGGGGTCCTGGCTCGGCCCTTCCACCCCGCAGTTGTCGCTGTGGTGAGCATCGGTTCCATCGCGGCCTGACTCTCCATTCTCATAGTTATGCTTCTCGTTGTAACTGACCAGGTCGTTCAGTGTGAACCCGTCGTGACAGGTGATGAAGTTGACGCTGCACGCGGGCCCCTTGCCCGAGCTTCGGTACAAATCCGAACTTCCGCAGATGCGGCTCGCGAACGATCCCATCATGCCCGCGTCGCCAATCCAGAAGCGGCGCACATCGTCACGGAAACGGCCATTCCATTCGGTCCAACGCCCCGTTGAAAAATCTCCCACTTGATAGGCGCCTCCTGCATCCCAGGCTTCCGCGATAATCTTTACGTCACGCAGAATTGGATCCTCGGCAATGCCATCGAGAAGCGGAGCGTCGCGCAAAATATTTCCATGCTCATCCCGACCCAGCACGGATGCAAGGTCGAAACGAAATCCGTCGACGTGCATGTGCATGACCCAGTAACGAAGCACACTCGTGACGTGCTCTCTTACGACCGGGTGGTTGGCGTTGAGCGTATTGCCTACGCCCGTAAAATCCTTGTAGTACCGGGGCTGTTTGTCCTGCAACATATAGTAGATTGAGTTTTCGATACCGCGCATGCAGATCGTCGGCCCCAATTCGTCGTTCTCAGCGGTGTGGTTCAAGACGATATCCAGGATCACTTCAATGCCGGCCTGGTGGAAGGCCTTCACCATTTCCCGAAACTCCACGGTCTGCCGCCATCGCGATCCCGCAAAGCTGTAGGACTGCTTTGGAGCAAAGAAGCCGACGGGATTGTAGCCCCAGTAGTTTTTGAGTTTTTCTCCGGTTGTTGGATTGAGCAGCTGCAACTCATTCTCGTTAAACTCGAGAACGGGCATCAGCTCAATGGCTGTCACTCCCAGGTCCTGAAGGTAGGGGATCTTTTCGATCAGTGCGGCGAAGGTCCCAGGATGCTCAACCTTCGAACTGGGGTGGAATGTGAACCCGCGAACATGTGCCTCATAGATCACAGTGTCAGAGGCCGAATGCCTCGGAGGAGAATCCAGGCCCCAATCGAAATCGTCGCGGGAAATAATGCATTTCGGCGTGGTGCCGGCATTATCACTCGTCGAAATGCTCAGGTCAGCTAGTCTGCTCGAGGAGTCGTAGCCGCGAGCCGCTATAAAATCCCAATCTTTAACGCCTGCAATTGCTCTTGCATAGGGATCCAATAGCAATCTGTGCGGGTTGAAGCGATGGCCTTCTTCCGGTTGATAGGGCCCTTCGATGCGATAACCATAGAGTTGCCCCGGGGCAATGCCGCGCACCCAAACATGCCAAACGTCACCGGTTCGGTTACGGATTGGATCCAAATCAATGACGCTCGTCGGGGAAGAATCGTCAGGATGTTGGTAAAGCTCCAGGCGAACACCGGTCGCGTGACGACTGAACAGAACGAAATTGACTCCGTCGCCTTGTTGATGCGTGCCTCCAATCGGCAGCGGACTCCCAGCCTCAACGTCACCTCTCTCGGGCGCTGCGACAAGAACGTTCGTCGGGTTCTGCTTTGTCGCTAATTCCGTCATCGACATACTTCTCCGACCTGGGTTCTCAGCTTCCGGAACTTCCCATCCAACGAAAAGTCGGCGGCATCAGAGCTCGCCGAGGATCTCCATATCTGTCATGCACTGAGCAATCTCTTTGGGCCACTTATATGTTCATTGCCACGTTCATAAAAACGTAAGACGCGGTCCGCTGCCCGAGTCAGCCCAATGCGCACGCTTTTGCCAATCGCGCCAGTCTTGTGCGACGTTTCAGCCAGCCAGAGCGACGAGCTCGCACTGCAAAGATCAACTCCATCCTGCCTGAGGTCGACCTTCAATGCCTTTGTCAATCGTCCCGGACCCCTGCCTATGTCGGCCCGTTCCTTCCTTGGATGCGTGCCGTTCATAAGTTCGATGCCGTCGAGTGGCTCAATGGCTCGCAGCAAGACTCCTGCACCAATTCCAGCCCTCTCGCTTGACACATTCAGCAAGTACGAAATGCCATAGGCGAGATAGACATAGGCATGTCCCCGTTCAAGGTAAAGAACGCTATTTCGTGGCGTTTTCCCCCGGAAAGCATGACTAGCTGGATCGCCAACCGGATAGGCCTCCGTTTCAACAATGCGTCCGCTCAGCCTGCCGCTCGCCGCGTCGTGAACGATGACCTTGCCAATCAAATACCGCGCTAGCGCCACGGTGTCGACGGGAAGCTCTGCTCGCAGAAGTCGTCGAAGGTTCCGATTTGTATCCAACCGTCCTGAAAGCCTTGATGCGGAAGCCATTGATCCACCAAGCAAACGTTATGCAATCCACTTCAACCCGGCTGAGGTTCCGGCACTGAATATTTCCAGACCTCAGAGCCGCGATCTCAACTTTTCGGATCAGCTTTTTTCTTTCGACCCAACAGGGGCGCTCTTCGCTTTCTTGTTCCATCCATGAAACCGCGATAGGTCGCCAGCGTTCCACGCGTCGCGGAGCCCAGGGGTGCTCAGGTCCCAGTCCGGGCGAACCTCACTCGTCACGGTGCGCAGGTCGCGCCAGAGATCGGCGATCGACGGCCGGCCCCAGAACCAATAGCCGTTATAGATGCTGTAGATCACGAGACCCGGCTTGAGCACGAGCGTATGCGGGATCATGGGATTATGCTCGGGGTCGGTGTACTCCTGGATGTCGAGGTCCTTCTGGATCGTTCGTTCGGGGTCCGAAAGGAAGGTCCACTGGGCCCCGACTGACGCACGGAATTCCTGGAGTGTGTGGTGATCGTCGGTGGCGATCGTGACCACATGCGTGTAGGCCACCGCGATCCTCGGGTAGAACGTCGCGAGTTCCAAATGCTGCTGGTGCTCCTTTGGACAATAGTGACCGCGTGCCAGCGTGAGGATGAGTGGGTCCTCGCCCTGCAGTTCGCTGAGCTTGCGCAACTGCCCAGTCTGATCGGGCAGTTCATAGTCGGGGAAAATGCCACCGGGCACAATATCGGAACGCATGATTTGACTCCTTTTGTTTCTCTCAAAGATCCAGAGCGACCAATGCATCTGGCCGTGAACAGCACAAGAGCACATTCCCCGGAGCAGGCATCTCCAGCGGCTCAGGGTTATAGGAAACCGAGCCACCAACCAGACCGGTCATGCAGGTGTGACACACTCCAGTCCGGCATGACCATCTGACCGGAACGTCGCAGGCTTCGGCCAACTCAAGCAAGCTCGCGAACTTCGGATCCCAGGCCGCGGTAATGCCGCTGCGCACGAACGTGACACGTGGGCCAGTTCCGGGCGGCCCTGGTGGCTGGTGAGGAGTGTGATCAACCTGCGCCATGCCGGGAGTAATCGCATCGAGAGCACCGAAGATCTCCGTGTGCACATTCTCGGCAAGTACACCCCAGTCTCGCAGCCCATCGCGCATATCCTTCAGGAATGAAGTGGGCCCACACAGATAGAAGTCACTGCCCTGTGCCACGCCAATTCTTTCCAGCAACGACGTGTCAATGTGCCCGTAAGCGTCAAAGTCTGCACCAACCTGGTCGGTCGCCGTCGGCCTGCTGTACACGACGTATCCGCGCCCGCGGGAGAGCTGTTTCAGCAGTGAGCGCGATTCATCCGCAAATGGATGGTCAGCGCGATTGCGTGCTCCAAAGATCCACCAAATCTCTCGTTGCGATTGTTCAGCGGCGAGTGCGTGCAGCATCGACATCACAGGCGTCGCGCCCACTCCAGCGCTGAGCAGGGCCAAGGGATTCTCTCCGGGATGCAGAGTAAAGTTTCCTCGCGGTGCACTCACATCCAATAAATCGCCTACCTGGCAATGGTTGTCGAGGAATGAACTTCCGATTCCTTTCAATTCGCCCTTGACGCTGATGCGGAAATGATCGACGACAGGCAAGTCAGACAGTGAATAACTTCGAAGAACGGGCGGCTTGCCCGAATCGACAACCAAGCGCAACACTATAAATTGGCCCGCCTGAAAGAGAGGCAGAGGCTGGCCATCGACCGGCACCAGAACGAAGGACGTGACACTGTCGCTTTCCTTATGGATGCTCGCAATGCGCATCGGCCGAAATCCGGGCCATGCCGGCGCTTGCTCCTCGTAGGCGAGTCCTGGATTCCCCGCAGTGGCTTTGGAACTCAGGTCCTGTTGAAGCATTGCCCTGAACGAACTTTGCCAACCCTCGCTCAGCGCGGGAATCCGCAGCACTCGTTGCAATTGCTCGCTGGTGTGCCCTGGTAAATAAAGGAGGGCGTCAACATCGGACACGCTGATTCGCTCCGGGCCATCGGCGATTTTGACAATATCGTCGCCGGCACCGACCTCTCCCTCCTTCAACACGCGAAAATAGAATCCCGGCTTGTGATGTGCGACGAGAAGCGCCGGCATGCGAGGTTCATTCATACGGATGCCGACGCGGTAGCAGGTCACGCGCGGCTGCGTTACCTCAAACTCAGCACCGCCGATGCGGTATCGATCGCCGATGCAGACCTCGCTGTCAGCCAGGCCGTCAACGGTGAAGTTCTCTCCGAACTGGCCGAATGTAAAATCGTTCCGACCCAAAAACTTCTCCCAGTAGTGGTAGGAATCGATCTGATAGACGAACACAGCGCGCTGCTCCCCTCCGTGACCCGCCAGATCGGCTTGCCCATCGCCAACTATGTTGAGCTTGCGCACCATCTGCCGTCCATTCACAGAACTCTTCCAGACCGCGGTGCGTACAGTCTTGCCGTCCCACGTCACATCGCGTGGAAGGCCGACATTTACTGAAAGCAATTGCGGCATCCGTACCTCGTCTCAGACCAAAGTCTGGTTCGAACCTTTTTTGTTTCACCAGCGACGAGCGGGGGCGGCTCCATCCACGTGAAGTATTTCTCCGCTCACATGACCGGCCTCTGTCAGGTAAAGTACGGCATCCGCAATATCCTTCACCGATCGCCTTTTTCACAGACCGGTTGCAACGTCGAATCGTTGGGCTCATTCCGATGCATTTGCGTATCTACAACGCCCGGGGCTACCGCATTAAAACGGATGCCGTCATCAGCGTATTCGACCGCGAGGTTCTCTGTTACAGCGTTCAACCCACCCTTCGTCATCATTGATATTGAACCGTTCTCGCCGGCTATTGGCCGATCGGCAAGCGCCGCGCTGATGGTGATGACGCATCCTGATTTCTGCTTCAACATCTCTCTGACCGTCAGCTGAGTGATCAGGAAAAATCCGAGCAGATTGGTGGAGACGAGGGTATTGAAATCCGCGAGAGTAAATTCAATGAAAGGTCTCGTCAGGAAGATGCCGGCGTTGTTGACCAAGACATCGATGGTTCCGAAGCTGCCGATTGCTGCTTCGACTGTCCGAGCGGCCGTTTGCTGATTGGCGATATCGCCATCGACGAGAACCAACCGGCTTGAGGCTGCCAACTTCTGATTTGCTTGACGAGAGGTTGCGACAACGTTATACCCTCGCTCAAGAAATCCTTCAACCAAAGCTGCGCCAATGCCGCCGGAAGCACCAGTTACGATTGCTGTTTTGCTGTCCGACATGCATTCCCTTTCGACTTGGAACTGGACGCAGAATTCAACTGCCACGACGAGACTGCCATTACGGCACTACCGAATAAATGCGAGCGTCACGGCGTACCACTCGCGACTGTCCTTCCATGCCCATCCAAATTCATAGCCAGCCCGATCAAGAAGGCTCTGAATGCCCTGATCAGTGAACTTGTAGCTATTCTCGGTGTGAATGGTTTCGCGCGGCATGAAGTGAATGTCAAGATTCGCATGCTCGATACTTACATCCTGCTCTCGGGCGCTCTCGAGGTGCATTTCGATCCGGGACTCACTTGAATTCCAAATCACGCGATGATGAAAGCGCGTCGTATCAAAGTTTGCCCCGAGTTCCCTATTCAAGCGATGCAAAATGTTCAGGTTGAAGGCCGCAGTGACTCCGTCGCTGTCGTCATAGGCCGCCAGGAGAGTTTGCTCATCTTTCACCATGTCAGTGCCGAGCAGTAGCGCGTCGCCAGTTTGCAACTGAGCACCAAGATCCTGCAGGATCAGTCGCGCTTCTTCCGGCGAAAAATTGCCGATGCTTGTGCCTATGTAGAGCGCCAGCGTAGTGCCGTCGAAGGGTTCGAGTTCGAGCGGGTGAGTTACGTAGTTTCTAACGATTGGCTGCAGCCGCACATCAGGGAGTGTGCACGCAATGTTGTCGCACGCCATCTCCAAAGCATCAGAGCAGACATCGACCGGAACATAGACGACATCGTCTGAGAGGCGCAAAGCAGCTTCAAGCAGAACGCGGGTTTTCGACGCGGTGCCTGCTCCCAGTTCAACGATGCGCAGTGGCAAAGATTTACCGCATTGAGCTCGTGCAATGATCGCATCCGCGTATCCTGCCAAAATGGCTCTCTCTGTGCGGGTTGGATAGTACTCCGGAAGAGTCGTGATGCGCTCAAAGAGCCGCGATCCCTCTGCATCGTAGAACATCCAGGGTGAGAGCGAGCGCGGTCCTGCGGTCAAGCCGCTCTGGACATCGCAAGTCAATGCCTCGCGCGCATCCACGCTTGTGCGCGGCTCAAGCTCGACCGTCTGAAGGCAGGTTGCCATTTACGCGATTCCTTTCATGCTGCCAAGCGGATTCCGGAGAACTGCCATCTGGTATGCGCCTGGTGCCATTTCATAGGGCTGGCTTCCAGGCACGATTGCACCATCTGGTCTTCGGCCGATACTCTCGCAGCCAATTCACTCGTCGCTGACCGCACGGCCTTGTACTTGGAGCGGATGGCTGTATCGCGGGCGTCACTCCCAACGTTGCTGTTCACAGGCGGTGTTACCCTTTCCTGACCTCGTGTTGCGGTAGCATTTGCTTGAGCCACCTGGCCCTCCCGGGGAGTTTCAATTCCTGCCAGCGGCTTGATTCGCCTGTGCTGAATGGATGAAAACAGAGGCGTCAAAGCCGGGCAATTGGACGATGGTATTGGCGATACGTTGGTATTAGTTCCGGAAGTGCCGAGGCATGATGAATGGCATTACCACGCGTTCTTCACGTCTACACAAAAGGCTCCAATTTTTCGAGGATGATCGGAAGATATTCCGAGACCGTCGGATGAATGTGCATGGCGCGCTCGATCACCGTGTAGGGCGCCTTCGCATACATCACGTCCAGCAGAACGTGAATGACTTCGTCCCCTCCGATTCCTAGAATCGCGGCTCCCAGGATTTGTTTTGTTTCTGCGTCGACGCAGATTTTGATGAATCCTTGTGTCTCGCTTCTTTCGTACGCGCGGCTCACTTGACTCATCGGATACTTTGCGGCTAGAGCACCCCGTCCGGATTTCCGTATCTCTGCGTCTGTCATACCGCAACGTCCCAGAGGAGGGTCAATATAGAGTGCATAGGCCTGGATCCGGTCGGAAACCCTGCGATCGTCAGCGTCAAAGAGATTGTCCGCAACAATCTCGTAGTCGTTATAGGAAGTGTGCGTAAAGGCGCCGCGCCCGTTGCAGTCGCCCAAAGCCCAGATGCCCGGCACGTTCGTTTGCAGTTGATCATCCACGATGATGTAGCCGCGATGGTCGGTGGCAACCCCGGCCTGGTCCAGTCCGAGGTCGCTCGTATTCGGAGTGCGTCCCACGGCCAGGAGAACGTGACTGCCCACTACTTCCGGCGGACCTTCCTCGCAGGAGAGACCGACCGCCACACCGCTCTCGTGTTTCGCAAGCGAGATGCATTTTGCATTCAACCGGACTTGTATGCCCTCAGCCTCGAGGATCTCGCGCACAGTTTCAGAAACGTCTTCGTCCTCGCGCCCAATCAGGCGCGGCCCCATTTCCACGACCGTCACTTCACTCCCCAAGCGGCGATAGATCTGGGCAAACTCCAGTCCAACATAACTTCCGCCGACAATAATGAAATGCCCAGGCAGAAAATCGATGTTCATGATCGAGGAGTTGGTGAGAAATGGGGTGTCATGAATTCCGGGCATGTCGGGAATAGAAGCCCGTGCGCCAACGTTGATATAGATCTTGTCGGCTTGCAGAATTTCATCGTTCACTGCTACAGTGTTCGACGACTGAAAGCGGGCTTGGCCCTGAATGACCGTGCAATTGGCCATGCCTCTGAGCCACTTCTCCACTCCCTTGCTTGATCTCTCGGCGGCTTCATCCTTGCGCGCCTTCACCCTCTTGATGTCGACCTGCACATCTCCAGTGCTGAATCCATACTCAGCTCCCCGGCGCGCGGTATGGATCGCGTAGGCGCTTGCGACGAGCGTCTTGGTCGGGGTGCATCCCGTGTTCACACACGTTCCCCCAAATTTACCGCGCTCAAGAATGACGACGGTTTTGCCTGCGCTTGTAAACCGTGCCGCGAGCGGCGGGCCCGCCTGGCCCGTCCCGATGATGATCGCGTCAAAGTGCTTCGTCGTGGCGGCCATGGTATCCCCTCTACTTCACCAGGCAGATCGTTGTCGAGATGTTTCCACACTCCCGCTGATTGTCCTCTACAGGCGGGAACGGGCCCCGGACCGCCATCGGCGGGGCAGGTCGCGCCGGCAGCAGTTCTGCACGCCGCCCCATCTGACAGCCGGTGATTCGGCGGGTGGAGTCTGCTCCCATCAGCCAATGGTCCATTAGGCCAGAATCACGATGAGGAATCTATTGGACTAACGTATCGACTGCCGTCGAATTTTGATTTGGGCATATGGGCGCAGCGGAGCGCGTATTTCGGCCAGCGAAGCCCGACACTGAGGTATGGACCAATACCTTTGTCCAATGGATTCCCGCCTCCGTTTGTGGCTGAATGTTGCTTACGCAGGTAGCGACGCGCGTGCCGCCTGCCACTCATGATGGGAGGGCAAAGACATGCCGGAAGCAACCTGGAAGCCTCACGAGAAGCATGGACAGCTGACGATGCAGAGCGACTTGCCCGACAGCGTCTACGCGTTTCCAAAGCAGCGTAAAGAGCCGTTGACCGACGCTCAACATGTTCGTAATGCCGTTGCGCGATTCGATCAAGTGATCGATGTATCCGATGCAGACCGTGCGTTGGCGTTCGCGAATATCGAAAAAGCCGCAAAATACTACGACATCAACCTCTCGGAAACGTCGTGGCACGAGCTCGGCGCTCATCCCCAAAAGAACAGAAGAGAGGCTGCAGCCAAAGGTGCCGCTACCCGCGAACGCCGAGAGCAGCGTTAAGAATTCGCTGGTCAGTAATTCGATGGGCAGAAGAAAAACCGGCAAAAAGGAAAGTCTCAACCAGCCAAGACCAACCTTGAACAGGAGAAGGAATATGACGGACACAAACGCGGTAATCGCAGTCTATGAGAATCACTCGGGAGCGGAAGCAGCGGTGAAGGAACTTCAGAAGTCCGGCTTCGACATGAAGAAGCTGTCGGTGGTGGGAAAGGATTACCACACGGAGGAAAATGTCGTCGGCTACTACAACGCGGGAGACCGCATGAAGTATTGGGGTAAGTGGGGAGCATTCTGGGGCGGGTTCTGGGGTTTGCTGTTTGGATCAGCATTCTTCTGGGTGCCCGCGGTAGGCCCCGTACTGGTCGGTGGCCCATTGGTGGCTTGGATTGTTGCCGGACTGGAGAACGCGGCGCTCGTCGGGGGTTTGAGTGCTCTCGGCGCAGGCCTGTACAGCATAGGGATACCAAAAAACAGCGTCGTCGAGTACGAGGCCGCCGTAAAAGCCGGCAAGTATGTGGTGGTGGCGCATGGAACTGCTGCTGAGGCGGCCAAGGCGAGGGAGATTTTGAACACGTCGAAACCAGCCCAGGTCACCGATCACGTTCTCGAACCAGCCATGCAGACGGCGGCCCGCTGAACACATCGTGAGGTGGAATCCGAGCGCTTCCCGGCCTCCACCTCACACCCCCTCGGGCAGGACTGAATATTGCTCTCGGACTAAAAGCAGAAATCGTTTCTCGCCAATTCGTTCGTCATGCCTATCCTGGCCACTTCCAGTTTCGAATCTCTTCTTTGTCAATGCCTTCGGCGTGAGCGTAGTTAATGCTCTCAATAATCTCTCCCTTCAGCCATTCCTTCACGTGGGCTCCGGTGGAATGCAGACGTGGGACGCGATCGATGACGTCAATTACCAGATTGAAGCGGTCGATCTGATTGAGGATCGCAAGCTCGAGCGGAGTGTTGATACTTCCCTTTTCTTTGTACCCGCGCACATGCATGTTGTCATGATTCCTGCGCCGGTAGGCAAGCTTGTGAATAAGTGAAGCATAGGAATGGAAGTTGAAGATCACCGGTTTGTCGGTGGTGAAGAGAGAATCGAAGTCTCGGTCGGAGAGGCCATGTGGGTGTTCGGTCTCCGGCATGAGCCGGAAGAGATCGACGACATTGACGAATCGTATTTTCAAATCTGGGAAGTGCTCTCTCAAGATGGCGGTCGCTGCAAGAGACTCCATCGTCGGTATGTCGCCGGCACACGCCATTACAGCATCGGGCTCTTCATTGTCATCGCTGGACGCCCAATCCCAAATGCCAATGCCCTTGGTACAGTGCGTGACGGCATCTTCCATGCTGAGGTACTGAAGATGCTCCTGCTTATCAGCGACGATGACGTTGACATAATCCCGCGATCGAAGACAGTGATCCGTCACGCTGAGCAGGCAGTTGGCGTCAGGCGGCAAGTAGATTCGCACAACATTGGGACTCTTGTTGGTGACCACATCGAGAAATCCCGGATCCTGGTGCGTAAAGCCGTTGTGATCCTGCCGCCACACGAGAGATGTGATGAGGAGGTTGATCGACGGCACGGGTGCTCGCCAATCGAGTTCCATCTTGGACTTTTCAAGCCATTTGGCGTGTTGGTTAAACATGGAGTCAATGATGTGAATGAAGGCTTCATAGCTTGAAAATAACCCATGGCGGCCCGTTAAAACGTAACCTTCAAACCAGCCCTCAAGCGTGTGCTCACTCAACATTTCCATCACGCGTCCGTTGACATCAAGCTCTCCGCCGTCGGCGTCGTCCGGCATGAATTCTGCCAACCAGGTTTTCTTTGACGCTGCGTAAATGGCCGCAAGCCTGTTGGACGCAGTTTCGTCGGGTCCGAACACACGGAAGGTTTTCATGTTCCTTCGCATCACTTCAGCCAGAAAATGTGCAAGCACGTCAGTGGGCAGCGCATTGGCTGCGCCCGGTGCCTTGACCTCGACGGCATAGTCGCGAAAGTCTGGCAGTTCGAGCTCTTTTCGAAGCACTCCGCCGTTCGCGTGAGGATTTGCGGAGATTCGGCGCGCACCGGAAGGCGCAAGTTCCTGGAGTTCTGCAATGAGGGTTCCATCGGCGTCGAATAGTTCCCCTGGCTTGTAGCTGCGCAGCCAGTCCTCGACAAGCTTCAGATGTTCCTCATTCGTTTGCGGGTCGGAAATCGGAACCTGGTGCGCCCGCCATGTGCCCTCCACTTTGTGACCGTCCACGACTTTCGGTCCTGTCCATCCCTTTGGGGAGCGAAGGACGATCATGGGCCAGCGGGGGCGGGTGACATCGCCGGTTGAGCGGGCATGCTGCTGGATCGCGCGAATTCCCAGAACGCATTGCTCCAGGGCCGAGGCCATTTGCTGATGCATCACGGATGGATCATCACCTTCGACGAAATAAGGTTTGTGGCCGTATCCGATCAGCAACGCCTCGAGTTCATCGTGCGGAATTCGCGCGAGGACCGTGGGATTCGCGATCTTGTAACCGTTGAGGTGTAACACCGGCAGCACAGCCCCATCGCGCATGGGATTCAGGAACTTATTCGAATGCCAGGATGTGGCAAGCGGGCCGGTTTCGGCCTCACCGTCTCCTACCGCCACGGCAACGATGAGGTCGGGATTGTCGAAGGCAGCCCCATACGCATGAGAGATCGAATAGCCCAGCTCACCGCCCTCGTGAATCGAACCGGGGGTTTCCGGCGTGCAGTGCGAGCCTATCCCTCCTGGAAAGGAAAACTGCTTGAAAAACTTGAGGAGGCCCACCTCATCACGACTCTTATCCGGATAGATTTCGGAATAGTAGCCTTCAAGGTAGCAGTTGGCGAGTGTCGCCGGCGCACCGTGACCCGGACCTGCGATGTACATGACGTTCAGGTCGTATTTCTTGATGAGGCGATTCAGGTGAACCCAAATCAAAGACTGCCCTGGATCGGACCCCCAATGACCTAGGAGCCGATGCTTGATGTGCTCCGGTCTCAGCGGCTCGCGAAGCAGAGGATTCGCACGAAGATAAATCATTCCGGCCGCCAGATAATTGCAGGCAAGCCAGTAAGCATCGATCTTTCGCAGCTCGTCGGGAGTAAGGGGTGCGGGGATCTCCGCCGAGACTTCGGTTGTGCCAGCCATTCTGTCCTCCGGTACCTCAACGCTTCGCCATCCGGCAGGATGACCTGCGTTGCAACTTAGAGTTAAGATGCTTCGAGCTCACCAAAAAGCTTGTGAATTTCGAATACCCCCACTCTTTTGCAGCTCCACCGTCCGCAAAAGTATCGACCGATACCATCGTCCAATAGATTCTTCCCTTGGCATCTGGCTTAATAGCGAGTAACGCGGACGTGGGCATGGGGCCTTCGAGCTCACGGCGGGCGGTCGGCACGTGTGCCCTCCTTCCAGTGGATCTTGAGCTAGGAATGATTTTCGGTCTCGTCAGCTTGGAGATGAGTGATGAAAGCGATTGTTGTCCACGAATATGGCGGTCCTGAAGTACTCAAGTATGAGGAGTATCCGGACCCGGTCCCCGGCCGAGGTGAAGTGCTGGTGCGGATCGCCGCCGTCAGCGTGAATCCAATTGACTACAAACGGCGCGCTGGATTAACGAAGGATTTTTATCCCATGCAGTTCCCGGGACTAATCGGAGTGGACATGTCGGGGATCGTGGTGAAGGTCGGGCCGGGAGTCGAAGAGTTTTCTGACGGCAACCGGGTGTTCGCAATGGCGGACAATACGTATGCCGAGCTCTGCGTGGTGAAAGCGGATGTTCTGGCGGATATTCCCGAGGGTCTCGATTTGGTGGAGGCGGCGGCGCTGCCGCTGGTGACGACGACCGGCAACCAACTGGCTTCAGCTACGGGAGCCAAAGCGGGCCAGACGATTATGGTCGTCGGTGCTGTGGGCAATGTCGGGCGCTCTGCCGTGTTCACTGCGAAGCACCTGGGAGCGACCGTGATTGCAGGAGTGTTGAAGAAGCAATTGGATGAGGCGAAGACCATTGGCGCAGATCAGTTCGTGGCAACTGACGACGATGCCGCGATTGCGAATCATGCGCCGCTCGATGCGGTAGCGGATACGGTCGGCGGAAAACTTGCCGAGAAGTTGCTTGCCAAGGTCAAAGCGGGAGGAGTGTTTGCTTCGGTCTCGGGGGCGCCGCAGAACGCGGCGAATTACCCGTCTGTGAAGGTCGTGCCGGTCTTCTCACACTTCGACAGAGGCACACTTCAGTTCATGGCCGAAGCGGTGAGGGATGGCAAGCTCACAATCCCAATTAGCCTGAGGCTGCCGCTCAGTGAAGCGGCTAAAGCTCATGCACTGGCAGAAAAGGGCGGCATCGGAAAGATCCTGCTTGTGCCTTGAACGCTTCGCCGGACCTGCAACGTCTGAAAGAAGAATTGAAATGATGAAAAATAAACGCGGAATCGATCCCTCTTCGAAGCCAAGTGGCGACGGGTGCGTGGAATGTCTGGCTTCGCCGAGTGGCTGGTGGTTTCATCTCCGCCGGTGCGCGGAGTGCGGGCACATCGGATGCTGTGACAGTTCTCCCAGCCAGCATGCGGCCAGGCATGCGGCAGAGACCGGGCACCCGATCATCGCCAGCTTCGAGCCGGGTGAGGATTGGTTCTTCGATTACGAGAAGCAGGCCATGATCCGGGGTGTGGCCTTGCTTCCGCCTCACTCGCATCCGCTGGATCAACCAACACCAGGACCGGCAAGGAGAGTTCCAGTCAATTGGGAATCGTTGCTGCACTAGCTGGCGCCGATCATTTCCTATGAACGGAATTTGGACTCGTGACACCATATCGAAAGGAGCTCTCAATGAGCGCTGTACAGGTGGAACAGAAGAGCTATGAGATGCCCCCGCGCGAAGGGTTGAGCATCGCACATTTTCTCACCGTAGCTGACATCAACCGGTCGGCTCACTACTACGAAAAGGTCTTCGGCGCTCGCATTTTGAGCCTGGGTGACGGCAACGCTCCTGCGTACCTTCAGCTTGCGAATGTCTGGATGATTCTGAACGTTGGGGGTGGACCGACCCCCGACAAGCCGACTGTAACGCTCAGTGTCCCCGATCCGAATCACATCAACAGCTTTCTGAATTTCCGCGTTGCGGATATTCAGGCGTGCTACGAATTATGGAAAAGCCGGGGAGCCGAGTTCATCACGGAGCCAATACCGAAGTACGGCGAGATTCGCTGCTACATCCGCGATCCTGACGGCTACATTATCGAGGTCGGACAGAGCACGGATCTCAAGTACGGTTAGCGCCCGGCCCGGATAGGGCTCTGCTCTAAACGGTTGCGGGGGGTCTCTTGATGCGCTCCGGGCTGCTGCGTCGTGCGAGTACTTTGGTTCTGATCGATACGTTCGTCCAATGGATTCGTCGTCGCGCTTCTGAGAGTGTTGCGTTGAGCAGTCATTCGCTTTGACATCGAAAGGAGTACCAGATGGCCAGCACAAATAGACTGAAAGAGACCACGCGCGTGAGCACGCCTGTGGCGGCGAGCACGCTCAGTGTGAATGTTTTTACAGCACCGGGGAAGACTATGGTCGGCGAGCGGCCCAAGCCATTCGGCGAAGCGTTCGGATTCGACCCTATCACGTCGACTTTGATCTTCGGCGAGTACGACGCGGTGCTGGTGGACGCAATGGGGACAGTGGCTGAAGCCGAGACTCTCGCGGATTGGATCGCCCTCCACAACCGCAACCTGGAGACCATCTACATCACGCACGCCCATTTCGACCACTTCTACGGTCTGAGCGTCTTGCTCGACCGTTTCCCCCGCGCTCGTGCGATCGCAACGCCAAAAACGGTAAACGCGATGCAGATGTCTTTTACTCCGCCAGTGGAGCGGTTGGCTCGCCGGCTCTTTCCTGGGCAAGTGCCCACCAAGCTGGTGTCACCTGAGCCCTATGAGCACGACACGTTCACTCTCGAGGGCCACGAGCTGCGCATCATCGAGCAGGGCCGCACCGATAGTCCGGATTCGACATCGCTCTACGTTCCGTCGATCGGCTTGATCGTCGCCGGCGACGTTGTGTATAACCAATGCCGCATGTATGTCGGCGACACCACCCCCGAGAGCCGAAAGAATTGGATCGCGGACCTGGACCGGTTGGCGGCACTGAACCCGACGATGGTTGTCGCCGGTCACAAGAAGCCTGGCGCGCCCGACTCTCCCTCCGCGATCCAGGACACCAAGCGCTACCTTGAGGACTTCGATCGGATGAAGAACACCGCGACTTCCGACCAGGACCTGTTCGATCAGATGACGGCGCTCTACCCGGATTGGGTGGCCAATCAGTCGTGGTTGATGTTCGGATTCCCGGGGGCATAACTCACATCAACCGCTGATGCGAATGTCTCCTCGCGTTTGAAAAGCGCCACTTATCGGTAGCGGCGTTGACCATGAGTGCGGCACAGGTCGATTAGAAAAGCCATGAGATGCCCCTGTGCGACGGGTTCACTGTCACACATTTCGTCACCGTCGCCGGCATCGACCGGTCGGCTGATTTTGATGAAAAGGTCTCCGGCCGTCGGACTGACTCGGTCCTTTGCTTCGCTTCTGGCCAGCCGCCGATCCCGTTTCGATCATTACCTGTGTCACTTCATCCCTGCGGTGGGATTGTTAATGATGGCAGCCCCTGCCTCGCTCACAACTTCGTCCTGGGAATCAGTGCCCCCCGAACTGCCAATCGCGCCAATAATCACGCCCTGGTCTATCAATGGAATTCCACCTCGCGAGGCAATCATTCCATCAAATGCCAGCAGATAGTTGAGATGCATAAGTTGTATGCCGTCTTCGAAGACTTTCGTCGGGCGCCGAAAGGTCACGGCTGCCCGAGCCTTGTGTTCCGCGATCTGGATTGAGGCAAGCATCGCGCCGTCCATTCGTTGGAAGGCGACCAAGTTACCACCGGAATCGGTCACGGCTACATTCATTTTCCAATTCCGTTTCTTAGCCTCTGCCACAGCCGCCTGCATAACCGCCTCGGCCTGCGCCAGTGATACCGGAGGACCATAAGGAACGTCGAATGGCATTTCGCCTGGGATAACATCAAGCGGATTTGGTCTGACCGTTGCTTCATTGGCAATCACTGCCGTGTTGCTTGACATACTCATCCTCCAAAACGGTTAGAAAGGTTTGGTGACCTCTGGCTGCCATGGGCAGATGCTTAAGTGCCAACCAGGTAATATACACACCGGTCAGTGATCTCGAACAAGCGGTAACATCGTTGTTACTCGTAATACTGAGGCAACTTCTTTTGACGATCGCTTTGGGCCTGATCGTGGTTAATCCAGAGCTGAGCGTGTTCCTTCGCCATAATGGCGGCTATCTTGTCCATCGATTGGAGCGAGGCCTGCTCGTTCCAGTTATTACTGGGGACATAGCGATGGTCGAAGCTTGTTTGGAAATGAACAACGTCGCCGCTGAGAATCACCGCTCCAGTTACAGGCAGCCTTACAAGCAAAGATTGGTGGCCCGGCGTGTGTCCCGGAGTGGAGAGCAGCACCAGGCTTCCATCTCCAAAGATGTCGTAGTCGCCGTCGATGAGCTTTACCGGATGCTTCTTGTTGAAAGCGACGGTGTCTTGCCGGCTCCCGGCCCACTCGTACTCCACTCTCTGCACCAGCATCAGCGTGTTGGGAAACATCTCGACATTCCCCGCGTGGTCCGGGTGACAATGCGACACGGCCATCAGCTTGATGTCCGATGGCTTCACGTGTATCTGTTCGAGTTGAGCCGCGAGCGTTATGGGCTTGCGCCAGATCGGGCCGCTGCCGGGCCCCCATTCGTGCAACACCTTTTCGTGATTGGGCAGTCGCGCCACAGCATCATCCACGCCCGTGTCCCATAGGAACCACCCCTGGGTGTGGTGGATGAGGTAGCAGTGGTCGGGAAAGCCCACGCGCGTCCCAACGTTGGCTCCCGGCGTCCAACGCGATTGGTCCTGGCCCGTGCCATCGCCGCAGTCGATTACATAGAGGCGGTCCACTCCGGACTTAACCTGCCCATGGGCTGCGGCGGATAATTGCGCGCCGGAGACGGCGGCCGCGAACGTCAACGCGGCAATCAGGAAGGCATGCTTAACATTTGCGTTCACGAAAACCTCCGTTCGTGGTTCGACCGTCAGCACAAAGAACTGAGAGCCGCGCGAGTCTCTCTCTGAATCCCTTGCAGCCGCTGCCGAATTCAGAGACCGGCCAAGAGTGCGCGCTGTTTTGTTACGCGCCTCATGGAGCAATCAGACCAGAAGCATAGATGCTCAGCAATTGGACATTGGTATTGGCGAATACTTTGGTGTTGGTCAAACAAACTCCCGCATTGGCTTTGAAGGTCATTGGAAGTCATGCAAAGATTTCCCCCGCACACTCGATACGAAGGTGTCGCCGATACCTTCGTCCAATTGCCCCACGCCCTTCGCGTCTGGCCTAATCGTGACGATTCGGGATGTAGATTGATTTGGCTCGGAGGGTTTTTCTGAAGGAGGACACAGCATGTCTGACAGAGCGACGGGGCCTATCACTCAACAACAGGAAACAGAGAAGCTGGAGACTCGGGCTGAGGTGAAACGTCTCGCCGGGCTCACGATCTTTGTGGTCGTGGTAACCGTGCTCGCTGTCCTCGTCGCCGTCGCTGTTTACGGACAGGACAACGGCTCGCCCAACGCGCAGGACAAGTACTCGTTGAAATCCCCTAGCGGAATCGCGTTTTCCGACTTCAGGGGATACGAGGACTGGCCGGTCGCCTCTTCCGCCAGGCAAGACGAAATACTCAAGGTGATCGTCGCCAATCCGAAAATGATCGCGGCGTACGAGGCAGGCATTCCGGGCGATGGCCAGCCTTTCCCGGAGGGCTCCATGATCGTCAAGCTGCAGTGGAGTCAGAAGAAGAGTACGGACGCACAATTCGCCGTCGATGTACCGGATGTTTTCAAGCAGGCCTTTGTGATGGAGAAGGACAGCAAGAGATTTCCGAACACAGGCGGGTGGGGATACGCGGTGCTCAACTACGATGCCGCAACCAACAAGTTCTCCGCTGACCCCAAAAGCCTCTCAGACTGCGGAAACGCATGCCACAAGGCCGTGAAGGCGAAAGACTACATCTTCCACCCATACGAGATGCGTTGAACATGAGGCGAAGTGACGCTGAGCGGCGGCTGCAGTTACTAGGCATTCAACTGCCTACGCCTCCCACGCCGTTCGGCAGTTATGTCGAGACCCGGCAAACGGGCAATCTGCTCTTCCTTAGCGGGATGCTACCGGTTGTGGACCATAGACCAAAATACGTCGGGAGGATTGGCAAAGAGCTCGATGCCGATGCTGGCCGTGATGCCGCGCGGATTGCTGCCTTGAATGCGTTGGCCGCAGCCAAAAAACATCTGAGCTCGCTTGATCGAATATCGTGTGTCGTACGGCTTGGCATATTCATGGCGACCTACGGAGATTTCTTTGACCAGCCAGGGGTCGCTGATGGCGCCTCCGACCTCCTCCGGGACATTTTTGGAAGTGAGAAGATGGCGGTGCGATCGGTGATCGGGGTGGCCAGTCTTCCACTCGGCATGCCGATCGAGCTCGACCTCATCTTCGAAGTAACCGACTAGCGCGATGGAGGCCATCATTGAAGAAAGCGGAAGCAATACGAGTTTCGCGGCGTAGATTTACATTGGCCGGGCTGTCGGCTGGAGCCTCCTTGTTCACGGCTCCAGCAGTTTTCGCGCGAAGTGTTCTTCCAACTTCGAGCGCAGAACACTCCGCAGAATTGCCCGCGACCAAGCCGGCCGCGAACACCTCGTTCCGCTCGCTGAAGCAGATCGACGCTGGTCTTCTCAGTGTTGGATACGCGGAGGATGGCCCGGCAGATGGCCCTGCCGTGATTCTTCTCCACGGCTGGCCCTATGACATCTATAGCTACGTCGATGTTGTTCCGTTGCTGGCGGCGAAAGGATATAGGGTCATCGTCCCGTATCTGCGCGGTTACGGATCTACGCGCTTTCTTTCCAATGAGACCTTTCGCAATGGCCAGCCCTACGCGACAGCCCTCGACATCATCAACCTCATGGACGCACTCAAGATCGAGAGAGCGATCCTCGCCGGTTTTGATTGGGGCGGAAGAACGGCGGATATCATGGCGATTCTCTGGCCCGAGCGTTGCAAGGCGCTCGTCTCCGTGAGTGGCTACCTGATCTCCAGCGCCGAAGTAAACAAAGAGCCCCTGCCGCCAAAGGCCGAACTCCAGTGGTGGTACCAATTCTATTTCGCTACTGAGCGTGGCCGGGCCGGCTACGACAAATACCGCCACGATTTTGCGAAGCTCATCTGGCAGATTGCCTCGCCCAAATGGAATTTTGATGATCTGACCTTCGATCGCACTGCCGCGTCCTTCGACAATCCGGATCACGTAGCCATCGTGATTCACAACTATCGGTTTCGGATGGGATTGGCTCAAGGCGAACCGCAATATGACAAATTCGAAAAGCAGCTTGCTCAGTTTCCAACCATCGCCGTGCCCACAATCACCCTGGAAGGCGATGCCAACGGCGCACCACATCCCCCTGACCCAGCAGCTTATCGTCAGAGATTCACCGGTAAGTATGCGAGCCGGATCATCACCGGCGGCATCGGGCACAACCTCCCTCAGGAGGCTCCACAGGCGTTTGCTCAAGCCGTGATTGACGTCGATGGATACTGATTCGCATGAAACTTTCGCTTGGGACGGCGCCTCAATATGGCGACCCGCATCAAAGATTGGAGTTGGGCAGATTGAAGCAAGACGGATCAAGGCACCGAGAGGACACAAGATGGCGAATCATGGCGATAAGGGCCACAGCAGAAGAGCAGATGTGGACCTGAGCGAAAGCTCAATCTATGGCAACGAGCAGGCGGAGTTGGATAGCGACGACGTGGCGACCGCAGAACGGATTGATCGTCTGGAGTCGATCACCGGCGGCGCTGACGATGAACCGCTTGTCCTCGAAGGCAAGCTGGGGCGGCAGTTTGACGCGCTGGATGCCGGCACCGACGAAGAGCTGGATGCGCTGGAGCTGGATCTGGTACAGGACGGCGACCCGTTCGACGCGCGCGACGGCTCCGGGCGAGTGGACGACGACGTGGCCGAAGAGCAGATCGCCGCGTTTACTGAAGTGGGCCCCATGGCGGATGATCGCGGCGGGGAGAGCCTGGCGCCGGGCCGCGAAGACACCAGTGCGGTGATAAGGCGGCACCGCGCGCATTTCGAGGCTGATGACGATTCGGATGTGGATGACGATTCGGACGCAATTGTGGAAGGCAACATTGACCCGCCGCTCGACGAGGAACTGGAAGAGGAGGGCCCGCCGCATTACCGGCAATCCGGCGCCTGAGACGGAAGCCGCCAGGGAAACTGCAAAGAAGGCGAGTCAAGACGCCCCGCTTCCTTCGCCACGCTGATGCATCGGATGGTCAGGCGCAGGCTCTCGCGCTACTCGAAAGCTGGCCACACTTGTTCCTTATTTCGACCCAGCTTCCATGTACCTCTCGCCTTAAGGCTTCGAACTTAATTCGCACCCGCGGACGACCGCCTCATCAAGTTGCTTCATCCCGCCCGGCGCTCTTTCGACACCTCACGAGAAGAGCCGAGGAATCCTTGCACGAATGCGGCGATTTGATCTGCTGCCGTATCCAATGCAAAATGGCCGCCGTCCACAATGTGAACTTCAGCATTCGGCACATCTTTGCGATAACGTTCGGGCTCGCCGGGGTCGAACGAAAGCTCATACTTGCCCCATATCACCAGCAGTCGCGGTTGGTTCTCGCGCATCCACGCTTGCCATTTCGGATACGCGCCCACATTGGTTCGATAGTCGTAGAACAAATCACTTTGAATCTCAGCCTGGCCGGGCCGATTAAGAAAATAGAACTCGTCCGTCCACAGATCCGGGTCGTGGCGTTCCACATTCGGGTCGTTGCCGACATGACGAGTGCGTGTCGCTGCCAACCCTAGCAAATTCGCGCGCAGTGCGCTTTCGTTTGGAACCCGATCCGCCCAGAACTCGCGGCGCGTCTTCCAATTCGCGCCCAAGCCTTCATTATGCGCAACCGCGTCTTGAACAACGAGACCTTCCGCGCGTTCCGGGTGCTCCAGGATCATTCGAAAACCTACCGGCCCACCATAATCCTGCATGTAGAGCGTATAGCGCGAGAGCCCAAGCGCTTCGGTGAAATGATTCATGATCTCCGCGTATCGATCGAACGTGTACGCGAATGCCTTCGCATCCGGCCAGTCGCTGTGTCCGAAGCCAGGATAATCGGGAGCGACCAGGTGATAGCGATCCGACAATCTGGAGAACAGCGGCTCGAACATGCGCGACGATGACGGCAGTCCATGCAGAAAAAGCAAGGTCGGCGCGTCCTTCGGACCAGCCTCTCGGTAGAAAATGGAGAGCCCATCGATCTTCGTGCTGCGGTAGACCGTCGGATATTTCATGGAATGTTCCTTCCCGCAATCTCCTGCGAACAGTCGGTTGTCAGAGTATTTGTATGTAGATCCGCAGCCCAGATCGCACCTGCCCTCCGCGACAGCGCGGTCGAGCATTTTCGGAAGCGAGCTTCAGTTTCGTTCCCGCCCACCGAAAATCACGATGGGCGGGGTGGCCTCATTCGTTAATAACGAAGACTCGATCAAGTGGAGATTCGTCCTGCCCCTTTATCAGGCCACTGCAACTGCGCGCTTCTTCTTCGCCTCGAGTGCCGGCAGAAGAAGCTTCAGGAGCGCCTGGTCCGAGAACGGGTTCTGACCAGAGATCAACTCGCGATCTTGAAGGACGTAGCTCTTCCATGGAGCGAGCACGCTCACGTCACCGCCCGCAGTCTGCAAGGCGAAGTCCGGATAGAAGAGAACCTTGCCACCAATCTCAAGCGGCTCACGCTGCTGCTCTTCCGCCGTCGAGAAAATGGTCATCTTGTATCCGGCATAGATCCATCCTTTAGCCTTTGCCCGCGCTCCATCGACGTCGCCATCTGCCAACGCTGACACAAACTCCTTCGAATTCGGAAGCGCCGAGAGAAGTGATATCGGCCCATGGCACAGCACCGCCGTAGGCTTCGATGTTTCGTGAAAGTGTCTCATCACGGTGCCCGCATCGGGATCATCGAGAAGATCAATCATCGGCCCGTGGCCGCCAGGGACGAAAACAGCGTCATACTGATCCAGACCCGATGCGATCACATCCGAGATGCGCGTTGGATTCTTGAGCCCGGTCAGGCTGTCGCGGAACTTCAAATAATCCTGGAGCCGTGCCGCGTCCCCGCCAAAGAAATCTGGGACTGCCGAATGGACATCCAGTTGCGGCGTGTTGCCTTTGGGGTTGGAGAAAGTGATTTCATAGCCTTCCTCCATCAGGGCGCGGGTCGGAACCGTCAGCTCGTTGAGGTAATAACCAGCGCCTGTATAAACCTTGCCGTGCTTCAGTGGCAAGCCGTAGCCGCTCGAGACCAGCACCAGGATTTTTCCTTTTGTCGCCATTTCATTCTCCTCTCAAATCGAATTTGTTTTCCGGGACCTTAGCTCGTGCAGGGCCACCCAATTTGCGAGAGCCGCGTCCACAGCCATCGCGATCACTGCGCATCAGCGGCGCGTCCAGCTCATTGCGTTCTCTTTTTGGTGCTCGTTCTAGGTCAGAACGAGTGACCGTCCTAGGCGAGATTCGCAGAAGGGCGACGACGGGTCTATTGGACGAAGGTATCGACCGATACCACAGTATGAATTGGACAAATCCGTCGGAGAGGTGGCTATGGAAAATTGCGTATCGCCCAATCTACGACGCCGGTCGCACTGGACAAGCGTATCAAGAACGGAATAGCCAGCGTAGGCGACGTGAGAATGGATGGTCCCGGACGGCTTTTTCCTTTCCAGACCAATACCAAAGGACAATGGGAACGGCTACTCGCCCGATCTATCCTTGGGAACGCTTAATAATGGACGAGCGAAAAGCGGTTGGGATTTAAGAGAACTGGCCACAGGCCGGAGGAGTGAGCAGTCTGTTTGGCAGCCACTGGTTCTGAGGTCCTTTGCAAAATCGGGGAAATGGCAACCGTCGAGGAGGGAAATTGGTTGTGTGCTGGTTTCCGGCTAATTTACCCAGGAACAAAGTAAATATCCCCCGGCAGAGCCGGGAGAACTCCCTTTGGGATCAGAAAGCATTCACAGCATTGAAAAACTCCTGTTCATCCATATATCCGATGCCGCACCAGTACACTGGCCAGTTCGCGCCGGTGATGGGATTCAATGTGTTGTTTCCGGAATAGAATGCACCCTGGTATTGCATCTTCGCTGTATTCGATGCCAGCAGGGTAGGGAACAGCTCCGACATCGACGTGGCGAGAGGTCCCTCGAGGTTATAGGCCTTTGAGAATGTGTAATAGCTGCTGAATGCGGCGGTCGTCGCCAGCAGGTTGCAGTTCACTGCCGAATAGTCGAACGGCGCAAGGCTCAAGCCATCGATGGCGAAGACCTTGTAGGCCGGGTTATTGCCAAAGAACGCACTTATACCTGCGGTAACTGCCAGCGCATTGCCCGGCGACATCAGGCGAAATTCGTCCATGTGCGTATGACCCGCAAGAGACATAGCGATAACGCCAGGATACTTTCCAATGATGCCCATAAACGTTTCCTGATTGCTATCAACCCACATCATCGTGGCAGCCGCGATCTTCCCGTTCACGTCATTGGAGGCTGTGGCGGACGTGCCTTCCACGGCTCCGGGAGGTGCATGCATCAGCAGCCACACCTTTTTGCCGGACGAACTGGCCTTGGCAAGTTGGGCATCGAACCACGTAAACTGGTCCGCGATCATGGTTGGATCGGGAAGAGGAGCGCCGGGGGAAAGCGCGAACGTGTTCAGCGCGACGATCATCAGATTCGTTCCAGCGGGTTCAATCGAATAGTAGCCGCCGCTCTTAATGCTGCTGATAACGTCCTGCCGATTTCCAACGCCATTCAATCCAAGCGTGTATAACTGCTGTGCGTTACTGGCAAGAAATGTACTGTCCGGCCCATAACCGGTATAGGAATCGCAATTGCCGAGCGCAAAGTAGACGGGGACCGTGCCCAAAGCCGCCCTGATCTGCTGCAAGACAAATGTGAGTGTCTTGTCGACAAAGGCAGTTGCGTCGGAAGGGGATGAATTCGGCATATAAAGTGAATAAAGCTGGTCCACGCCGTGGCCAAGAAAGTCGCCCGTAAAGAGAACGGCCGGAGAACTTCCCAGATTCTTCGTGATGCTCGCCAGCGCCAAAGTCAGCAGTGAAAAGTTGGTGTCGGTCCCGGCTGGAGAGAGCGGAAAGTTCGTCGAATTCAACGAGCCCTGGAAGATTGCGGGCCACTGGGAGGTATCGGCCTCAACCAGCTGCGCTACCAGCGCCATATTGACTCCCACTGTCTTGGTATTCGGCGTTGCAGTTGGCAGAAGCGGATTGATATATGGCTGGAAATGGACATCCGAGAAAACCGGTACCGAGAAGCTGTGGGAGCCGGCCATGCTGGAAACTCCACTGCATCCACTGATGAGTCCTGCACTCGCCAGGCTTGCTACTTCGAGAAACGTACGGCGCGATAGTTCTGACATTCGATCTCCCCTTGAGCAACTACAGTTCGGTCATTTCGGCGAGAGCGTCTCAAAATTGAGGCGCTGTTCCCGGCAGATTCTCCGAGTCGATCCCTTCGCAAAGGTTATTGTTGGCGGTCAGGTTGCCGCTTCCATCGATGGTCACCGTCCAGATCGAGTCGTAGTCATAGGCATCCCAGGCAAGAGGCGGGGCGCTCGAAACGCTCGTGTAGTTAGCCAGCAGCGCGCTCAGTATCTGGGGGATGTTGCTGTGCTCCCACGCCACAAGAATGGTCTTGTTGGTGAATTGTCCGCCTTGAAAGAAATAATTGCTGGCTTCCTGGGGCCCGTTCTTGTCAGTCAGCAGAAAGTTCGACACCAGCGAATACGGCAGGTTTGCGGCTATGGCGTACGGTTCGCCCGTCAAGGCGAGCGTGTTGTGCGAAAACGAAGTGGGCCCCGCGGCGGTGAGTCCGGCGTTCGGAGTTACTTGCGCCGGATCGAGCGAATACACGTGGGTGGGCTGGGGTCTCCCCTTGAGTGCCACAGAAATTGCGTTGCCAAGGTCGAGGGCCCGCCACTGGCCCGCCGCAACAAAGTTTCCATTCGAGAAGACGATCGAAGGATGAGCATTCGCGTGCCGTATGAAGTAGAGCGTTTCATCGGTGTTGATGTTGGCAGGGGGACCAATGGCCTTCAATGAAAATGTCGAGTACTGGCATGGCGCGGGGGCCACCGGCTCCGGGTCGAGCTTCGGATAGGTGTTCGGCGGTTTCAGATTGCCTTTATAGGTGGCCAGGCTTGCGTTTCCCGACGGCGTAATTGAAACGGTGTAGATCGTGTCGGGACCCTGATAAGTGGACGGAGGCGAAAGGCTGGACTGCTCGAGTGTGTTCAGTCTGGCTAACAGGTTTTCAGTGGTCTCCCATGGCGCCGAAAAAACATAGTATCCAGGCGCCCTGGCGCTCACAATACCGGCAAGCAATGTGTCGTTGTCATTGCCGGTGTCGTTGAAGTCAATGCCCTGGCAGGTAGAGCACGGGTAATCCGGCGATGGCGCGATCACGCCGGCGGGTTCCGAGCCCGGAACGTAAGACGTGTTGATCGGGAAACTGTTGCCCGTCGCTGACCCCATGTCCGAATAGGGACTCACCATGGTGAACTGATTCATGAGAGCAAACTGCTGCACGGCTTCAAGCGCCGCCATATCGGGATAATCACTTGCGGTTTGTAAATGGGTCATTGGCTCGAGCGCATAAATGCCCGTCACACTCTGGTTGCCCAGGATGGTTTGCTGTAGATACGGAGCCAGGAGAAGCGTGCGTTGCAGGCCCTGAGCGGTGAGATTTGCCGTATCGGCATTGACGTCGCCGACGCCCTGATAGAGAAGATCGTCACTGACGACAAAGATTAGATTGACATTCGCGGCGGAAAGCGGCGGCGGGTTGCTCGCCGGGAGATTGCCTTGGTGATTCGACGCACCGCATCCGCAAAGGAGC
This sequence comes from uncultured Acidobacteriaceae bacterium, assembly GCA_963820245.1. GTDB lineage: Bacteria > Acidobacteriota > Terriglobia > Terriglobales > Acidobacteriaceae > Telmatobacter. The sequence continues at coordinate 192,670 of CAWFZC010000017.1, read as the reverse complement.
ATCATCGCCCCCGACAGGAGAAATGCGTGAAAACGAATTCGATCGATGTGAACCAAGTTCATAGACTTCGTCCCTTCATTCCCGCCTGCGCAATCAGAACGCAGGGGCGCTGGTAGGCAGTTTCGTTGAATCGATGCCTTCGCAATGCGAGTTGTCAATTGTCAGGTTGCCGCTTCCATCGATGGTCACCGTCCAGATCGAGTCGTAGTCGCTGGACGCCCAGTCGGCCACCGTTTGGCTGCTGCCGTAGCTCTTTAAGAGCGCGTTGACCAGGGGTGCGAAGTGTTCGTGTTCCCACGCCAGAAGCACCTTATGATTGGAGAATTGCGGATCATCAAAAAAGAAGTCGATGGTATTCGCAGTCACCGTAGATGTGTCGTCGAGCTCGAAGTCCGACACCAGATGATAGGGGAGGTTGTTGGCGATGGCATATGGCTCGACTGTCAACGATGGCCGCACATAGGACCATCCGGAATTCCCATATGGGGTAGTCTGTGCGGGATCGATGGAATAGACCTGATCGGGGTTGATCTTGCCGCGCAAGGCATTGGGCAGATCGAGCGACCGCCATTGTCCTGAAGCGACATAGTTGCCGTCCTCCCATGCGAGCGTGGGATGAGCCTCTGCGTGACGCATCAGGTAGAGGGTTTCGTTGGTGTTAGTGACCGGAGGACTGGACGAAGGCGCCGAAATGTTGAATGCAGGCAGAGAGCAGGGAGCCTTAGCGAGCGCTGGCGTCGGAAGGGCAGGAAAAGTCGGCGGCGGTTGCAGGTTGCTGTTGTACGTCGTCAGGCTTGCTGTGCCAGAGGGGGCGATGGAGACCGCGTAAACGAAGTTCGGCCCCTGATAACTGGGAGGAAGAGTCAGTCCGTAGGAGTGGGCGGCGTTGGCTGCGGCAAGCAGATTCTGCGTTGTCTTCCACGGAGCGGAGAATACGAAATAGCCGGGATCCCCGTAGTCGATGACCGTCTTTATCAAGGACTCGTTGTCGCTGTTCTGATCAGTGAAATCAATCCCCTGACAGGTCGCACAAGCAATGAGTGGAGCGGCAACATCCAGAATGGTTTGCCCCTGGGCATAGCCAACATTGATGGGAAAACTATTTGCCGCCACAAGAGCCGGTCCCCCTGGAGATTCATCGAGCGTAGCCACATTCAGCATGGCAAACTGCTGAATGGTTTCAAGTGCCACCATGTCCGGGTAGTTGTCGGTGGTCTGCAGGTGGGTCATCGGCTCGAGTGCGTAGATGCCGGTTACGTTCTGATTTCCAAGCACCTTCTCCCGGAGGTAGGACCCCATCATCAGGGTGCGTCCGAGCCCCTGACCGGTAAGGTTTGCCGTAACAGGGTTTATGTCGCCGCTCTGGTTATTCGTCAGGTCCTCGCTGACGACAAAGATCAAATTAATGTTGCCGGAGGCCACGGGAGCGGGCCTTGGTGGCAGCGGATTGGAAGCACCAGCGCCGCAGCCCACGAGCGGAAGAAGCAGAAACACAAGGAGCAGTGAACCAATACCAGCGGTCTTCAATGGAAGCCTCTCGTGAGCGCTGGGCCAAATTGCCGCACCGTCTCGCACTCGATTCTCTAATCGGCGCTACCGTCTTGAGCATCAGTTATGGCGCAATACTTTTGAGCAGGAGACCAGAACAGGGTTAGAACTGACTGAGAAAGTGTCTCTTCGCGCCGCATTCCCCAAATGGCACTTTGTCCCGCCTTCGTATCTCCCCATGAGAAAGAAATCGGTTTCTTTCAAAAAATCCTGACGAACCGATGCGATTCTGGCATAGCAACCGAATTCACTCAGCCGATAACTGGGACGTTCGGCAAAACGTCACGCGATTTACGAAAGGTCAGACTTCATGCGTTCGATGCGTTGGCTTGGGTCATCTCTGGTATCACTGTCATTCCTATTCAGCGGATGTGGGCATAATGGCACGACGGCGCCAGCGGCAATCAATTACGCGAATTCCTCCGCGGCTTTTGTCAGGGGCGTACCAATCACGCCCGATGCTCCGTCAGGCGGCGCCGGGGCAACCTCCTACAGTGTGAGTCCGGCTCTTCCCACGGGATTAATCCTGAACTCCGGAACAGGAATCATCAGCGGAACCCCTACGGCGGTTGCGGCCCAGGCAAGCTATACCGTGACAGCCAGCGGTCCGGGGGGCAGCATAACCACAACGCTGACGATTAAAGTGAACGATCAGCCGCCAACGCAATTCAGCTATGCAGCGGGAACGGCGATCTACATTGTGAATGCGCCGATTACTGAAAACGATCCGTCGAACGCGGGCGGCGTAGTTGCTTCGTACAGTATCAACCCTGCACTTCCAGCCGGCTTGAGCATCAGCACATCGAGCGGCAGCATCAGTGGGACCCCCACAGCCTTGTCGCCGCAGACAAAATACCTAGTCACCGCGATCAATAGCGGGGGCAATGCAACTGCTGTGGTGTTTATCACCGTTAACTCTGGCGCCGCTGCGCCTCTGGCGGCGCCGGCGGGCCTGGTCTACAAGGCCGTCAATGCCACGTATACCGCGGGCGTCTCGATTCCTGTCAACGTCCCAACCAGCACGGGCGGTGTTCCCCTTCCATACACAGATCCGAGTGGGAATCCAGTTCCGGCTTACAGCATCTCGCCCGCGCTTCCCCAAGGTTTGCGAATCGACGGCTCAATGCTTGCGCCCATTGGCGATCTGCCCACCGGAATTATCAGCGGAACACCGCTTGCCGCCTCGGCGCAGAACAATTACAAAGTGACAGCCAACAACCCCGCTGGCAGCACCACCACGACGATAACGATCCAGGTGCTTGCATCTGATACGGCGCCGGCAGGCCTCGCGTACGTCACTTCAGCGCCAGTGTATGAGGCTGGGACAACGATCACAGCGAACGCTCCCATCATCAGTCCTCTGGGAGGAGCGCCGACCAATTACAGCGTCACTCCCGATCTTGGGCAAATTGGATTGGCGCTTGATCTAACCAGCGGCGTGGTAAGCGGAACTCCGGCGGCCTTGTCGTCTCTGACCGCTCCACCACTGACGGCGACTTACACTGTCACTGCCTCGAACTCCGGGGGCGACGTGACCGCGCCACTGACCATCACGATTTATAACGCGCACCAGTCCGTGCCCAACATGGCGCAGATGATCGATCCACTCGCAGCTCCCGGCTCCAGTTTTCAATTTCTTGATACGGGCATGGTGGTAACCGACACCTACAACCCAAAAGTGGCGCCGGTGGAGTGGATGGCCGGGCAGGCGGTCAGCACAGCAGTCAATCCCAATCTGAACCTTCTGGCTGTATTGACAAGCGGCTTCAATCGCGTTTTTCACGAAGCATTTCCGTTTTTTGACCCGCTCTATTCCAACGAGTACGTCTTTCTCTATGACATCAGCTCGGGCACCCCGATCTTCAGGCAGGCCATCCCAATTCCCAATGCGTATCACGGACTCGCGTGGGATCCGGTCAAGGGCAACAACGCACTCTATGTCTCCGGTGGCATGGGCGACGCGCCTTTCGGCACCGATCCAATTCCGTATCCTGCCAACGGCATTCCTAACGGAGACAATGTCCACATCATTACGTTGCAGAACGGGGTCTGGGCGCCAACCGCAGAGCTGGACCTTGGCCCTGGCAATTCAGTGGTGGGTGGACACCCTGCAGGCAACGGCCTGCCCGTACCCAACAACCAGTTGGCATCGGTCAACAGCGCGGTCTTCGTGGCGCCCATGGCCGCTGGCGTGGCGGTTTCGAACGATGGGCTGACGCTGGTCGTGGCCAATTATTACAACGACTCGATCACCGTATTTACCGGAGGGCTGAACACTTGGCTGGCTCAGTGGCAACCCGATTCGACGTCTTTGGAACAGGGCCAGGGGATGCTGCCAGGGACCGAACTTGATCTACGTCCAGGCAAGGCTGCCAGTGGAGCTGCGCCGGGCACGCCGGGCGGAGAGTATCCATTCTGGGTTGTGCTTTCAGGCCAAAGCGGACCCGGAGCAACAGCTTACGTGTCGAGCCTTCGCGACCGCGAAATCGACGTGGTGGACCTGGGAGAAACTTGCGCGCACGGTACTACGGGGCTGGGCTGCTTCATGCAAACCACTCCTGTCGTAAAGGCACGCATCCCCGTCAAAGGCCAGCCGAACAAAATGACGTTAAACGCCGCTGGGACGCTTCTTTACGTGGCCGAAGACGAGTCGGACACAGTGGACGTGATCGATTTGAATCCTCGCGACGTCGGTGTCCCCAGCCAAAACGGGCCTGCGGTGTTCAACACGGTGATCGAGACCATTCCGGTCATTGCTCCGCCGTCGGTGATGTCCGGTTCGCCGTTGGCGCAGTTTACCGGCGCCAACACCAACAGCGTGACGCTTTCTCCCGATGAGCAATATCTTTATGTCACCAATGGCAACCTGAACAACATAGCGGTGGTCAAGCTCACCGGAACCAATCACGGCGATCAGGTCATCGGGCTCATCCCGACCGGCTGGTATCCCAACTCGGTCGCGGTCAGTCCCGATGGCGCATGGGCTTACGTGGCAAACTCAAAATCGCCAACCGGCGCGAATCCGAACTGGTGCTATGTTTACGGCCCGGCCGGATACCCGACCTGCATGCCTGCCAATGAATACAACCCCCAGCTGACCAAGGCGGGATTGCAAACCATTCCACTGGCAACCACACTGCCCCAACCGGAGCTCAGTACTCTCACCAGCCTAGTCACTTCAGACAATCACTTTGACAGCGTGGAGAGTGCGGAGGCTGCGGCGACGATGGCTGTGGTCCACAGCGGCATTCAGCATGTCATTTACATCCTGAAGGAGAACCGCACATACGACCAGATTCTGGGCGACCTGGGCCGCGGCAATGGCGATCCAACTTTGACCTTGTTTGGACAGGCGATCACCCCAAACCAACATAACCTGGCGCAGCAATTCGTCACTCTCGACAACTTTCTCGCCACCGCCGAGGTGAGCAATGACGGCTGGCCGTGGAGCACTTCGGCCCGCGCTCCGGACGTGGTGGAGCACCAGTACCCAATCAACTATGCGCAACGAGGATTGAGCCTTGACACCGAAGGTATGAACCGCAACGTCAACGTTGCCATCCCGACCCTGGCTCAGCGCCAGGCGTCCGATCCCTTGATGCCAGGCGGAGCGCTTTCGCCAAACGTAACGGGCGGCGAGGACCTGTTGCCGGGGCAGGCCGATGTGGATGCGCCGGATGGCCCCGACGATGAAGTGAACACCGGCTATCTGTGGAACGACGCGCTGCGCGCGGGCCTCACGGTTCGCGACTACGGGTTCTTTGTCGATACCAACTGCTACAACGAACCGAGATGCCAGACCCCGCTGGCGCATGATCCGTTTTCAACCGGAACCATCGTCGCCCCGCCGACCAATGTTGCGCTCGCGCCGTTCACCGATCAGTACTTCCGCGGCTTCGATCCCTCGTTTCCAGACTTCTATCGCTTCAAGGAGTGGGAGCGCGATTTTGATTCCAACTACGCAACCGGCGGGCTGCCGAATCTAACACTCATTCGCTTTATGCACGACCACACCGGAAACTTCGGCACTGCGATCGACAAGGTAAACACGCCCGAGCGCGACGTGGCTGACAACGACTACGCCGTTGGCCTGCTGGCACAAAAAATTGCCAACAGCCCCATCTACAAGAACAACACGCTGATCTTCGTCGTGGAAGATGACGCGCAGGATGGCGGCGACCATATGGATTCACACCGCACCACTGCGTATGTGGCCGGCGCTTACGTAAAGAATGCGGTTGTTTCCAAGCCCTACACGACCCTCAACTTCATGCGCACCATGGAAGAAGTTCTGGGCCTGCCTCCGATGAACCTGAACGACGCCCTGGCCGCGCCCATGAGCGACATCTTCAGCACCACTCCCAGCGCATGGACATTTACCGCCCAACCTGCTGCGATTCTCTACTGCACGCAACTGCCTTTGCCCGCACCGTTCCAGGCCTGCAATAACCCGACGCCCGACGCAAAATACTGGTCGCGCGTAACCAGGGGAATGGATTTCGACGACGCAGACCTGGTCGATGGTGTGACATTCAATCGCGTCCTCTGGAAAGGAATGATGGGTAACAAACCGTACCCGTCCAAACCAACCGGCAAAGACCTCCGTCAGAACCGTGACAAGATACTCGCAGAGTACCGTCGAACCCTGCAGCATCAGGGGACGAGAAACCCGAAGCCAACTGGGGACTGATTGGGTGGAGTAGCGCACGTGGCGTATTCTCTCCGGGGTCGGTTCCCGGCGCACGCCATTGTCCGAAGAACAGTCTATTCTGAACTCGCGGCCATACCTTGTATGGCTCCGGCAGAATCACAAGCTCGAGACCCCATTCAATGAGGGCACGAGTTTCTCACTCAGAATGAGGGCCCTGTGCAAAAGCATCTTGTGAGACATATTGCGGGTTTGCTTGTACTGTTTCTCGCACCGGTCCTTTGTCTCGCGCAGGTTGATCGCGCAGGCTTGAGCGGAACCGTTTCGGACTCTTCCGGAAAGGTAATTCCCGGAGCCCGCGTCACCGCACTGCAAACTGCAACCGGGCTGGTGCGTGAAGCGTTCTCCTCGGCGAGTGGTACCTACTACATTCCGGAGCTACCCGTCGGCCTCTACCGAGTCAAGTGCTCTGTGGCCGGCTTCAGGCAAGTCGTCTTCGAGAACGTCGCGCAGACGATTGGGCACACCAGCAAGCTCGACTTCACGCTTACCGTGGGGACCGTGACCGAGCAGGTCAATGTCCAGGGCCGCACCTCCCAACTCGATGAAACGAGCGACGTGCAGGGCGCCCGCACCGAGTCCGAGCAGGTGAAGGACCTCCCACTGAACGGCCGCAACTGGTCGACATTGACGGCACTGGTTCCCGGAGCCGTCGATACAGGCGGAAGCAATCAGCGCAGTATTCGCTTTGCCGGCCGTGGGCTGGATGACAACAACTTTACCTATGACGGAATAGACGCGACTAACATCGTCAATCAGGCGCAGCAGTCCTTTGTCCGGCTTGCGATCCCTACCGACGCTATCGAAGAGTTCCGTATTGACACCATGCTCTTTACCGCCGAAAACGGAAGCACCCCCGGCGGCCAGGTGGACGTAGCCTCGAAGTCCGGCTCGAACACTCCGCATGGCGGCCTGTTCAATTTTCTTCGCAATGACATTTTCGATGCCCGCAACCCAATCCTTCCCGACCAGGCTTCCGTTCCGCCTCAACCAATTCGGGGGCGACGTTGGCGGACGGCTCATCCGCGACCGCACCTTCTTCTTCTTCACTTATGAGGGGTTGCGTCAAAGTTATGGCCAGCCGCTCTCGGGGTTCGTCCCCAGCCCGGGCTTCCGCTCGCAGGCAGTCGCGGCCAATCCCGCGTTGGGGCCGATCTTAGCCGCCTATCCCGCGGCAGGACTGACGCCCTACGCCACGGATATCGATCAATTCACGGGGTCCGGCCGCCAGTTGGACAATGAAAACTCGGCCATGCTGCGCCTCGACCAGCATTTCTCGGCGGCCGATACGGCCTACCTCCGTTTCAACTTCGATGCGGCCTCCAGCGATATTCCCTCAGACGGCCTCAACGACAGGCAGCTTACAACGTCTCGGCCGGTGAACGGAGAATTGGAAGAGCTGCACATCTTCTCGCCCCGGCTGGTCAATGAAACGAAGTTCGGCTTCAATCGCAGTACCGTCTTCACCACCAATCAGGGACAGACAAACCTCCCGTATTCTGTAGCTGTTGCTGGGCTCACCACCCTCGCTAACAATGAGTTCACAGTTGGCGTGGGTAATTCCTTCTCTTATATCGACAATCTGACGTTGGCTCGCGGGGCCCACACTTTGAAGTTCGGCGTGGAGGTTCGCCGCATTCAGCTCGACCAGGGAAATACTGCCAACGGAACGGTCGTCTATTCTTCACTTAATCTTCCCACTTCCAGCTTTCTTGTGAACTCCGTATCCTCCGCCACCTTTAATCAGCAGTTGCCAGTGAATGGCCTGCGCAAGACGAACGTGTACTCCTATGCGCAGGACGAGTGGAAATTCCGCCCTGACCTCACAGTGAATCTGGGCGTCCGTTACAGCTTCTACGCCATTTTTGACGAAGCTCACGGCAAGGCCAATCCTTTCGACTTCGCCACATGCGGTGCAGCAGGCTTCTGCGGCGTGGGCGCCAGCTTCGGCAACCCGAATACGCTCGACATCGATCCGCGCATCGCGGTTGCGTGGTCGCCCGCGGCTTTGGGTGGCAGCAAAACCGTGATACGCTCCGGTTTCGGCATCTACCATGGAGACGGTCAGCTCGACGACCAGAATGTGCCCATCAAGAATGAGGTGGGTGCCTACTCGCTCAGCGCGAAGTCGACCCCAGGCCTTTCCTACCCCGTTACGCCATTTCTTAACGGACCCGGAACAATATCAGCAAATGCCGCCGATCGCGACCGCAAAGACATGTACGTCCTCCAATGGGGCCTCTCCGTGCAGCGGGAGTTTCCCCACGGTCTGGTCGGTACTCTTTCTTATGTGGGAAGCAAAGGCAATTTCGAGCTGATCACCTCGTATGTCAACCTCATCGACCCGGCTACCGGCGCGCGCCCTTATCCCGCGTTCGGCCAGGTGAGATGGCGGGGCAACTCTAACAGCAGTTCCTACGATGGCTTTGTCACCAGTCTTCAGCGCAGCTTTACCCATGGCTTGCTGGTTTCCGCCAACTACACCTATTCCCACCAGATCGATCAGGATGCACCTGGAGGCGGGGATTCTGACAATCCCCAGAATCCCGCCTGCATGGCATGTGAGCGTGCCTCTGGGGACTTCGATGTGCGTCATGTCGTGCATGCCAACGTGATTTACGATCTGCCATTCGGCAGTGGAAAGCCATTCTTCTCCCAGCCTGGAGTCGCCAGAGCGGTATTTGGCCGTTGGAGCCTGACTGATATCATCTCGGCGCGGACGGGAATGCCACTCAACGTCACTTCTTCCCGTGCCAGTTCGTCCGTCGCGACAGGCTATACAACCAATCAGCGTCCAAATCTGGTTCCCGGAGTTTCACTGACGCCACCGGATGGCAAGTCGATCCACGGAACCGCCGAAAACTGGATCAACCCTGCTGCATTTACCGCTGTTCCCAACTCGGGCTATGGCGATACCCCACGCAACATCACGCGCGGACCGAATCTGTGGCAGACCGACCTCGGTCTCTCCAGGCGCATTCCACTTTCTGAGCGCGTCCAGCTCCAGTTCAGGTGTGAGGCCTTCAACCTCTTCAACCGCGCCCAGTACAGTTTGCCGATTGAAGAGATTTGGCTGCCCGCGACCACGACCGCGCCAGCAAGCATTGAGCCGCAGGTGTCCACAGCAAGCACAACCCCAATTGGAACCGGCACGCCGCGCGAGATTCAGTTCGCACTTCGCCTGCAATTCTAGCCGCAAGAACGCACTACGATTCCATGGATAAACAGACCAAGTCAGTCGCAACGTGCCACTCGTGGCGCTTTCAGAGCAGTATCACAGAGAGGTCGGCAAGTGTTTATGGATGGGATTGCTTCACCTGTCCATGGAACCCGCTTGGATTTAGAAGAGTCCTGCATGGTGCCAACCCAAACAGTGGACGAGAAGGGATGGTATCTCTCGCTATGTTTCCAGACGAAATCATCTCTGCGCTGGTCGGGATGCAAAACTGCGCGTGGTAAATATCAAGCGCCCGCAGATCATCGTTGATCGATCAACTCGCTCGTCACTTCATGTTTGAGTCACACGAGTGAAAGTCGTTCGCAAAAGAACATCCAACATGGCTTTAAATCGGCTGTGCCGCAGACTGTGCCATACCGTGCGTGCCCAAATTTTTCAAATCAGTACCTTAGGAGATCAGACCATAGTGCTCCCGTGCGGGCCGATTCTAAAGGTAAGCGCCTGATTCTATAGTGGTGGTCCCCGGCAGCCCGAGCTCCGATATGTTGATCCGGCATCAGTACACAATGATCCTCTGTCCGCGACTGTCGACATTGTTGAGCCTTCGGTTAAATCTCATGTGTGCCGAAAACCAACGGGAAATGCTAAAGAAAGTAGCTGGGAATTTGGTGCTGGTGAGGAGAACTTGGGCACACGGTGGGCACACTTTGGGGCACAGTGGTCTTGGGTAGTTTGTAAACGATTGATTCTCAACTTCTCTAGCTCTGGTGCCGGGAGGGGGGGTCGAACCCCCACGACCTTGCGATCGGCGGATTTTGAGTCCGCTGCGTCTGCCAGTTCCGCCATCCCGGCTTGGGGTGGGATCCTGCTTCAAAAAGTATTACATAGGGCTTGGCGGCTGCGCCACCTCACCCGGCCTCGACCCTTGGCCCAATCTCGGTGCGATGTCCGGGTTCCGCTCCCGATTCTCTGCGCCCGGCCCGCTCTCCGCTAACGCAAGCAATGAATCGCAGGCCAAAGCGAATGCGCCACGCCTGCGCAAACAGCCGTTGAGCACCGGCTTTCCACACCCGCACTCGCGCCTCGGCGCATCGATCCCATGTAACAATAGAGGCAACCGTGATGACAACTGCCCCTTCCGCAGTCGTTCCCGAACCAGCTAAAGTGACCCCGCAGATGCTTGCTCAGCACAGCATCACTGCGGAGGAGTACGACCGCATTCTTGCGGCCCTTGGCCGGGTGCCGTCTTTGACTGAACTCGGCATTTACTCCGTCATGTGGAGCGAGCATTGCTCGTACAAGAGCAGCCGCGTGCACCTCAAGCGGCTCCCCACCAAGAGCGATCGCGTGGTGCAGGGGCCGGGCGAGAACGCGGGCATTATTGACGTGGGCGACGGCTGGGCCTGCGCCTTCAAAATCGAGTCGCACAACCACCCCAGTTATATTGAGCCGTTCCAGGGCGCCGCCACGGGCGTGGGCGGCATTTTGCGCGACATCTTTACCATGGGCGCGCGGCCGCTTGCAGTCATGGATTCGCTGCGCTTTGGCACGCTTGAGCCGGGCAGCGCAGAGCCTGAACTGGTGGCGCGCAATCACGCGGTGGTTGAAGGCGTGGTGAGCGGCATCGCCGGTTACGGCAATTGCTTTGGCGTTCCCAACCTGGGCGGCGAAACAAAGTTCGAGGCCTGCTACAGCGGCAACCCGCTGGTGAACGCCTTCGCCCTGGGCATGGTCAAGAAAGACGAAATCTTCTACGGCAAGGCAAGCGGCACCGGCAACCCTGTCATATATGTAGGAGCAAAAACGGGCCGCGACGGCATCCACGGCGCAACCATGGCCAGCGAAGAGTTCCACGAGGGGACCGAGGCCAAGCGGCCCAACGTCCAGGTGGGCGATCCCTTCATGGAAAAGCTGTTGATGGAAGCCTGTCTTGAAGCCATGCAAACCGGCGCCATCGTCGGCATTCAGGACATGGGCGCAGCCGGGCTTACCTGCTCCACCTGCGAGATGGGCGCGCGCGGCGGAGTCGGCCTCGACGTCGAACTCGATCTCGTTCCGCAGCGCGAAACGGGCATGAGTTCGTACGAGATCATGCTGTCCGAGAGTCAGGAGCGCATGTTGCTCGTCGCTGAGAACGGCCGCGAAAACGAAGTGCTTCGCGTATTCGAGAAGTGGGGACTCGACGGCGTCATCGTCGGCACTGTGAAACCTGAGCCCCGCCTGCGCATCCGCCATCACGGCGTGCTGGTGGCCGACATCCCCAACCAGTCGCTTACCGACGACGCTCCGCTCTATCACCGCCCTGTCGGCGTGTGGAAGACACCGGCTCCGCTTCTACCGTCTGACGCGATCGAGGCCGAGCTCAGCGAAGATCGCGACTTTAACGCCGACCTCATCAAGCTGCTTTCGGGCGCAAATGTCTGTTCGAAGCGCTGGGTCTATGAGCAGTACGACAGCATGGTGCAGACCAATACGGTGATCGGCCCCGGCGGCGAGGGCGGCGTCATGCGCATCAAGGGCACGGGAAGCAAAGACGAACAAGGCATGCGCCACGAGCGCGGGCTGTCCATGGCGCTCGATGGCAACGGCCGCTGGGCCTGGCTCAATCCCAAACTCGGCGCCATGCACGCCGTGGCTGAGGCCGCGCGCAAGGTGGCCATGTCCGGCGCAACTCCGGTGGCGGCGACCAACTGCCTCAACTTCGGCAATCCTGAGAAACCAGAAATCATGGCGCAGCTTTCGGCCGCGATCGACGGCATCGCCGAGGCATGCACCGCGCTTTCAACGCCCATAACCGGCGGCAATGTCTCGCTCTACAACGAAACCCGCGGAGTCGGCATTTATCCCACGCCGGTTCTTGGCATCGTAGGCATCCTTGACGATGTCACCATGGCGGTTCCTGCGCATTTTCAAAAGGGCGGCGACGCCATTGTGCTGCTCTGGCCCATACCGCGCGGCAGCGAGCCCGATCCAAATTTGAAAGTGCCGTTCCCGGGCGCGCAGGTTGAGAGCAGTGCAGATCCGTACAGTCCGCTGTTGGGCTCGCCCACGGCGCTTCATCCCGAGGCGGTGGAAGACGACATGGCAGTGGCCGAAGAACTCATCGTCTTTGGTTCATCAGAATATGCGAGCGCGGTACTCGGTGGCCTATGGGGCCAGCCGCCACCGCTCGATCTGGATGCCGAGGCCGATCTGCACACGCTGCTTGCGGTTCTCGCCGAGCGCCAGTTGATTCATTCAGCACGCGACGTCTCCGACGGAGGCATTGCTGTTTCGCTGGCTCAGGCGGGTTTCCCTCTAGACATCGGCGCAACCGTCGAGCAGGATCAATCGCTGCTCGCGCATCCGCTCTTCGGTCTCTTCGCCGAGCCGGCATCCACGGTGCTGGTGACCTGCGAGGGCAACCAGGTTGAAGACCTTGAAGAGTTGGCCGACACGTATGGCTACTTTGCCGCGCGCATCGGCACCACCGGCGGAGGCAAACTTGAAATCAGCGTCTACCGCCAGCCCATGATCTCTGCATCTCTTGCATCACTCCGCAAGCCCTGGGCCTCCGCCTTGGAAGCCACTCTCCACGGCGAGGTAACGGCATGAGTCAGCTCCTTTTTCAAGGAGTCGAAGGCGAAATCGACGAGTCAGATTCCATTGCAAGTCTCCGTGCTCTGCCCCTGATCCCTGATCCCTGTTCCCTGTTCCCTGCTTCTGACAAACTTCATGAGGAGTGCGGCGTAGTTGCCATTCACGGCCATCCGCACGCCGCGCGCCAGGCCTATCTCGCGCTCTATGCATTGCAGCATCGAGGCCAGGAGTCGGCCGGCATTGCCACCGCCGATGGCCAGCGCCTCGCCAACATCAAAGGCATGGGCCTCGTCTCTGAAATCTTTACCGACGACGTGCTCGACAAGCTGCCTGGCCCCATGGCCATCGGCCACACACGCTACTCCACCACCGGCGATTCAGCGCTGCTCAACGCGCAACCCATCCGCGTGGATTCCACCAAGGGCCTCATCGCCATCGCGCACAACGGCAACCTGGTCAACCTGGGAAACCTGCGCATGGCGCTCGAACGCGATGGCGCCTACTTTCAAACCACGAGCGATTCCGAAATTATTGTTCAACTCATCGCGCACTCCACCGCGTCGACGCTTGTGGATGCGATTGCCGATTCGCTGGCCAAGGTAGACGGTGCGTTTTCAATCGTGATGATGACGCGCGACCGCATCTTTGCTGCCCGCGATCCACGCGGATTCCGTCCGCTTTCGATGGGCCGGATGAAAAACGCTGACGGCACACAGACCATTATTTTCGCTTCAGAAACCTGCGCCTTCGACCTGCTCCGTGCCGAATACCTGCGCGATGTGTTGCCCGGCGAGCTGGTGATGGTGACCGAAGACGGCGTGACCAGCCGCCAATATTCCACGGGCGTCAAGCAGACCAGTTGCGTGTTTGAGCATGTGTACTTTGCACGGCCTGACAGCCGCATCTTCGGGCGGTGGGTGCAGGAGACCCGCGACCAGATGGGTCGCCAGCTTGCGCGCGAATCCGGCGTGCCTGCCGATGTAGTGGTTCCGGTGCCCGACTCCGGCGTCACCGCTGCGCTCGGGTACGCGGAAGAAGCCGGCATTCCCTTTCGCATGGGATTGATCCGCAACCATTATGTAGGCCGCACGTTCATTGAGCCCGAACAGCGCGTCCGCGACTTCGGCGTCCGCCTCAAGCTGAACCCGGTGCACAATCTGCTCGAAGGCAAGCGCGTCATCCTGATTGACGATTCCATCATCCGTGGAACCACCAGCCGCAAAATCGTGCGCATGGTGCGCGGCGCGGGCGCAAAGGAAGTGCATCTGCGCATCAGTTGCCCGCCGACCATCTCGCCCTGCTTTTATGGAGTGGATACCCCGAGCAAGCGCGAGTTGATCGCCGCCAACAAATCCGTCGAAGAGATTCGCCACTTTATTGAAGCCGATTCACTGGCCTACCTCATCTCTGGATGGGCTATTAAAGTCAGTCCAGGACGAGGAAAAAACCGGCTACTGCACCGCTTGCTACACCGGCAACTACCCGACGCAGTGGGTGGATGTGGATGAGATCCTTTCCGCCGGCGTAAGCTCGTAGAACACGCTCCACGCACAAGATCGCCAAATGCACCGCCTGCTACACTGGCTGCTGCCTGACGCATCCGTCGTGAAACCAAATTCATTCTGCCTGGCATCGGGTGCCCGGTTCATCCAATGAAGCTTTCGCGCTCTCTCTTTGCCCTCGCCGTCTTTCTCGCAGCCTTCCTGCTCTTTCTTGTTGAGCCCATGGCCGCCAGGCAGCTCCTGCCTGCGCTCGGCGGATCGGCCGCCGTCTGGATCACTTGTCTCGTCTTCTTCCAGACTGCGTTACTCGTCGCTTATCTCTACGCCCACTGGCAAGCCCGTCGGCCGCGCTGGCTCGTTCACTTCCTGCTGCTTCTGCTCGCCGCTGCCTCCGCCGTTGCCTGGGCCATCCATAGCGTAACGCTCAATGCCGCAAACCCCATTGCCTCCATCTTTGCCGCGCTCTCCGTCACCATCGGTCTGCCCTTCCTCATGCTCGGCGCAACCAGTCCGCTGCTCCAGGTTTGGGTCGCGAAGATCTTCACCGGCAGCATCCCATGGCGTCTCTACGCGCTTTCGAATCTCGCTTCTCTACTCGCGCTTGCGCTCTACCCCACTCTCGTTGAGCCTGTCTTCACGCTGCACGCACAGCGCGTTCTCTGGGCCGCAGGATTCCTCGTCTTCGCACTCCTCGCTGCAGTTCTCAGCTGGCGCACGCGCAGCATCGCTGCCTCATCCGCTCGGCCCGCTCCTCTCGACGAGTCGCAACTCCCCACCGCATCGCTGCGTCAAAAGCTCCTCTGGATCCTGCTGCCCATGGCCGCAGCCATGCAACTCAGCGCCGTCACCGCTTATCTCACCGCCAACGTGGCCGCCATTCCGCTCCTCTGGATCCTTCCCCTCGGCGTCTATCTCATCACGCTCATCCTCGCCTTTCAGTTTCCGCAGTTGCTGCCACGCGGCATCATCGCGCGCTTCATGGTTGTCATGCTCGCCGGCCTCGCCTACATGCTCTCGCAGACTGAGGTCTCCATCCCCATCCGCATGGCCATCGCATTCTTCCTCGTTGAAGTTTTCTTTTCCTGCCTCTTCTGCCACACTGAGGCCTACGCGCTCCGCCCCGCGCGCCCATCGGAGTCGACTCTCTTTTATCTAAGCTTCGCCGCCGGCGGAGCGCTCGGTTCTTTCCTTATCGGTATCGCCTCGCCGCTCGTCTTCGACAACAACTACGACCTCGCTCTCACGTTTCTTGCCACCGCGGTGCTGGCGCTCGCCGTCTTCTGGTTCGCCGGATGGCAGCAGCGCCTGCTTTGGTCCGTTGCGAGCAGTTTGCTCATCGCGCTCGTCGTCATGCTTCACACCGCGTACCAGCGCAATACGCCCCTTGCCGAGCGCAACTTCTACGGCAGTCTCCGCGTCCGCCAGGCCATTCTCTATCCCGGGCCCATCATCCGCACGCTCACCAACGGCACCATCCAGCACGGTACGCAGATTTTTTCTGATCAGCTCCGGCGCAAGCCCACCACGTATTACGGTGAGGACTCAGGAATCGGCATCGCGCTCAACCAATGCTGCGCCGGCCGCGCCCGCAACATTGGCGTCATCGGCCTCGGCACGGGAACCATCGCCGCCTACGGCCATCCGGGCGACCGTATGACCTTTTACGAGATCAACCCCGCCGTCCCCGTCATTGCGCACAATTTATTTACGTACCTCAGCGAGTCACCGGCCACCATTCAGATCGTCCAGGGCGACGCCCGCACCTCGCTCGCCTCAGAGCCTCCGCAGAACTTCGATGTCCTGGTCGTCGATGCCTTCAATGGAGACGCGATCCCAATGCACCTGCTGACAACGCAGGCCATGGCTCTCTATCAGCACCATCTCGCCCCCGGTGGAATCATCGCTTTTCATATCTCCAACCAGCATGTCGATCTCGAGCCCGAGATCGCGCTCCTTGCACAGTCGGCACGAATGCAGATCAAGCGCATTTCTAATCCCGCAAATGAGGAAACCGGCGTCTTCAGCTCCACATGGATGCTGGTATCGAACAACACCGGCTTCTTCGCCGGTCCCATAGTCGCGGCCCACGCGAATGACCCCGCCCCCCATCCCGGCCTTCGCCTTTGGACAGACGACTACTCCACGCTCCTCCCCATCCTGCGCTAAGTAGCCGGATCGCAAATCGAAAAATGGAATGGGAAGGTGGGTGCCCCAGGTGCCTCGCTTTTGGACACCTGGGATCGATGCATCCTGCCTCCGTGCCCGTCGGTGCTCCCCGCCGCTGCCGCCTACTTGATCCCGATCACCATCGAGTCCGGCCCGATCAGATGCTCGACGCGCGTGTCCTTGAAGCCCGCTTCCTTCATCCAGCCGATGCAGTCCGCCCCCGCATAATCGAATCCGCCCGGCGTTTCGATCAGCATGTTCAAACTCATCAGCAGGCCAAAAGCGTTCTTCGATCGGTCGTCGTCGATGATCGCGTCATAGACCAGCAGCGCCCCGCCCTTGGGCAGCGCGGCATAGGCCTTGGCAATCAGCATCCGCTTCTCTTCGAGATTCCAGTCATGCAGAATGTGGCCCATCATGATCACGTCGGCAGAGGGAATTGCATCCGTGAAGAAACTGCCGGGCTGAAACTTTACTCGCGACGACAATCCATTCTTTGCGACGTACTCTTCAAACACGGGACCCACCTCCGGAAGATCGAGGCCAGTGCCTGTGAGGTGCGTGTTCTTCGTGGCGACCTGGGTCAGCAGGTCGCCCTGCGCCGGGCCGAGATCGGTCACGGTCTTGTATTGCGCCCAGGGGAACTTGGCGGCAATGGCCATGTTCGCGCCCCGGCTCACACCGGTCATGGCGCCCAGGAAGCTCTTGAGCCGCGCCGGATCGGCATAAATCGCGGCGAACGTCTCGTGCGAAATACCCACCTCGCCTTGCGGCATTCCAGTGCGCAGAGCCTCCGTCAATCTCCCCCAATGCAAATAGAGCCGGCGATTGGCCATCTCCAGCATCCCGCCCACATACGACGGCTTGTTCTTGTCGAGGAACAGATCGGTCTCGGCCGCGTTCGTATAAACGCCGTCCTTGCGCTCCAGAAAGCCGAGCGCCACCAGCGCGTCAAGAAAGTCGCGTGACGAACGCGGATGCAGGCCCAGCCGTCCGGTCACTGTTTCCAGATCTCCCGGATGCTTTGCCAACTCTGTGAACACTTCCATCTCTACTGCGCTCAGCAGAGTCTTCGAAGCCCAGAAGCCCAGGCCGATTTGCAGAATGTTAGCCGGTGACGGTGCAGACGAACTCATCGCGATCTCCTCGTGGTTTTGTAGTTTCAGTTGTCCAAAGGGGAAGTACCCGTTCGAGCCTTGCAGATCACGCATGAACTCAACGGGCGGGGAACCGCATTGAAGCGGACCACTGCAGTGTAAGCGACCGGCAAGCGGTTGCGAAGCGTTTTCTTCGTGGGCTCAAGTGCTGGCCGATTCATCAGACTGCTTCCTCCGCGAGACTCACAGGCGTATTCGCCTGGACCTGCGGAGAGGCACTCCACACGGTTTTGTCCGCGCAATCGACTTGATCGACCGCTAATTTCGTAATTTATTCGCCCGGAATCCCACTTAAGTTACATTTCGTTCATTTAACGGCTCGTTAAATGACGGAATTGTCATATAAGATCGTAAAAAGTTCCCCTCCGTCCCCGGGAAAACTACTCGCAAGTCCGATGAATCTTGTGCCGTGCAGTGTGCTGCAGCCGTCAGCACGCTCGCAGAGGAGGAATGCGTTTTGAACCTGACACCGACTTTGATCGAGAAAGAGAAGACTGCGCCTGGTCGAGCGCAGCATAGCCCGACCGGCGTGATCAGCCCTTTCAGAACCTTCGCGGACGAATATTTCTATTTCTCCATGGCGCTTCTTCTCATCGCCATCAAACTCTTTGCCGCGGTCCACGTCTCGAGCGCCTCCGCCAGCTATGTTGAAGGGGACACCCCCATCCATCCTGCAGCGTCCAGGCCCTTAATCCTTTGGGTCCACAACATCGTATTCTCCGGATGGTTGGTGTTCTTCCTGTTCCAGTCCGCTCTGGTGCGCGCTCGCAGAGTCAACTTGCATCGCTTCCTCGGCTGGTTTGGCGCCGGACTGGCATTCGTGATGGTTCCGGTTGGGATCATCGTGGCGATGGACAAGTGCCGCGTGGAACTTGCCGCGCTCTTTGGGCTCGGCGCCGTGGAGAATCTCCTCGTCAGGTTCTCTGGTGTTTTTGCCTTCGGCGTCTTGTTTACTCTTGCCATCCTGTGTCGTAAGAATTCCGCATTCCATCGCCGATTCATTTTCATCGCAACCTGCGTGCTGCTCAATTCCTCATTCATGCGCTTTGCATTTGTGCGGGATCATTCCCTGTCGTTTCTTTTGGTTGACCTCTTGATCGTAATGGGCGTCCTGCGCGATCTCATTGTCGACCGGCGCGTTCACAAGGCGTATCTCACCGCTCTTCCTGCGCTCATGCTTGTTCAGGCGTTCGCCACGTATGCATGGCAATACAATTCCGCCTGGTGGCTCCGAATTACACAAGCAATGATTGGATAGTTTTCAATAATGGCGGTTGAAGGTGTCGCGCCCACAGCGCGTCTAAGCGCCGACGGGAACTAACGATTCCGCGATGGCAGGCGTCCTATTCTTTCCAGGGATCAAGCACCTTCACAGGCAGATCCTGTACATCGCTCGCGTTGCGCGTAACCAAAGTCAAGTCACCCTGCACGGCGGTTGCCGCCAGCAAAGTATCGATCACCGGCCTTGGCCGCTCGGCGGACCACTCTCCCCAATGCCGCGCTATGGCCGCATCAATGCCGAGAATGCGATCGGCAAAACTGAACTCCAGCCCGTCAACCCAACCGGAGAGTTTTTGAGCTGCGTCGGGGTCGGTTCGCCGCTTCAGGGCAATGCCTTTCCGCAATTCGCCCAGCGTCAGAACACTGATATAGAGCGCTGAAGGCTCGGCGCCGGCAAGGAAAGACATCACTCGCTCGTCGGCTTTCTTCCTGCGCGTTTCGCTCAAGACGTTCGTGTCCAGCAGATACTCGATGCGCCCGGTCACAGGGCGATCTCACGTCCGGTGTCGCTGTCGCGCTCAATTTCGAAGCTGTCGACCTTGGGCCCACCCAAAAGATATGACTTCAGATCGGGCTTGCAGGCGGTCAGCGCGCGGTATTCGTCAATGGAGAGAATCACGGCGCGCTCCGACCCGTGCCGGGTGATAATCTGCGGACCTTTGCTGTGCGCCTCTTCAATCAGCTCGCTAAGCCGGGTCTTTGCTTCCTGTAACTGCCAGACAGCCATGGGAATTCTCCATTTCAACTAGAATTATAGTCGTTCTAGTTGAAATAGCCCATCCCCCTCTAAGCCAAACTGCTCCAGTTACTTAAGAGCCATGGTCAGTAGCCAGGCTGCAAGACGCCGACCTTAAAGACTCTTGGTCGCCGTCATCTCGGTACCCCAGCTGCCGTCCTCGGTGCCGATCGTCAGATCGATTCCCGCAGCCGAGATTTTGCCCTTGCAGACGATCTTGTAGGTCGTTCCCTGGTAGTCGGAATTGATCCAGAACGTAACCGTGTCGCCGTCCATCTTGCCATCGTGAATCTCGGTGGGCGCGCCGCTCGGCAGGCCATCGATGGTGCCGCTGACAACGCCTTCCTTTGACGTGAAATGAAACACCAGCGGAACGCTCGTGCCCTGCATGTCGAAGGCGGCCTTCCAGTTTCCCGTGACGTCAACGGGGACCGCCGCTGCCACCGGAGAGACTGGCGCGGCCGCTGGAGTGGCCGGCGCGCCCACCGGTGCAGACTCACCGTTCTTCGCCACCATCTCCGCGCCCCAGCTACCGTCTTCGGTACCGAAGCTGAAGTCAATCTGCCCGTCGCCAAGTTTCCCCTTGAACACAAGCTTGTAGGTGGTTCCCTGGTAGTCGGTATTCACCCAGAAGCTGACCGTATCGGCGTCCGCCTTGCCGTCGTGAATGTCGGTGGGCGTCACCGGCAGCCCCTCAATACTTCCGGTCACAACGCCGGCCGCATTGTTCAGATGAAAGACAAGAGGCACGCTGGTGCCCTGAAAATCGAAGGCGCCCTTCCAGGTCCCGGTTGCGTCCTTCGCATTCGCATTCGGCAGCAGGACTAGAAAAGCAATGAGTGCGGCAAAACGCAAAGCATTCTTCATGTCACTTCCCCCTTAAAAGGGCTGAGTCTATCACAACGCAGCCAACGCCGCCTGTTACCTGATCGCCGGCACCGGACACTTGCCTCCTCCCATTTGTGCTGTCTGCACGGGACGTTCCCATACTCCCTGTGATAGCATCCGCTTTCTGGCAAAGTACGCCCGGCAGATTCACCAAATATTCATCTGCCCCGCGCCGGCCCGAGAGCCTCTTCAATGGACGAGGTAGACGGAAGACCCGGAGCTGCGGCTCGCCAATTCGGCCGCCTGGACGCCACCCTCGGCGTCCCCCTGCTGTCCCTGTCCCTCCCCGCCAATCCCACCCATTTCAGCAGTACCCCCAGAACTCAAGGAGAACACCATGAAAACGTACCAGGGAAGTGAGATCCGTAACGTAGCTGTAGTGGGGCATGCGCACAGCGGCAAAACCACATTAGTTGCCGCACTGCTGCATGCCGCGAAGATGACCCCGACCCAGGGCCGCGTTGCCGACGGCTCGGCCGTCACCGCCTATGACGAAGAAGAAGTAGCCCGCGGCGTCACCATGCAGAACGCCGTTGCCTTTGCCGAATGGCAGGGCGTCAAAATCAATCTCGTCGATACTCCCGGCTTTCACATGTTCACCCACGAGGCCCGCGCCGCGCTGCTGCCCGTGGAAGCCGCCGTCGTGCTGGTGAACGCGCAAAACGGCGTTGAAGCCGTCACCGAGCGGGTGTGGCGATATGCCGAAGAGGCCAACATCCCCCGCGTCGTCGTCGTCAACCAGATGGACCACCCCAAGGCCGGTGGCGGCGGAGGCCTGAGCGCCCTCATCGACGATCTGCACGAGCGCTGGGGCCGCAACTGTGTTCCCGTCCAGTTGCCCATCTCTGATGCGCAGGGTTTTCACGGCGTCGTCGACCTGGTCACCATGGAGGCCTACACCTATACGCCCAGCGGCGACGGCCACGGCAAAGTTTCCAAGGAGATTCCCGCCAACCTCGCAGCCGACGCCAAGACTCTGCACGAAGCGCTCGTAGAGTTGGTCGCCGAAGGCAAAGACGAGTTGATGGAAGAATATTTCGAGAAAGGCACCATCCCTGAAGAGCACCTGATCAGCGCGCTGCATGAAGCCATCCGCGAAGACCGCATCTTCCCGGTGCTCTTCTCAAGCGGCCTCGCCAACATGGCGCTCGACCACCTGCTCGACTTCATCAAGGTCTACTGCCCCTCGCCCACTTGAGCGCCCACCGTATGAAGGCACCGCTCCCGGAGGCGGGGATACCATCACGCGCAAGGTAGTCGACAGCGAACCCGCCGGCCTGGTGGTCTTCAAGACCATGACAGATCCGTTCTCGGGCCGCATCACGTTCTTCAAGGTCATCAGTGGCGTGGTCAAGAACGACGCCACCCTGCAGAACTACACGCGCCGCACTGAGGAGCGCTTCGCCCACCTCGCCGTCATGCAGGGCCGCAAGGCCGTTGAGGTAGCAGAGCTCCACGCCGGCGACCTGGGCGCAGTAGCCAAGCTACGCGAGACCCTTACAGGCGACACGCTCGGCGCAAAGGGCTCCGACTTCCAGATCGCCATTCCCACGCCTCCCGAGCCGGCCATGACCTACGCCATTGAGCCCAAGAGCCGCGCCGACGAGGACAAGCTCGGACCCGCCATCCACAAGCTCATGGAAGAGGATCTGCTCATCCGCTTCTTCCGCGATCCGCAGACCAACGAGTTCCTCATCGCCGGCGCGGGCCAGCCGCACATCGAAGCCATCGTCAGCCGACTCAAAAAGCGCTACCACGCTGAAGTCACCCTCAAGTCGCCCAAGGTGCCTTACCTTGAGACCATTCGCATCAAGGGCGAAGCCCACGGCCGCCACAAGAAACAGTCCGGCGGTCACGGCCAATTCGGCGACTGCAAAATCCGCATGGAGCCCATGCCCCGCGGCGCCGGCTTCGAATTCGCCTCCGAGGTCTTCGGCGGCGCCATTCCGCGCAACTTCATTCCGGCCATCGAAAAGGGCGTCGTCGAAGCCGCAGTACGCGGCTATCTCGCCGGCTATCCCGTCGTCGACTTCAAGGTCATCGTCTACGACGGCAGCTACCACGACGTCGACTCCAACGAAATGTCCTTCAAGACCGCCGGCCGTCTCGCCTTCAAGAAGGCCATGGAAGTCTGCAAACCCTCCCTGCTCGAGCCCATCATGAAGGTAGAGATCGAAGCCCCCGACGAGTTCGCCGGAACCCTCATGGGCGACCTCAACTCGCGCCGTGGCCGCGTAGGCGGCATGGAGTCCAAGGGCCGCACCACCGTCATCAACGCCCAGGTCCCCATGTCCGAAATGCTGACCTACGGCACGCTGTTAACGTCCATGACCCAAGGCAAAGGCACCTACCGCATGGAAATGGATCACTACGACTTCGTCCCGCAGTTAGTAGCCGACAAAATCCTCGCCAACGCCAAACGGCCAGTGGACGAAGAGGAAGAGTAACCATAGAGCGAGAGCAGAAACAGAACGCCAACCAATAGGAGCTGTCATCCTGAGCGAAGCGCAGCGGAGTCGAAGGACCTGCGGTTGCTTTTCGGATATCTGCTTAGCCAGTCAAACTGGGTGCCCCACCTTCGCCGATGCGCGCCCCTTGCGCATCGATTAAGGTGGGATACTTTTATCTACAGCTTTTTGCAAAATCGTTCAGAAGGACTCATCGGCTAATGGCTTCATTTTACCGATCGGTTGTCGCCGAGTTTCTTACCACCTCCGATGAACAAATCCTCGCGCGCCTCTCTATCGCTTATGCGAATCGCGGGTTTACTCGGCAATTCACCGATCAAACCCTGACATGGGAACGCGACCTAAGATCACTCCGCTTATCTCTGCAGGAATGCGCAAAGGCAATTTCTGCAGCTACGAGTTGGGGATTACTTCTTGAATTCTCGATACCCCGCAAGGAATTGAGGATCGACTGTGTCCTGCTAATCAATGGCGAGATTGTCCTTCTTGAAGCGAAAACCCGGGTCGCATTCCTGCAGGCTCGAAAGCAACTCGAAGAGTATTCGCTGCTCTTGCACTACTTCCACAAAGCTTCCGCCGAAAGCCGAATTGTTCCGATCGTTGTTTCTCCTGAATCAGGAGAGACAGACCTGGACGCATTAAATCAACGCGAAATGTTTCCTCAACTCGCTACCTATTGGGTGAATAAGGTCATCACTTCATCCTGGGAAAATCTAGCCTCTGTCCTGGGCAATATCGCGAAGAGAGAGTCCGGCCGAATTGACATCCAGTCTTGGGACGACAGTCCTTATTACCCTGTTCCAAGCATCATTGAAGCGGCGATCGCCTTGAAAGAGCGGACTATCAATTCGCGAAATTGCGCACTCAGAAGCTTCAGAACACGAAATCGGAGTCGTACGGCAGACGGTCCAGAGCTACGTCGACAAAGCACGTACTGACGGCCAGCATGTCATTTGCTTCCTCACGGGCGTGCCTGGTTCGGGAAAGACTCTGGTCGGGCTAAGTTTGGCGCACTCTCACGAAAACCAGGCTAACGCAATCCACTTTATGAGCGGAAATGGCCCTTTGGTCAAAGTGTTACAACATTTATTCACCCAAGAAAGCCGGAATCGCGGCGCCAACGCAACAAATGCACGAATTGAAGCTAGAACTCTTCTAGAGAACGTCCACGTGTTCGCGCGATACCACATGGACGATAACCTTAGGAATCCGTCAAACCACGCAATTATCTTCGACGAGGCCCAGCGCGCCTGGAATCGCGCTCAAAACAAGAAGAAATTCAATCGCGATTACTCAGAGCCTGAGATGCTTCTTGGGATCATGGAGCGGCATCAGGACTGGGCAGCTGTAGTGGCACTCGTTGGTGGCGGACAGGAGATCAATGACGGCGAAGCAGGATTAGAGGAGTGGGGAAAGGCCCTCGCACAGAGTTCCAAGCAATGGGTCATTTATGCCTCTCCTGAAGTGTTGGAGGGCGGGCCCTCCACGGCCGGGCATCGACTCTTTGATGACTCGAATCGAAGCATTGACATTTGCACCAATCCCGAGCTTCATCTGCGCACCTCCAATCGCAGCTTGCGCGCCGAAAAACTTGCCACGTGGGTCAATCATGTCCTGGACGGAAATGCAGCTGACGCCGCTGCCCTGCGAATTGCGGACAGGTTTCCAATCCTTCTTTCGCGAGATCTCAGTGAAACGCGTTCGAAACTACGTGAACAAGGAATTGGGACAACTCGATATGGACTGGTTGGGTCGTCCGGCGCTGCGCGGCTGAGGGCGGAAGGACTGGAACCCAATTCCACTTTCCACGCTGACTACCCATGGGAACAGTGGTACCTTGCGAGCGAGACCGACCTTCGTTCAAGTTTCCAGTGTGAGGTGTTTGCTACTGAATTCGAGATTCAAGGTTTAGAACTCGATTGGATTGGGCTCTGTTGGGGCGGTGATTGCATCTGGAACCCATCGAATGGTTGGCAACTGCGTAAGCTGTTGTCAGGCCCCAATAATCGTTGGATCTCGATCAAGAATCCCGAAAAGAGAAATTTCCGGAAGAACGCTTATCGCGTTCTCCTAACGAGGGCGCGTCAGGGATTGGTCATTTTTGTTCCAAGAGGTGATGAAAAAGACTCGACAAACTCACCGGAAGATTTCAACACCACCGCCAGCTTTCTGTTCGAATGCGGTGTAACGCCTTTGTAAAAGAATTGGGCTCTGAAACCCTAATTTGCGACCGGGGGCGGCTGGCCCGGTCACCAGCCCCGAAGAATCATGAGCCCCTTGAGAAGCTGTGCCCCGTTCATCGCGGCCTCATGCGGCTCTTCGGGTCAAATGCTGATCGCCGAGTGCCCCAAGATCCACTTCAGGCACCCGGGATTTCAGCCCTCAGCTAGCCAACGCCTCCACCACCGCCTCAGGAAGCCGGGCAATCACCGTCAAATACGCTCGAGCCGCGCGGTCTGGCCGCCGCCTCCCACGCTCCCAATCCTGCAAGGCACGCGGATCAAGCGCAAACCGCCGCGCAAACTCCATCCGGCTTAGGCCGGTTGCGGCCCGCACCGCGTGCGCTTTTACACCTTGACGCGCGAGGCGCTACGCACTACACTGCTTGCATGATCCAGTCTTTCCGGCACGCGGGCTTGAAGAACTTTTTCCTAACCGGGAGCAAAGCTGGAATCCAACCTGCGCACGCCGAAAAGTTGCGCAGACAACTCACGCTGCTGAACACTGCCAAGGATGCGAACCGCATGAATGTCCCGGGCTGGGATTTGCACCCGCTTAAAGGTGCGCTCGCGGACCATTGGTCGGTCAAGGTCAATGCAAACTGGCGCATGACATTCAAGTTTGAGAACGAAAACGCAATCCTTGTGGACTACCAGGATTACCACTGACGGGAGAGGAGAACAGCCATGACGATGACAATGTACAACCCTGCCCATCCGGGTGAAATCCTCCGCGAGTATCTCGGCGATGTTCAAGTTACGATCGCCGCCAAGCGTCTGCGCGTAGCGCGTTCAACTCTCTCGCGGCTGCTGAACGGCCGCGCGTCGTTCACCGCGCCCATGGCCCTCAGACTGGCCGATGCCTTCGGCACCGAGCCCGGCATGTGGCTCGACCTGCAGCAGCAGTACGACCTCTGGCACGCCGCCAAGCGCAAGCGCCCAAAGATTGAGAAGTTTTCTCGGGCAGCATAGAAGACAATCCGCGACCAGCCGGCCCTCAGTCCCGGCTTCGCATCCCCGCTCCTACTTTTCCTTCTCCAGACCAGCCAGATACTCGGCGGGCGAAATGACCGTCACTCCTCGACGTGCACTCTTCGGAAAATGCTTCAGATTGCCGGTCACAAGCCAGGCTCCGGAGGCATGTGCAAGTGCGAGAAAGACCGCGTCCGCCGCGTCAGGCAACGCGAGCGGCCACGGCGCAGGATCGGGCAATTTTAGACTTGTCTCAATCAGTCCCTCGATCCAATTCGGCGGAAAGCCGTGCCGCGTAAACTTTGGCCGCCAGAGCACATCACGGTACTCGCGAATGACTGCGCCACAGGTCACTGCTTGAACCTGTCCCGCGAACACCCAGTCCATCACCAGCCGGTAGGGTACGCTATCCAGCTTCAACCCGGCAGAGACGAGCACGTTGGTATCGATAACGGCGAGCCGCATCAGGCGATCTTCTTCTTCCGTTCAACGCGTTTTACGCCCCGGGCCGCACGCCCAGCGCGAGCCGCACGTTCAGCACGAACCGCCTGAATCTCCTGCTCGATCTCCTCATCGGTGATGGGAAAGGCAGCCGCCGCAACAGCGGATTCGCGCAAGCTCGCCCGTGCCAGCGCCAGCCGCAAATCCTTGTCTTGCGCCGCAATGTCCCCCATCGCGGGGACTAGAAAGTACGCCGGCCCCTGCTGTCCGGCCAGCAGCACCGTCTCGCCCTTGGGAACGGCCTGCAGAGCTTTTGCGCCACGCGTTCGAAACTCTCGCAGAGAAACCTGTCGCATGGATAGCCTCCTCTTGAACCAGCGTCACTCCAGTGTAGCCGTTTTGGCTACACTGAACAAGCCTGGCCCTGCGCGATGGAGTTCAACGAAAGCCCCCCACCGAGCCCCACCGGAAATTAAGTCCTGATCTAACCGTACAAACAACTTGCTAAATACGCTAAAAATACCCCGAAATACTGCCTAAATAGCGCATTTTGCTCAACAAGTGTCGTGACGGTCCTGAACGATAGACCCCGAAACCGTCGCGCCGGCCCTGGTCATTTCATCACCCTTCCCCTGCAACCGCCCAACCGTCGCGTGTGAGTTGCTGATTTGCACCCAAATCAGCAACTCACACGCGGTGGAAAACTTTGTGCGCGCAAATGCGCATCCAAAAATTCCTCTCCGGGTCGCATGGCCGCAAACGAAGAGGGGATGCTGAAATCAGCATCCCCTCGAGCCTCCCCACACATTCGCGATCAAAAATTCAAGATTTGTGAATTCAAGATTGTGATTTTCAAATTTTGTCCCGGTACCCTGAGTGCCGGTCTGGCAAGCTCAGGCGGCGCTGCTGCTTTCGATGCTTTCCACGTGGATCAGCATGGCCTGCTCGTCAAGCTGGCCTATCACCTTCACGGCCTTGCCTGCATACGGCTTGGCGCTCTCGGGGTTGTCCAGTTTGTACACCTGGCCTGACGAATCGCGAAGCACGTAGGCTGAGCCCGCCTTGACCACCGTCCCGGTAAAGGTCTTGGACTGGGCCTTCCCCTCAGACGGATTCGGCTGATCCGGCTGCGCCTGCTGCGGCTGCTGGTCGGGTTGCGTTTGTTGCGGGGGAGCCTGCTGCGGCTGCTGCTCCTGCGCATGCGCCGGTTTGACGAATGGACTTCCCCAGACCAGCGCGCAGCCGAACACAAACGCACTCAGGGAAAGACCGATAGAAAGATCGCGCTTGATGGATTGCATAAGTACTACCTCCAGGGGGATTGGATTGTTCGTGCGCACGGAAGCGAGCAATCCAAGGTCCACTTTAAGAACCGCTGAAGGCAAAGGAGCTAATAAATTCTCCGAGCGGAGACAGGTAAGAATTTCGAGGAGCGACAAGGTAAGAACTACGTAACCATGCAAAAAGTCGCCAGCGCCGCAGATCTGATGGTCAGATGACAACCTTGTGAATCGCTTCCTGATCCGCCGCTTCTTGATCCGCCGCTTTAATCAGCCTCTGACCGCAACCGCTTGGCCATCGCCCACTTCAGCTCGTCGATTCCCTGCCCTGTCACCGCTGAAATAGCATGAAACTCCAGCTTGCGCCGCTTCACGTGCGCCGCAAGTTTCTTGAGCTTTTCAGGATTGGCTGCGTCAATCTTGGTGGCGACGACGATCATCGGCTTGCCGGCCAGCGGATGCTCCGGCGCAACCGGGCCGTCATCGTCCGCAAACGGGTCAGCCTCTTTTGTCACGGGGCTCCCGGTAAAGCTGGCCAGTTCCTTGTTGATGACTTTGAAGTCTTCAACGGGATCGGGCCTCCCGGACGAATCGGAAACATCCACCAGGTGGACCAGCAGGCGTGTGCGCTCAATGTGCCGCAAAAACTGCACGCCAAGCCCGGACCCCAGATGCGCGCCCTCAATCAGGCCGGGCATGTCGGCAACCACGTAGGAGTAGAGGTCGGGCTCCTCGCCCACCGTCACCACGCCCAGGTTGGGCTCGAGCGTGGTAAAGGGATAGTCCGCAATCTTGGGCCGCGCCGCACTGATGCGCGAGATCAGCGTGGACTTGCCCGCATTGGGATAACCGACCAGGCCGACGTCGGCAAGCAGCTTCAGCTCCAGCCGATAGTGGCGTTCTTCGCCGGCGCGGCCCAGTTCATGCTCGCGCGGAGCCTGGTGCGTGCTCGTGGCAAAGTGCTGGTTGCCGCGGCCGCCGCGTCCGCCCTTGGCGATGACCAGCTTTTCGTCCGGCTCCTGGAAGTCGTGCACCAGTTCGCCGGTCTCCATGTCGTAAATCGTCGTGCCCACAGGCACCTGCAGCGTTACGGAGCGGCCATCGAGCCCGGTGCAGTTCGAGCCCATCCCATGCTCCCCGCGCTGCGCCTTGTGCTCAGGGTTATAGCGGAAGTGGATCAGCGTATTGTGGCGATTCGACGACTCCATCACCACGTCGCCGCCGCGTCCGCCATCGCCACCCGAGGGTCCGCCGCGCGGCACAAACTTCTCGCGCCGGAAGGCCATGCAGCCATTGCCGCCGTCCCCGGCCTTCACGCGAATCTTTGCTTCATCAATAAACATAGGGAACCAGAAGGCTTCAAAACCGCAGCGCCGTCTTACCAGTTTATCGGATGGGGGTGGCTGGGCCGTACGGCAGCGAAATGGGGCAGTCTCCCAATTTGAGATCTGCCATCATTTTGTTCCTGTAAGTATTTCCTTGATCTCTGCCCTATAGCGACTTAGCAGTTTCGCGTCGTGTCCGGGCCTGAATCTGGTCACGGATATTGTCTTTCCGCACCCGCAATCGCAAACTGGGTTCGATTGCAGACGTCTTGCCTCGGCTAACCATGCTTTTGCTAGCACCTCGATTGTTGCTTTAGAAACTTCCATTTTGGCTCCTTTGGCTGTCAAGCGCTGAATTCAGCGTGGTGCGAATCCATTCTGAAAGAGTCTTCTTGCTGGCCTTTGCCGCCGCCTCTACGCGCTTGAGGTCATCCTGATTGAATCGCAGGGCAACGAGTTTTCCCTTGGCTTCCCCTTTGGGCAGTTTGGGGCGTCCGACTTTCTTAGGCTTCGACGGGGCCATTGGCTCTAAACTCCTGAACGATGAAGGCCTGTACTTAGGCGTTCAGGCAATCGGTGGAAAGTTGGACCCGGTATGCCCAGACGCATGATCGTATCTCGGTGAACGCAGCTAATCCGTTCGATGGAGCGAATGCTGGAACCCTCTGCCAATGCCCCGATTAACGCGATTTGCTTGTCCATGTTGAGCACGAATACCAAGACCAACCCTCGATAAATACTGTATAACAAAAACTAGAATTAGTCGAGAGTTTTTGCTGTACAATTTCTTTATGGCGGCTGTTCTCTTATTGATTGCAATGATGGCTAGCCCCATTACGACTGCTAGAACCACGTCGAGCGTTATGCGAACGAATAACTCATCCGGCGAGGTCCCTGTACGAACAGCACAGGTGCGCCACAATTGGATATTCGGGGCATATGTATTACTCCTAGGTCTTACTGTCATTGGGACATATTTGGTGTGGAGTTCCGGCAATAAGGTGCAGGATGCGATCCAATCGGACGCCACCGCCCGAATAGCCGAGGCCCAATCCACCGCCTCGCAGGCTGATGCGCGGTCCAGGCAACTCGAAAAAGACAACTTGACCTTGCAGGGACAAGTTGCGGGACTCCAAAAGGACGCCTCGAATGCCAAGTCGGCGCAGTTGGAAGTCGAGAAAAAACTGTCCGCCCAAGAAGCCGATACCGCCAGAGCCAAGTCAGACTTGGCCAAACTCCAAACGCTGGTCCAGTGGAGAACCGTAACCTTAGAGCAGAGAAAGAACTTCTTAACAGCGACTATGAGCAAACCGAAAGGGGAGGTGCATGTCAAAGCGCAGGCTGACGATCCAGAATCAATTTCCTTTGCCAACGAATTACGGCAGATGCTGACGGACGCCGGTTTCTACGTTCCGCCCGTAGCAACTGCATATGTGGTAGGTGTAGGGTCGATTGGACTCTCGCTTGAAGTAGATTCTGCTGCAACGTTGACACATCCTGACCCAAACATGCCGGGTAAGTACTTCATCCCAAATGGTTCTCCAGTAATCCATTCCGGAGCCGTCAAGGCAGGTCTAAATGCAGCTGGCATAGCTGCGAATGTAAACATAAGATCAGGGTCACGTAACAACGAGGTTGCTTTGCAGGTCGGACGTAAACCATGACTCGCTTGGCGATATTCGCGCTTCCTCTCTTCATTTTTCTCCCTTCCCAGGCTTACGCCCAGTCGCATAGGACACAGGAAGGAGCCAGCAGCCAGAAACCAACTTCCACCACTTTGCCTATTGTTGAGCAGCGCAACGAAAGCCCAGCGCTCCAACCCGAACATAAGGAGCAGGTTAACGCCGATGTTAGAATCATCCAAGCCCCCGAAAAAGATGCATTCGACATTGCTACTTTGATCGTCAACGTTGTTCTCGCCGGGGTTGGAATTTTTGGAATCATCTATGCGAGAAAGACCCTTCGCCAAATCTCTCTTCAGACTACCCGCTTGGGAGAACACGCTGAGCATTTCAGCAGCCTCGCGACCGCCGCTAAAGACAATGCAAACGCCGCCCTCCGACAAACCGAGCATACAGAAACCACGGAGCGGGCATGGCTGCTTATTAGCTTCATTTCCATGAAAGACAGGGAGTTGAAGGACGGAGAGGTTGCCACTTGTCACTGGGCGATAAAAAACGTCGGATCGACTCCAGGCATATTGCTGGAAACGAAGACCAGATTCCACCTAGTTAGACTTTACGATGAAATGCCAGAAGACCCGGTAAAGGCACTTCCCGCAATCCCTGACTACGGAAGTCCAATTGCCATCAATGAACGGCTTCTGGCTCCCCAAGATTCCATCGGGTACTTCACCAGATGGGAAAGAAATACCGATGGCAATTTTTCGGAGTTTGCGTTTCGGACCAATACAAACGAAGTATGGATGGTCGTTGCGTATGGGTACGTGAAATATAGAGATATATTTGGAAAGGAACGAGAATCGCGGTCGTGCGATTTCACTTGCATAGGAAGAAGTGACAACATCCCTCTTGAGTTTCGTCCTCATCCGAGGGTTCCAGCCGCCTACAACCGCTGCACCTAAAATCACCCATCCCAAAACCCAAATTAGGCACTACAGGAACGGGGGCCGGAGACTCATCGACGCGGTCGAGCCCCGATGTTTCCGCCCGAAGCAACCCAATCAACGCATTCATCTGTGATGCCCATTACGTTTAGCCTGCACCGAACCACCTTAGAATCCCTTGCAACTCCACCTGGGTGATCTCTGACTCGCTGAAATTGCGCACCTTCGCGCGCCTTCAGACCCTCCCAACCCCAGTTCGCCAACAGAGCGGGCAGGCGTGGTGTCTTGTCGGCGTGCTCCCACGATCTGCCGCGGGTAGGTGTCCGAATGGCAGAAAGAAAATGGTACTTGGCGCGACCGGCAGCGGCCGTGCTCAACCTGATTGTGGTTATTGGTCTCCTGGCCGCATCGACTGGCTTTGGTCCGCATGCCGCTGCGCAAACTGCGGCGGCCATACAAGTTGCAAACGGCCTGCGAGCCGCCATGGAGTGGGGTCTGCCCGTCCAAACGCGGGCCCTGGGACGCCTTCTCGGCAGCCTGGCGAGTTCCGATCAGCCAAGTTCTGCCGAGCCCGGCCCGAGCCAGACTGACTCCGCATCGACCGGTCCAAACCAGCTGAGCCCCATTCAAAAAGCAGCGGCAACATCCGATCCAGCCGCTTCAGCCGTGACCACAACGGTCACAGCGACCGAGATGCAATCGCTGCCCGCAAGCGGACGGCGTTGGGAAGCGTTTGTGCTGGACACCCCGGCTGCCACGGCGGCAACGGGCTCCTCGCAGGTCTCGCTCCGGGGATCAGGTCAGCAGCCGGCCGATGTCACCGTGGACGGCGCCAGCATTCGCCTGGCCTACGGCAGCGGCGGAAGCTCCTCACCCGGAGCGAGCGGCCAGCCAACCTCAGCCGCGGGCTTGAGCGAACCAAGCGGCATGGGGCAGGCCTGGGCAGGCGGGCGCGGCTTCGCCCTTGCCGAGTCGGCCATTCGCCAGGTCCAGACCGTTGCCGGCAACGTTGCGGCCGATGGCGCACGGTCCGCAGGCGGTCGCATGAATCTCGAGACCCAGGGTGGAAGCAACGGTCTCCACGGCCAGGGCTTCTTCTTCGACCGCCAGAACACCTGGGGAGCGCGCAATCCCTTTACCCAGTGGGTGCAGCAGACCGCTCCGGCCACCTTCACCTCCGTTCCCGTATTCACGCCACAGGCCTTTAGCCCTCCCGATCACGAGAGCACCTTGGGACTGGGCATAGGCAGTCACATCCGCCGCGACAAGCTCTTCTGGTTTGCCGCGCTCGATAGCTACCATCGCAACGATCCTGGAGTGTCGATGGTGAAACATCCCTACCTTGAGACGGCGAGCAACTGCGGAACCCCTCCATGCCCCACAACAACAACCGGGTTCTTTGCCCAGCCCACCAACGACCAGGTCCAGTTGCTGGGCGCGCAGATGGCCACCAACAACAACGCCGCACTCGCCACCTACTCCAAAATGCTGGGAACCCTCGATGGGCTGCTCGGCCCCGCTCCGCGCACGGCTGCTCAATGGGTTGGATTTGCCCGCATCGATTGGCAGGCCGCCGAACGCCACCAATTCACGCTGGAAGCGATCGGCGCCGACTGGAACTCGCCCGGCGGCGGGCTGACCCGCGCCTCAGAAACCTATGGAAACCACAGCCTTGGCTCGAGCCAGGCCAGTGAACAGCTTCTGCTGGCGCGCTGGGAGGCATTTCTCACGCCCAACCTTGTCGCTGTCACCCAGGCCTCGGCCGGGCGCACCATTCAGAGTGCGCACGCTGAAACTCCATCAACGTATGAGCAGTCGCTCAATCAAAACGTATGGGGCCAGTTGCCTCAGATTGTGGTCGACTCGCGCTATGGCTTCACCATGGGCAACCCTTCGCGCTTCGGCGCCGGCAGCTATCCTGATGAACATATTTTCCGCGTCCAGGAGTCGGTGGATTGGGTCCGCGGAACAGTGCTCGTGAAAGCCGGTCTCGACTTTGGAAGAAACACCGACGAAACCGGCCTGCTCCGCAACCAGACCGGCACGTATTACTACTCCAGCGTCGCCAATTTCATCTCTGACGCAAGCGTCTTCGCAGAATTTGGCTTGACCGGCGCGCTCGACAAGTTCAACCAGCACAACTGCGACGAAACCGGCAAGGTCTGGCGCGACTCCGCTGGCAACCTGCGCGGCCTCGGCTATTTGCCCTGCTACACCTACTACTCCCAAACCATGGGCCCATCCAACTGGACTCTCACCACCAATGACTGGGCGGGGTTTGCAACAGCCCAGTGGCAGGCGGCCAAACTCATGGTCTTCTCTGCCGGGCTCCGCTGGGAAAGCGAACTGTTGCCGCCGCCCCTCACGGCACTGGCGAACCCCGACCTTCCGCTCACCGGCAAAATGCCCGCGCTTGGCAACAGCTGGGGGCCGCGTGTGAGCCTGGCCATTGGCAACACCGGCAGCAGAAAATTAGGCTGGCCGGTACTGCGCCTCGGCTACGGCATGTACTTTGGCCGCACCGAAAATGCGACGCTGGAAACTGCACTCACCCAGACCGGCTCCACCAAGGGCGACCTGAACTTTTTCATGCGGCCCACTGACAATCTGAATGCCGGCGGAGCGCCACCTTTCCCCTATGTGTTTGCAGGCGAGCCTCTGAGCCTGGTTAAGCCGGGAGCCGTTGAGTTTGCTCCCAACTTTCGCAATCCTGAAGTGCACCAGGCCCTTGCCTCGATTGAAGAGGAGCTTCCCGGTCACATCCAGTTGACCGCGGCCGCCCTCGTCAGCCTCGGCCGCCGCCTGCCCATCTCCGTCGATACCAACTTTGACCCCGGCGTGAATCCGGGAACCATTACCTACAGCGTGGTGGACGGCACCGGCAAAGGTCCCATCAAGGCCTCGCAGATCACCGTCCCGTTCTACGCCAGCTGGCCCTCGGCTACATCAACCACGGGAACCACGGGCCGCCTGAATCCGAATTACCAGCAGATTACCGAAATTATGAGCCGCGCCAACTCCACGTATGAGGCAGTCCTGGTCCGGCTCACCCGATCCTCGCGCCGCGGCGCGAGCTTTCATGCACATTACTCCTACGCACACGCGATGGATTGGAATCCGAACGAAAGCACCCGCGTAACCGGCAGCGACGTCCTCGACCCCGCCGACTTCAGCCGCGAGTACGGAACCAGCAACCTCGATGTCCGGCATTCCGCAGCCGCCATGGTCGTGTTTCGAAGCGCCATGGAAGCTGCACAAAATGGCCGGCCTAATCGCCAACGGCTGGATGCTTTCAGGCATCGGCCAGTTTCGCAGCGGCATGCCGTTCACCATGCGCACGTCAGGCTCGCTGCCCAAGGAATTCAATCAATTCTCAGGCGCCGCCATCGTCGGCCTGGGCCCGGGCATGAATGGCTCCGGCGGCGACAACCGCGTCTACGGCGTGGGCAGCGACAAGGTGGTCTACAACATTGGCCGCAATACCTATCGTTATCCCTCGGCGTGGAAGGCCGACATGCGCCTTGGCAAGGGATTCAACCTGGGCGATGTGCGCAAGCTGGAACTAATGGCCGAATCCTTCAATCTCTTCAACCACCAGAACGTGACCGAGCTCGAAACCACCGGGTATTACGTTGAGTCGGGCAGCGCAACAGGGGCCTTTCCCACGCTCAACTTTCTCACCGGCCTCAAGGCCAACACCACGGCATTCGGCCAGCCGCTCAACATCAACGCCACCAACTTCTATCGCGAGCGACAGATGCAGTTCGGCATGCGCTTCAGATTCTAAAGGCCGGCCCTCAGCCAACCATTCGCTCCCCATTGCAGGCAGCGTCTATAATCAGCGACGGCAATCGACCGTGCAAGTCGTGCGCCTTGTATACAACGCAAGCAACTTGCCTTTAAAAAACCGGAGAATTAAATGCTCACTACAAACTTCAGCTTCAAGTTGGGACGCGCGTTCAGCCTCCCGGCCCTGGCCGCCATCAGCCTGTTTGCCTTACTCTCGCCATCTTCCGCTGCCTTTGCTCAAAATGAACACGTCAAGCTGGCTCCCCCAGGAGATCACCTTGATGCGCCCGGCCCGCTTGCGACTAATCTTTCGCCCAAACTCAGCAAGCCCGAGTTGGCTAAGGCCATGAAGATTGTGGCTGACTGGGAACTGGGCCGCCTGCCCGCCGAAACCCAATACGACTGGACGTGGGCCGCGCTTTACGCTGGTTACATGGGCGTTCCCGACGCGGTTTCCGGCGACAAATATAAGCAGGCGATGTTCGACGTTGCCGAAAAGCTCCATTGGTCCCCCGGCCCGCGCGTGGAAATGGCCGACGACCAGGCCGTGGGCCAGATGTATATGGAGCAGTACTTCCTGCACAAAGACAAGAAGATGATGGAGCCGATGCGCGCTCGTCTCGACACCGAGATTGCCACGCCCGACGATCCCGCCAAGCCGCTCTGGTGGTGGTGCGATGCGCTGTTTATGGCGCCGCCCGTTTACGCCGACATGGCCAAGGCCACCGGCGACAAGAAGTATCTCGACTTTATGGATCGCGAGTGGGACATCACCACCAACCTGCTCTACGACAAGGACAAGCATCTCTACTCGCGCGATGCCACCTTCCTCAACAAGAGGGACAAAAACGGAGAGAAACTCTTCTGGTCTCGTGGCAACGGCTGGGTCATGGGCGGCCTTGTCCGCGTGCTCAAGGAGCTGCCGAAGAACTCTCCGCTGCGCCCGAAGTATGAAGCCCAGTTGAAGGATATGGCAGCAGAAGCACTTTCCATCCGCCGCGACGATGGTCTCTGGAGTGCCGGTCTACTCGACAACGGCGACTACACCTTGCCTGAGGTTTCAGGGAGCGCCTTCATCACTTACGCGATCGCCTACGGAGTAAACGAAAGAATTCTCGACCGCAAGACCTACTGGCCCGCAGTTGAAAAGGCCTGGGGCAGCATGTTGACCCACGTCTACGCGGATGGTCGGCTCGGCGCCATTCAACCCGTCGGCGCAGCTCCCGGCGCCTACACTGAAACTTCCAGCTACAACTTCGGCGTGGGAGCATGGCTGCTGGCCGGCTCTGAAATCTACCGCACCGCAAAGTAGCGCAATACATAAACCCGGCGCCCCGGCGAAGCTCATTCCTCTTCGCCGGGGCGCATTGCATCAGATTGAGCCCCGCGATCCGCAAGCCTTCCTCAGAATCAAGAGACAAGAGGGACCCATTATGAAACGCACCTTTGCCGCACTCTTGCTCGCCGGCTCATTGCTCCCCATCCATGCCTCGACTATCGTTGCCGACCTTTCCGCCGTCAAACCCGGTCCCATCACGGTCGCATCATCAGGCCAGTCGCTCACAGTCAATTGGAGCGCCGGCTCGAATCAAAAATTGCAGGCTGTTTTCTCCCTCGACTCCACGAAGCCGCTCGTCGCCTCCATCTCCGTCGATGGCCGCGAGATTGTTTCGCGGGCCAGACCCTGGTTTCGCTTGACCACGGGAAAACGCGTCGGCGGCTGGGACGCGTTCTTTGACTTTCCACCCATCAATCCCGGCGGCATGCGGCAATTTCTTCAGGAATTTCATCCCACCAAGGCAACCGCGCGCACGGTGGGCAATCGCGTTGAAGTCAGCTTCGACGGCCTGAAGCTCGGCATTTTTTCCGGATCGCTTCGTTTCAGCTTTTATCCCGGCACGTCGCTCATGCAGCAGGCAGCCATGCTCAGTACCGACGAGCCAGACACCGCCTACTACTACGACGCCGGCCTGCAGATGACAGCAGACGCCGATCGCACGGTCGGCGGCAACATGGCCTCGCATATTTCCTATTACGACACGGCAGGAAAACTTGCGGAGTTCACGCCCCCTTACAGCTCCGACCACCACTCGCTTGAAGTGCACTATCGAGCCATCGCCGCCAGGATGGGCGCGGGAAGCATCGCCGTCTTTCCGCCGCCGCACCGCTACATGATGGCGCGCGACTATACCACCAACCAGGGCTACGTCTGGTACAGCTCGTGGCGCGGGCAGGTGGGCCTCGGCATTCGCCAGTATCCTGACGACAACACGCTCATCGATCCATGGATGAATGCGCCTCCCGGAACCGTGCAGGAGATGGGCTTGTTTCTTCTTCCCGGCGCAGCCGACTCCGCAACAACGCTGAAGGACGTTCTCGCTTTCACGCACGGCGATCGATTCGTTTCTCTTCCCGGATTCATCACCTTCGAGCCCCACTGGCACCTGGCTTACACAGTGCAAGCCATGGAGAAGGGTCTCGATTGGCAACCACCTTTCAAAGCCGTCATGCAGTCCGTCGGCATTGATTCAGCCATGATCATGGACTTCCACGGCGACGGGCATGCCGCCGACTTGACCGGCATGCGCCTGCACGAGCTCGACCAGTATTACAAAGCGTGCCGCGCCCAGTCTGGCTCAAGTTTTCTGCTCATCCCGGCCGAAGAAGCAGACATCTATCTCGGCGGTCATTGGGGACTGATGTTTCCGCACCCGGTCTACTGGATGCAGAATCGCAAGCCCGGCGAGCCCTTCGTCACCAGCGATCCAAAGTACGGCAAGGTCTATCGGATAAGCTCGGCCGAGGAGATGTGGAAGATGATCAAGGCTGAAAACGGAATCGCCTACGAAACGCACCCGCGCACAAAGGGATCCACTGGCTACCCTGACAAGATTCTAAACACTGACTATTTTCGCGACCGCAGTTACGTGGGCACAGGCTGGAAGGCGATGCCCTCCGACTTGTCGTCGCCGCGGCTCGGCGAGCGCGGCTTCAAAACCCTCGACGACCTGAACAACCTTGGCCTGCACAAGTACATGATCGGCGAAGTGGATGTCTTCCAGATCAGTTCCGAAGATGAGCTCTACGGGCACATGAACATCAACTATCTGCGACTGCCACGGCTACCGGATTTCGACAACTACGCAAGCATCTTCGCATCCATTCAGAAAGGCGACGGCTTTATCACGACCGGCGAAATTCTTCTCCCCACTGCCACGATGACGCCCGAAGGCGATAACAACGTGCGCGTCGATGCGAAAATTTCGTCCACCTTCCCATTGCGCATGGCCGAACTGGTTTGGGGAGACGGAACAACCACGCATCACAAAATCATCGATCTCGACGAGACGCCCGCATTCGACGACCACCAGTACGACTGGCTCGTTGACACGCCGGGATGGACGTGGGCGCGGTTCGCAGTCTGGGACGTTGCGGGCGACGGCGCATTCACCAACCCCATCTGGCGCGACCGCCTGCAGTAGTTAGTGCGCGGCGGTTGTGTGCGCCGCAGGCGCTGCATGCTTTTCTTCAGGTCTTATGGGATCTGAAGCGCCCTTCAGCATGTCGGGATCCATCTCCGCAATGTCCACGCGGTAGCTCACGCTCTTTGCCGTGGGAAAATTCACAGGAACCTTCTGCGTGACCATGCCTGTGGCCACCCACTCCGTTCCTCGCTGGAAGGTCGTGGTGAAGCCCACGCAACTGAGCGCATACGCATCGTGGCCCATCACGGTGTGAAAGATGCGGCCCTTGCCGTAGTGCAGCACCATGAGCATGGGCTCTTCGTGCCCGGTGCCCTTGTTCTGCAGATCGGAGTGCGCGGTGGCCAGCACGGTCATGTTTTTGCCGGGACCGCGCAGCTTGCCGTAGAGTTCATCCGCGGCGTGCATCCACACTGGCGGCAATCCCTTCATGATGGGATGCTCAGGCGCGCGCGTCACCACCTGAAAGGGGAGCCGGTTGCCGTGCATGCCCGCCGTTCCCGGCGTTGGATCGGACACCAGTTTTCCATCCTGGAAGTACCAGTAGGGGCCAGCGTTCTCGTTGCGCTTTCGCCAACCGCCGATACCGGCCATTTCGTTAAACGCTGGCCAATCCGGAAACGCATTGTCGCTCGCGTGCACAATCACCAACCCGCCGCCGCCGCTCACGTATTTCTCAAAACGCGCGCGCATCTCCGCTGGCCAATCGGGCGCATCAAGGTTCATCACGATGGCTTTATAGCGGCTTAGATCCGGCTGAAAGCCGCTGAAGTCCTGGTCGGATGTGGGAGCCGTAACCACCGTGACTTCAAAAAGGCCCGTGTCTTCAAGCTCCTTCCGCAGTACCGGCGTGGTCAGCCGCCAGTTGTGGTACGCGCCGGCGCTCTGCCCGTCGAGAATCATCACCCTGTTGCGGGCGCCGTGGCTCATGCCCATACTTTGGCCAGCCGGTGGAATCGCGGGGTGGCCCGCTCCCTGCCCATGAACTGCAAACGCGCACATCAAGCCACCCAGCAAAACTGCAAACGATCTCCGCTTCATCTTTTTCCCCCACTGTCCTCGCCGCATTATCGGTTCGTCTCCGTTTTGGCGGCGTCGCTTTTCTCGAAGAGAAGAATACTCCACTCGACGCGTGGAGCGTTTTTACGAAAGCTGCCGCGGAAACCACTTCGCGGTGAGCGAACTGACCTGCACGGCCGATTCGGGAATCGGATGCGCTTCCCATACTTCAAGTTCGGTGCCCGCGCGCCGCTCCGTCATCACCGCGATCCGGTGCCCCGCATGGTCAATGAGGCAAAATTGCCATCGCTCCGAGCGGTCGTTCAGGCTAGCATCCATGTCCAGCCGCACACCCTCCGCGCCGCCAAAAACAAACGAAAATTTATCCAACGGAATCGCCAGGCCCATGCCGCGCGCCTTGATGTACGACTCCTTCAGCGTCCACAGCGACACGGCCCGATCGAGTTTCTCCGCTCCATTCAACAACTCCAACTGAGCCCGCTCCGTCTGCGAGAAAACCTCAGGCGCAACCTTCATAATCTGCTCCGCGCGGCCTAACGGCTCCACATCCACGCCCACTTCGGCGCCATTGGCAACCAGGCAGACCACCAGGCCCGGAGCATTTGACAGGTTGAAGCTGATGCTGGATGCGGAAGCAACCTCCGGATCGACCGACGGCTTGCCATGCGCGTTCAGCATATAGCGCCACGCCTTCGGCGGCATCGGATGGCAGTCTGATAACGCAGTTCGCGCCAGTGCGCGGGTAGCGATCGATTCGCGCCGGCTCCGATCGAACTTGAATCTTGCGGCGCGCGCCAATTCTTCATCGCTCAGCAGCGCCCTGCACGCATCCGCAACGCCGTCATCCCACAGATCGTCAGGGTAGGCAAGCCACAGGTTGAGCGGTTTCACGTCCATTCGCTTATTCCGGCGGCGGATAGAACGGCAGCTTGTCGTTCTTCGCGTTCGCCCGGCGCACCGTGGCGTCTTCAAGCAACAGCGCAGGCGCCATCACCGTCACCGGCACATCGGCATAGAAGTTGTCCACAAACAATTCCTTGCCGGTTGCGGCCACGCTTGAGCGCAGCGCGCGCTGGTCGATATCGTCTAGCACCGCGCCACGCACCAGTTCGCGTTTACCGCCGGCTGCGCTTCCATCCGCACTGATGCGGTAAAGAAGCCGCGGCGTCATTTCGCCGCCCAGTGTCTCAACAAAGTAGACACTCTTCAGCCCGCGATCTCTGGCCAGCGCCAGCAGCTTGCTGTTCAGTTCGTCGTCCGTCAAACCGTTGCTCGCCGTCACCTTCAGCACGCCGATCGACGGCCGTGCCCCACCGGTGATTCCGGCCCGCGCGTGACCGTTTGATTCGGGAAAGTCGCGCACCGGCTCGCGGCCCAGCAAATAGTTTTCGAGCCGTCCCGCCTTCACCAGGTCCACGGACTGCGCCGGCACGCCCTCGTCGTCCACGTCGTACGCACCCACAAGCCCCTTGCCGTCGTAGTTCTTCAGCAGCGGATCGTCCACAACGTCCATGGTCTCCGGCAGAACCTGTGCATGAAAGCTGGATGCGAAGGGTCCATTGGTGCGCGCCTCCGTGCCCAGCCTTGGCCGCGTGGCCGTAACGCCGCCCGCGAGCAACGTGCGCATAGTGTCAGTGCTTGCGTCAGCGCTCAACAGGAGAGGCCCATGATATTCCTCATCGACCAGCGGCGCTTTGCGCAACTCCGCCAGCGAAGCTATCAGCGTCTGCGCATGCTTCTCGAAGACCTCTTGTGCGTCGAGATCCTTGAGCGAAACACCCGTTGAAGAATAAGAACGGTCCAACCGCATTCCATCCTGCGCCTGGGTGCCCACGCCAAAGGCCTGCTGATAAATCCCGGCCGATTTGCGGACGATGGTTCCTTCGCTCGTAACCAGCCATGTGGTGGTTGCGTGCGCCTGGAACTGCGCGTTCGAATACTGCACGTTGCCTTCGCCCGCACTTGCTGCTGGATCACTCTGGTAGAGCCCGCTCACGCGCGCCGTCCGCCGCGTCCACGCATCCTCATCCACGACGAGCTTGAGCGGAGCGGCCAGCGAGATGAGCGGCTTCTCGTGGCTGAAGTCGTCGGCCTGCGGCGGCGTCTGCACCTGCTTGAGCGCTGCCTGTTTTTGCGCGTAGGCAGCAAGCGCGCTCTTGTATGCATGGTCGGTTGCTGCCCACAGAGCCGAGCGCAGCGCAATCGGATCGTCGTCAAGCGCCGCAAGTTCCAGCGCCCCATCGCCGCGCCCACCTGAGCTGTCGGTCTTGTAGTCGCCCACGCGCACCGTCACACGCGCAATGCGCTGGTGAGCATGCTGGGAGCCCTCGCTGGCGCCAAACTCCGCCTTGAGTTGAGAACTCGTCCACATCCTCAATCCGGTACTGGATAAAGAACGGCTTGGCAAAGCCGGGCAGTTGCAGATGGCTCATGCTGCGGTCCATCTCCTCGAGCATGGCCTTCAGCACCGGATCCTTTTCAGCATCGGCGCGGGTCTGCTGCGCGGATGACTTCATCGGTGCGCAGAGGCAGGCCGCAAAAAGGCAATTCCGGCCGTCAGGGCTCCGGCAATTCCCGCGATCGAACGAATTGGATTCATTGCGCCTCCTTCATTGCCGCAGCTGCGCTTCCCGGTATCGGCAAAATCGGTGGCCGCGCCGTTCCCTGCGGCTGCCGCTGCGTCTCCATCTCGCTCACCAGCATGGCCGGAGCCACTGCGCTCACCGGAACCGTGCCCGACTCCGCGCCGCACTCGCCGTTGAACACTTCGCTCTTGTCGCCGGTGGCCACAATCCGCTTCATAGCCGCCAGCGGCGTGCCCACAATGCTCACCCCGCGCACCAGCTCATCGGGACGCCCATCCACGTACACCCGCCACACCACCAGTGGAATCACCTGAAACGCCTGCGGCGAGCTGCGCGTGGTCACCGCGAAACCCGAAGAAATGTCTTCAAAGTAAAGCCCGTACGGCTTGCCCTGCTTCTTCGCTTCCTCAATCAGCTGCTTGCGCAACTCGGTCTCCGGCACGCTCTTGGTCGAAGTCACAATCAAGTTGCCCTGGCGCCCGGTAGGCACGTGACCCGTCTCCGCGCGGCCGTGGCCGTTGGAAGAACTGAAACTGGCAATCGGCAGGCGCGACATGAGAAACGTCTTCAGCACGCCATCAGAGATCAGATCGACGCGCCGCGCCTTCTCGCCCTCATCGTCGTACGAGTAGCTGCCGCTCAGCCACGTGTCGCCAAACTTCGTCACTGTCGGGTCGTCGGCCACTGAAAGAAAACTCGGCAGCACCGGCTTGCCCACATCCTTGGTAAACGTCTGCCCCTCTTCGTCGCCGCGCTGCCGCTGGCCTTCAAGCCTGTGGCCCAG
Organism: uncultured Acidobacteriaceae bacterium; assembly: GCA_963820245.1. Classification (GTDB taxonomy): domain Bacteria; phylum Acidobacteriota; class Terriglobia; order Terriglobales; family Acidobacteriaceae; genus Telmatobacter. The sequence goes on along the minus strand of CAWFZC010000017.1, from coordinate 148,996 downwards.
CACCTCGTGGAAGAACACTGCCGAAGCGCGCCCCGACAGAATTGCCGGTCCGTCGAACGGCTCCGTCACCGGCGCCTTGCGCAGCGCCTCAAGGCTCTTGCCCAACGCACGCATGGCCGTTTCCAACTCCGCCTGTGCCGGCAGTCCTTCCACGGTCTCGGCCTCAAACGTCTGCTCGCGGAACAGATCCATGCCGTCGTCGGCCCGCGTGACGGCAATCGCCACGATGCGCGCCTGCATGTGCGGCGTTACCAGGCGCGAGCCTTCGATCGACGCAAAATAATCCGTCTCGTTCTGCGCCGTCATCATCACCACGTTCTGATAAACGTCAGGGAACTCGCGGAAAACCTTCGAGAGCGCCCGCACCCGCTGCTCCCATGCGGCGCGGTCCACCACCACCGGCGGCGGCCGGCTTGCCAATATACGATTGCGGCGCCTCCTGGCTGAAATCGGGCGAAGTGTCCTCTTCCTTGGCTCGCACCTCGGCTTCCGTCTTTACGCGCAGATAGTTGTCGAGCGCCGTGCCGTAGCCCGTGTTTGTGGCCAGCCAGAGCGAGCGTCCCAGCGCCTCGCGATCGTCGGCCAGCGGCAGTTGCAGGCTGTTGACCGCCGAGCCGCGATGGTCGCCATGCGTGTTGTCGAGCGCCGGCGAGCCCAGCCGCACCTGCACGTCGGCCACGCGAACGTGGTTCGACGAACTGTCGGCGAGCGCGCCAAACTGCGCACGGATCGACACGCTGGTTGCATCGCTGACCGCATAGCTCAAAAAGTACGGAGGCAACTGTTTGTCTCCTCCCTGTTTGCCCAGCTGGCTGAACGCCCGGTTAAGCTCGGTCGTCATGGCGTCAAGCAGCACAGGAGTTGCTGCCTGCGCCGGAGCCGCGACTGGAAGGGCTAAAGCTGCTGCGACGGTTGTCGAGATTGCGAGCCGGAGGAAGAACCTTCCTCGTACGGCTGAAGATTTAGGTGGCGAAAGTCGGGCGGAATCAGGTAAAAGCATCTGTATCTCGATTGTCTCAAAGTCCGGCCCTGAAAGGGTGATCTGATGACTTTTCTCCGCCGCTCGCTCTTCACGCTCTGCCTCATTGCGATGCTCGGCTTTGTGGCGCCACGCATCATGAATGTCCCGCGGGTGCATGCCCAGCAAACGCAGGCCCAGCCGGCTCCAGCACCGGACAACTCCCCACAGGCCTACAAGCTCTCGCCTGAAAAACAGGCCAAGGCCATCGCCATCAGCCGCATTCGCAACATCATGGACATCGTGGGCGGCCTCTGGGGCATCGCTGTCCTATGGCTGATGTTGTCTACCCGCGCCGCCGCGGGCCTTGAAGGCTTGGGCCAAACGCATCTCCCCTCGACGTTGGATTCAAGGGCTGATCTTTTTCGCCTCCTTTCTGCTCATCACCTCGGTGGCCAGCCTCCCGCTCGACTGGTTCTCGCAATGGGAGGAGAAAAGCTACAACGTCAGCGTGCAAGGCTGGGGAAGCTGGCTGGGCGACGAAGGCAAATCCGCCCTTCTCTCCATGGTCCTTGCCTCCCTCGTCCTGCTTCTGTTCAACTGGATCGTGCGCCGCTGGCCCCGCCGCTATTGGTTCGGCATCTGGCTCGTCACGCTGCCGCTTCTCGTCTTCAGCATCTTCATCTCGCCGTATCTGGCGCCGATCTTCAATAAGTTCGAGCCGCTCTCGAAGAACCACGCACCCCTGGTGGCCAAGCTGGAAACCGTCGTCGCCCGCACCGGAATCGGCATTCCCCCGGAGCGCATGTTCCTCATGAAGGCAAGCGAAAAATACAACGGCCTCAATGCCTACGTCACCGGCATTGGTTCCACCAAGCGCTACGTCATGTGGGACACCACCACCGACCGGCTTCCTGACGACGAAATCCTCTTCGTCTTCGGCCACGAAAGCGGCCACTACGTCTTGAACCACATTCCCAAGCTCATCGCCGGCACCTGGGCCGCGTTGTTCTTCGTCTTCCTGGGCTGCTCCGGTTTTGCGGCCTGGCTCGCGCGCCGCTTCGGCAGCCGTTGGGGACTGGGTGCGCCAGGCGACGAAGCGCCACTTGCCGGCCGCGCGGGCTTCATCGTGCTGCTGTTCACCATCTCCGTCGCCGGCTTTGTGCTGGAGCCGGTCAACAACGCCTTCAGCCGCCACTTTGAGCACCAGGCCGACGTCTACGGACAGGAAGCCATCCACGGCCTCGTCCCCGACCCGCAGAAGACCGCCGTCTCTGCCTTCAACCACCTTGGCGAGGCCTGGCTTGAAGACCCCGATCCGAGCCCCTTCATCGAGTTCTGGGAGTTCAGCCACCCCTCGGTCAAAAACCGCGCCAACTTCGCCGAGCACTACGATCCCTGGGCCAACGGCGGCCACGGAGAGTTCTTCGACAAATAAGACCGGGAACAATGGACCACGGGAGGTAGGGACCAGGGATCAGAAAAGCAGGGCCCCTGTGCGGGCTCCGCAAATTCCCCGCCACCTCTCCGCGCTCCGGCCGAGTTTTCCTAGTCCCTGGTCCCTACGTCCCTAGTCCCCGCCATTTACACTGGAGTTTCGCTGTTTTCATTTGAAGGAGCGGACCCACCATGGCGTACCCTGCAAATTATCGTTATACCCGCGAACATGAATGGATTGAGCTCGATGGCTCCATCGGCGCCATCGGCATCACCGATTACGCGCAAAACTCCCTCGGCGACATCGTCTACGTGGACGCGCCCAAGGTGGGCGACACGGTGACGGCCAATGCCACCTTCGGTTCCGTTGAGAGCGTCAAGGCCGTCAGCGATCTCTACTCCCCCGTCAGCGGCACAGTGACTGCCGTCAACGAGGAACTGAAGACAGCCCCCGACAAAATCAACGAGAATCCGCACGGCACGTGGATCATCAAGGTCGAGCTTTCGAACCCAGCGGAGTTCAACACCCTGCTCGACGCCGCTGCCTACGAAGCTTTCATCTCTGAAGAAACCGCGAGCTAGTTGATAGGTTGTTATGTGATTGGGTTGTTGGGCGGCCCGGTCCTAAACGATTCGATGTCTGGTTGACTCACGTCACTGGTTCTAAGCAGAAGGGTTCGAATGGCAGGCTCGTTCAAAGAGCTTTTGGTTTGGCAAAGGGCGACCGAATTAGCCATCTCAGTCTATCGCCCGACGTCCCTGTTCCCCGATGCGGAACGATTCGGCCTTACGAATCAGATGCGTAGGGCTGTCGTTTCAGTCTCAAGTAATATTGCCGAGGGAGCGGGACGTGCAACATCAGGTGAATTTCTGCAGTTCCTCGGCATTGCACGTGGCTCGAATTTTGAACTCGAATCTCAGTTCGTTATTGCCCGAGGTCTCAAATTCGGGAAAGCACCTGAGCTTGAACAAGCCGAGAAGTTATGCGATGAAGTAGGCCGTCTTCTAAGCCTCCTCAGTAAGTCGCTCCGCACAAAGGCGGCGGAAGGCAAACGATCAAAATAATCTGATAACGACCTAACAACCTAAGAACCTAGCAACCCGAGAGAAACATGCGCTATCTTCCCAAATCGCCAGATGAACGCAAGCAGATGCTCGCCGAAATCGGCGCTCGCTCCATCGACGACCTGTTCGCCGTCATTCCCGCCGAGTACCGCATCACCCGCGACCTCGACGTGCCGCGCCAGCAAGCCGAAAGCGAAATCGTCGATTACTTCCGCTGCGCCGCAGACAAAAACGCCACCGGCTACGCCAGCTTCCTGGGCGCGGGCGCCTATCGCCACTACCGCCCAGTCATTATTGACTCGCTCGTGCAGCGCGGCGAATTCCTCACCAGCTACACGCCCTATCAGGCGGAGATTACCCAAGGCACACTGCAGGCCATCTTCGAATTCCAGACCATGATCGCCGAGCTCACCGGCATGGACGTGGCCAACGCCAGCATGTACGACGGGTCAACCGGCGCAGCAGAAGCCGTGATGATGGCCGTCCGCGTCACCGGCCGCCACAAGGCTGTTGTCGCCGCAACTGTTCATCCCGAATATCGCGAAGTGCTGGCCACCTACGCTAAACATCAGGGCCTGCCTTCGGCGCTCGTCACCTACAACAAGGAAACCGGCCGCATCGATATAGGCGCTTTAGAGCAAGCTGTTACGGAAGAAACCGCGGCGGTCCTCGTACAGAGTCCGAACTTCTTCGGCATCGTTGAAGACATTCCCGCCATTGCAGCCATCGCCCACGCCAAAGGCGCTCTGCTCATCGTCTCCATTGCTGAAGCCGTTTCGCTCGGCGTCGTGCGCCCGCCCGTCGAGGCCGACATCGTCAGCATGGAAGCGCAATCGTTCGGCGTGGCTCTCAGCTACGGTGGACCATACTGTGGCGTCATCGCTGCTAAAGAGCAATTCCTTCGCCAGATGCCCGGCCGCCTCGTCGGCCAGACCGTCGACGGCAACGGCTACCGCGGCTTCGTTCTCACGCTTGCGACTCGCGAACAACACATCCGCCGCGAGAAAGCCACATCGAACATCTGCACCAACCAGGCGCTCGTCGCGCTCATGGCCACCATCTTCCTCGCGGTCTACGGCAAGGAAGGCATCCGCGAACTGGCCGAGCACAACCTGGCCAAAGCGGACTACGCAGCCAAAACTCTTGCCGCCCAACCCGGCGCAAAACTGTTGTTCAGCGGCGCGCCCCGCTTTCACGAGTTCGTGCTCTCCACGGTGGAAGCGCCATCGCAGTGGGCGCCCCGTCTCATGGACGCAAAAATCGTAGGCGGACTCGATCTGAGCCGCTGGTATCCGGAACTCGGCAACGCAACCCTGTGGTGCGCCACTGAGGTGGTAACCCGCGAGCAGATCGACAAAGCCGCCAAAGTTCTGGCTGCCGCACCGGTGGAGGCATAATGACGACCAAGGGGACCCTCGGCAAAGTCCGCGCCCACCAGACGCAGAACGAAGCACTGCTCTTCGAAAAATCAGCGCCGGGCAAGCGCGCCTACAAAATGCCGCCGCTCGACGTGCCGGCGGTTGATTCGGCAAAACTGCTCGGCGCCGCAAGGCGCGATAAAGGAGCGGAGCTCCCTGAGCTCAGCGAAATCGAAATCATCCGCCACTTCACGCGCCTCTCTACCTGGAACTACGCCATCGATCTCGGCATGTATCCGCTCGGCTCCTGCACGATGAAATACAACCCGCGCGTCAACGAGGCCGTTTCACGCATCGAGGGCCTCGCCGAGGCGCATCCCTACCGGCCCGACTCGCTCGCGCAGGGCATTCTTGAAGTCATCGCGCTCTTGCAGCGCTGCCTCATCGAAATCACCGGCATGGACGCCATCACGCTGCAGCCCGCCGCCGGCGCGCATGGCGAATTCACCGGCATCCTCCTCGTTCGTGCATGGCACGAAGCCCAGGGCAACGCTCGCAAGAAGATTCTCATTCCCGACTCGGCACACGGCACCAATCCGGCCACGGCCGCCATCTGCGGATACGCCGTTGAAAATCTCAAGTCAAACGCCGAGGGCGGCATCGATCTCGACGCGCTTCAGCGGCAGGTCGACGAAGAGACCGCCGCGCTCATGCTCACCAACCCATCCACCATCGGCGTCTTCGAAAGCCAGATTCACAAGATCGCTGACATCCTGCACGCCAAGGGCGCTCTGCTCTACATGGACGGCGCCAATATGAATGCGCTTGTCGGCAAGGCGCGGCCCGGCGACTTTGGCGTGGACGTGATGCACCTGAACCTGCACAAGACATTCTCAACGCCCCATGGCGGCGGAGGTCCAGGCTCAGGCCCAGTGGCCTGCAAGGCTTTTCTCGAGCCGTTTCTTCCCACTCCCGTGCTGGTCCGGAAACAGAACGTTGCGAATCAGCCCGCACCGACATCCTGGGAAAATCTCAATGATGATCCCCCGCCTCCCGGCGATTCCATGCCCATGTTCCGCGCTCCTGCGTCCCCGCTCGCTTCTGTTGGAAGTTTGAAAGACGAACGCGGGCCGCTGGCCTGGGATTACGATCGGCCCCAATCCGTAGGCCGCGTGCGCGCCTTCTACGGCAATACCGGCATGTTCATCCGCGCGCTGGCCTACATTTTGGCCAACGGGCCCGACGGTCTGCGCCAGACCACGGAAGACGCGGTGCTCAACGCCAACTACATCCGCAACAAGCTTGAAGACCTGTACGAGTTGCCCTATAAAACCGCATCGATGCACGAGGTGGTCTTCAGCGACAAGCGCCAGGCTGCGCTCGGTGTCAAGACAGGCGACATCGCCAAGCGGCTCATCGACTACGGGTTCCATCCCTACACGGTCAGCTTCCCGCTTATCGTTCACGGCGCGCTCATGATCGAGCCCACCGAAAGCGAATCGCTCGAAGAGCTCGATCTGTTCATCGCTGCCATGCGTTCGATCGCAAAGGAAGTGGAAGAGTCGCCGGACGTAGTCAAGACCGCTCCGCACTCCACGCGCGTCTCCCGCCTCGACGAAGTGCAGGCAGCCAGAAAGCCCATTCTGCGCTGGAAGCCTGCAGAGTAGCAGCCGCAGACTTTCAGATGAGAGAATGGGTGCGGCTCAATCGCGCATCCGAGCCGCATGCATGATCACGAAAATCTTTGACGATAAGTCCTCACTGGCAAAAGCCGCCGCCGACCGCGGGGCCGCGGCAATTCTTGAAGCCCTCGCCGAGCGTGGACAAGCACGCATCATCGCCGCCACTGGGGCGTCGCAGTTTGAGTTTCTTGACGCGCTGACCTCGCGCCGCGACATCGACTGGCCCCGCGTCGAAATGTTTCACCTCGACGAGTACATTGGCTTGTCCGCCGATCACCCGGCCAGCTTCCGCAAGTATCTGCGCGAGCGGCTCATCGAGAAAACCGGAATAACCAAGTACCACCTTCTCGACGGCGAATCCGATCCAGCGGACACCATCGCAGAGGTCGGCGCGGCACTCAACTCCGCGCCCATCGACGTGGCCTTCGTCGGCATCGGCGAGAATGGACACCTCGCCTTCAACGATCCGCCAGCGGATTTTGAAACCGACGCGCCCTATCTTATCGTCGAACTCGACGAAGCCTGCCGGCGTCAGCAGGCCGGTGAGGGCTGGTTCGCCAGCATCGCCGACGTCCCGCGACGCGCCATCTCCATGTCGATCCGCCAGATCCTCAAGGCCAATGAGATTCTCGTCATCGTTCCCGACGCGCGCAAGGCACAAGCGGTGAAGAACTGCTTCGAGGGGGAGATCACTTCGCTGGCGCCGGCCTCCATCCTTCGGCAACACGCCAACACCACGGTTTTCCTTGACCGCGACTCTTCCGCACTGTTATCGCACTAAGCAGCCTGTTCCAATGCAAGGCGAGATCGAGCTATCAGCGATAAGCCCCAACCCGCGCCACGCGTGATCCACCATCTTCGCTGGTGGATCGGTAGCCTGCTGCTCGCCTCCACGGTCATCAACTACATCGATCGCCAGACTCTCTCCCTGCTGGCGCCGTTTCTCAAGCTCCAGTACCACTGGACCAACACCGACTACGCCCTCATCGTCATCGCTTTCCGCCTCGCCTATTCGTTGGGCCAGTCCGGCTGCGGACGCCTGATGGATCGCGTTGGTGCACGGCGCGGCCTCACCATCACTGTGGCCTGGTACTCGCTTGCGTCCATGCTCACGGCGGCCGCTTCTGGCCTGGTTAGCTTTGCCGGGCTGCGCTTCTTGCTCGGGGCCGGCGAATCCGGCAACTGGCCCGGAGCGACAAAAGTCGTCGGCGAATGGTTCCCGCGCCAGGAACGCGCGCTCGCTACCGCGCTGTTTGATAGCGGCAGTTCACTGGGCGGCGCAATCGCGCCCTTCGTAGTTCTTGGCATCTATTTCCGCTGGGGATGGCGGCCGGCCGTCGTCCTTCCCGGAGCACTCGGCCTGCTCTGGCTCGTCCTGTGGCGGTGGCTTTACCATCCACTCGCATCCCATCCGCGCCTCTCCGAAAAAGAACGCAGCTTCATCACCGCGCCTTCCCCCGACCAGAGCTTCTCCATCAAGCGCCCGGAAGAAATTCCATGGCTCGGCCTGCTCAAGCTGCGCGAGACCTGGGCCATCATAGCCGCCAAGACATTCACTGATCCGGTCTGGTTTTTCATCGCAGACTGGTTCCCCATCTACATTGTCGCCAAAGGCATAAGCCTGCGCGGAAACTTCGTTGCCCTCTGGGTTCCGTTTCTGGCAACGGACGCCGGCAACTTCTTCAGCGGCTGGCTCTCAGGGGTGCTTGTTCGCCGGGGTTGGCCGCTCGCCGCAGCACGCAAGGTTTTCATCGTCGGCGGAGGCATTGGAGTGCTGCTGCTCATCCCCACCATTTTCACCGTCAACCTGTACGTCATCACCGCGCTGTTTGCGCTCTCCGCATTTGCTTATGGATGCTTCACCACGATCGCCAACGTTCTGCCTGCCGACCTTTTTGATAACACGTCTGTCGCCTCGGTCAGCGGCATCAGCAACACCGGCGCAGGGCTCTGCACCATTGTTGCGTTTCTGTTGGTGGGCCTCGTCTCTGACGCTCGCCACGCGTCTCTCGTCCATTCGTTTGACCCAATCCTGATCACTGCGGGCCTGTTACCCTTCATCGGTATGATCCTCACACTTGCCTTGCTGCGAAATTCCTCCAGCAGCCGGCAGCAGCAAGCCTCCTGAAGGCATTCCTCAATTGCGTACCATCCCTCGCCTCAACTAACCCCTGGCAAAACAATGAGTGCGCGACCCGTCTATCTGCCGTCGCTGCTCCGCTTGCGAAAAACCACGCTCAGCTCGCGCCGCCAGTGCTCACTCACCGCAATCAGCTCCCACTCCACCTGCGGTGAAAAGTAACGCAGCACCGTCTCGTTGGCGGGATGAATGCGCAGCGCGGGAGCGGTCAGCAGCAGTCGCGGCGGGAGCTGGGAAACTTCAGCACTGTCAAAATATCCCTGCCGTTCGAAGGCTGAAACCGGCCGGCTACTTCCGACACGCGCCTGCCGGTCGTCATTGAGCGCACGCACGCGAATCCAGTAGTCCAGCGCCTGCAGCGGCAAATGCAGATCCTCGTCCGCCTTCAGTTCAATCACCACCAGCCGCCCGTTTCGATCGAGCGTGAGCAGATCAAGCAGGCCGCGATCGCCTCTTGAAATCGCCGGCACCTGCGTGTAGAGCAAGTCGCCGCGCAGCCCGGGCAGCAGTTCCGCAAGACCCGCGCGCATGCGCGACTCCAGCCAATGCTCCGGATGCATGCGAAACAGCGGGTCGTTATGCGAGCCGTCAGGGTAGCGGCTGTTGAACAACCGTGCGCACAGCTCGCGGCACATCGCTTCATTCTCTTCAGTGAGCGGCGTCTCGTTGGCGCCCGCACCAAAGCTCACCTCGTCTTCCCGCGCAAATGATTGCGCCGACGCACCGTGCCGCACCCGCGCAAACTCAAGCCCATGCAGCAGCAGGCCGACCTCGGTGGCCGAGCTGGCCCGCACCTCAATCCGATCGCACGCAACCTCGGGAACAAGCGCCATCAGCCTTTCGATTCCTGCGTTGCAGCGTTCAAGAGCGGCAGGCCTTGAGAACGCGTGAATCAGCCGCGACTCCAGGTTGCCGGTGTCACGAAAATCAACCGGCGCAAGTTCTTCACTGCGTTCGTCAAGCGTGAACAACTGGAATTCGGCAGCGCTGTGATTCATCCACGCCATGCGTTCCGCGGTCGTCCGCCACGCACCAGCCGGCAAAATCACCTTGAGCCCGCCAAAATGTCTGCGCCCGTCGCCGTGTTGCCGGCAATAGTCGAGCCAGAGAATTCCCAGCGTCAGAATTCCATCCACCATCGCGCCTGACTCGGCTTCACTCACGCCGATCACCGCATCTGCCGCGGTCCCGCGCAACAGCCGCCCGCGCACATACGCCGGACCAAAGCTATGTTCCAGATCCATTGCGGAACGCAACCCGTCCACCTTCGCGTCCAGAAATCTGCGCGTCAGCACCCGCTCTAGCAATTTTTGATAATTGCGCCGGCTTGCATCCCGCGCTGTGGGCGTGCGCCGGTCGTTCGCCGCGGCGAACTCCAGAACCTGGGGCTTGGCAGCCCCCATGCGGCGCGTCATCAGCCGCAGGCATTGTGCGCGCTCCTGCACTTCAACCACCGTGCGCACCAGGTTGCGTTCTTCGCTCCAGAGTTGCAAAAGGCACCGGCCGTGCTGCTCGCTCACGGCGTAGTGCGCAAAGCGCATATCAAAGGCGACCCGTCCATCCTCAAGCAGCGCCGCCGCCGGATGGTCGGCCAGATACTCTTCGATGCTCCGAGCCAGCAGCCCGGCTGATGCCGCAGCTTCTTCACGAGCCACGCGCGGCCCCTACCAGCCCTGGCGGGCGCGCAGAGAAGTGATGTGCGCGACATGATGGCGGCTGTGCCAGTCGTATACGGCAAGCGCCCTGGCAAGATCCTGCCGGCCGTTCTCGGGATGAACGTATCCCTTCTTGAAATCCTCTTCGCTCATCGATTCCAGCAGCGCCACCCAGCGGCCGTGCAACGCTTCAAGCATCGCAATGGAGTCGTTAATCGGCAATTTGCTGTCGGCGAGCTCGGCCCATGCCGCCTCGTTGTAGGGCTTGATCGTAGGCCAATCCTCCGTCAGCCCAAGCTTGAAGCGCGTATACGACATGGCGTGGCTGTCGGCCAGGTGATGCACAAGCTGCCGCACCGTCCAGCCGCCTTCGCGATAAGGCGTATCGAGCTGCACATCGGTCAGCCCCTTCACCGCCGCCTGCAGTCGCTCAGGCAACAGCCGAAGCGTTTGGATGTGCGCCGCGCGAATTTCCCGGCCGCTGGTGGCCGGCGCGCTGAAACGCCCAATCGGATATCGTGCGTCATTCACTTCGCTCATGGAAAGAACCTTACCATGCTCCCCACCACGGCAGGCAAAGCCTGCTGTGCTCACAGCTTGCCCTTCGTGCTTCTCCCGTTCACATGCCCTCCGAAGGAGCAAAATCAAACAGCCGCTCCTTCACGTCAAGGAGCGGCTGCTATGGATCAAATCGCTCAGGCCGATGCCTTATTTCCTGCGATGCGGATGATGCGTCGTCGGGTGTTTCGTGGTCTTGTGCGGATATTTGTAGTGCTTGGCAAAGGCCGCCGGAGACCCAAATGCCAGAAGGAGGAGCACAGCGGCAAGAATTCTTTTCATGCGATGAATCTAGCATGCCCGCGCAGCCGCTGATACCTTACGTTCGTGTCGCGCATCAAAAGAACAACGGCCTCCGCTGCGAGGCTTCAGCGTAAACTGAAAGGCACGATGACCAAACCTGCCGCTTCCCCTGTTTCCGGCCACAAGCGCTACTTTTTTGAGAAGTTCGGAATTACCGAGCGCCTGCTTGAGCGCTGCCTGGGCGAGGCCCTCTCGGCCGGCGGCGACTACGCCGACCTGTATTTTGAGTCGGTTATGGCAACCGCTCTCGGCGTTGACGAGCAGATCGTCAAATCCGCCAGCCAGGGCACCAGCGCCGGCTGCGGCATTCGCGTACTCTCAGGCGAGCGCACCGGCTACGCCTACACTGACAATCTGAGCCCCGAGCGCCTGCTCCACGCCGCCCGTACCGCAGCGCTCATCGCCAGCGGTCCGGCCAAGCAACCCGTGCAGGGATTCACCGAAGCTCCCGTCGCCAATCTCTACCCCGTTCCCCTCGGCGGCTACAGTCTCGATCTGGCTGCGCGGCTCGAACTCATCCTGCGCGCCGACCGCGCCGCCCGCGCCTTTGACAACCGCGTCGTCCAGGTCCGCGCCAGCTACTCTGAGGAGCTGCGCCGCATTCTCATCGCCGCCTCTGACGGCGCCTTTGCCAGCGACACCCAGCCCCTCTGCCGGCTCAACGTCTTCGTCATCGCGAAAGAAGGCGCAATCACCACCAAGGGCGGAGCAGGAGGCGGTGGCCGCGCTGGTCTCGAGCAGTTCATCGACTCCAAAAGCCCTGAGAACCTGGCGCGCGAAGCAGCACGCGGAGCGATTCTGCAGCTTGGCGCCGTTCCCGCCCCCGCCGGCGAAATGGAAGTGGTCCTCGGTCCCGGCTGGCCCGGCATCCTGCTGCATGAAGCGGTAGGTCACGGACTCGAAGCTGACTTCAACCGCAAAAAAACCTCCGCCTTCACCGGGCTCATCGGCCAGTCCGTCGCCAGTTCCAAGGTCACCGTAGTCGACAACGGAACCATGGCCGGCCGCCGCGGTTCGCTCAATGTGGATGACGAAGGCTCGCCCACCCAGGAAACCGTGCTCATCGAAGGCGGCGTACTCAAGGGCTATCTCTCTGACAAACTTTCCTCGCGCCTGATGGGCTGCGCCAACACCGGTTCAGGCCGACGCGAGAATTACCAGTCCATCCCCATGCCGCGCATGACTAACACCTACATGCTGGCCGGCGACGACGATCCTGAAGACATTCTGCGCTCGGTCAAGCGCGGCCTCTATGCCGTCAACTTCGGCGGCGGACAAGTTGACATCACGAACGGCAAATTCGTCTTCTCCGCATCCGAGGCCTACCTCATTGAAGACGGCAAAATCACGGCGCCCGTTCGCGACGCAACCCTGATCGGCAACGGACCTGAAGCTCTCAAGCATGTGTCGATGGTCGGCCACGATCTAAAACTCGACGAAGGCATCGGCACCTGCGGCAAAGACGGCCAGAGCGTCCCTGTAGGCGTAGGCATGCCCACCATCAAGCTCGACCGCATGACCGTTGGCGGGACGGGAAGATAGCGGCCAACTGGAACTGCGTAGTTCGGAGCGGCATTAACTCCTCTTCAGGTCCGGTACCCGGTCCCTCAGTGCCCACTCAGGTCACGCCCGGTTCGGAGATTCGATCGCGTGTCGACCTCACATCTCAGAATCAACAAAAACCTTCGCATGGATCGATTGTCCGTCGCATTCATCCAATCTCGTATGGGTATCCCTGTCTCAGTTCTCGATCTTGTAGGAATGCGTGCGGATGAGTCCGCGGGTAGCGCGATCGCACGCACAGTCGATCTTGCGCAGCACGTAGAAGAGTGGGGATACCGCCGTTTTTGGCTTGCGGAACATCATTCCATCGCAGGCCTCGCCTGTTCCGCGACGCCTGTCCTCATTGGGCATGTAGCCGGCGCAACAAAGAGCATACGTGTCGGCAGCGGCGGTGTCATGCTGCCCAATCACGCGCCGCTCGTGGTTGCTGAACAATTCGGAACCCTCGACGCGCTCTATCCGGGCCGTATCGATCTGGGACTTGGCCGCGCGCCCGGCGGTGACTTCCAGACCATGCGCGCGCTGCGCCGCGACTCAGGCCAGAGCGGAGACGATTTTCCAGATCTCCTTGAAGAGCTGCGAACCTATCTCGGGCCAGAGCAGCCCGGCCAGGCCGTGAAGGCGATTCCAGGCCAAGGCAGCGGTGTGCCCATTACGCTGCTGGGTTCAAGCGATTTTAGCGCGCAGCTGGCGGCGCACCTGGGCCTCCCGTTCGCATTTGCCGCGCACTTTGCGCCGGAATTGCTGGGGCCGGCCTCAAAACTCTATCGCACGCGCTTCCGGCCAAGCGAGGTGCTGCAGCAGCCCTGGCTCATGGTGGCCGTGCAGGTGATTGCAGCGGAGACGGACGCAGAAGCACAGCGAATTTTCACTACGCCACAGCAGCGCTTTCTGCGCCTCATTCGTAACCAACCCGTAGAACTGCTTCCGCCCGTGGAGTCGATGGACGCGATCTGGACCGAAGGAGAACGCGCCGCCGTCCTGAGCAGGCTGCGCTCGGCCGTCGTTGGATCTGAGGCCACAGTGGCCGCCGGGTTGTTGCGCCTGCAAGCTACGACTGGCGCTGACGAGATCATCGCGGTAACCGATACCTGGGACCACGCCGCGCGGCTCGAGTCCTACAAACGCCTCGCAGGCGTGGCGCGCGAGTTAGAGGACAACCGGTAATCCCTGGCCACCGGCGTCGTAGGCCTGCCCACCATCAAGCTCGACCGCACCACTGTCGGCGGTACGGGAAGATAGTGTCACCCAGGACAGCATTGATCCCGCCGCGGCTCCTGTGACGCGCATCAACCCATTCTCGAAGGGATAACCGTTATTCTGTAATACATGGATTCGTGTATCTCTGGCCTCTTTCGCCCCCTGCTTTTGGGGTTGCGTCGGTTTTTCGTGCGTCGTGCAAATATTGGCACAGGCTAATGCGCCCGTGGGCGGCGCAGCCGCTCAGCCAACCGCTTCGCCAGTCGCAGTCACCGTCCGCGGTCAGGTCACCGACCCCTCAGGCGCGCTGATTCCCGGCGCGAAGATCACTTTGACCACAACATCGGGGGTAGACGTGGCCTCGGCCGCCTCGGATGCCATCGGCAGCTTTCTGATCAGAGGCCTCAAGCCTGGCGACTACAAGATCGCGCGCACTTTTGACGGCTTCGCCCCATTCCAATCCGGCATCATCACGCTGGCTGCCAATCAGGTAAAGCGCATCGACATTGTGATGGCCATTGAAGTAGCCCAGCAAAACGTTTCGGTTTCTGACGAAGTTTCTGAGGTCAACGTCGAAGCGGGTGGCAACACCAGTGCCGTGGTGCTCAAAGGCGACGACCTTCAGGCGCTTGCCGACGACCCCGACGAGTTGGCTAGCGAACTTTCGGCATTGGCCGGGCCCGCCGCAGGCCCCAACGGCGGAGAAATCTTCATTGACGGATTCAGCGGAGGCGAACTTCCCCCAAAGTCGGCAATCCTGCAGATTCGCGTAAACCAAAATCCCTTCTCAGCTGAATTTGACCGGCTCGGCTATGGACGCATTGAGATTCTTACCAAGCCGGGAACAGAAAAGCTGCACGGACAAGCTCTTCTGATGGGCAACGACAAGTCCTTCAACACCGGCAATCCCTTCACGGCAAACATTCCGGAGTATCACAGCTACCAATTCAGTGGCTCGCTGAGCGGGGCAATTTCAAAGAAGCGCCTCTTTCTTTCTCAGCGTCGACAGCCGCGACCAGCAAAACGTCAATACCTGGGCAATTCCGGATGCCGTTCTGCCCAACAGCGCCGGCGTGTACGTGGACAACCTTAACTATCCTGTCAGCCTTCTGAGCCCGCACATTCGCGACAACGACTCGTTGCGGTTCGACTGGCAGATGGGCAAGACGACCATGACTGCGCGCTACGGCTTCTGGTATGAGAATGAAAAGGGCAACCTCGACTCCGGCCCCGGTACGTTGGCCAGCGGCTCAACCCACGAGTCCAACTCCGACCACACTGTGCAACTGTCGAGCACGACCATCTTCAACGATCACTTCATCAACGAGAGCCGTTTTCAGTTTGAGCGGCACGATGAAAACCACTACCCTGATTCAACCGCGCGCACCGTCAGCGTGGCCGGCGATTTTGTGGGTGGCGGCTTTACCGGCCAGTCGAGCCAGGATCATCGCGTCGCCCTCGAATTCCAGAACCTCAGCACGCTGAGCTACGGCATCCACGCCATCGAGTTCGGAACGCGCCTCCGCGACAACCGCGACGCCAACAAGAGCAATTCAAATTTCAACGGCAGGTTCGATTTTTCTCCCGTAACTGTTGGCCAAACCAACTACTCCGCGACCCAGGCGTATGAGCAGTTCGCGAATGGTCTTGCCAGCGGCAAGTCGTTCAACAGCCTCGTACAACAGGGATTTGGTCCTTCGTCGGCCAGCTACGCCACCGGCAATCCATCAGCGCTTGCGAATGTTTTCGACCTCGCCTTGTTTGCGCAGGATGATGCGCGCGTGAATTCCCGACTTACTGTTTCAGGCGGAATGAGGTGGGAGGCACAGAACCATATTGCCGATCACGATGACTGGGCTCCGCGCGCGGCGCTGACCTATGCGCTCGACGGTGGAAAAGCGAAAACGACCAAGACGGTAGTTCGCGCCGGATATGGATTCTTTTATGACCGGGTTGGAACTCGCAACCTGATGTCCATTCAACACGCCCAGGGTGAAACACAGATCGTGCTGACTGACCCAAACTGCAGCTCAAGTGCAACCTCGCTGGACAAAATCGACATGACAACCTGCGCGAGCGGTGCTGGAGCCGGGACGACGAACACAGCGCCCGTCCACTATGAGATTGCACCGCACTACCACGCAACCTACACCGAGCAGGCCGGAGCAAGTATTGAGAGGCAGTTACTGCCGGGCGCGAGCGTGACCCTTACCTATCTGCACTCGTTCGGCGTTCACCAGCAGGTGCTCCGGAATGCCAACCAGGCCACCGGCGGCACTCCGCAGACCACCTCGCAGAGCTACCTCTACCAGTATTTCCCGGAGGCAATCTTCAAGCAGCATCAGATCATCGCCAGCTTCAACGCCAAGGCCGGGAAGAACCTGTCATTGAGCGGGTTTTATACCTACTCTTCGGCAACAAGCAACGGGGCCGGCCCCGATGGCAACAACTCAATTTCAAACGCCTATGACCTCGATCAGGATCTTGGACGGGCCGGTTTTGTTTTGCGAAATGTAGCATTCCTGACGGGAACCTATAACGGTCCGTGGGGACTGATCTTTAATCCCTTCGTAGTCACCCAATCGGGACGGCCCTTTAACATCACACTGGCAGCCGATCCCTTGAATAACCTCTTCAACCAGCGGCCGACTTATGCGACAAAATCGACTCCCGCGGCAGATCAGGTGGTGACTCCGTTTGGCATTCTCGATAGCGCGGCACTTGCGGGCGAGACCCTGGTTCCCGTGAACCTGGGAAGCGGGCCTGCGGCGGTGGCTGTGAATCTGCGTATCAGCCGGGCTTTCGGGTTCGGCGGCAAACTCGCAGGTGCGAATCGAGGAGGGGGAGACGATAGCTCGTTAACCAACGCTCCAAGCAGCAACACCTCACGGCAGGGCCGAGGCGGGCCCGGTGGAGGAAGCCTTGGCGGAGGCGGTCTCGGCAGCGGTGATGGCGGGGCGTCAGGTGGGGCCACAGCGTCCGGAAGCGGGGGGCGCACATATGCATTGCGCTTCAGTGTTCAGGCACTCAACATATTCAATAACATTGACTATGGAACACCGGTCGGCGTGCTCGGCACTTCCTATTTCAATCGCTCCACGTCACTGGCCGGCGGAGCGTTCAGCACCGGTTCGGCTGCGCGACGCATCTTTGCACAGGTCATATTCTCGTTCTGAATGATGATTTGCTAATCGGTTCGCAATCGATCTCACCACTTAAGACCCCTGACCGCATGACCGCGGGCGGCACGGGAGCCTAGAATCGTCTTCTCGCTTCCAACAGGCATTCCAGATTCCTGGCGCTTCCCCAAGCTCCTCTTCTTCGGAGGTCACAACCGATGCAAGTGCACACAACGGCAACCTGGCCCGCGCGTAGCGACCGTCGCGCCGCTCTCGTCTGGCTTGCCATCTTCTGGATCATCGTCGGCGTCGGCTTCGGCTTCGACCTGCACAACTATTTTCACGAGCAGCCGCCGGTCCCCTTCATCGTGCACGTGCACGCCATCGCCACCACGCTTTGGCTCTTGGTCGTCACCACGCTCATCCTCATGGTCGAAACCGGCAACGTAAAAATGCACCGCACCTTCGGCTGGTTCGTGGCTGGCTATGCCCCAGTGGTTGTCTTCATCGCAATCTGGGCTGAGCTGAGTTGGCAGGCCCTTAATCTGCACACGCCGGGCGCCCTGCCTCCGCAGTTCCTTTCCATCGCCTTCAGCGGGCCGCTCTGTCTTGCTCTTCTGCTGCCCTACGGTATTCTGCTGCGCCGCAACTCGGCCGCGCATCGGCGCTTGCTCATCCTGGCCGCCATCTGCATCAGCGATGCGGGCTTTGCGAGACTGATGAGTCTCTTTCTGCCCGCTCCCACCACCTTTTTGGGCACCTATCTCTTCTATGAAGGCGGCACCCTGCTGATCATTCTGCTCATCTTCCTCTGGGACTTGAAGAAAAACCGCGTGATGAAGCAGTTTTTGCAAGCTGCGGCGCTGGTCGTCGCCGTCGGTCTCACCGCGACATGGCTTTATTTCAACGCCACCTGGCAGTCGATCACAACTGGCTGGCTTGTGGCCTGGACTCCGCATATCTGACGCCGCATATCTAAAGACAGCGCAACTTTGATAGCTTCTAAACATGGCTCAATTTGCCGTATCGGAATCCGCCCTCGATCTCGAATCGCTCGCCGCTGACGTCGTAGCCCTGGCCATAAAAGCCGGAGCCAGCGATGCCGAGTCCGTCATCCGCGAGGGCGACGAGTTCAGCGTGAATGTGCGCATGGGCGAAGTCGAGACCCTCAAGGAGTCCGGCTCGCGAGGGCTGGGCCTGCGTGTCTTTCTCGGCAAGAGCTCGGCCTCCACGTCCACCAGCGACTTTACCGCCGACGGCATCCGCCAACTCGTTGAAGGCGCCATGGCGCTCGCCAAGGTCACTGAGGGCGACCCCTTTACTGGACTGCCCGAGACCGGCGAATTCGGCTCACTCCCTGAAGATCAGCATCTCTTCTTCGAAGATGTGTACTCGCTCGCTGGACCCGAGCGCATCGAATGGGCCCGCCGCTGCGAAGCCGCTGCCCTCGCCGCCGACCCGCGCATCACAAACTCAGACGGCGGCAGCTTCGACGCCTCCACGGGCCGCATGATTCTCGCCAACTCGCGCGGCTTTCTGGGCAGCTATCGCTCCAGCTATGCCGGCGTCTCTGCCGCGCCTTTGGCCATGGACGCGAACGGCCAGATGCAGCGCGACGGCTGGTGGTCCAGCGCCCGACGGCTCGGCGATGTCGAGTCCCCCGAGGCCATCGGCGCCGAGGCAGCCCGCCGCACTGTGCGCCGCCTGGGTGCGCAGCGCGTTCCCACCCAGCGCGTCCCCATCGTGTTTGCGCCGGAAGTCGCGCGCTCGCTCATCGGCAGCGTCTTTGAGGCAGCCTCAGGCGACTCCATCTGGCGCAGCGCTTCCTTTCTTGCCGGAAAGCTCGGCGAGCAAATCGCCGCGTCCGCCATCACCATCGTCGACGACAACGCCATGCTCCTGCCCACCGGCGCAGGCGGCTTCGGCACGTCGCCGTTTGACGGTGAAGGACTGCCCTCGCGCCGCACCGTCGTCGTCGAGGGCGGCGTGCTTGAGAGCTACCTGCTCAACACCTACACCGCACGCAAGCTTGGGCTTCACTCCACGCACAACGCCTCACGCGGACTCGCCGGAACCCCCGGCATCGGCCACGGCAACCTTTACCTCGAGCCGGGCACGCTCACGCCCGACCAGATCATCGCGGCCATCAGCACCGGCTTTTACGTCACCAGCCTCATGGGCTTCGGCGTCAACGTGGTCACCGGTGACTACTCCCGCGGAGCCACCGGCCTGTGGATCGAGAACGGCCAGCTCACCCACGCGGTTGAAGAAGTCACCGTCGCCGGAAACCTGGCCGAGATGCTCAAGAACGTAACGGCCATCGGCAACGATCTCGTCTTCCGCGGCTCGGTCGCCTCGCCCACGCTGCGCATCGACGGCATGACGGTGGCGGGCAGTTAGAGCCTGATGGCGGAGATTTGTGAAGCATGACGGCATCGGTTGAGGGCAGCAAATCGAATTCAGAGCATCGAGCGCCCGATGCAATGCAACAGATCGCGTTCGACCCCTCCAACCCCAAAGCCGCGCTGAAGCAATTGCCCCACGCCGCCGCCGTCTACGCACTCTACGGTGCCGAAGCTCATCAAGAACCCTACCTCGGCCGCACCCCCAACCTGCGCGCGCGCCTTGAGCGCCTGCTGCAGCCCTCACCGAAACATCCGCGCCGTCTGCAACTCGCCGGCCGCGTCCGCCGCATCGAGTGGCGGCTCACCGGCTCGGAGTTCGAGTCACTCCTCCTTCAATTTGAACTCCTCCAAAATCAATACGGGACGAAGGCTCCCGACGAAGCTTTAAAGCGGATGCACCTGCGCCATCCCGCATTCATCCGCTATCTCGGCGGCAACCCTTATCCGCGCATCACCGTCACCCATCGTCCCAGCCAGCGTGAAGCCGCATGGTCCTACGGTCCCTTTGCCTCACGCACCGCAGCCGAGCGCTTCGCTGACGAGGCGCTCAAACTTTTCCTCCTGCGCCGCTGCACTGACGATCTCGCCCCCGACCCCAGCCATCCCGGCTGCGTCTACTCCGAGATGAAGATGTGCCTCGCCCCGTGCTACAAGGGCTGCACCGACGAGCGCTACGCCCAAGAAGCCGCAGCCGTCGAGAGCTTCATCGCCACACGCGGCGAGAGCAAGCTCGTCATCCTGCGCACTGAGCGCGACCATGCCTCAGCCACGCTTGCATTTGAATCGGCAGCCGCTCTCCATGCGCAAGTCCAGAAAGTCGAGTCCGTCCGCGCGTTGGCCAGTGAACTCGTCCGTCCCCTCAGTCAACTCCGCGCTGTGATCCTGCAAGCCTCGGCCAACCCGGACGAAGTTGCCGTCTTTTTATTTGAAAATGCCCGTCTGCGCGGCCCCGCCGCCTTCTCCACTCTCGGCATGAGGATCCAGAACGAGCAGTCCGGCTCCTCTTCGCTCTACGCCCAGCCCATGACCCTTGAACCGGTACCCGAAAAGCCGGAATCAGAGATCAGGGATCAGGGGTCAGAAAAGCAGGGATCAGAAAAAGCTGAAGATGCGTCTTCCAATCTGACCGCACCCCTTGAAGCTCAACTGAACTTCGAAGCCCCGATGCCCATCAAAATCCCCCGCGGACTGCTTGAAGGCCGCCTTGAAGCAACGCTCGCTGCCCTTTCTGAATTTTCACGGCCGCCCTCGCCCACTGAGCGCCAGGGCCACATGGCTCTACTCAAGCGCTGGTACTACCGCCCTGAAGCCCGCCGCACCGGCGAAATCTTCTTCCCCGATGCGGAGGGCCACTGGCCCGTCAAGTCCATCCTCCGCGGCGCGGGCCGCGTGGCCGCTAAGATGCTGGCATCCGCCAATCAATAGTAGGAAGATTGCCTCGGTAGCCCACGCGTGACCAAGCCCGAATCAATCCGATCGATGTTGCTCGCAGGCCGTAATCGCCTCCACGCCGGCCGCGCTCGCGAAGTCGCAGCACTCATCCTCGCTCAACCCAGAAGACTTCCTCAGCTCATCGAGTGCCTGTGGGACGAAGACGCCGGCGTGGCCAACCGCGCCGCCGACGCTCTCGAACGAGCCAGCTTCCACCAGCCGTCCCTCGCCTCTCCTTGGAAGGACGCACTCCTCGGACTCCTGACCGAAGCCCAGCAAAAAAAGCTCCGCTGGAATCTCGCCCTCTCAGTTCCTCGCATCAAGTTGTCCGCAGCGGAAGCGCAACGCGCCGCTGCCGCACTCAGAAACTATCTAGAAGACCGAAGCTCCATCGTCAAAACTGCCGCCATGCAAGGTCTGGCCGACCTCACACGCCACGACCCGTCCCTGCTCCCTGAAGTCCTCGACATGCTCCGCATCCTCTCCCGCTCAGGAACCCCCGCCATGCGCGCCCGTGGCCGCATCCTGCTCAAGAAGCTCGAAGCCCCTCACCGCCGTATGTCCGCCAAACCGTGCGGCTGATACACTGGCCGTGCAAGGAGTTACCGCAAAAAATCCTATGGTTGAGCTATTGCCCTCCATCCTCTCGGCGGATTTTGCCCACCTGGCAGACGAAGTTGCGGCTGCCGAGCGCGGCGGCGGCACCGTCATCCACGTGGACGTGATGGACGGCCATTTCGTGCCCAACATCACCCTCGGCCCCCCGGTGGTCAAAAGCCTTCGCAAAGCCACCAAACTCCCCCTCGATTGCCACCTGATGATCGAGAATCCAAACGACTTTATTCCGCGACTTTGCCGAGGCGGGCGCCAACTGGGTCAGTGTCCATTACGAGGCCTGCACCCACCTGCACCGCACCCTCGAGCTGATCCTCCACCACGGCATGAAGCCGGGCGTCGTGCTCAATCCAGCCACCCGGGTCGACTTTCTCATCGACATTCTGCCCATGGTCCACCATGTGCTCATCATGAGCGTCAATCCCGGCTTTGGCGGGCAGGAATTCATTCCGTTTTCGCTGGACAAGATCCGGTACCTGGCGGACCTGCGCCAGGAGCTGGGCCTGGCATTTAAAATCGAAGTTGACGGCGGAGTGGCTCACGACACGGTGGAGCAGGTCGTCAAAGCAGGAGCGGAGTTGCTGGTTGCAGGCAATGCGGTGTTCGGATCGGGAAATGCCGAGAAGAATGCGCGCGAACTGCTGGCGGCGGCACGCAAGGCCGCTGGAGAATAGCCCGGGGCGCAGGCAACCGGGTTGATCGCGTAAAATTGATGCATAAAGCAAGCAGCTTTTCCCGAGATCTGGAAGGTTGGGGGCCGACGGGCTTCCATCCGAATGAGGTGGTATGAACCGGTTGTCAAACAAGATTGCCGCAGCGGCCCTGGCCGTGATGGTTCTGGGCGCGGTTTCGGCCCAGGCAGGTGACAAGGCGCCCAAGCGCAAAAAGCACACCGATCTGAGCGCCAATCCCCTGGCGAACGTCGCATCCAAGCAGCCTGACAAGGAACTCTACGACAAGGCCATGGTCGCCCTCAAGAAGGGTCGCTTTGACGTTGCCCGGCTCGATCTGCAGACCCTGCTCAACACCTATCCTGACTCGGAATACCGCATGCGCGCCAAGCTCTCTGTGGGCGACAGCTGGTTCAAGGAAGGCGGCTCCGCTGCCCTCACCCAGGCCGAAGCCGAGTACAACGACTTCATCACCTTCTTCCCGGACGCGCCTGAAGCCGCCGAAGCCAAAATGAAGGTGGGCGACATCTACTACCAGCAGATGGAGAAGCCCGACCGCGACTACACCAACGCGCAGGAGGCCGAAAAGGCCTATCGGGACATGATCAACATGTTCCCTGACTCCTCCCTGATTCCTCGCGCCAAGCAGAAGCTGCGCGACGTGCAGGAAGTGCTGGCAGAGCGCGAAACATCCATCGGTATGTACTACGAGAGCCGCGAAAACTACAACGCCTCCATTGCCCGCCTCAGGACCGTGATTGATACCTATCCGCTCTATTCCAAGAGCGACCAGGCCCTGCTCGCCATCGGCGACGCCTATGCCGGCGAAGCGCGCAATGTGCGCATCGCTCCCAACCTGCCCGGCGCTGTTCGCGAGCGGCTTGCTTCAACCTATGAAGACCGCGCCGCAGCAGCCTACGCCAAGGTGATTACCCGCTATCCCATGGCTCCGCACGTTGAAGATGCCCGCGATCGCCTTGTCGCCATGAACCGCCCCGTACCTGAGCCCACCCAGGCAGCCATCGCCGAGAGTGACGCCGAGGAACGCAGCCGCCAGGCCCTGCACTTTACTGACAGGACTCTCGGCCTCATCAAGCGCGGTCCCACGGTGGTTGAAGCCGTGCACGTGGGCGAGCCTTCGCTCGACGATCCCAAGCGCACCCTCGCACCCGATGTTACTCAGGAAAACAAGGATATCTTCCTTGCCGCCATCAATGCCGGCAAGCCCGCCCCGGCGGCTGAAGCCGTCACCCCGACCGGCTCCAATGAGCCGCCGCGCACCGACCGGCCCTCCGACGCCCCGCTGCAAATGCAAGCTCCCGCAGGCGGAACCGGCGTGGGTGCTGAGGTCATCAGCGCCCCGGCAGCCGATCCCAATGCGGTCGTCAAACCGGTCGGCACCGTCAGCACGGCGCTTCCTGCCGCAGAAAAACCGGCTGAAGCTCCCGTACAAGTCAACGAGATCAAGCCTGGCTCCCAGCCCGCACAGCCCATGGCCACCGGCAAGAGCAAGAAGCCCAAGACCGACCTCAGCGACGAATCTTCCAGCAAGAAGAAGAAAAAGAAGGGCCTGGCCAAGATCAACCCCTTCTAGCTAGCCCTTAGCCGTCCCTGTTCAAGAAAGGTCGCACCCCACCAGGTGCGGCCTTTGTTTTTCCTTGTGGAAGCTTCCTCCTCCTCGCTCCCGCCTTCCCAACAACCCCAATCTGCTAAAGTCAAAGGTAGTCCCCTCGCTCGAAACCCCTTATTCAAAAGGGTCTCGACCCCGGGGCTCGCCCAACGACCCCCATGCCCCACGACCTGCCCAAAGCCTACGACCCCACCGCCATTGAAGACCGCTGGGCCGAATACTGGGTCCGCGAGAATCTCTTCGCGCAACCTACCCCGGATGCATCCCACCAAAACCAAGGCCCGGCCGGCCAGGCCTTCACCATCCTCCTGCCCCCGCCCAACGTCACCGGCCGCCTGCACATGGGCCACATGCTCAACCAGACGGAGATGGACATCCTCACCCGCTGGCGGCGCATGAGCGGTCGCCGCGCCCTCTGGCTGCCCGGCACCGATCACGCCGGCATCGCCACCCAGATGATGGTGGAGCGCCAGTTGACTGCTGAAGGCACCACGCCGCCAGCAACTGGGCCGCGAGGCCTTCGTCGACCGCGTGTGGGAGTGGAAACGCCATTACGGCGGAGCCATCCTCGACCAGATGAAGCGCCTCGGCGCCTCCGTCGACTGGCAGCGCGAATACTTCACCATGGACGAACGGCTCTCGGTTGCCGTGCGCGAGGCCTTCGTCCGCCTCCACGAGCAGGGCCTCATCTATCGCGGCGCCTACATCGTCAACTGGTGCCCGCGCTGCCAGACCGCCATCAGCGACCTCGAAGTCGTGTACGACGAACACAAGGGCCACCTCTGGGAGATCCGCTACCCCGTCCACGACGACGCCGGCAAAGAGACCGGCGAATATCTGACGGTCGCCACCACCCGCCCCGAGACCATGCTCGGCGACGTCGCCGTGGCCATTCATCCCGAGGACGAGCGCTATCTACATCTGCACGGCAAAAAGCTCGCGGCTGCCGCTGATGAACCGCGAAATCCCCGTCATCCTCGATGAATGGGTCAGCCGCGACTTCGGCACCGGCGCCGTCAAGGTCACGCCCGCGCACGACCCCAACGATTTCGCGATGGGCGAGCGCCACCATCTGCCTTCCATCAACGTGATGGACGATACCGCCCACATCAACTGCCGAAGGCGGCGCCTACGCCGGCCTCGACCGCTATCATGGCTCGCAAGCAAATCGTCGCACGATCTGGAAGAGCAGGACCTCCTCGCCGCCGTCAAGGACCACACCAACAACGTCGGCCATTGCGACCGCTGCAAGACGGTCGTCGAGCCGCGCCTCTCCACGCAATGGTTCGTCAAGATTCAGCCGCTCGCCGACAAAGCCATCGCCGCCGTCAAACCCGACGCCCAGGGCAACAAGGCCATCCGCTTTACGCCGGAGATGTACGAGAAGACCTACCTCAACTGGATGGAAAACATCCACGACTGGTGCATCTCGCGCCAGCTCTGGTGGGGCCATCGCATTCCCGCGTGGCACTGCGCCGCCTGCCACAAGATCACCGTCGCCCGCGTCGACCCCACTGGCTGCGCCCATTGCGGCTCTGACGCAGATCACGCAGGAAACCGACGTCCTCGACACCTGGTTCTCCTCAGGCCTGCTGCCCGTCTCCGTCTTCGGCTGGCCCAACATCACCGCCGAAACGCGCGCCGACTTCGACGCCTTCTATCCCACCAGTCTTCTCGTCACCGGCTTTGACATCCTCTTCTTCTGGGTCGCGCGCATGATCATGCTCGGCTGCTGGTTTGCCGGCGAAATTCCCATGCCCGACGGCAGCCCGCGCCCCCTCGCCGAGTCCGTCCCCTTCAGAGAGGTCTATATCCACGCCCTGGTCCGCGACGCCAACCGCGAAAAAATGTCCAAGACCAAGGGCAACGTCATCGACCCCATCGAGATCGTCAAGCAATTCGGCACCGATGCGGTGCGGTTCACGCTGGCCTCCATGGCCTCGCCCGGCACCGACATTGCCTTCAACGTGGCGCGCACTGAGGGCTACCGCGCCTTCGCCAACAAAATCTGGAACGCCGCGCGCTTCCTCTTCATGAACGTCGACCGCGCCGCCGAAATCGGCATCACCGTCGACCCGGCCGCCCTTGGCTCCATGCCCAAAGTTGCCGCCGACGCCCCGCTCGAAGAACGCTGGATTGTAGCCGAGCTCAACTCGACCGCAGCCAAAGTCAGCGCTGCGCTCGAAAACTATCGCTACGACGACGCGGCCAACATCATCTACCAGTTCTTCTGGGGCAGCTTCTGCGACTGGTACCTCGAAATCGTCAAGCTCCGCCTCGACTTCAATGGCAAAGATGATGTGAACGCGACCACGGGCGCTGTCCTCGAAGAATACAAAGAAACGCGCGCCGCCCTGACGACTCTGGTCTCGGTCTTCGAAGCCGCTCTGCGCCTGCTCTCGCCCTTCATGCCCTTCCTCACGGAAGAGCTCTGGCACGCGGTCTACGACGGCAACCCACCCGCAAAATCGATCGCGCTCACCCGCTATCCGCAACCTGCCGAAACCATCGATGACGACGCCCTTAGCGCAATGACTCTGGTGCAGAGCCTCATTGTCGAGATTCGCACCCTGCGCAAGGAAATCGGCGTGGAAGAAAGAGCCACGACCC
Organism: uncultured Acidobacteriaceae bacterium; assembly: GCA_963820245.1. GTDB lineage: Bacteria > Acidobacteriota > Terriglobia > Terriglobales > Acidobacteriaceae > Telmatobacter. The sequence continues at coordinate 122,596 of CAWFZC010000017.1, read as the reverse complement.
CGGTTGAAATCCGAGCTGATGTAACGTACGTGGAGCTCATCAGCGCCTCGAGCGCCATCGTCGAGCGCCTGGCCCGCGCCAGTGAAATTCGCTTCGTCCCCAAAATCTCGGCCGGCCTCGCCAGTCATTCAACTCCCGCCTTCGACGTGGCGGTGGTCTACGAACGCACCATCGACGTCGCCGCCGAGCGAGAACGCTTGACAAGAGACATCGCGAAGTATGAGAAAGGTCTGGCCGCCGCGGAGCGCCAGCTGGGCAACGAAAGCTTTCTGGCCAAAGCGCCGTCCAATGTAGTCGAGGGCCTCAAAAAGCAGGAATCCGAAACCCGCGCGCTGTTAGAAAAAGCCCGCGCCGCGCTAGCTGTCCTGCCCGAGAACTGAACCACCAGCGTCTCCGTATTATCCCCAGGAGCCTTCAGCCAACGGTCTTTGGCTGAGAGCTGAAAGCTGAGAGCTGATAGCTGTTTTCCGAAGGAAAACAATGGACTGGAAGAGCACACGCATTGACGCACTGTTGGAGCAGGCACTGGTCGAAGACCGCGCCGTGTCCGACTCCACCACCAACCTCACCATCGATCCCGATCTGCACGCCTCGGCCGCCATCATCGCCCGGCAGGAGATGGTGGTCTCCGGGCTGGGCGCCGTGCCGCGCTTCTTTGAGATCTTCGCGCGACTCGACACACGCACCGTCGCGCAAACGCGCTTTGAAGTCATCAGCCATCCCGAAATGTTCGACAGCGTTCGCGCCCATCCCGGCCAGGTGCTCGCCGTCATCCGCCACAACGCCCGCGCCCTGCTCAGCTGTGAGCGCGTGATTCTTAACCTCATGCAGCATATGAGCGGCATTGCCACGCTCACCCGTCAGTTTGTTGACGCCATCCACGGTACGCACGCTCACGTACTCGATACCCGCAAAACCGTGCCCGGCCTGCGCGCGCTTGAGAAGTACGCCGTGATGTGCGGCGGAGGAACCAATCACCGCATCGATCTCGCCTCCGGCATTCTCATCAAGAACAACCACATCTCTCTCGGCGGCGGACTGCCCGCCGTTCTCACCCGCGCCCTCGAGCACCGCAAAAAGGGCCAGCGCATACAGGTTGAAATCCGCACCTCGCAAGAGCTTGAAGAAGCGCTGAAGTATGGAGCCGAAGCCATCCTCCTCGACAACATGTCGCCGAAGGAAGTAAAGCAATCCGTCGAGCGCATCAGGAAAGAAACCGCAGGCGAGGCACCCGTCGAGCAGGGAGGACGCTGGATTCCAACGGAAGCCTCCGGCGGAATCCGTCTTGAGAACATCCGCTCCTACGCTGAAACCGGAGTGGACTTTATCTCGGTTGGCGCGCTCACCCACTCCGCCAAAGCCGCCGACATCTCCATGAGCATCACAGCCGAATAATGTTTGATCTGGCCGCGCTCGAATCCGCTGGAGACGATGGCCTCGGCGGCACCATCTTTGCCGGCCTTCTCCACTTCTCGCCCGTCACCGACTCCACCAACGACGACGCCCTTGCCGCAGCTCGCAGCGGCGCGCCCCACGGTTCGGTCTACTTTGCCGATGAGCAGTTGGCCGGCCGTGGCCGCGGCAATCATGGCTGGCACTCCGCCGCTGGTGAAGGCCTCTACGTCTCCGTCCTGCTGCGCCCGCAATTTCCCGCTGCGCGCCTGCCCCTGCTTCCGTTTGCAGCCGGCCTGGCCGCCGCCGATGCAATCCGCGCCGCCGCAGGATTGACCGTCGACCTTCGCTGGCCCAACGACCTGCTCATCGGCCCGCGCAAAACCGGCGGCATCCTCGTCGAGGCAAGAATCGAATCCACAACCGAGCCCCACGCAGTGCTCGGCATCGGCATCAACGTCCATCAGCGCAACTTCGCCCCCGGCCTCAGCACCGAGGCAACCTCGCTTGACCTCGAAGCCGGACGGCGCATTCCCCGCCAGCGCCTGCTCGTCTGCCTGCTAAAATCGCTGGAGCGAGAAACGCTTGCCCTCGCTGAAGATGGGGCAGAAACGATTCCAGCCCGCGTCAGCCAGTCTTCAACATGGATCAGTGACCGCAACGTTGAAGTGCACGGCCCGCAGGCTTGTACCGGCGTCACAGCCGGACTCGACCGGAATGGCTTCCTCCTCGTCCGCACACGCGCAGGAATTGTGACCGTGCAAACCGGCGGCATCCGCGCCCTTCCGTCGGGCCCGCGATCGAGGCCCCTGTAGTCGAGGCCCCGTAATCGAGTCCCCAATGAACGAGAATTGACACGAACGTCAGAATCCGGAACTGAACCAACATGCTGCTAGCTCTCGATGTCGGCAATACCAACACGGTCCTCGGCCTGTTCCGCCTGGACACTGAAAAGCCGGAACTCGCCGCGCATTGGCGCGTCACCACTCATCGTACTCAGACCGTGGATGAGTACGGCGTCTTCTTCGTCAATCTCTTTGAGATGCACGGCCTCGCTCCCAAGCAAGTCACGCACATCATCATCGCTTCCGTTGTCCCCCCCGTCGACTCCACCCTCCGCCAGGTCTGCGAACTCTATTTCAAAATCGAACCCATGTTCGTCGAGCCCGGCATCAAGACCGGCATGCCCATGCTCATCGACAATCCCACCGAGCTGGGCGCAGACCGTCTCGCCGACTCCATCGCTGCCTACGAACGATTCGGCGGCCCGTGCATCGTGGTCGACTTCGGCACCGCCACCAAGTTTGAGGTAATTTCGGCGCGCGGTGAGTATCTCGGAGGCGCCATCGCTCCCGGCCTAGGCCTCAGCGCCGATGCGCTCTTCAACCGCGCCGCCCGTCTCAGCCGCGTCGACATCAAGCGCCCCGCCAAGGTCATCGGCACTAATACAGTGGGCCATTTGCAAAGCGGCCTCTACTTCGGCTACATCGGCCTCGTCGACGGCATCCTCGAGCGCATCCTCGCGGAACTGGGCCCCGATCTCGACCCGCAGCCGCGCATCATCGCCACCGGCGGGCTGGCCCGCATGATCGCCGAGGACTCCCGCTACATTCAGGAGATCGACGAGTGGCTCACCATCGATGGCCTGCGCATCCTGTTTGAGCGCAACCGCTCAGCCAAACCCCGCGGCCGTTCGCACTGAGACCGCCGAAGCCCGGTTTTTGAGGACGCGCGGGTGCCCCTGGTCTCGCTTTTGAGACCAGGGAAGGAACCAGCTCTACGTGAAGGCCTTTCTTGTTGATTGCAGGGCGGGTGCCCCAGGTGCCTCGCATTTGGGCACCTGGGAAAGCAGAAAGTCCAACAACGATTTCATCCGTCAGAAATCAGGTCGTCGCCGTGCTGAACTACTTCAACTACTTCACCGAGATCGAAGAGCGCTTCCAGCAGCGGCGCGGCTCATTGCTCCTGCTCAACACCATCGACTGGGCCCTGATTGAAACCTGGCGCGAGGCCGGTATCCCTCTTGAAGCTGCCTTGCGCGGCATCGACGCGGCCTTCGACAAGTACGAAGCCCGCCAGAAGCGCGGCCGCATGCGCCGCATTAACGGCCTGGCCTGGTGCGCGCAAGCCGTCATGGATGCCGCCGTCGAATTGAACGAAGCCGCCGCCGGCTCCTCCCCCACTCCCACCACGCCCACCGATTCCGGCTTCGAGCACGCGCGCGTGGCCGCTCACCTTGATTCGGCGGCTACCGCACTGGATGCCTCCGCCGTCGCCCCTGAAGCCTGTGCCGCAACCGCAATACGCCTACGCGAACTGGCCGCCGATGTGCGTGCCAGCTCTACGGCAAACGCCGCCCACGTCGATCTAGAAGCGCTCGAGCGCTCCCTCACCGTGCTTGAAGAAAAACTCTTTGCCGCGCTCACCGCCGCCGCCCCCGAAGAATTGCTGGTCGGCCTCAAGGAGCACGCAGCGCGCGAACTCGCCCCCTACCGCAGCCGCATGGGCGTTGTTCAATTGCGCCAGGTGGAACGCCAGTTTGTGCAGAAGCAGCTTCTTGTCCACTACAGCCTGCCCCGCCTCAGCCTGTTCTACATGAGCCAGCAATGACGCCGCGCCGCACCCCACGCATAACAAAACGCGCGCGCAATCGGCATCCCGCGAAGCCGCAACCCGCACCTCGCGAACTCCCGCAGATCACCGAGCCCGTTCAAGTCGAGAAGCCCATCTACGGCGGCGCATTTCTCGCACGAGTCGATGGCAAGGCCGTCTTCGTTCCTCTCACGCTGCCAGGCGAACAAGTCCTCATTCACGTCACAGACGACAAGGGCGGCTATGCCACGGCGGAAGCCGATGAGATTATCACTGCCTCACCCCAACGCATTGCACCCACCTGCCGTCACTTCGGCGCATGCGGCGGATGCCACTACCAACACGCAACCTACACGGCCCAACTCGAGTTCAAGCAAACCATCCTCCGTGAAACGCTCACACGCGCAGGCGTCGACCCACCAGAAGAAATCAAAGCGCTTGCCGCCGAAAACGAAGCGCAATCCTGGGCCTATCGCAATCGCATCCGCCTCGCCTTCAACGCCGATGGAAATCCCGGTTATCGCGGCCGCCGCTCGCATGCTGTCGTTCCCATTGCCGAGTGCCCCATTGCCGCGCCGCTGCTGGTTTCCTCCGCGGCAATTTTTGCTGAAATCGCCCGCCGTTTCTCGCCCTCACTGCGCCCCACCGAACTCTCCCTCTTCACCAACGCCGGCGAATCCGCACTGCTTGCCACCGTCTTCACCTCCGGCGCAACGCCAACTCAATTCGACGAGTTCGCCCGCGCGGCGACCGAAGAAATCCCCGCGCTCAAGGGTGTGGACCTCGTGAGCGAAGCCGCCAATGATCGCAAGACATCAAACCAGCCGCGCACCATCGCACGATGGGGCCAGGAGTCGATCAACTATCGCGCAGCAGCCTTCGACTATCGCGTAGACCTCGGCGCTTTCTTCCAGGTCAATCGCTGGCTCGTTGATGGCCTCGTCGAACATGTTTGCGCCGAATATCACGGCCAGCTCGCGTGGGATCTCTTCGCAGGCGTCGGCCTCTTCGCGCGCCAACTCACGCCCCGCTTCGAAAGTGTTGTCGCCGTTGAGTCCGCTCCCTCCGCCGTCGCCTCTCTTGAAGAAAATCTGCGTGGCACAGCCGGTTCCGCGGTCCGCGCGTCCACCCTCGAATTCCTGCGCCACAACGCCGTCCCCAACCTCGCGATCCCCGACCTGGTAATCGTCGATCCGCCCCGCACCGGTCTCGGCCCTGAAATCACCACCCTGCTCGGCGACCTCGCAGCGCCAGCCCTCGTCTATGTCTCCTGCGATCCGGCCACCCTGGCCCGTGATCTGCGCGCCCTGATCGCCGCCGGTTACCGCCTCCATTCCGTCACGCTCGCTGACCTCTTCCCGCACACCTTCCACCTTGAGACCGTGGTCCATCTCCGCCGCGCCTGATACGCTGAATCCAACACTCCTATATAGATTTCGGGCCTTATGGAAGTCGAATCACCTATCTCCGGGCAGCCCTCTGCCGGCCAAAGCGCCGCGCCTTTGTTTCATGCCGCGTGGCAGTTTGCCGTGGGAATCACCATCGCGCATTGGCTCTGGCTGCGGCCAAGTCTCGTTCTACTGGCCATAGCGCTGGTCGCTCTGCTCTGCGTCGTGTCCGCATTCCGCGCCCAGCGCATCGTCTTTGTGCCGCTTGCCACCCTCTGGATTCTGTTGGGAGCATGGTGCGCCCTTATGCAGCCCCAGCCGGCTCCCGCAGCAGCGATTGCCTCCCTCTCTGACGGCCTTCTCCGCACCGTGGAAGGAACCATCGTCGAGACAAGCGCGGTTCGCAACGATGCCGAGCTGAAGCTGAACGAAGCCGACCCCAATGCCGAACCCGAAGCCGCCTGGCAAGCGCCCGATCCCGCCACGAGTGCGCCGCGGCCCAGCCAATCCTTTGAACTCAATGCCAGCACTCTTGAAGTGGTATCAGACAACCGAGGACGCGCAACTCCCCGTGACAGGCCACGTTCGTCTCACCGTCCGCTGGCCTGCGGATACCGAGCCGGCGCCCTACCACTGCGGAGATCGCATCCGCGCGATCGTCCGGCTCTTGCCTCCCGAAATCTATCACGACCCCGGCGTCTGGAGCCGCGAGGACTACCTCCTCGACCAGGGCATCACCTCCAGCGCAACCCTGAATGTCGACCGCGTCGAAAGCCTCGGCCAAACCGGCAACGCGCGCACTCTCCTCGCTTGTCGCATCGGCACTCTGCAGCACGCAACCACCGAAAAACTCCTGGCGCTGCCCGCGGTCATGCGCCGCTTCCCTCCGCCGCTGCGCCTCACGCCCGGCGACGCCATCATGATGGCCGCCATGGTTGCCGGCGATCGCACCTACCTCTCGCATTCCCTGCGCGTCGGCTTTGAGCGCACCGGCTCCTTCCACATGCTGGTGGTCTCGGGCTTTCATCTCGCCATCGTGGCCGGATGCATCTTCTGGCTTGCGCGCCGCTTGCGCTTGCCGCGCGTACCCGCCACCCTCATTACCATTGCCGCTTCGTTCGGCTACGCCTTCTTCACTGGCTTCGCCACGCCGGTCCAGCGCTCGCTGTGGATGGTCACCCTCTATCTCGTGGGCCGCCTCGTCTATCGCGAGCGCAGTCCCATGAACACCATCGGCTTTGCCAGCCTGTGCCTGCTTGCCATCAATCCCCGCAGCCTGTTCGACTCAAGCCTGCAGATGACGCTGCTCGCCGTCATCGCCATCGCCGGCATTGCCGCGCCCTTGCTGCAAGGCACCATCCATCCATATGTCAGCGCCGCACGCGACCTCCGCCTCAAGGCCATCGACGCCAAGCTGTCGCCGCCCCTCGCGCAGTTTCGCGAAACCATGCGTTTTGCAGCCGCGCAATTGCAGACCTCCGGGAATGACCTTCTCGCCTGGCACATCTTTCCCTGGCTGACCCGCTTTCTACTTCGCGTCGTCGAGTTGATTGTCATCTCCATCGTCGTCGAGTTGGCCATGACGCTGCCCATGGCAATCTACTTTCATCGCATCACCATCTTTGCGCTGCCAGTCAATGTCCTCATCCTTCCGCTGCTGCTGGTACTCATGCCCGCAGCCTTGCTCACCCTGCTCGCGCTATTCGCCTGGCCCTCCGCAGCCGTGTTCCCGGCCATGGTGGTCGCCTTCGTACTCCACTTCAGTGTCTGGCTCGTGCATCTCTTTGGCTCGTTCGCCTATGGCGACTTCCGCATCCCCGCCCCGCTCCTTTGGCAGTCAGCCGCCTTCTGCGCGCTGCTCGCTGCGGCCATTGCGCTTGCCCATCGCAGCGTGATCACAACCAGCTGCTGGCAGCGCCGGTTTGCTTTTCTCGCGGTCATCCTGGCCGCGCTGGCCGCGGTTGCCCCGCGACCCATTGACCATCCCCACAACGCGCTCCTTGTTGAAGCCATCGACGTGGGCCAGGGCGATTCCCTGCTGCTCATCACCCCCGACGGCAAAACGCTGCTGGTAGACGGGGGCGGTTTCGGCGGAAACCCGCGTCAGGCTCCGTCGGAATTCGACATCGGCGAAGAAGTAGTCTCTCCCGCCCTTTGGGCGCGCGGCATCCGCCATCTTGACGCCGTCGCCCTCAGCCACGCACACTCTGACCACATGGGCGGTTTGCCCGCCGTGCTCCGCAACTTCCATCCCGATGAGCTATGGGTGGGCAACAATCCGCGAGTCGAACCCTACGATGCGCTCCTGGACGAAGCCGCCGCCCTGCGCGTGAAGCTGCGCACACTCCATGCCGGCGATGCATTAGCGCTTGGCAACGTGCAGATCGCCGTCCTCGCGCCCTTCCTTGGCTATCAGCCCGGTGTTGCGCCTTCCAACAACGATTCGCTTGTGCTCCACGCCGCCTGGGGCGCATCCTCGGCCCTTCTTGAAGGCGATGCGGAAGCCCCCATCGAAGACGCCATGCTCACAGAGCCTTTGCTTCCCGAGCACGTCTGCTCAAAGTGGGCCATCACGGCAGCCAGACTTCCACGCGTCCTGAGTTCCTTGCCCGCGTCTCCCCGCAGTGGGCCGTCATCTCCTGTGGTCTGCGCAATCGCTACGGCCATCCCCGCCAGGCTGTCCTCGAAGAGTTGCAGGCAGCCCATGTCCGCACCTATCGCACTGACGTTGACGGCGCCACCTGCTTCCGACTCGACGGAAAAACCGTCATGCCCGACCCCGCCTGCAACTTGCGAAAAATTCCCTGAAGCCGATCGCACCCCGCACGCCGTCGCCACGCTTGAACGTCAGCTCTCCGCAACTGGGCAAGCTTAGCCCCATCAGACAAAAAATGCCGGTCACCGCTTGGCGCAATGACCGGTCTCATAGGAAAGTGTTTACAACCCTGTTTAGCTTAGAAGTTGAACTTCATCGATCCCTGCAGAGAGCGGCCGCCACCGATGCCGTTCACCGCACCCACGCCGCTGCCGAGGGTGCCTGTGATCTGGCCGAAGTTGGACGGACGTCATGCTGCCATTGGGAAGGCCGAACTGAGGCGTATTGCTCAACTGGACAGCATCGAGACGGGTCTCAAGCGCCAGTTCGCGGTAAATGGTGAACTTCTTTGCAATTGAGAAGTTGTCCTGGAGGTAGCCGGGGCCACGAAATGCGTTTCTGCCGGTATTGCCAAGGCCGGGGTTCGGGCAGGGCGTTGTTGATCCCGGGCAACCGGCGGGTTGGGTGAAATTCGACGTGTTAAACCACTGATTGCCTGCCCCAATGTTGTGAGCCACTTGCATATTGCCGCTGATGCTGCCTGTTTGCGTCGTTCCCGGCGTGTTGAGGGTGCCGCCGTTTGCAGTCACTGTGAACGGCAGGCCGGAGACCATGGAGATGATACCGGTAAGGCGCCATCCGCCAAGAACCGCATCGCCAACGCCCGAGTTGAAGTGGGCATGGCCGCGTCCGGCCGGCAGTTCGTAGTTAAAGGTCTGTTCGAAGTTCTTCGCGCGGTCGAAGTCTCCGGGTGCATAGTTTCTGCGGAGGTTGATGAAGAATGTCATGCCGCCGTTGTCGTCACCGCCGGTGGCGTAGTCAAGTTCCTTGCCCCAGGTGAATCCGGACGTAAACGAGATGCCGGCCGAAAAGCGCTTGGTCAGCTGAACCTGTAATGAGTCGTAGTTTGAGGAGGCGCCGAGGAAGTACTCGTTGGTTGCCGCGGTGCGACCGAAGGTTTTGACTCCATTTGCATCTTGGTTTTCCGGATCGCTGGCATTACCACCGCCATAGTAGCTGGGCTGGTTGATGTTCTGCGACTGGTTCATTCGGGTTCCGTGGTTGCCGACATACGCGATCTGGAGCGAGAAGTTTGCGCCGAAGGCCTGCTGCACAGCCAGATTCCAGGCTTCCGCATAGGAATTCCTGAAATTCTTGGGAATGTAGGTGTACACCTGGCTAATGAGGGTGGGCGTATTGGCGGCGATGATTCCATTGGACGGAATCGTCACCGCTACGGGCGCAGGGAACCCGGCCTGGAAGGTTGCCGTGGTGACGCCATCGGCCAGGACTGCCGGCGTATAAGCGGAGCCGCCTGCAGGCTGATAGCTGTTGTTTGCGCGAACGGGGTAGTTGTAGGCGTAGGTATTATCCGTGAAGGGGATATAGCTGACGCCGAATCCGCCGCGAACAACCGTGGCATCGGTGACACGATAGGAGAATCCCAGGCGAGGAGCGAAGTAGTCGTACTTGGTGATCATGCCAAGGTTGGATGGGTTGCTGCCGATGCCTGCCAGACACGATGTTGTTGTTGGTGGGGTCGTAGTTGGAGAAACCGCCGGCGACCCTTGGCGTGGCCGGGCGGATAGAACTCCCAACGAACGCCGAGATCGACGGTCAGTTTGGGCGTTGACCTGCCACTTGTCGGCGCCGAAGGCGAAGAACCACCACTGGCGATAGCAAGGGAAAAATGTGTTGAGATCGCGGCCCGTCTGGCTGGGCTGATCGAGAAGGAAGCTGGCGATGTCGTTGATCGCGTTGGTGCTGGCTCCCGCTTCTGACGTCTGGTTGGCAGAAAATGTGAACGCGCCGCGGGGGCTGAACGTCTGGTCCTGGAGAAGGTCGTCGCGCACTCGGCGGAGATCGACGCCCCACTTGATGGTGTGATTGCCCTTGACCTTGGTCCAGTTGTTCACCATATCGATGTTCGATTCGGCCCGGATCCACGGCACTGAAGCCGAGTAGCCGATCAGCGGGCTCGAGAAACCATCGTTGATCGTGAGGCCCACCTGGCCGGAGGTAAACGCCTGGCCGGAAATGTTTACGCCGGGGATACCGATGGTGGTTGCGTCGTTTGATCCGTAATCGATTAGGGTTGGCGGAGTTGCGGAGGTGGGCGACGCCAACACGAGCTTCGGTAAAGAAGCTGGGCGAGAAGACATGATCCCAGTTGCCGCCGGTGCTGTAAGTAGCTTGAGTGCCGAGGGCTTCGAAACCACCACCCGCTGGACCGCCCAGGAAGGCTCCAAATGCGGGCGCCTGGTAGGTACTGTTGACCTGATGGCTGAAGCGGCCGCTGAGGTGGTTCTTCTCAGTGGGGGTGAAGTCAATCTTGATGTCGTAGCTGTTCGACTTCTTGGTGAACGGCAAATTGGTGGTGTAGTTGTTGGTTGGGGCCGAGAGCGGCTTTGTGCTGTCCAGCTTGCCATATTTTGCAGCCGCGGCATTCAAGTCCTGAAGAATCGTGAGCGAAACCAGATTGACCCGGTTGAGTGGAAGCTGATTGTTGACGAACGGGGTGCGCGGATGAGCCGTGCTGCCGTCTCCGGTGGCGGGATCGTAGATTTGCCCTTTGGTTCCCACAAGGCCGGCGCTCAGATCGATGTTGCCGCTGCTGTTGGCAGTGTAGTAACGGGCATCGGGAATCGTGAAGGTGCTGCTGGCCTTCTCGTCGTCGTCGGTCCGCAGATAGTCGCCAAAGAAGAACAGCTTGTCTTTGATGATCGGTCCGCCGATGCTGCCGCCGTAGTAGTTGTAGGACAGGTGGCCGAGCGGTCCGGCGAAATAGGAGCGGGCGTTGACGGCGCTGTTCTGAATGAACTCGAAGGCCGAACCATGGAACTGGCTGGTTCCGGACTTGAGGGTCACGTTGGTGATCGCACCGACTGAGCGGCCGAGTTCGGCCTCGTAGTTATTGGTCGAAATGTCGACCGACTGAATGGCCTCGGCCGGAGGAATCAGGATCTGCAGAAGGCCGGTGCGCTCGTCATCGTCGATACCTTCGATCTGGTAGAGGTTGCTGACGCGGGGCATACCGTTCGCTTCAGTCTGCAGAGAGTCAGACGCATTGAAGAACTGCGAGTGCTGGAAAACCGCAGGCGCGACGCCCGGAACCAGGTTGAGCAGCGACTGGTAGTTGCGATTGGTGGTAAGCGGCAATTCCATCACGGCCTGCGCTTCGATCTTGGTGCTGATGTCGGCGCGGTCAGTCTGCAGAACCGGTGGCGCCGTGGTCACCACAATAGTTTCAGAGACGTTGCCAGGTTGAAGCGCAACGTCAACGCGCGGAGACGTGTTGGCGAGCAGATTGATGTTCTGCTGCTCCGCCTTTTTGAACCCCTTCGCGTTGACAGTAATGGTATAGACACCCGGCTGCATGTCCGGAAATGTGTAATTGCCGCTGCCGTTTGTCTCCGACTGGTGGATCGCGCCGGTTCCGGTCAGCGTTGCTGTTACTTGAGCGCCCGGGATTGCTGCGCCCGTTGCGTCCGTTACCGTTCCCAGCAACGTGCCATTAACGGCCTGGCCCTGGAGTACCTGGGTAAACCCAAGGACCAGAAGCACGAATATGGACCCGATTATGGGCCTCATCATCTTTCGAATTTTCATCAGACTGCCTCCATGATTCGTTCTGGCTTCATGCGCTTTTCGATTGCTCGCTTCTTGCCGCATGAATCGTTGTTTGCGTTCCTTGTTGTCATCGGCCGAGTTCTCGCTCGACCCTGGTCAGCCTCCCTGGCACTTCACCTAAATAGGAGGGTACTTTTTCTCTTCCTTGCCTTGCCCGGTCCTTCTCACCCGCAACTTCGTTCCTGCAGGCAATTGCGGTTCGGGCGACCGCACATTCAGTGTTGAAATCCCCGGCTCTCCCTCGCCGGCCTTGCGGGCACACTTACCCCCGCGACACCGTCGCAGCCCGCAGATCGCCGAAGTTGGGAACTTTTCAAACCGTGCGAATTCTTCTCTCCGCAAGAAAAGTGCACAAGGTTGATACAGTATGTTACAAAATATCAACCACAGAGATTTGTGTCTAAGTTGCTTAAAATAAATAATATACAGGCATTGCCCGGCTGGACGATCCGCATCGGGCCGCCATCCCGGCCATCTCTTACCGAGCTCAACATTTTTCGCCCCGGGGGTGTATGCTACCTCCGTACGGAGGGTTCGGAACTTCCTCATGTCTGAAAATGCGCATACCCCGGAGCAATGGACCCCTGCTTCGGCGGCGGACCGCGACCTCGTCCTGAAAGAGCTCGAAGCGATCCTTGCCAGCTACCATTTTCGGGGCAGCAAGCGCTACCCTACCATGCTCAGGTACGTGGTCCAGGCCGCCCTCGACGGTCATGCAGGAGACTTGAAGGAGCGCACCCTCGGCGTGGAGGTTTTCGGGCGCGATCCCGGTTACGACACCAGTGCCGACCCGGTCGTCCGCTTCAGCGCCAGTGAAGTCAGAAAGCGGATCGCCCAGTACTATCACGAGAATGGCAGTCAATCCGGATTGCAGATTGAAATGCCCCTCGGTTCCTACGCGCCCGAGTTTCTAATTCGAGGGCCCGAAAGTGCCGAGGCACCAAGGGCCGCGGCAAAAAATGACGCCTCCGCCGGAAAATCCGCATCTTCGCCAGACGATCAGCGCGTAAGCCTGCGCCGTTACCGTGCAATTATCCTCGTCATGTCTGTGCTGCTGCTCGCTGTCGCCGCGGCCGGAATCTTCTCTTACCGTCGATTGGCCTTAAGCACTGTGGCCACCGATGCCCGGTTATGGGATCCGCTCTTCAAATCGCCAAGGCCGATTCTCATTGTGTATGGAGCCAGCCACCCCAACAACCTGGGACCCGAGGCTGCTGAAACCAGCTTCTTTGACCACACGACCGGTCCCTATCATCACGTCTCCGAGGCCACCGCCACCGCCCTCGCCAACCTTGCAGGACTGCTTCGCCAGCACGGCGCCGCTTATGAAATAAAGGAAGACACAGAAACCAGCCTGACCGACCTTCACGCTCGTCCGTTGATCCTGGTAGGCGCCACCAACAACGCCTGGACCATGCGCCTGGTCGGTGCTCTGCGCTATCGTTTTACGCCCGTCCCCCTGGTCAGGGTACTCGACTCACGCAATCCGCAAAACTCCGATTGGATGGTCGACTTCTCAAAACCCTACACGTCTATCTCCACCGACTACGCCATCGTCGCGCGTTATCAGGACGCAACAACCGACGGTCCCGTGCTCGTCGTCGCTGGCCTGGGTCCCTATGGAACTGAAGCGGCGAGCGCATTTGTCTCAACGCCTGAATATATTGAACAGATCATCAAGCAGGCGCCCGCCGGATGGGAAAACAAGAACCTGGAAATGGTCATCAAGTCGGAAGTGATAGACGGCAAGGCCGGACCGCCCGTCCTCATCACCGCTTTTGTCTGGTGAGCGCCGGGTCCATCGCCGGCTTCAATTCACCACAGTTGCCAGGGGTCAGCCCGGCTCGCCCGCAGCCTGGTGAATCGCGAGCAGCCTGTTAAGCAGAGGCCCCAGCAACTTCAAGTCCAGTGCATTAGCCCCGTCCGACATTGAATGGGCCGGGTCGTCGTGCACTTCCAGAAACAGTCCATCCACGCCCGCCGCCACCGCTGCCCGCGCCAGCAGAGGAATAAACTCCGGCTGCCCCCCGCTCACGCCATTCGCCGCCGAGGGCTGCTGCACCGAGTGCGTCCCGTCAAACACCACCGGAGCCATTGAGCGCATCACAGCCAATCCCCGGTAGTCCACCACGAGATTGTTGTAGCCGAAACTCGAACCGCGCTCGGTCAAAAACACTCGTTCGTTCCCGGTAAAACGCACCTTCGCCACCGCGTGCTCCATATCCCACGGCGCCACAAACTGTCCTTTTTTTATGTTGACGGCGCGACCCGTCTTGCCCGCCGCCACCAGCAGATCCGTCTGCCGGCAAAGAAACGCCGGAATCTGCAGTACGTCCACCGCTTCTGCGGCCACCTCGCAGTGGCCCGGTTCGTGGACGTCGGTGAGCACCGGCAGCCCGGTTTCCCTGGCCAGCTTGCCTAGAATCCGCGTCCCTTCCTTCAGCCCGGGTCCGCGAAAACTGTTCACGCTGGTCCGGTTCGCCTTGTCGTAACTGGCTTTGAAGATCAGCCCAATGCCAGCGTCCGCCGTGATGCGCTGCAGGGCGTCTGCCATGGTGCGCACGTGCGCTTCGCTTTCGATCACGCACGGCCCGGCAATCAGGAACAAGCGGCCGGCGCCCACTTCCACCGGCCCTATCTCAAACGATTTGCTCACGAACCCGATTTTACCCCGCCGGCCGTCAGAGCCGCGCCCACCAGGTCCGTGTCTTCCTCGTGCGTCCGCGACCACTGCCACAGTGCCCGTTCCAGCGCATGCAGGGCCGTCGGCGCCGGAAGTTCCGTCTGCGCCTTCACCATCCCGCACTCCGCCAGGTGACGCAGAGTCGCATTGTATTCGGAATAGAACTTCACGTCGTGACGCGCGTGGCCCAGCGCCTCAAGCGCCCGATGGTCAAGCACCGCATAGCGGTCTGGATAGATCGCGGTAAGAATCGCCGACGCGATCATGATGTCCACGCCGCGCAGCGCCACCAGCGCGTTCACCGCGTCCTCGGTCGAGGCATGCGGCGAGGCAGCCACCGCAAGCGCCGTGCGAATGCTCTCGCTGCTGTTGCCGATCAGGTAATGCACCATCCGCTCCGACTTCCAGCGAACGATGGTTTCCAGATTGGGAAGAGTGTATTCGCCGCTCCGGATCGCTTCTCCCGCCTCATAAGCGGCCGCTTCCAGTTGCCGCTCCCGTTCCCCTGCCTCGTGCCAGTATTTTTCCGCCAGTTGCTGTAGCTCACTCTCTGCGAGTTGAAGCTGAAAATACGCCATCGCTTACACTCCTTCATTTTCAAAACCAACACACAGTAGTCCCGTGAAATGGGCTTGTCAATAGCACTCGATACACTCTTGATTCCCCCTTAGAAGCACCGGAAATTGAAGCAGAAAAATCCCAAAATAACTCGGAAATTGAAGCTGTCGATTGTTGGATTGGTGCGCTGCAAAACTGCCGCCAAGCGCATCCAAACCTCGGAGCAGACTACTTCTCTCTCGCCTGATAGGTCCCCGCAGCTTTCCAAGTCCCGGTTCGAGCGCGAGGCGAATGACCGCAAATTCATCCCGTGCACCTGATCTCGATCCAAAATGTGCCATAAATACATAAATATGCTAATATGCTTTTATGCGTACCACCATCGACATCCCGGATGAGACATATCGCGCGCTCAAGGTGCTCGCGGCGGAGCGCGGCACAACCGTTCGTCAAATCGTCCTGGATGGATTGGAACTGGTGCGGCAGCAGAAGCAAAAATCACCGAAGAGATTTGTTGTGCCGGTAATTCAGTCAACCCGAACCGGCAAAATCGACCTCACGAACGAGCAAATCTATGACATCATTGGTTTTCCCTGATATCAATGTCTGGCTCGCACTGAGCTATCACGGGCACAACCATCACGAGACGGCAATTCGGTGGCTTCAAGCGCTGCGGGAAGATGCACTTCTGATTTTTTGCCGTCATACGCAACTTGGTTGGTTTCGCTTACTCACCAACGAAGCCGTTCTCAGCAGAGATGTGCGTTCGCAGAAGGAGTGTTGGGCACTGTTCGATCAGTGGATCGAAGGCGGCAAGGCGATTCTCGCAGACGACCCGCCAGGGCTCGACGACAACTTCCGAAGCCGGGTGACGGTCGACACACCGTCGCCTAAGGTATGGGCGGATGCATACCTTGCAGCATTTGCGGAAACGGGACGGATGACCCTGGTGACCTTCGACCGCGCACTGGCCGGCAAGGTAAAGGGTGCGATTCTGCTGGGGTGAAAGCAAGTCAAACCCGAAAAACAAACAAAAATGGCATTTTAAGTGGGTAAATGGTATTCAAAATGGTAAAATCATGCCATGAGCACCATTGTGGAGATCGATAAAGCCGGGCGCATCGTCATTCCAAAGAAAATGCGCGACGCGATGGGTTTGACTCCCGGGACCCGGCTCCGTATCGAGCAGAACAGTGCCGAGTTGCGTCTGGAGCCCGACTTCCCGGAATCGCGGCTGGAAATGCGCGACGGATTCCTTGTGATGGTGGGCGGACCACCGGTCTCGGTGGAAGACGTGAACGAATCCATTCGCCGGGGATATGCAGAGCGCAACAGGAGAATCATGGAGGGGAGCGGATTGGAGTGACCGTTTTCCTGGACACTTCTGTGCTGATTGCGGCGGCGCGACTCTCTGATGAACGGCATAAAGCCAGTTTCGATCTGATCAGGGCATCCAGTTCCGAAATGGTGACCGCTGCCGCGCACACCATGGCAGAGTTTTACGCTTCCGTGACCGGAATGCGCCCTCCTCATCGCTTTCATCCCAGTCAAGCGCTCACGTTGCTGAATCAATTCCACCATAAGCTCCGGTGGGTTGAATTAAGCGCCGATGAGGTTCTCGACGCGGCGGGCAGAGTCGCCGCTCTCGGACTGCTCGGGGGAATCATCTACGATGCCCTGCTGCTGCAATGCGCCCGCAAGGCCGGCGCCGAACTCATCTACACCTGGAACGTGCGCCACTTTCAACTCGTCGCGCCCGACCTGGCGGAGAGAATTGTGAGACCGTGAGGGAGAGTGCGCCCGTCTTACGAATTTGACCCGCCGGATTCGATGAAATCAAGAGGCTCCTTGATATCAGGAAACTTCTGCTTGATCTTCCTCGCCATCCATGTGGCCTCCTTGACCGCCACGTAATACACCAATACAACGCCGCCGAGTTCCCAAAGCGAAAGATTTCGATATGCTCTGGCATTTGCCCAGCTTGGCAGCATCGGAATCAGGTAGCGCCATAAGTAGGCGACGAGACTAATCAACGCAATGATAAGAATCTGTCTGACTAGCAAGAGGCCAATGTACCTAATCACCTCAGGGCTTCCGAAGAACTCATCTGAATCCTGGAAAGACAAACCACATGTACAACACAGCATAAAGACGATGTACGACACCGTCACTGCTACCAGCCAGCTCCAGCGACGATCGCTGAGTGGAAAATACAGTATGCAAAAGAGAACGCCGGCAATGACGTGGGCCCAACGTCCAATCCACCATGACGATACTTCTTCAGGCTCCGCCTGTTCCGGCTCGTCTTTGTCCCGGCTGTTTAGATCAACATAGTCTTCAGGCATGCTCTGGGAGACATCTTAATATCTCTACTGAATCATTTGCTCTGCGGTTGGCGTTTCTGCATTGACTCGACCCAGCCGGTTCTTATAGCTAGCCACCACAAACTCCCGGAACAGCGGATGCGGCTCCAGCGGCTTCGACTTGAACTCCGGATGAAACTGGCAACCCAGAAAAAACGGATGCCCCGGAATCTCCACGATCTCCACGTAGGTCGAGTCCGGCGTCGTCCCGCTCAGCCGCAGCCCGCCGCCCGTCAGCAGAGCCTCGTACTCCCGATTGAACTCATACCGGTGCCGATGCCGTTCGCTGATCTCCGTCGCCCCGCCGTAAGCCTTCGCCGCCAGCGAATCCTCCTGCAGAATGCAGGTCCACGCGCCCAGCCGCATCGTTCCGCCCATCTCTTCCACGCCCAGCAGTTCGCGCAGCTTGTAGATAATGCGGTGTTGCGTCGCCGGGTCAAACTCGCTTGAGTTCGCGTCCTTCAGCCCGCACACGTTGCGCGCAAACTCAATGCACGCCGTCTGCATGCCCAGGCAAATGCCGAAGTAAGGAATCTGCTTCTCGCGCGCATACCGGATCGCATTCAGCATCCCCTCAATGCCACGCTTGCCAAACCCGCCCGGCACCAGGATCCCGTCGAACCCCTCCAATTGCGCCTCGTAGCTCTTGTCGTCCGGGGTCTTCGATTCCAGCCCCTCGGCCTCAATCCAGGTCACCTTCAGCTGCAGGTTCTGCGAAACGGCTCCATGCGTCAGCGCCTCTTTCAGCGACTTGTAGCTGTCCTCGTACTCCACATACTTGCCCACGATGGCGATGTGGACCTCATCCTTGGGGTGGTAGCAGCGGTCCACCAAGTCCTTCCACCGCACCAGGTCCGCTTCCGGCGCATCGATGTGGAGATATTTGAGAATGAGCCCGTCCAGGTTCTCATCGGCAAACCGCAGTGGAACCTCGTAGATCGAAGGCACCGTCGTCGCGCCAATCACGGCCTTTTCTTCCACGTTGCAGAACGCCGCAATCTTCTGCTTCATCTCCCGGCCCAGCGCGCGGTCCGACCGGCAAAGCAGCACATCCGCCTGGATCCCGATCGACAGCAGTTCCTTCACCGAGTGTTGTGTCGGCTTGGTCTTCAACTCCTGCGCGGCCGCGATCCACGGCACCAGCGTCAGGTGTACAAACACCGTATTCTCGCGGCCCAGTTCCTGCCGCATCTGCCGTATCGCCTCAAGAAACGGCAACGACTCGATATCGCCCACCGTGCCGCCAATCTCCACAATCGTCACGTCCGCGCCGTTGGCTGAAACCTTGCGCATGGCGTTCTTGATCTCGTTCGTCACATGCGGGATCACCTGCACCGTCTTGCCCAGGTAGTCGCCCCGCCGCTCTTTCAAGATGATCTGCTCGTAAATGCGGCCCGTCGTCAGGTTGTTGTCCCTTGACAGCGGCGCATGGGTAAATCGCTCGTAGTGCCCAAGGTCCAGGTCCGTCTCCGCGCCGTCGTCGGTCACAAAGACCTCGCCGTGCTGAAAAGGCGACATTGTGCCCGGATCGACGTTCAGATACGGATCGAACTTCATCATGTTCACGCGCAAACCGCGGCTTTCCAGCAGGCAGCCGATCGACGCTGCCGCCAGTCCCTTGCCTAAACTGGACACAACTCCGCCCGTCACAAAGACATACTTTGCCGACATCGATGCACCTTCAACTTTGGATTGGTGTGATTGGACGTACCTGGTGGGCACAATCAAGTATGGCAGAGTTGGGGGTCAGAAGGAAGTGGAAATTTGGAATGTAAATGGGGTAGCGGTTGCGGGCTGTGCTTGTAAGTAATGTAGGATGAGCAGGTTAAGCGGATATTGAACTGGGTTGTTCGTATTGTGCGCGGTGATTGGCGCGTCTTTAGGGGAACGCGATCAGCAGCCCGCCAGTCACTCCGAACGACTGGTCATGCGCATTCACGAAGCCGTGATCATAAGCAGGCTCGAGATACCAGCCGAACTTGTGTCTTTTAGCCGGCCAGAACATAAAGTCCAAAGCCGCTTCCCCGGCTAGCGCATTCACACCCACCCCGCCATGGCTCGTGTGCACCCACTCAGGACCAATCCCGGCCATGAACTCCACCTTGCGCGAGAGGGTCCACGGCTTTTTGAAAAGCAAATCGATATCCCATTCCGTAGCGCGCGCGCTGAACAGCGGCGTGACGCCGGCTTCGAGTTCAAGCCATTCCTTGATAGGCGTCACCTCAACGGCAAGCGAAGGACCGCCAGCCATTCCGCCGTCGTTCAGGCTGTGGCTCGCCTCCGCGCCCACTTCCAAAATCGCGGCTGGCTCCTTCTCAGCCGATTGCGCGAAACCCCGCCCCGAGAGCAGAAGTAAGAAAGAGTAGGCTAGGACAAAATTTCGGGAACTGGCGATCATTTCGAAAGGCGTACCTCCATCGCAGGGTGTTCAAGAATCTAGGCCGAGTGCCGGGTGCCCCATCCATCGCGCTCTTGCGATGGGTGGGACAGCAGATCACTCAACCTAGACGTTCTTCTGTTCCCTGTTCCCTGTTCCTATTCCCTGTCTCTAGAAATTCAACGTAATCTTCGCTGTCAGCGCCCGCGGAGTCACATAGTGCGTCCCGCTGAACGTCGAAAGAAAGTTATACAGCGCATACTTGTTCGTCACATTGATCGCCGTAAGATCGAAATCCACCTTGTAGCGCTCCTTGCGGAACAGATTCTGCTGGCCGACTGACAAATCGAACAGATTGCGCGGCGCAATGCGCGGCGGATTCTTGTCGTCGTTCTCCGTCCCCGGCGCAGGAATGCTCACCAGCTTCGAAGTGTATTCCGAAGGCGCGCAGGACTGGAACCCCGCCGTGGGCGTCGCCGCCACCCCGTTGCAGGTCAGCCCGGCCTGCGCCTGCTGATCGAACGTCAGTCCGCTCAGGTCCACTGGCGTGGTGTTATCCGTTGCGAATGGTACCGAACCTGCAACCAGGCCCGAATCGTAGCGCCAGTTTCCTCCCGCCCACGGCCCGTGCTTGCCCATCTGGTATTGCAGGTGAGTCGTCTGGTTGAACTTCTCATCGTGATCAATGCGGAACGGCGCACCGCCCGTCTGCGGTGCAGCTCCGGCTCCTGCTGACTGCGGCTCGAAAAAGCGGGCGGCTACCGAGGACGCGACAAAATAGGCGCTGAAGTTATGGAACTGCGGCACATCGGCATGAAGCGCATAGCCCGGAATCTTCGAATTATGCCAGTCAATCGGAAACGTGATCGGCGTATTCCCCAGCACGCTGAAGTCGAATGCGTTGTGCGTGTACTTCCAGATGTACTCGCCACTGAACACCATGAACTTGCCAAACGCCTGCTGGAAACCCGCGTGAAATTCGTTACGGAACCCTGGGGCCAGCGTGCCCGATACGCCCGGAGAGCAATTGAGCAGCGGTGAAAGCACCGCGTTTGAGCATCCACTGCTCGAAAGCACCAGGTTCTCATTGAATGGCGTTTCAAGGGTCCGCGCATACGAGACCCGCAGCACCGTACTAAAGGGCTTGATGTTGTAGGAGATGCCAACACGCGGCTGCGTCTGATTGGCATCGGTCAGGCCGTTGTACACATCCTCGCGCAGTCCCAGGTTGAAGTCCCAGTTGCCGGCCTTGATCTCGTCCTCGGCAAACAGAGCCAGTTCCTTCACGTCGGTGTGGCCAAAGTAGCTATAGAAATTCCCGCCGCGCGTCAGGTCGTAGGGTGCGAGGACTGTGAGGTAGTTTGGATTCTGACCCGCAACGCCACCGGGGCACTGCGACTGACTCGTGTAGCCCGGCAACGGGTTACCGCTCCCGTCCACGCACGGAGAGTTATAGGTGGAATCCACGACACCCAGGTTGTCGTGTTCACGAAGGAACGTTTGACCATACTGCGCGCCTATCTTGATATTGTGAATCCCTTTGACATATGAGAAATCGGAATGGGCCGCGGTGTTCATGAGCGTGCGGTTCTGCGCAATGGAGGATGTCTGCAGATTCGTGGGTCCCAGGTCGGCCAGAGGATTGCCGCTGGGGTAGTAGTTATAGTCGTCGCGTCGCACAAACCCACCAAAGTTGAACACCATGTCGTTGCTAATGACGTGCGTGTAGGTCGGAGAAATATTGAAGGTCCCGATCTTCGAGTGCTGGTCGGTGTTTCCGACAGTGCCAAAAACAGGACTCGCGCTTGCGCCGCCGGAAAGAACGTTCTGCACGTTCAGGTTGTCGTAAGCGTTGGGCGTCTGGAACCACGACCGGCTGTAATTCAAATCCAGGTGAATCGAATCGGCCTCCGAAAGGCTGTAATCCACGCGATCGAAGATGTTCTGCTCATTCCCCTTGTCGTGAAAAACCACAAACTCAGGCGGATCGAGAAAGCGCCCAGTGTTCAGGCCGTCCGCTTCGATGAAATTACCCCACTCGTTGCCGCCATAAGCCAGCGTGAAGCCGCCAGAAGCCGACCCGAATGAACCGTAAGAGCTGCTCACGCTCCCGGTGGGTTTGGTCACCCCCTGGCCGGAGCGGGTGGTAGCCACAATCACCAGGCTAGTCTTGCCACCGTACTCGGCCGGCGGTGCACCAGAGATGACTTCGATCGATTGAATCGACTCGGAAGGAATCTGGTTTGAGAAAACTTTGCTCTGTTGATCGGTAATCGACTGGCCATCGACAGAGAACGAATTGGAGGCGTGATCGCCCAACCCGTGAAACAGGCCGTTCGAGTCGGCGGCTACTCCAGGGGTGGTTTCAGTTACCAGGGAACTCAGCGTAGACGACTGGCTCTCCATGGGAACCTTCAGAAACAAGTCGCGATCCACATCGGTGTGGAAGGTAGGATCTGTTTCAACCAGGTCTCCTGTTGACTCGACCGTCACGGTCTGAGAAGCGCCTGCAATCTGAAGGACCATCTTGAGACTGGTGCCAACCACCGATTCAATTCCAAGACTCTGGCTCAGTGGAGCAAAGCCTCTGGCAGAAACTTGCACGCAGTAATTATTGAAAGGCACATTGGAGATACTGAATTGGCCGCTCGCGTCGGTCATGGCAGTGCGGTCAAGTCCACTCACGTCATTTGTCAGATGCACTGAGGCGTTGGGAATCACCGCACCCGTGGGATCGGTGACCGTGCCGTGCACGGTTCCGGCATTGCCGCTTTGCGCGGGCGCTGAAAGCCCTGCGAAGATCAAGGCGAAAAGAGAAAGGATGCGTAAAATCGTACTGCTCTTGAACTGCATGGGGAAGCCTCCTGATGTTGGCTGAAAATGCTGAAGGGGCGCCGCGCCTTAAGGACGCACGGCAGCTTCTGAGCATCGGGAGCGCTCTCTCCGGTTCCACTACTTCTTTGAAATGATGGTCACGACGCCAATGCCCGCCCCTCGTTCTAAAAGAGGGCGGTAGCGTACGCGTTCAAAAAGAAGTGAAGAATCGGATAGAAGCTCTAGCAGCCTGCGGGAGGGGGACGGGTGAAGAGCTTCGGATTCCAGTTTCGAATCGCCGCGCGCTTTTCAGCCATCTGCACGGGAATGCCGACCTGCACCAGAAGAACTGCGGCCGCAGCCGCCTCAACCGGAGCCGCCGAGTGCATGGAGATGCAAAGCGGGCAATGGTCGGCAGCGCCTGCATCCGGGTGGACGTGCGCTACCTGGGCAACGGTCAGCAGAGCCAGCAGCACGAGACACAGGATCGTGACCACCCGCAAAGCCCGGGGCTGCGCGAGCCTCGCCTTTACGCGTGCGTCCATGCGGACCTGTGTCGCCAATCCTGTCAAAAACCGTCTCCTGCTCAAAGAATACAGGGTATTTGACGCAAAATCACAAAAAACGGCTGGACCACGACCTCCGCGCAAGCCGCCGAACCGCCCGCCTACCCCTTGCCAACCCATCGTCGGTCCGGTCGTCTAAACTGTGTGCGATGAACCGATTCGCCCATCTGCGCGGCCTCCCAGCTTTCACCGTCCTCGCCGTCGCCCTCACCCTGCTGCCCGCATCCGGCGCAGCCGCGCAGCAATCCTCAAGCGATAAAAAACAGACGCCTCTTGTCCTCAAGCCGGACGCCCCCGGTCTGGCCCGCAATCATCGCCTCATTCTCAAAGACGGCTCGTACCAGCTTGTCCGCCAGTACACCATCGCCGGCGACCGCGTGCGCTACCTCTCGCTCGAGCGCGGCGAGTGGGAAGAGATGCCCGCCGACCTCGTCGATTGGGACGCAACCCGCAAATGGGAGCGCGACCACGCCACTCCCGACACCGACCAGGCCTCGCCTGCCATGAAAGAAGCAGAGGATATCGACAAGGAAGAAGCCGACGAGCGCGCCCTCAAAAATGCCCGCATGCCCGAGGTGGCCAAGGGTCTCGAGCTGCCCGATGAAGACGGCGTCTTCGCGCTCGATAATTTTCAGAACACGCCCGAGCTGGTTGAGCTCTTGCCCAAAGATCTCAACATGAATTCAAAGACCCACAAGGGCATCGAGGTTCTCAACCCGCTCAAAGCATCCAGGGCTAACCTCGAGCTTGATGGCGGACATGCCAGGGTACATCTGCACGTCAATGACCCCATCATCTATCTTTCGCTCAACGTCAGCGACGAAACCGAGCCCGTGCTGTCGCACCCCGTCACCATCAACACCGGCAACACACGCGCCGTCAACGGCGGCAAGCATGGCGCGCACTCTGAGAAGTCCGGCTTCGCCATCGTCCGCGTGGATGAGCGCCGCGAAGTCCGCATTGTCGGCGCCATCAAGGTCGGCCTTGACGGCAAAGTAACCCAGGACGAAGACGTCATCCCCACCAAGGTCGAAGTTCTCGCCGGCAAGCACTGGCTCCGCATCGAGCCCGAGCAGAAGCTCACCATCGGCGAGTACGCCCTCGTCGAGATCATCTCCGCAAACGACATCAACCAGTCCGTCTGGGACTTCGGCGTCAATCCCGCAACACCCGACAACCCCGGCTCCCTCGGCCCCATCCTCAAGCGCGACACCGACCGCTAGATGTCAATCAAAAAACGCGGTGTCATCCTCCGCGAGTCCGCCCCGGCCGGGGTCCCCGCGGACGGGTCTTTGTCCGTGCGGCGGAGACGGACAAGCCGAAGAACCTGCGGTTGCTTTTCTCTGACCCCCAGGAAGAAAGCATCGTGCCCCATACATCGCGTTTCTTCTTTTGCGATGGGTGGGATAGCAATGCACTCAACTCCGAAGCCTTTCTAATCCCTGATGGACGAGGGATTAGAAAAGCGCGAAGGGGAAGTTGGTTCCGCCCCACTCATGGACCAAACGACGGTCCTGAAGTGGGCACATGTGTTGTGCGGTTCCGGGTTGGTTCAGTCGAGGCCGTTCTGGGTGGCTTTGACGAGGGTTCCACCCGAAGTTGTCGCGTAGTACACGCTGGATGATTCGGAAAGGATGCTGTCGTTGTCGACGACGATTCCGGTGGTGCCTCCGCCTGCCGCAAGCGCGGTACTGGCTGCGTTGACGATGGGAAAACCATTGGTGATGTCGAGGCTAAGGATGCACCCAGCGGTTCCCCCTTCAGCGACGGCAACGCAGTGGTCGGTTACGCCGACGAAGAGGTAGTCCATCTGATTAGTGGTGTTGTAAAACTCGGTGACCGGCGAGGAGTCCGCTGTGCCGGTGACGAGGGCCGCCGTTTGGCCGCCGGCACTGGAATTCATCACTCCGCTTGCGTTGAAGCCGATGCTGTAAAGGGTGGGAAGCGTGCCGGTTCCTGTTCCCGCGACAAACATGAGTGGAGTTCCGGAGCCGGTGTACCAGGCGTTATTGAAGTCGGGGGTGTAGGGCGCGTCGGAGGTGGTGTTGGCCGCACCGACCGGCGTGGAGACCCAGTTGGCCAGCGTGGTGGGGGCCTGGACGACGACGGAGCTGGTTCCGTTGGAGTTGAAGGTGGCGTAGACCATCTGGCCGCCGTCATCGACGATGACTGGATTCTCAGATGTTGCTCCCGGGGCGACCCTGGGCCCATAGACGACTTGCGGAGAGCCCCCGGCAGTGGTGGCGTAGTCAATGCGGCCGTTGCTGTCAGTAAAGAAAATCTTGTTCGACGCCGAATCGTAGACGGGCCCTGAGGGGATGGCGTTGATGGGCAGACTCCAGACAATTGCCGGAGCGCTGCTGCTCGAGAAGATGTTGGCAATTTCGAACAGGTAGCCCGAGCCCCCGCCGGCAGTGCTGTAGGTGGTGGCGTAGGCAACGTTGTTGCCGTAGTCGACAAAGACAGCGGTGGTGGAACTCTGGGTGGTGAGGCCGCCGTCAGGCGAGAGCAGCACCTTTTGATCGACGGCGTTGTTGCCGCCGGCACTGCCTGGAATCACGGAGGAGGTTGCGCTTAAGCCGTTGAGCCCGGTGGTGCCGATGGTCAACACATGGAGCCAGGAACTGGCGGCGAGATTCTCGATATAGGCGATCTGTTGGCCGGTGGTGGAGAGGGTGACCGAAGCAGGCACCTGACCTGAGCCCGACGCATAAGCGAACATGACCTTGGGGCTCGTGCTTCTGCAGTAGCCGGTT
The DNA here is from genome assembly GCA_963820245.1 of uncultured Acidobacteriaceae bacterium. GTDB lineage: Bacteria > Acidobacteriota > Terriglobia > Terriglobales > Acidobacteriaceae > Telmatobacter. The sequence goes on along the minus strand of CAWFZC010000017.1, from coordinate 96,662 downwards.
CCATCAGGTTTTGTGTAGAGATTGTCGAATCCGACAATGTTGGCCTGGCCGTTTGCAACAGGAATTGCGGGGACGCCGATGACCACGAAGTCGCTGGCGCAATTGGGAACCGTGGCGACATCAAAGACAAACTTGGCTGGAAACGTCTCGCCTCCGCCGGGGTTGGGTGAGGAACTCATATTCAGCGTAAAGCTTGTGCCCCAGTTGTCTTCCGGAGAACCCACGCCGTTGGAATCCTTGTACTCGTAGTTGGCGTTGTTTTGACAGAACGGAGGGAAGCTCGTGTACCTGCGCAGGTTGGCCTCGTAGAGACCGTGGTTGCCGAAGAGAAGGCCGTTGCAGTCCAGCTGCGAACTCGCCGCCGGGATAGACGAGATTGTCATAGTCGAACTGGGAACCGTCCGTGGTCCACGATGGACTGGGACCGCCCGGATAGAGCGCGTAGGTTCCTGCGTAGGAGCCGTCCACCGTTGCGGAGAGGGTGATGCTGCCCTGGGTGGCGAGCATGGAGCCGTCGCCAAGATCGATGGCGCTGAGGCTGCCGAATCCGATGTCGGGTGCAACGGGTTGGCCGCAGCACAGGTTAAATGTAAAACTGCCGTCGAAGGTGGGCGCGAAGTTGGAGGCGCCCAGGGGGACCCACCAGTCACGGTTTCCAGCCGTCGCCGGCGTGGGTTGCCTGCGATGGTAGCCGGGCCACCGGGCTTGAGGATGGCGATCGTACCATCCGCGCGTCCACCGGGGATCGTGGCGGAGTTTTTCGTTTTTCACCGGGTCTTTCGATTCGCGGAAGAGGATATGGTGACGGCTCCAATCGGAAACGAGCGGAATGTGTGCTGTTGAGGATTGGGCGGCGAGAGGAAGCACAGCGGCAGAAAGAAAGCAGACGAGCATTACAAAAAGGCATGCGCTGACGGCATGGGTTCTTGCGTCGAGCTTTTTCATCTTCAAAACTCCAAGGCAAAAGGCGATCCGGGCACTCGAAGTGAAGCAATGGAGCGCCACAACTACTGGAAGACCAACGCATCGGGGTAAGGGATAAAAGTGGCCGACGGCAGCTCCCGCTTTAGACAAAGGAGTCTGCCGATCCGCCTGCTCAACGAATGGAAACTGATTTTGGCGAGATGTTAGTGCGAGGAGCGGAGGCCAGACTGTGTCGTAGCGCACAGTTGCGTCTGACAGGCGCATCAGGGCGTTTGCGGAGCGCGCATTTACCCGGTGCGGCCGCCCGTTATGACATACTTTCTGCGGCGTTCGGTTGGACGTCGTGGCGGTCGAGCGCGTGATTCAGGCAAGTAGATGGACGAGAGGGGACAAGTGGCTATGGGTTATGTTCCGAATGCAAAACGGTATGATGAGGCGCAATTTCGGCGCTGCGGGCGATCGGGTATCGTGCTGCCGCCGATCTCGCTTGGGCTTTGGCAGAATTTTGGCGGGACAGACGTGTTTGAGACGGGGCGCGCGGTGATGCGGCGGGCCTTCGATCGCGGGGTGACGCACTTTGACCTGGCCAATAACTATGGTCCGCCCTACGGCTCAGCCGAAGAGAACTTTGGCGTGATTCTCCGCAAGGATTTTGGCGGTCTGCGGAATGAGCTGGTGATTTCAAGCAAGGCCGGTTGGGACATGTGGCCGGGACCGTATGGCATTGGCGGCTCGCGCAAATATCTGCTGGCTTCGCTCGACGACAGCCTGAGGCGCATGGGCCTTGAGTACGTTGACATCTTCTACGCTCACCGGCCGTGGCTGGATTGTCCGCTGGAAGAGACGATGGGCGCGCTGGCGACGGCGGTGCACCAGGGGAAGGCGCTCTATGTGGGCATTTCGAGCTACAGTCCGGAGCGCACGCGGGAGGCAGCGCAGATTCTGAAAAGCATGGGCGTGCCGCTGCTGATTCATCAGCCGTCGTACTCGATGCTGAACCGCTGGATCGAGAACGGACTGCTGGCGACGCTGGACGAGCTGGGCGTGGGCTGCATTGCTTTTTCGCCGCTGGCGCAGGGGCTGCTGACGAGCAAGTATCTGAAGGGCGTTCCGGAGAACTCGCGCGCCATGGCGGCGGGTTCGCTGAAGAAAGAGTTTTTGAGCGAGGAGAACCTGAAGCGGGTTGCGGCGCTGAACGACATGGCGGCCGGCCGCGGACAAACGCTGGCGCAGATGGCGATTGCGTGGGTGCTGCGCGACAAGCGCGTGACGACTGCACTGATTGGGGCCCGGAATGTGGAGCAGCTTGACGACTCGCTCGACGCGGTGAAGAAGCTCGACTTCACTGAGTCGGAATTGAAGGAGATCGACAAGCATGCCGCTGACAGCGGTATCGATCTCTGGAAGAATGCCCGGGAGAAGATGGCTTAAAAGCAGGGAACAGGGAACAGGAAAACCTCTCGGTGGAGTGCTTGTTGTCCCACCCATCGCCGGGGATCCCGGTGGCGTGATGGATTGATGTGATAAGGACGAAGGCTTCAGCGATCCATTAGGCTTTGGTTTATCGAGTACCAGGGCTTTGGATCAGGAGAAGCCTTCTATGAAGATTGTAGGATGTGATTTCCATCCGGCGTGGCAGCAGGTTGCGGTTTTCGATCCGGAGAGTGGAGAGATAACGGAACTGAAGCTTCTGAACGGCGATGGTGAAGCGGAAGGTTTCTATCGCGAGTTGGAGTCGCCGGCTCTGATCGGGATAGAAGCGTGCGGCAATAGCCAGTGGTTTATCGAGTTGGCGGAGGGGCTTGGCCACGTTGTGTGGGTGGGCGATGCGGCTCAGATCCGGGCCAGCTATGTGCGGCGGCAGAAGACCGACCGTCGCGATGCAGGGCACATTCTGAAGCTGTTGATGGAGAGCCGGTTTCCGCGGTTATGGACGCCAACGGCCGAGCAGCGGGATTTGCGGCAGTTGCTGATTCACCGTCACAAGCTGGTGGAGATCCGCACACGGATCAAGAACGGATTGCAGCATCTGGCCTTGAACCGTGGGGTGCAGAAGAAGAGCGCTGTGTGGAGCGTTCGGGGGAGGGCTTATATGGAAAAACTCTCCCTGGCTGGTTGGACTGCTCGGCGGCGTGACGATTTGCTGCGGCTGCATGCGGAACTTGACCGGCACGTGGACGAACTGGACCGGGCGGTGAAGCAGGCAGCCGATGAGCACCCACAGGCGCGGCTGCTGATGACGCAGCCGGGGGTGGGTCCGATTACGTCGCTTGCGTTTGTGCTGACGATTGGGGAGGTAAGCCGGTTCAAGCACAGCAACCAGGTGGCCAGTTACCTGGGGCTGATTCCGCGCGAACACAGCTCGGGCGGCAAGCAGCGGCTGGGTGCGATCACCAAGCAGGGCAACCGGTTCATGCGCCAGTTGCTGGTCGAGTCGGCACAGACTACGTGCCGGCTGGATGAAGGATTTCGCAGGCAGTATCAGGTTCGCTGCCACCACAAGGCCAAGGGTGTGGCCAAGGTGGCGGCGGCCCGGAGGTTGGCAGTGCGACTCTACTGGATGTTGCGGCAGAACGTGGTTTATCCAGAGATCGCCCTTATCGAGAGCAGCCCGGCCGTGCCCCTGGCAGGCAAAAGCCATGCCGATGGATTGAATGGGCGCTCTCGCATCCAGCACTAGGCTGGATGTCCGCATAGAAGCATCATGGCCAGTAGGCGATGGCCGTATCGATGGTTGGTGGGGCGCTTGAGCTACACCGTTTAGAGTGATGCAGCGTGAATCTACCAGAGCTCTGGTCCTCAACCCTCTCTGGAAAGACAAGCGGTGCTCACGCACCGCACAGGATTTTTGTGCCTTGACAATACCTTCGTCCTTATCGAGGGGCACGGGGCTTCATGCCAGGGTCGCGGGATTGAAAGGCTCGAGGGGGAGTTCGTTCTTTCCCAGGGAACTGGAAACAGGGAGTGAGGGACTTAGGGACCCGGGGCACCCGTTTTCAGAAATCGATCCGACAATTTCTTTCCCATAGACGGTCGAGTGGTATATAGTTTTCCCATCGACGGTCGAGTGGAGTGTGTTTGAAATGGGCGAAAAGAAGCAGGCAAGCGGAGAGATGGTGCAGGGCACCTTGGACATGTTGATTCTGCGGACGCTGGTGATGGGGCCGGCGCATGGGCACACCATTGCGCACGTGATTGAGCACACTTCAGACAATGTGCTGGAGGTGGAGCAAGGGTCGCTCTACCCGGCGTTGCACCGGCTGGAAGACCGGGGTTGGCTGGTGGCCTATTGGGGCGTGAGCGAAAACAATCGCAAGGCGAAGTTCTACAAACTGACGCCGGCGGGGCGCAAGCAGCTTGTGGCCGAACGAAACCGATGGAAGCAGATGGTGGAGGCGATTGGGCGCGTGATGGGCGAGAGCCTTGGGTGAGATTTCGCGCGGGGTGAATTCATCGTTGGCTTTTCAAGGAATCAGCAAGTCCGCTGCCGCTTCGCGGGGATAGCGAGTCAGCAAGTCAGCGGGTCTGCGCGGCAAATCGATTGTTGGTTTTTCAAGAAGGGCAGCAGGTTGGCCCGCGCTTCGCGGGGATAGCAAGTTGGCAGGGGAGCGGCGATGAATTTGAAGCGATTCTTCAACCGACGCAAGCGAGATGAAGAGACGGCGCGCGAGATCGAGGCGCATATCGAATTGGAAGTGGAGCTGAACGAGGCCCGGGGACTGACGCCGGAAGAAGCGCGGAGGCAGGCTCATGTGAAGTTTGGGAGTCCACGGCGCGTGCGGGAAACGGAATGGGAGAGCAACACGCTGATGCTGGTGGAAGGCGTGGGGCGCGATGTGAAGTATGCGATACGCACGCAGGCGCGGACGCCTGGTTTTACCGTCGCCGCGGTGCTGGTGATGGCGCTGGGGATTGGCGCGAATGCTGCGCTGTTTGCGGTGGTGCGGTCGGTGCTGCTGAAGCCGCTGCCGTTCAAAGATCCGGGACGGCTGATTCAGCTTTACGAAGTGAGCCCGAACGGAAAGCGGCAGTTCAGCTACGTGGCGGGCGGGATGTATGCGGCGTGGAAGCAGCAGTCTCCGAGCGTGGAGCAGATGGCTGTGTACGGCACGGACAGTATCAGTCTCTCGGGCGATGGAGGGCCGATGGCGGAGAGAATTCGCTACGCCGAGGGCGAGTGGAATCTGTTCTCCATGCTGGGCGTGGAGCCGGAGGTCGGGCGGGACTTTGTGGCGGCGGACGACCGTCGGGCGGCGGCGGGAACGGTGATGCTGACGCACAGTTTGTGGATGCGGCGGTACTTTGGGGACCGCGGAATTTTAGGCAAGACGATTCTGCTGGATGCGCGGCCGTACACGGTGGTGGGCGTGCTGCCGGCGTGGTTCAACTATCCTGACCAGACCATTCAACTGTGGGCGCCGATCTATCACGAGAAGAGTTCGGATGAGATGCGGCGAGTGGATAATCACAACTACTTTGTGCTGGCGCGCTTGAAGCCGGGAGCAACGCTGGCGCAGGCGCTGAGCGAGGCAGACACGGCGGAGAAGCGCGTGCACATGTCGAGCCTCAACCCATCTGTCGGGAACGCAGCGAGCGCGCGCACAATGCTGGACGGCGTGGTGCACGATGCGAAGACGCAGTTGTATGTGCTGCTGTGCGCGACGAGCTGCGTGCTGCTGATTGGGTGCCTGAACGTGGCGAATCTGCTGGTGGCGCGGTCGGCGGCGCGGCGGAAGGAGACTTCGATTCGCGCGGCATTGGGCGGCAGCCGCTGGAGACTGCTGCGGGAACAAGTTGCGGAGAGCATGACGCTGGCGGCGGTGGGAGGGTTGCTGGGACTTCCGATGGCGTGGGCGGGCGTGCGTTGGCTGGTGCTGGAGCGGCCGGATATGGCGCGGGTGAGCGCGATCCATATGGATGCGGTGTCAGTGCTGTTTGCGTTGGGGATTACGGCTGTGTGCGGAGCGCTTGCGGGGCTGATTCCGGCGGCGTCGCTGATGCGGAGCCCGCTGCTGGAGCCGCTGCAGGAGTCTCAGCGCACGAGCAGTGCGGGACAGGGAAGGGCACGGCTGCGCCGGGTGCTGCTGGCGGCTGAAGTGAGTTTGACGGCGGTTTTGCTGATTGCCGCCGGGCTGCTGTTGAAGAGCTATGAGCATCTGCGCTCAAGCGACATTGGATGCGTGACGCAGAATATGTTGACGATGCATTTTGCGCTGCCGAGTGCGCGCTACGACAGCGATGTGAAGGTGGCGGCGTTTTATGAGCAGTTGCTGTCGCGGTTGCGCGCCTTGCCGGGAGTGAAGGCAGCGGGGATTGCAACGGCGTTGCCCGGACAGGGGTACGGCGGAGACGCGCGATTTACCATTCCCGAGCGGCCGGAGATCAATCCCGCCGACTTCCAGGTCGCCATTGTGCGGGCCGCCGACCCAGGCTACTTCAGCGCGGTTGGGATTCCGCTGTTGAAGGGGCGCTCGTTTACTGACGGTGAGGTGCTGGACAATACGCGGTCGGTGATTGTGAGCGCGTCGTTTGCGCAGCGTTATTTTGCGGGCGAGGACCCGCTTGGGAAGCACGTAAAGACGCTGGACTTCCGGGGCGTGCCGATGGAGGGTTTTGAAATTGTGGGCGTGGTGGGCAACACGCTGTGGCGCTTGACCGAGGACGAGCAGCCTACGCTGTATTTTCCGCTCTACTCTGGCGGTTGGCAGAGTGCCGGCATTGCGGTGCGGAGCGACATGGACGCGGCGAGCCTGGCTGCGCCGATTGAAAAGATGCTGGCGCAGATGGATCCTGATCTACCGGTGTCGGATGTGCTGACCATGGAGCAGTCGCTTGGGAAGTCGACGCTGGATGAGAATTTCACGTCGACGCTGGTGCTGGCGTTTGCAGTGATTGCACTGGTGCTGGCGGCGGTGGGGTTGTACGGAGTGCTGGTGTACCTGGCGACGCAGCGGACGGGCGAGATCGGGATTCGCATTGCGCTGGGAGCGACGCGGAATTCGGTGTTGAGGCTGATGCTGCTGGATGGATTGCGGCCTGCCGCCGCGGGGCTGGTGGTCGGACTGGTCGCGGGCGGGGTCACGGTGCGCTTGATTCGCTCGCTGCTTTATGGGACCAATCCGGCAGACTGGGGCGTGTTTGCCGAGGTCACGCTGGTGTTGTCGCTGATGGCGTTGTTGGCGTGCGCCCTCCCGGCTTGGCGCGCGTCGCGTCTTGATCCGATGCAGGCGATCCGGATTCAGTAGCGGCAAGGATAGTTAGATTCGGCGCGCAGGAGACTCGACGGGGCTCCCGTCTTCTTGATGGCCTCACGCCGTATCGAAATTACAAATGGACAATCGTCGGGGAAACAGTTGCGCAGCGCTCAGATAGCGTTAACAGACCCTATGCTGCTGCCAGTTCGGATTCCAACAAAGAGAACTCCTGAGCAAGACAGTCTTGACTATGTCTGTTGTGGAAATGGAGGCGTTGAAGATGGCCATCTTTCTCGATGGTGATGGGAGCGAGATCTTCGAGGAAGATCGGCTCGCTACAGAGATCACAAAACTTGATTCCTTCGTTGCTCATATGGCCTCCTTCCTGGCCCGACTACTTTTTAAAACACGGCGCCCGGCAGAAAGTGTCGCTGGGCACCCATACTTACGGCGATTCTGATTTGGATTCAATGGCACCTTGGTGGTATAGGGCAGAACGAGGCCCCGGAGCGAAAAAGGGGCCTCGCATGCAGTTCATCCGCTGGAGGCAACGGAAATCGTCAGTACTTCATATTCGCCAAATCCTCGATCAGGCCTGGTCCCGTCGGTTCCCAGCCCAGCGCCTTGCGCGTGGCCTCACTTGAAGCCGGCATATCTCGCGTCGTGAATTGCCCGCCGAAGACCCCAAAGTGCTCGCCAGCTTTCTCAACCGGGATCGACACCACAGGAACCTTCAACCCCTTGCCAATCGTCTCCGCGATGTCGCGCAGCGAGACGCCTTCTTCCTGCACCGCGTGATAGGTGGTGACGCCGGGGCCGGTCTTCTCGACTGCGAGCCGATAGAGGTGCGCCACATCCTTCAGCGGACCGGCAGCCCAACGGGCTGCGCCATCGCCGACATACGCCGAGACACCTTTCTCGCGTGCAATCTGAATCAGCAAGGGCACCAGTCCCTGCTTGCGCGTGTCATGAACCTGCGGCAGACGCACAACGGCCACATGCACTCCCTTTGCGGCGAACGCCTGCGCTGCCTGTTCCGGCCTACGCGGCATCGTCGGCGAATCCGTTGGAGGATCAGTCTCCTTGCGGACCTGGCCTTGCGCGCCGGCGGTGATGCCGATGCCCGAGGTGACCACCAGCAGCTTGCTGGGTTCGAGGACCGATCCCAGCGCCTCAATCGCCTTGATCTCGTCTGCCGCGTTCTCGGCAAACTTCGAGAAGTCGTGGTTGAACGCCAGGTTCACGACGGCATCCATGCCCGTGGCTCCGCTGCGCAGGCTGTCGAGGTCTTGCAAGTCGCCGCGATGGACTTCGGCGCCCGCATTCTTAAGCTGTTCTGCGCCGGCGTCGTTGCGCGTGAGGCCGCGCACCTGGTGCCCCACGGCGATCAGTTCCTTTACCAGTTCCGTTCCAATGAAGCCCGTTGCTCCTGTGACAAATACGCGCATGGTTCTCCTCCTGCTGTTGTGGCGCTGCCCGTGGAGGGCGCGCCGGGGTTGACATTCGCGTCTCCGCAGAATAAAACGGAGACAGTCTCCGTATATAGAGATAAACGGAGAGTATCTCCGGTTGCAAATTCTTTTCTATAATTCTGTATATGCCGAAGAAGAAGATTCCGACGCCCGAGCCCGGCCGCAAGCCGCGCGCCGATGCACAGCGCAACCGCGAGCGCATTCTTGAAGTGGCGAAGGAGGTCTTTACCAGGGATGGCGCGGCGGCAAGCCTTGACGATATCGCACGCCGGACGGGCATCGGACCGGGCACGCTTTACCGACACTTTCCCACCCGCGATGCTCTTATTGAAGCCGTCTACCGCAGCGAAGTGGAAAAGCTTGCGGCAGCCGAGAAGCGGTTCGCGGCCAGTTTGGCGCCGCTTGAAGCGCTGCGAGCGTGGATGCTGCTGTTCATTGACCACGTCGCCGCGAAAACGCTCATTATTCCCTTGATGGACACGGTCGCCGGTGGATCAACGCGGCTGATCGAAGGCTCCCGGTCGCTGATTCACACGGCCTTCGTGGCATCGGTCAGGCGCGCCATCGCCAGTGGCGATCTCCGCGCAGACACCGACCCGAACGACTTTGTCCGCGCCCTGGTGGGCGTCTTCCACACCACGGCTGTGCCCGGGTGGGAACAAAGCGCGCGCCGTCTTGTGGACATACTCATCGGGGGCTCGCTTGCAACGCCCAAGTCGAAACGCGGCCCTGCCCGTACGCGGCGAAAATAACGAAGCCGCGGAACGCAGCGGGACCAATCCTGCGAGTGGATTTTGCAATCGTTGCATCAAGCGAGCGCAAGAGTGCACGTTCTACTACGGAATGTTCATCGATGTGGACAACCGGGCCAGCAGCAGGGCCTCCGCATGCCTTCCTTGAGTTCCGAGCAGACCCTTTCGACATGCTGCCGCCTGGTCTCGTCTTTCTTGACGTAGATGGTCCAGCAGATCCACTCGTTGCGGGCGAGCGGCGTTATGTCTTCCCATGCCGCCAGTGCCTCGGCATCGGACACTAGCGCCCTGCGGAGATCGGCCGGGAGATCATGAACGACGCCACTGGAGATTCGAACGGTTGCCATAAAGTTATCTCGCAGGGTAAAGGATGATGCATCTGATACGAGAGTGCAACGAGAAACTTGGGGTTGGTTCTTTCGGGACTGGCATCGCCAAGTGGTCAGCGGTTGGGCTGCGTGGCTGGCGCCAGCGCGAGCAGGGCTATGCCGATGACGACGAGAACGGCAACGCCGATCAGTTCTCCACGTGCAACCATGTGGCGGCATGCCTGCGTACCCATGACTAGGGCGTGAGCGAAGCTGGACCATGCGGTGAAGGCGATGAGGGTGCGATTCGCCGGCGGGTTGCGGATTGCGAGAAGCAGGAATACGCCAAGCGTGACGTAGAGGCTGAACATCATCGACGTCGCCGGGTCGATTCGAATGAAGATCACCAGGGGGTAAGCCAATGCCAGGAAGAGGATTCCGATGAGCGCCAATGCGATTTTGAGAGCGAGTTCCCGATTCATGAAGCGCCTCCGGAGTCCATTGCAACTGCGGCCGTCTCCACATTCCGCGCGAGTTCAGGCGGTTGATTGGCGTGATAGGGAGTCTAGCATGGGGTTCAGACTTGAGTCGGGGCTTCCTTTCGATGAACGGCACAAGGGTCTGGGGATGCGGGGACTGGGGACTGGCAGGACAATCTCTGAGAGCTGTTTTCCGGTCTTCACAAAGTAGCCAATGGTTGTGCAGGCTTATGCCTTCAGGGGTCGCTAACGACGAAGCCTCCGGGAGAACCGGAGCTTTGTCTTGTTACCACTGGACGCCCGGATACAAACTTGGCAGCCGGTAGACGTGGAACTGGTCGGCGCCCGGTGTCGTCGCCTGCCAGACGACCTGCGAGCCCTGCGGATTGAGTTCCTGCACGATGGCTCCCTTGACTGCCCCGCAGAAATCAACTTCAATGTCGTTGTTTTCGAGTTGCTCGGCGTTGCCTCCGAAAAAGCTGAAGTCGACGGGTGGCGGCTGATAGTGCGTAATCATGGTCGCCGTCATGCTTCCTTCATTCAGTTCCAGGAGCGGCATCGTTGAGTAGCACTGTGGCTTTGTGGGCGCGTAAGGCAGGCACAGCACTTGTCCGGTTGGGAAGATGCGATCGTTGCCGTTGTCCATCATGCCGATGCGGAAGACGCCGGTGGTATTGGGCGTAAAGTAGCTCAACCCATGCTGCGCATAGAACCAATCGGTGGGGTCGGTTGCGCCGAGCAGTTTGAAGTCGCCGCCCTCGCCGAGGCGCCACATCACGCTGCCCGATCCCTTCCCGTCGAGGAAGTTGATTTTGATGACCCAATTCTGGTGGCGCATGGAGAGCAAGAGGTTGTGGTCGTCGCTCGAGTAAAGCATACCGTTGGAGTGTGTCCAGTCCGGGAAGTTCATCGGGCGCCGGTTGATGTCGAGGTGGTCAAACGTATTCCATATCCAGTCTGGATTGAAGTTCTGGTCCACGTCCACAAGGGCGTCGCCAATCACGCTGGTTGTGCCAGTGGTTCCCGACAGGTTAGAGAACTTTCTTGTATAGGTGGCCAGCAGCACGAGATGCCCGTTCGGCAGCGGCAGCACGTCGTGGTGAAAGCTTCCGAGTTGATAGAGATTGCCCTCGGCATCGCGGAAGTTTCCCGCCGACAGTTTCTGGTTGAGCGTGTCCATACTGAGGCTTTTCACTGTGTTTCCCGCCAAGTCGACTTGCCTGATCTCGTTAAAAACGGCGGAACTCTGAGTAGCAGTGAGCGACGAAAGATAGGAGACAACCATGAGCAGGTTTCCGTTGGGCAGCAACTGGATGCCCTGGATCAAGTCCGCGGACGTGTGTGGGTAAGCATAAGTCCAGATCACGTTGCCATTCAGGTCGGTGGCGAAGGCCTGGGTATCACCGGAGGGGAGCAATGTATTCCACATTTCGATGCCCGGCTGAGGCGTGGCCCCGGTGGTTGGAGAGACGTTGATAGCCGAGGTCTGCGGAGGTGCATCAGTCGTGCAGGTGTGGTCAATGTCGTTGTACGTGGCGCCATTGTTCAGCGAGACCTGTGCCCGCATGTGATAGAGGGTCTGTCCCAGCATACCGGCGACATAAATCTGCACTTCTCCGCCATTTGCGGAGGGGGTTGGGAGCTGCCATGTATTCAGGCCGTAACCGGTCGTAGTTCCAAACTGCACACTCATTTTCCCGGGAGCGGGAAGGTAAAGCGAGTACTGCGCCACCAGCGGGTTCCCGAGTTGGAACGGGCAGGTGACCTGTGCCGGCGCGATAATCGCTACGACTGCGGTAGCGTAATTTTGTTGCGGCGACGCGGTCAGCGCCACTTGTACCGTTACGTTCTCGCTTTGCGCGAGTGTGGCCGGCGCCGTGTAACTTCCGCTGCTGTTTACGGAACCTGCTGAAGATCCTCCGCCCACGACCCCATTGACCAACCACTCGACTGGTGCGCCGCCAGCGCCGGAGACATTGAACTGTAACGTTTGTCCGGGGCCCAGTGCGGAATACTGTGGGGAGATGGTGAGCGATCCGCTCTGGCCTGCTACAGGGGGCGGATTTGAGGGAGGGGGAGAAACGGGACCGGTTGGCTGCGGCCCGATAGAACGAAGTGTACCGTTGCATCCAGCTAACAACAGGGCCGACATGAGGCAGGGCGCGGCCCACCTAAAGACCGGCGACTCGCGGCGGCTGGATCGATTTGCCAAGTTGAACACCTCGCGGGGCGGGCGCCCAAAAAGCGCTGCATCAACGGTTTTTGTCGTGGGATGCTTTCGGAGTGAGTGAAGGCGCTGAATTCCAGCGCCCTTGGGAAGTTCTGGGTGGTTGATGATGCCCGTGCCGGTCAGGAAACATTCCACTCCGTCGTGTTCTCATCGCGGAGAGGTGGCGATGCTTTGCAGCCTGGCCTTGGGTTACCAGCGAATACCGACGCTGATCGGAATCAGCTTGGTATCCGCGGCAATGCTGGTCGTTCCCAGTCCATTCGGCTGGGTGGTGACGGCCGGTGTGAGGACATCGACGTAGCGCGCTTCGGCGAAGAGCTTCATCTTGCTGTCGCCGTACATGCCGCCCATCCTGTGCTGGTAACCGCCGCCAATATTGAAGCCTCCCTGGTTGGAGGAGAAATGGCCCACAACCTGGGGCGTATATCCAACTCCGCAATAGTAGAAGCTGCAGAAATAGGAGGGCTGAACGTCGGTGAAGCTCGTCACCTTTCGGTAGAAGCCGCCACCACCGGTGATGTAGACGTCATTTTCCGACTTTGGAAAGAGGCTGACGACGGGATCGAGGGTCAGCGACCAGATGTGTGCATGGCCGCCCGTGGCGCCGGTCTCAGCGATGATCCTGCCGGGGAGTTTGTCGTCGATGAACTGGTACTCGGCCAAGAGGGCAAAGCGCTTGGAGAAGTTGTAACCGCCGCCAATGGTAAACTGCCCTCCCCAGGTGATGTAGGTTTTGTCGGTGGGGGCATCAAAGCCGCCGCCAAGCTCGAGGGCATACTTGCTTACAAGGTTTTCCTTCCATCCTTGTTTGGCGGAATCCTGGGCACCGGAGGCAGACGGGGAGGGCGCGGAGGGGAGCGCGGCGAGGCCTTCAGGGGAGACGGATTCGGCCAGCTCAGAAGAACCGGAATTGTTGCTTGCGGAGTAGGTGGGGCTGGGCGCTGGTGAGGACTGTGCGCCGGACGAACTGGCCGCAGAGATGGCTGCAAAGACGATGAATGCAGACCCAAGGAGAGTGACAGGCCGCTTGAGCGAATTGGAGGGGGGAAATCTCATTTGTAAACCTCTTGGGTTGAGCGGAGTTAGCTTCCTTCGGGGAATTGCGCCGTCCAATGACTTAAGACACCAAATCAGGGTAAAAGGTTGCTACAGACCGAGTTCCCCCAGTGGGAGAAGTGGAAGGAGCGGCACTTTGGAGTTGTATGGCACTAAGGCAAGGTGGCGCCACTCAGGATGGGGAGTGACGCAGAGAACTGATGGGGCGTATTGAGTTGAAGGCGTGGACGCGCCTGGGCGAAAAGGGGCGCATTGTGATTCCGGCGGAGATGCGCAAGGCTGCCAAGCATAAAGGAGGTTGTGCTTGATGCTTCAGCGATTCTCGCGATCATCTTTCAGGAGCGAGGCGCGGAAATCCTTCGAACAAATTTGAAAGAACCTGAAGGTTGGCGTTCCAATTCTTGAGATTCGGTGAAAGAACGGGGAACAGGGAATAGGGAAAGGGCCGGAGCGGTTGCTCCGGCCCTTCGTGTTTGCTGATGGATGCCTACCTGCTTCAGCCCTGGATGTCGAACTGCTCGGGGTGGAGGGTTGGCGTCGCTCTTGACCAGGATGTTCTTGCCGGTCAGCTCCTCGAATTCGACGAGCCAGCTGGCGTTGTTTGACTTGAGGACCTTGACGGTTTCGGGATTGAACGCGGAGCAGCACGTCGGCGCCTTCAAAGTGGCTTCTTCATCTTGCGCAGCTCGGTGTAGATCTCGTTGCAGACTGTGGTGGGGCTCTTGACCATGCCGGTGGCCTGGCAGGTGGGGCAGGGAACGCTTAAGGTGCGCTCGAGAGACTGCTTGACGCGCTTGCGGGTGATGGCGACCAGGCCAAAATCGTTGAACTGGAGAACCTTGGTGGGGGCGCGATCGGCCTTGAGGGCTTCTTCAAGAGCGGCCAGAACCCTGAAGCGGTTCTTGCGTTCGTCCATGTCGATGAAGTCGATGACGATGATGCCGCCGAGGTCGCGGAGGCGAATCTGGCGGACGATCTCGGGGACCGCATCGAGGTTGGTCTTGACGATGGTGTCTTCCAGGCGCGCCGACTTGCCGACATATTTGCCGGTGTTGATGTCGATGGCGACGAGGGCCTCAGTCTGATTGATGACGATGGAGCCGCCGGACTTGAGCCAGACCTTGGAGCGGAGCGCCTTGGAGATTTCGTCCTGAATGCCGAAGTGCTCGAAGAGCGGCGTCTCCTTGGTGTAGAGCTTGACGCGGCGCACCAGGGAGGGCGAGAAGCGGTTGAGGAAGCGCACGATGCGCTCGTAGTCGGCTTCAGAGTCGACCCAGATGTTGGCGAAGTTGGAGCTGACCTGGTCGCGCAGGATGCGTTCGATGAGCGAGAGATCGTGGTAGATGAGCGCGGGCGACTTGGAAGCGTCAGAGCGCTGCTTGATGTCGTTCCACAGATTCATGAGGAAGCGGAGGTCGGCGCGGAGATCTTCTTCCGAGGCGCCTTCAGCTGCGGTGCGCACGATGAATCCGCCAGAGGCATCGCCGCGCTCGGCGACGAGGATCGCGCTTGAGGCGCTGGCGCTCTTCGTCCGAGGCGATTTTGCGGCTGACGCCGATGTGGGTGACGGTGGGCATGAAGACCAGGAAGCGGCCGGGGAGGGCGATGTGCGAGGTGATGCGCGCGCCCTTCTTGGCGATGGGCTCCTTGGCGATTTGAACCAGAATTTCCTGGCCGGGCTTGAGCAGGTCACTGATGATGGGCAGGTCAGAGGTCTGCATGGAACGGCGCGTGGGTCCGCCGCGACGGTTGCCCTGCTGGGGAGCGGCTGCTCCGCGGCCACGGCCACGGCCTCCGCGCGCGTTGCGATCGCGGCGGGGCTGACCGGCAGCTTCGCCCGAGGCGGGCTGCGTTCCGGCGCCTTCTTCTTCGTCCTCATCATCGTCGAAGGATTCGTCGTCGCCGCTCTTTATCGTCGAAGTTCAACTGGATTTTGTGGTCGAGGTGCGCTTCCTGCAGCATTTCACCGAGTTCGCCGGTGCGCATGGAAGGGGGCAGTGTTTCTTCCTCGTACTCGTCAAGGTCGTGCTCGACTGCCTTGCGATGACGGGGATGGGCAACGGTTTCAAACTCCTCACCCTCGATGACCTCTTCTTCAATGTGTCCGGCACCGGGGGCGTAGGACGAGACGGCAGCTACCGAGGTGCTGGCCGGCTTGGACTCCGCTTCTTCGTCCTTCTTTTTGCCGAAGCCGAAGAGGCGGAAGTTGTGCGGGGGCAGCGGGTCAATGTTGTGCGAGGCGGAGGCGTCGGATTCGGGCTCGATGCACTCGGTTTCAAGCTCGGGGTTTGCGGACTCGTGGACCGCGTGCTCCGCCGTCATGGTTTCAGTCGTGGTTTCGTCGAGGTCGCGACCAAGGAACTCAGCTTCGTGCTGATCGGCTTCAAACTCGGGGTCGACGGCGGGCTTTTCGAGGTCGGATTCCTGGGTTTCTTCGAGGAACTCGAATTCTTCGACGTGATGGGGGGCAAAGGCCGCAGCTTCGTGATGCCCGGTGGCTGGTTCGGGTGCGACCTCGTGCGTGGAAGCAACTTCGGAAGCGCTCACCGGTTCAGACTCGCGATTGCGGTGGCGGGAGATGGACTCGCCGGGCAGCAGTCCGCTGCCGTCCCACTCGATGGGTGCGTCGATGAGCGTGGAGGGCTTGGCGAAGCCTGTGGGGCGCGGTGGAGCGGGAGGCTCGGCTGCGCGGGGAGCGTCGTCGGCGGGGGTACCGCCGTACTTGCGGAGCGATTCGCCGGGGAGGACGAAGGGGGCCGGCTCAGGAGAAGAGGCGCGCGGCGCGCGAGGAGAGGAGCCGGAGTGGCGATCGTCAACGAAGCCTGCCGAGGCCTGAATCTCAGACGCGACTTCAGTTTCGCTGGCTTCGGGAGTGATTTCGAGTGAGGAGGAGGAGGACTGAGCGTCCTCGGGCGAGCCGGACTGCCCACGCGCTCCGCGGCGATGACGGCGACCGCGCCAGCGGCGTGAACCGCCGGGGCCTTCAGCGTCGCCTGCTGCGCCGTCGGCTGATTGGCCGGCGGAAGCGGAGGATTCGGCTGCGGGAGATTCCGTTGATTCGATTACAAGCTCGTCGGCGGGGCGGCGATCGCGGGGGGCGCGCTCGGGACGCGTTTCTGGACGCTGTTGCTGTTGCTGGGCGGGGCGGCCGCCGTTGGTGTGGCGGACTTCGCGGGGCGGCTGGTTGGCGCCGCTGGCGGCAGCCTTTTCCAGTTCGTCGGACTCTTCAGAGTCCTCGAGTTCCATGAAGTCGGTTACGTACAGGAAGGCGTCGCGCTCGAGACCGAGGTCTACAAAAGCGGACTGCATTCCGGGCAGGACGCGGGTGACGCGCCCGTTGTAAATGGACCCTGCCAGGGTGTACTCGTTTTCGCGTTCGTAATAGATTTCCGCGAGCTGATCGTCTTCAAGAATTGCAAGCCGCGTTTCATGCGGCGTGCTGGAGATGCAAATCTCTTTTGCCATCGTACCTTTCCGTCCGGCGGCCTATGGCTACCGGTACACGCGGCAAGGAGAGATGGAGACGCACGGGGCGGGAAGGGGAGAGGAGAGGCGGAAAACCAGTTCTACACAAACGTGGCGGCACTGCGCGTAGTGTGACCCCGGGGGGCCAGGAACCGCGGCAGCTGTCCCGAGGGACCAGCCGAACGAGTTGAGTGTTGCGGGAATCCGATAGCAGAGAGTTTGTGGCGGAGTGAAAGGTCGCCGTTATGCCGGGGGCGCGGGCAAGGACGAATGGCGCTTCGGGAACGGAGCTGAGCTCCGGAGATCCCATGCCAAACCTGCGGCCAAAACCCCTACGGCACCGGGAATCGCGGCGACAAGTAAAGGTCGCTGGGGGATTCCGGTTATCCCGTCTCTGCGTGCTCATGAACCCAATCCTGCCGGGCGCGGTCCATCCGGACCTGGCCGGCGAAATGCTTGAAAATAATGCTCTTGTCTGCCAAGACTGTCCAGGACTCTCCAAGACTGTCCGAGGGCAAGCAAGAGGCGAACTTGATATCGACGCCGGGACCAAAAGGGTCCGGACGCCCTAGTTAACGAACCGGCGCATGCGGACATTCATCGCCGCACCCAGCGCCAGGAACGTAAACAGCACCGAAGAACCTCCGTAACTCATTAACGGTAAAGGAATTCCGGTGACTGGCATAAAGCCTACGACCATGCCTACATTGACCGCAATCTGAAAGGTCAACACAGCCACTATTCCCATAATAATGAGGGAACCGGACAGGTCGGCTGCCGTTTGAGCGTTCTGAATCAAACGCATCAATATGGAGAAGTATAGCAGCAGGACGAAAATCGCGCCCACGAAGCCGTGCTCCTCACTGAAGGCGGCAAAGATGAAGTCGGCGTGGGGAATGGGTAGGAAGTCGCCCTGGGTCTGGGAGCCTTTGGCCGCGCCCTGTCCCCAAATGCCGCCGGCGCCGACGGCGATGCGGGACTGGAGGAGTTGGTAGCCTGCGCCGCGGGGGTCGTTGTCAGGGTTGACGAAGCTGGTAAGGCGGGCTTTCTGGTAGGGTTTGAGGACTTTGCCGCTGGTCCATGCGCCGACCAGGAAGACGCTGGCGGCGGTGACGAGGATGAGGGACTGCTTCATATTGATGCCGCCCAGGAAAAGGCCGGCGATCAGAATGGGCATGTAGGTGAGGGTGGTTCCCAGATCGGGCTGGATGAGAACCAAAAGCATGGGAAGGCCGACGAGGGCGAAGGCCTTGAAGATGTCGCGCCAGGTGAGCGAGCGGCCGCCAAGGTTTGCGATGTAGCGGGCCATGACCAGAATGAGGATGAGCTTGACCCACTCGGAGGGCTGAAACTGCATATGGCCGACGTTAATCCAGCGGCGTGCGCCGAGGACCTTGTGTCCGAAGATGCGGACGGCGACCAGAGCGACGCAGGCAGACGCCGTAAGCCCAGGGAGACCAGTCGAGGAGGCGGTGGTAGTCGATTTTGGAGAAGAGGAACATGACGACCAGGCCGGTGGCGATGTAGAGGAGCTGCTTGGTGTGGAAGCCGACGTACTTGGTGTGGAGGGTGGCCGAGTAGATTTCAAAGACGGAGATGGTGCAGAGGAGCAGCACCATGGCGAGAAGAGCCCAGTCGAACTCGCGATAGCTGAGAAAGCGGCGCATGGCCATTACTGCAGTCTCCGGGCGGTTACGAGCCGCGCCACTTCAGCGGGCTGCCCGACCGGGGGCGGCGTGAGGGATGATTTCTGGACCGGCCTGGCGGGGCTGTCCTGCTTTGCCGAGGGCCTGGCCGGCGGCTTGATTTGGGCTACGATTTTGCCGTCTTTGACGAGGAAGGTTGCACCCTCAGTGTGGGCCGGGGTTGCCGGCTTGCCGTGGGCTGCGGGGGATTCGGGTACCGTCCACAGCGCGCCCATTTGAACGGGCTGCTGGGTCTTGGTGGGCGCGAGGTTGTGGGCCAGAAGACGCTGCTTGTCAACGTAAGCTGACACAACGCTCGCTCCAATGCGCGCAGCGAACCAGCTTTTGCTGCCATTCTGAAAAAGCACGGCGACCACAAGTTCAGGGTTGCGGCGCGGAGTGACGCCAACAAACCATACGTTGGGCTCCGTGGCGCGGCCACCGTTGGTGTGGCCCAGCGCCTCATGGCTCATGACCTGCGCCGTGCCCGTCTTTCCGGCAAAGTCGATGCCCTCGAGGTGCTCTCCGCCTGCAGTGTGAAAGGCACCAGGCTGGGTGACGTTATACATGCCGTCGGTGACGGTGATCCAGTTGTCGAAGTCGATGGGGACGGTGGCGTCGCCGGAGCCGGGAAAGCTGTCGAGCAGGCCCTTGCGGAAATCTTCAGGGAGCTGGTTGGGAAAGACGACGTGGGGCCGGACCATGTGTCCGTCAGAGGCGATGCCGCCGATGATGCGGGCGAGCTGGATGGGCGTGGCTTCAACAGCTCCCTGACCGATGGCAACGTCGAGGGTCTCATCGGGGTACCAGCGGGCGTGGTAGTTCTTGAGCTTCCACTGGGCCGAGGGCATGAGGCCAGCCTGCTCGCCGGGGAGGTCGATGCCGGTGCGCTGACCATAACCGAATTCCTGCGCGTACTTGGCGATCGTGTCGATGCCCAGCTTGTCACCAAGCATGTAGTAGAAGGTGTCGCACGAGAAGGGAATGGCGTTCTGGATGTTGACGGCGCCATGGTGCTCGTCGCAGTGATGGAAGAAGCCGTAGGGTCCCCATCCGCCGGCGCAGTTGATGTGCATGTTCTGCGCGATGCCTTCCTGCAGTCCGGCGACCGACATCAGGATTTTGAAGGTGGAGCCGGGAGCGAGCTGCGCCTGGAGGGTCTTGTTCATCAGCGGATGGTCAGGATCGGTGATGAGCTTGTTCCAGTCGTTGCGGTTGATGCGAACGGCGAAGGCGTTGGGATCGAAGCTGGGGCGGGAGACCATGGCGAGGATTTCGCCGTTGCGCGGGTCCATGGCGACGATGGCGCCGTTGCGCGCGCCTAGAGCCAGTTCGGCAGCGCGCTGCAAGTCTTCGTCGATGGTGAGCTTGAGGTCCTGGCCGGGAGTGGCGTGCTGGGTGCGGAGGTAGCCGACTTCGCGGCCGTGGCTGTCGACAATCACATCGCGCGATCCATCCTGCCCGCGCAGAAGCTGGTCGTAGGTTTCTTCAACGCCGGCCTTGCCGACCACGTCGCCCGGTGTGTAGTAGGCGAAGCGGGGATTGTTGAGGTCTTCTTCGCTGACTTCGCCGACGTAGCCGATGAGGTGTGCGGCGAATCCGTCGCGGGGATAGAGGCGGCGTTCCTCTTCGATGGTTTCAAGCTCGGGGAGTTCGTTGCGGTGAGCTTCAATGAAGGCCTGCTCGTCAGGCGTGATCTCAGCCTTGATGGGGATGGGCTGATAGCCGGGCGCGGCGCGGTAATGACGGAGGGTGGCCTGGAGCTGATCGAGATCGATGTCGAGGCCCTTGGCGATGAGGGGCAGATCGGCTTCGATGTTGTGATTCTGTTCGCGCACGAGGAAGCAGGAGATGGAGGGATAGTTGTCAACGAGGAGACGGCCCTCGCGATCGAAGAGCTTGCCGCGAGCGGCGAGAATGGGCTCCTTGCGGATGCGGTTCTGCTCGGCGAGCATGCGGAAGTTTTCAGCGCCGAGGATCTGCATCCGCCACAACTGCGAGGAGAGGACGAGCATGATGATGAGGATGCCGTACTGCACCACCGCTGTCTTGAGTGGGGAGAGTTTTTCGCCGCGTTGGCCGCTGAAGGAATTCATGTTTCTCTGTTTCTAGGATACCGCTGGCGGAACGACAGTGGTCAGTGATCGATGGTTAGAAAAAGCGCGATGGGGAGTGTTTGCGAGCCTTGGTATCAAAATCGAGACCTGGCCCCTATCCGTCATAGCGTCGGCGCTCAATCAATTCGGAAAAATCATTCTGCCCCTGCGGGGCGAAGTTGTCCTTTTTGCCATGTTTCCCCAGGGTTCCGTCCGCCGCGGCGGACTCCACCCTGGGCTATTTTCTCATCGTCCCTCCGGGACGAATCTCGTGATTAAACGTTCATTTCCCTAGTCCCCGATTTTTGATCCCTGATCTCTGACCACTGACCTTAGTCCCTTATCTGGAGACGGTCGAGGAGGGGAAACAGCACCAGGGCGATGAGGGAGTTGCCGATGGCGCGGAAGAGCTCAGTTTGCCAGCGCCATTCAAGATCGAGTCCGAGAAGGAAGCGGTAGATGAAGACGAAGAGGGAGCTGGACAGCAGGGAGAGCACGAAGATGAGGACGAGGCGGATGGTCATGTTCTCAACGTCAATGCGGATGCCGACGGATGCGGCGAGAAAGCCGACCGTGGTTTTGGCGATGCCGTTGATTCCTATGGCGTGATGGGAGAGCGCATCTTCAAAGAGGCCCATGGCGGCGCCCATGACCGTTCCCTGGATGGGGCTGGGGCGGCCGAGGGCGAAGTAGACAGTGACGACGAGGGGAAGGTCGAAGAAGTCGTAGGGACTGACGACGCGGGGCAGCCAGGCCTGGAGAACCAGCGCCGCGAGCGGGACGAGGACGTAAATGATAAGGGGATAATGGCGAATCTCCAGTTGACGACGGGAGTCAGGGCCAAGCACGGACATGCTCACTGATTCCTCTCAGGCTTGGCGGGCGTAGGGGGCTGCTTTGGTTTTGAGTCGGGGGCTCCGCTGTGGGCTGCGGCCGGGGTTGAATTGGGATCGGTCGGTGCAGTGTCGACCGGGGTGAACCGGTCAGGGTGCAGGGCCTGGGGTGGACGGGTGACGGGATTGGGGTTGGTGGCGTCGTTGAGCGGCTGCTGCTCGGGCGGAAGGCTGGGATCGATGAGGCCGGGCAGGTGCTCGGCGTTGATCTGCGAGGCCTTCAACTGCTCCTTGATGGCCTCAGCCTCAGCGCCTTTGACGGCTTCGCTGGTGGCAAGATCCTGTTCGTCCTGGGGCGAGAAGCGCGGTTGGGTGTTGGTGATGACGAGGACCTCGTCAAGACGGTCGAGATGAGCGTAGGGCTTGACGATGATGTCGATGAAGGCGTCGCGGTCAGGATCGGGGACGACCTTTTCAACAACGCCGACGGGGAGCCCTCGCGGAAAGACGAGATCGCCCCCGGCAGTGAGCACTTTTTCGCCGGGCTTGATGCGCTCATCCTTGAGGATGCCGACGATTTCAAGCTGGCCGGCGGCGTTGCCGGTGAGGATGCCCCGGATGCGGGTGGTTTCGAGAATGACGCCGGCGCCGCTGGTCTGGTCGTTGATGACGAGGACCTGGGCGGTGCGGGGAAAGACGTCGCGAATTTTGCCGACGATGCCGTCAGCGGAGATGACGGCCATGTCGGGCTGCAGGCCGTAGTTGGCGCCGCGGTCGAGATAGAAGACGCGGGACTGATCGCTGCCGCTGGAGCCGATGGCCTGGGCGGCGAGGGTGGAGTAGATGTAGCGATGCTGGAAGTCGAGGAGGGCCTGGAGGCGTTGGCCCTGGCGAGCATCCTCAAGCAGGGAGGCCTGCTCGAGGCGGAGGCGGTCGATGGTTTGCTCGAGGTCCTGGTTTTGCTGGCGGACGTGACGCAGGTCAATGTAGTTCTGCCAGAGGCCGACGACGCCGAGCTTGGAATAGTGGACGAGTTTTTCGGAGGGTGAGACGAGCGACTCGGCCCAGAGACGGATGAGGCGGACGGCGGCGGGATCAGTGGAATCGATGGTTCTTCGGCCGCCGGGGTTACGGCGCACCTGCACGGCAAGGCCCATGATCTGCACCATGAGAATGGCGAGCAGGACGACCAGGCTGCGGTAGCGGGTGAAGAAGGATTCCATAACGCTCAAGTGGATCAGGGATCAGGGGTCAGTGGATCAGAAAGACCGGCTAGACCTTCAGAGCGCCGGAACTCCTCCGTTGTCGACCGCGCTGTCCTGCATGCTTCTCTGACCCCTGAAATCACTGATCCACTGTTGTTAGTCAATTTTGATTTTGCGCAGCAGGCGGAAGTCGGAGAGCATTTTGCCGGTGCCGAGGACGACGGAGGCGAGCGGATCGTCGGCGACGGAGACGGGCAGTCCGGTTTCTTCGCGGATGCGCTTGTCGAGGTTTTTGATGAGCGCGCCGCCGCCGGTGAGGACGATGCCGCGATCAGAGATGTCTGCGGAGAGCTCGGGGGGCGTGCGCTCGAGAGCGACGCGAATGGCGTTCATGACGACGGCAATGCACTCGCCGAGGGCTTCGCGGATTTCGCTGTCGTCGACAGTAATGGTTTTGGGCACGCCTTCAATGAGGTTGCGTCCCTTGATCTCCATGGAGAGCGGCTTGTCGAGCGGGAAGGCGGAGCCGATTTCGATTTTGATGTGCTCGGCGGTGCGCTCGCCGATGAGCAGGTTGTACTTGCGCTTGAGGTAGTTGGTGATGGCTTCGTCCATCTGGTTGCCGGCCATGCGGACGGAGCGGGAGTAGACGATGCCGGAGAGCGAGATGACGGCGATGTCAGTGGTGCCGCCGCCGATGTCGACGACCATGTTGCCGGAAGGCTCGGTGATGGGCAGGCCTGCGCCGATGGCGGCCACCATGGCTTGTTCGACGAGATAGACTTCACTGGCCTTGGCGCGATAGGCGGAGTCTTCAACGGCGCGCTTCTCAACCTGTGTGATCTCAGAAGGGACGCCGATGACGATGCGGGGATGCACCAGCATTTTGCGGTTGTGCGCCTTCTGGATGAAGTAGTTGAGCATTTTCTCAGTGACCTTGAAGTCGGCGATGACGCCGTCCTTCATGGGCTTGATGGCGACGATGTTGCCGGGGGTGCGGCCGAGCATGTCCTTGGCTTCCTTGCCGACAGCTTCAACTTCGCCGGTGTTTTTATTGATGGCGACGATGGAGGGCTCGTTGACGACGATGCCTTTGCCGGCGGCGAAGACGAGGGTGTTGGCTGTGCCCAGATCGATGGCCAGGTCAGAGGAAAACATGCTGAAAAGCGAACGCAGGCCGTGAGAGCGAGAAGTGCGCGATGGATAACCGTTCAATGCCATTGGGAGACTAACTTTACCTCAATTTTCATTGTACGGCCAACGGGGGCTGAGCGTATGAATCACCGCGCAGATGGGGTGAAATGAGGGAACAGGGATTAGGGAACAGGGAATAGAAAGGCTTTGAGGTGGAGTGCTTGTGGTCCCACTCATCCCGGCAAAGAACGCCGGGATGAATGGGGCACGGGGCCGGGAATCGGAATTAGGGATTTGGAAAACTTCTGGGTTGGGTGAAGTGCGCTTAGCGGCTTAGCCTTGCGTGCATGACGCCGAGGCCTACGCCGGAGAAGGTGCAGCCCTGCGTTTCATCGCACTCGTAGTGGATGACGATGGGGAAGTCGCGGCCTTTGAGAGTGCCGGCGGCAGGGCTCGATGTGTCGATACGGAAGGCCTTGCCTGCGCTGGTTTCCGCGATGCCGGTGTTGGCGTCGTACCAGATGATCGTGTCAATTCCTTCGACGGAGTAGGGCGAGACGGGAGCGAAGTCGTGCCGTGCTTTTTTGCGCGACTGCTCTCTTTTGGCTTCGAGGGCCTTGGCGGCGTCTTCGAGGGCCTGATTGGGGTTGGCTGCCGTGTCGGATGCGCCGTTGACGGCGGTGGACGGCGGGGCGACCACGGGAAAGTCGGGAACGAAGGTCCAGGAGGCGGTTCCGTCAAACTGTTTTTTAGTGCAGGGGAGCGTTCCCTGCGAGGTGAGCGAGGCAACCTGGCCGTCAGGACCGGCGACTTGCTGGAAGACGTCTTTGTCGTGCTCGCGCTGGAGCTCGAGGCTCTCAAGTCGGGCGAGATTGACGGCGCGGGCCACGGCGGCGCGGGACTCAGCACTGGCGGCGCTTGCATCATTTTTTTTGCCGGGCCGGGGTTGGGTGGTCTCGGCATCGGACTCGGCAACTGGCCCGGAGACGTTGCGGGGATCGAACTTGACGAGGACGATGTTGTTGCAAAGGACGGCGCCGAAGGGGTCTTTGAGCTGGACATCGATGGAGAGCGGTCTGGTGGAAGTCAAGACCGCTGAGACAAAGTTGGGACGCAGCTCCGGAGTGCTGGGCTCAACGGTCAGGTTGTAGGAGACCTTGTCAGTCCACTTGGCGGTGAGATGGCCCTGGAGTCCGTAAACATTGGAAGTGACCGCGCCCATATCCATGGTTCCGCTGGCGCTGCCGGGAAAGAGGAAATAGACAGCAAGGGTGAGACCGACGACCAGGCCGAGGCCGATGCCGATGGCGGCATAGAGCTTGGTTTGCCCGGCGGCTTGCTGGAGAAGTTCCGCCTGGGGACCGTCAGGGAGCGCCTGGGGTGCGGCGGGAGCCTCGCCTTCAGCGGGAGGTCCATCGATCAGCGTTTGCACGGTGGGATGAAAATGGCCTGAGGCTTTGAAGGGTTCGTCAGAGATGTCGCGATCTGACTTGACGAGCTCGTAGCTTGGCTCGGGGATATGGAGTTCCTGAGGCGGAGTGGGAGCGGACGATGGTGCAGGCGGAGAGGCCTGGGCGTCTGCTGGAGGGGCCGGAACGTCGGGTGGAGCGGCGGATGCAGCCGGTGGGGACAGTGGCTGGTTGCCGGGATCCTGCACGGTTTTCGATTCGCTGTTAGCGTCGCGCACTTCCGGATCCGTCATGCGTTATTCCTCTTCAAGGCAATGCTGCATCGGAACAGCGTTCAGTGTGAGTATGGTTTGGCCAGGGACGGATGGTCGAGAGAAAAGAGCGAACGCAGCCCGCCTCTGAAGATATGGACGCCTTAAAGCATGGGCCAGGACCCATGCGCCTGAAATCATGGTTCCCTTACGATTCTGGTCTTTTGAATCAGTAATATTGGACCACGCATTGGTGGGCGAGCGATGCCGAAAACGGCGGCGACGGACCTATTTTGCCAACGGGAGAGGATCAGGGGTTAGGGATTAGGGTCCCTAATCTCTGTTCCCTGTTTCTCCGCCGCCGGCTCACCACGAAATGCCCCAGCAGCAGCGAAGCCCCCAGCGCGCTCAACAGCGCATCCGCCGCAGGCATCGCGCGAGGCCCCCAGTGCGCGTAAGCTCTCCCGTCAACAAACAACATGTACGACACCGGCACGTTCCCCAGCGCATTGATCAGCGCATACCGCGAGCTGCCGCTCTTGCCTGACCCGCCCAGAAACTCCAGCACCACCCCGGTGAACAGCGCATAGCAGCTCCCGATCGTGAACATGAAAAGTACCGTGCTCGTAAAATAAACCGCCGGCCGCAGCGGCCCCATCGCCAGCACAGCCAGCGTAGCCGCATTCGCCAACCCCGCCAGCAAAAAAGCAATCGGCGCCCGCACCCGCACGGGAATCAGGGTCACCGCCAGCGCGCCCGCGGCCGTCAGCAGCGCCCCGCCCACGCCATTCATCCACGCAACTTCGGTGCCGCTCACGCCGTAGTCGGTCGCCAGGCTTGGCAGCAACCCGATCATCGCGCCGCTGCACATGGGAAACGTCACCAGCAGCGTGTACGGTATCGCCTCCCAGCGCAGAAATGTTGACTTGAACTCCTGCCAGATCTGCGCGCCCGTCTCCCGCGCCGTGTCGCCGCCCACCACCAGCTGGTTCGGCACGCCCAGCGCCGCCAGCGCAGGCAGCACGATCATTGCTGCAACAATCCAGCCCAGCGTTCCAAGGCTCACCCGATCCGCGAGCGTCACCAGCAGAAAGACCGCCAGGCCGCCGAAGGCGAGCGACCCGCTCTGGTAAAAGCTCCCCGCGCGCCGCCGGTTTTTCTCGCTCTTCAGCGCGCCCATGATGCCACCGCAGGCCGCCACCACCAACCCGCCAAAGCACATCGCCACAAACATCAGCCCCACGCCCAACGGCGAAGAGAGCCGCCCCTGGTGGAACGCTGCCAGCAACGTCACTCCGGCCGCCGCGGCCGCAAGCATCAGCCAGCGAGCGCCGCCGCACCCAGAAATCCGTAACCGGGCCCCACAAAAAAAAGATCGCATGCGGCAGAATCAGCAACGCAAGGATGGAGCCGCTCCGCCCCGGATCGACACCTTCGCGCCGGAACAAATACGAAAGCGCGCCGTTCACCAGCCCGACCGACATCACCGCCATGGGCGCGATCAGGAAGTTGAACAGCCACGGCCGTTCCCTTGTTATTTCTTGTTCGATGTCGGCGAGCATGCCAGGGGCCGGTTGCATGGGCCTTAGCCTACCATGCCCTCAACCGCTATTCGGGAGCCTTGGCCCGCGCAAATCGCTGCCGCCGCTGCTCCCACTCCTGGGATGAGAAAAACTGCGGGCCAAGCTCGATCAGCCGAGGAATCATCTTGAAGACGGCAATCCGGCTCCAGGGCCGCCCGTCGCGCTGGCGAAACCCCTTCTCGTTCAGGTCGCTCACAATGCTTGAATAGGAAAAATCCTGCGCCAGCAGCTCCATGATCTCCATCAACACCTGGTGCTCGGTCGCGATCGACTTCCAGCCGTTTGCAGTCGTCGGAGATGCGCAGCCCGTAGGGAATGTCCTCGTCGAAAACACCCTCGGCCGGAGCCTCCGCGTCAGGCAGCTCGCGCCGCCATTCAATCGACACCAACTGCCATCCGGCCGCCGTCCGCTGCTGAATCACGTCGGGGCTGAAAGGCCCTGAAACCACATCGCGCATCCGCTCAAAGTAAGCCATCGCTTGCCTCCACGCAGGGTTCTTCCAGTCATCTGAAAGCAATTCGCCAGCCATTGCGACCGCCCGGCACCAATTCGACAAGAGGTTCATCCGCAAAGGAATAGCCTGAATGACTACGCGTGAAGCGAGATCGCTCCTGGATCGCCAATGTCCGTTGGCGCAATTCCGTGTCCGCAACCGAACACCCGCCGCAAAGAAACGCGAGCCGCAGTCATTCATGGCACCTTGAGCACCAAAGACCATAAAAATGGTGCAGACCGGAGGAGTGAGGGCCGGGAGTCCCTCACGACAGCCGGTCAGGAGACCGGCGCTACATATTACAGGCCTATTTTTTACAGGCCTATTTTCAGGGCAGATCTCGGGGAAGTTCTTGTTCCTGTGACAGCAGGTTCTTCGGCTATTCGCGTACGCTGATGCCCAGCGCCTTCATCTTGCGGTAGAGATGGCTGCGCTCCAGCCCCAGCAGTTCGGCGGCGTGGCTCACATTGTTCCGCGCTTCTTCAATCTTCTTCAGAATGTACTCGCGCTCATACGCATCGCGCGCCTGCTGCAGGCTTGAGAACTCTTCCGTCGACCGCGTCCCCGCCTTGTGCGTCAGCGGCGGCAGGTGTTTACGCTCGATCCGCACCACCTTCGGATTGAGAATCATCACCCGCTCAATCACGTTCTTCAACTCACGCACGTTGCCCGGCCAGTGGTATTGCGAGAGCGTCGCCAGTGCCTCCTCGCCAATCTCCATACGCGGCCGTCCATACTGCCGGCCAAAGTCCGCCAGAAACTCGCGCGACAGAAGCGGGATATCCTGCTTACGCTCGCGCAACGGCGGCACCGCAAACGGAACCACATTGAGCCGGTAAAAAAGATCTTCGCGAAAGTTGCCTTTCGCAATCTCTTCTTCCAGATCCTTGTTGGTGCTGGCGATCAGCCGCACATCCACGCGCAGCGGCTGCGTGCCGCCCACCGGCGTAAACATCTGGTCGTCCAGCGCGCTGAGCACCTTGGCCTGCGTCTTCAGGCTCATGTCGCCGACTTCGTCAAGAAACAGCGTGCCCCCGTCGGCCCGTTCCAGCGTGCCCCGCTGTTCCGGTGGACCGCCGGGCTGAACGCCGTGCCGGTAGCCAAACAGTTCCGCCTCAATATGGTCTTCAGGAATCGCCGCGCAGTTCAACTCCACAAACACGCGGTCGCGCCGCAAACTCTCCGCATGAATCGACCGCGCAATCAGTTCCTTGCCCGTGCCTGACTCGCCGTAGATCAGCACCCGCCCATTGGTCGGCGCCATCAGCTTGATCTGCTGGCGCAACGCCTTTAGCGGCACGCTGTCTCCGGTCAGCACGCTTGAAACGCTGAACTGCCGCTTGAACTCGTCGTTCTCTGCGCGCAGCCGCCGCGCTTCAACGGCGTTCTTCACCACGATCAGCGTGCGGTCCAGCGAGAGCGGCTTTTCAAGAAAGTCGTACGCGCCCAGCTTGGTGGCCTTCACCGCAGTCTCGATCGTCCCGTGACCGCTGATGATTACCACCTCGGGCCTGGTCTCGAGCGCCATCTGGCGCACATCGCTCAGCACCTCAAGCCCGTCGCGATCCGGAAGCCAGATGTCGAGCAGCACCACGTCGTACGGCGCGTCTTCCAGCAGCACCAGCGCTTCGGCCGCGGTGGCGGCACCCGCTACGCCGTAGCCCTCTTCACGCAGAATCTCTTCGAGCGAGCTTCGTATCTCTGCCTCGTCGTCCACCACCAGGATGTGGTTCATTCAGGCAGTCCCTTCAGTGCCGTCTCGGTCCGCCCCTCAAGCACCGGGGGGCCATCATTCATTTCTGGCTCCGTCAACGGCAGCCGCAGCAGGAAGCGCGCGCCCTTGGGGCTGTTGGCCTCCGCGCGGATTGACCCTCCATGCTCCTGCACGATCTTGGCCGCAATGGACAGCCCCAGCCCCGTGCCGCGGTGCTTGGTGGAGTAAAACGGCAAAAACAGGCGCTCGCGAATCTCGTCCGTCAAGCCGTGTCCCGTGTCGGAAACTGAAATCTCCAGCGCGCCGCCATCTTCGCTCAGCCCGCTATGAATCGCCAACACCCGCAGCAAGCTGCCCTGCATCGCCTCGGCGGCGTTATCGATCAGGTTGGCCAGCGCGCGCCGCAACGCTTCAGGATCGGCCAGCACCTGCGGCAATTCCGGCTCCAGTTTCCGTTGCACAGTGATCCCTTCCAGCCGCCCCGCAAACATCGCGAGCGCCTGTTCAATCACTTCATTCATGTCGCAGGAGCGAGGCTGCGGAGCGGGAAACTGCGCAAGCGCCGAGAACTGGTCCACCAGCGAACGCAGCGTACCCACGCACGTCAAAATCACCTCGCTGCACTTGCGGATCACGCTCGCTGACTCCGGCTGTCCGCGATCGAGATGCCTTCCGATCCGTTCGGCCGAAAGCGCGATCGGTGTCAGCGGATTCTTGATCTCGTGAGCAACCCGCTGCGCCACTTCCTTCCATGCCAACTGGCGCTGCGCTCGCAGCAGCTCCGTCGTGTCTTCCACCACAAGCACGTTGCCCGGCCGTCCGCGCATCAGCTCCAGCCGTGCGCTGGTAATCGCCAAGTGAATCATCCGTCCCCGCGCGCGAAACTCAATCTCCGTCGATGCGGCGCCCATCCGGTGCCCGCGCCTGATCAGCCCCGCCAGGTCCTCAGCAAACTCAACAGGAAGCAGCGTGTCGATGCGTTCCCCGGTCAGCGAAACATCTTCCCGCAGACCCATCAGCGCCGCAAATGCGCGATTGGCCTGCAGCACCACGCCCGCCCCATCCAGCGTCACCACGCCGCTCGGAATCGTCTCCACAATGGTTTCCAGTTCGCGCCGCCGTTCTTCTATGGCCTGGTTGGCCGCTGTCAGCTGGGCACTCGAGCTCTCCGCCAGCTGCCGGCTTGCTTCAAGATCCCCCGCCATGTGGTTGAACGAGCGCACCAAGTCGCCCATCTCACCGCTCGCAATTTCTGCCACGCGATGGTCGTACTTGCCGGCAGCAATCTCATCCATCGCCACGCCCAGCGCCTCTACAGGCCGCGTGATCTGCTTCGACAGAAACATCGCCAGCCACAGGCTCGAGAAGAAAATGAACACCGTGATCAGCAACTGCATCAGGAAAAAGATGGTGCGGATCCCGTTGCGCGCCCGGAAGAGCTGCCAATAAGCCGCCGCCCCGGCACGGATGCGCGATGTGGTTTGGCTCAGCCCCTGCGGCATCGGCAGGGCTGCCACCACCATTTTGCCGGTGGACGTCACCGACATGCCGGCCGCATACTCCTGCCCCGCCACGTCCATCACCGTAACGTCGCTGCGTTGCGCCGCCGCCAGCAGAATCGCCGACAGTGGGCCGTGTATCTCGGCCCCGTTGAGATTTCCCTGGTCCTGCCAGGGAACCAGGCTCGCATCGGTCCCAGCCGGCGGAGCCTCGAAACTCGCCACCATCTGCCGGTCCCGGTCGTAAACCACCACGAACCCGCCCTGAAGTGTCACTCGATGCGAGGCCAGCAAATTCTGCTGTACCCGCTTATCAAGGTCCGCCGCTCCTGATGCCGCAATCGACTGCGCCTCGCCCCGCGCATTGCTGGCGACATACTGCGCCAGTTCCAGCACCACCCGCGTCGAATCCTCGCGCAGTTCCGTTGTCGGCGTCGAGAACCACCGGTCAATCGACCGGTTCATCAGCAGAAAGCTGAAAAGAAACATGAAGACCGCGGGCGTCAGCGCAATCAGCGTCGCGCCCAGAACCATCCGCGTCCGCAGTCGCGCTCCCAGCGCGCTGCTGCTCTGATCCGCATAAAGCTTCAGAATGTTCCTGAGCAACAGCATCAGCAACACCATCAGCAACAGGAACACGACGACCGTCAGTCCCGTAAAAACAAGCGTCTCCCCGGTGGATATGGGATTCAGGATGCGGATGTTGAACGCCTGCAGCGTGCCAAGCAACGCAAAGAACAGCAGCACCCCGGCGCCAAGCAAGGCAACAGATCGCCGCCGTGGATCGTTCAGGAAACGCATGCCGCGATTATAGAAGCAGGGAACGATGAATAGGGAACAGGGATTAGGGAACAGGGAATAGGGGACCTGAGACGCACGGTCGGAACTACAACTCTTTTCAGCGCCCGGGCCGACGGCCCCGGGTTCCTGTTTTTGCTAATCCCTGTTCCCTATTCCCTGTTCCCTGTTTTTTACACTTCCGAACAATCCAGCGGACTCAACATCACGTTCGAAATGTTGGTCACAATCTGGTCGAACGCGAACCTGGGATCCGCCGAAAGCTTCTTCCAGTTTGGATCGCTGCGGAATACGTCCCACTTCGCTTCCAGCTCCGCCGTGTCGGTGAACGCCAGCATGTAGGTCAGGTTAGGCAGCCGCGCCCCGGTCAGCGCATCGCCAAAGAACACCGGGTGGAATCCCGCCTTCAGAAAAATCTCGAACTCGCCGGAGTGGAACATCTCCACCTTGCGCACGTGGTCGCCGTTGCTGGGGCTCTCATACGTCCGCAGTTGAAACATCCGCTTGCCTTTGGTTGCCGCCGCGGCCGGTGGTGTCAGCTTCGGCCAGCCCTGAAACGCCTTCAGCAGCGAAATCTCCACGCGCTGAAATGCGGGCGCCGTCGCTGTTGCCATCCAGAACGGCGCAGCCGCCTTGAGGAAATCCTCATCCTTGCCCAGGCTCAGGTCCAGTTCCGCCAGCGCCGAAGCCGAGGGTCCCGGAATAATCACGTAATACGCCGGCGTGTCCTGCCCGATGTCCAGCTTGAATGCGCCCACCTGGCCCATGCCCATCCGCTTCACCGCAGGAATGAACGCCTCTGAAAGATAGTTTTCCGTCAGCTTCAGCTGCGGACCGCTCATCAGGTTGTAGCGGCGCATCTGGTAAAAATCGTGCGCCGCGGCCGGCTGAGCCTGCGCGGCTCCTCCGCCAGCAAGGGCAACGGCTGAAGTGGCAACGGATGCAGCAAGAAATTCACGGCGTTCCATGGGTCTCCTCCAAGAGAAAGACAATTCTACGTCACTGCCCACACCACACGAGTCCCGCAACTCAACTGCCCGTCACACTCGGTCAGAATGTCAATCTTTCCGCCAAGCGTGCGGGTTTACCATCAAAAACGTTGGAGGAGAACCCCATGAAGAACGCACTTTTTGCCATCATGCTGCTCGTGCCCGTGTTCGCCACTGCTCAGAAGCAAGCGCCCAACCCTTCCGACTACTCCGTTGCCATTCACGTGCAATCGTCGCATCTGCTCCGGCAGTGCACCGACGTCACCAACGGATTAAGCATCTGCTGGTGGGTTCAACGGATCGACGTGCTGATCAATGAAAAGAAATACGAACTCAGTGGCCGAGTGAACGGTGCCGATCTGCTCCGGGTAGGCGACTTCCATGTAAGTCTCTGTCAAGTGAAAAGCACAACATTCCTTGGCGCGCTCCGGAGGGCGCGCTACGCGAGCTGATCAGAACTTCTCCATACGCAGTATTTGCCTCTCGGCTGGTGGTTCCCGCTCTCGCAGAACCGGACATCCATTTGCTGTCTAAGGCTCCGAGGAGCCCGCACAGAAGATTGAGTTTGTGTTCTCTGCCAGTCCCGAAACAATTCGTGGAGAGCCTCAGGAGTTTGATCTCCTTCGCTCAGTCGCCCACTGGCGGGACCTGGCAGCCTGCGCATCGGATGATCCTGATGTTTTGTTCTTTCCTTATTTGGAAAGGTTTTTCACGCTGCCGTCGTGCAAGTGAAGTTTTCGGCAGGCACGAAGTTCTGTTTTCTGCGTTCGACGGCGAGCATGTAGCTAACCATCTTCCTGGCTACGGCAAGCGTGGCGCGGTTGGGATTTCCTTTTTGCAGTTCTCTCTCGCGAACCATCGCCAGCTCATGGGAATACCTTGGAGCTAGTTTCGCGGCTTCGATCAGCACGTGCTGGATATGCTTGTTGCGTTGCTTGGAAAGCGGCATGCGCATCACCTTGTCGGCGGATCTCCTCTCATCTCCGCATAGGCCGCAGTAGCTGATGGCCTGCTTGATCGACGGGAAGCGCGTGAAGTCGCCGATCTCCAGGGCCCAGGTCAGCGCAGTGATCGGACCCACGCCGGGAACAGTCCTCAGCCGCTCCAGTCTCTCGGCAAGGAGAGGATCACGCTCCAGCGAACTGACCAAAGCATAGTCGAGCTTCTGAGCGCGCATGATGTGCTCGCGGCTAATCTTCAGCAGCGGCCGGATACTGTCGTTGACCTCTTCGTTGGTCGACATCAGATCCGCGAAGTATCCCACCTTGTGCAGCCGGCTCTTGTTGTAGTTGACCCCGGTCTCCAGCAGAAGTCCGGATACCCGGTTCTTCATCTGCACCATCTGCCTGACCAGCAGGCTTCGGTAGCGCAGCGTACGGCGCCGGTCCCGGATCTCGGTCGAAGCCATATGGCACTCCGGCAGAAAATCACAACGCAGACAGTCGGCGATCTTGGCAGCGTCGATCTTGTCGTTCTTCTTCTTCGCCGCCGCGATGGCTCGCAACATAAGAGGATGCGCAACCTTCACCTTCTCAGCATGCGGAAGAAGGTGATCGTAAATCCAGCCTGTGAAGATCGTCGCTTCCATGGCGATCATCCGAGGTTGGGGAACAGTCTTGACCCACGCATCCAACTCGCACCGG
Source organism: uncultured Acidobacteriaceae bacterium (assembly GCA_963820245.1). Classification (GTDB taxonomy): domain Bacteria; phylum Acidobacteriota; class Terriglobia; order Terriglobales; family Acidobacteriaceae; genus Telmatobacter. The sequence continues at coordinate 62,449 of CAWFZC010000017.1, read as the reverse complement.
GTTGATCCGATCTTGCCTTCCTGGTGCACATGACCAGTTGCATCCTTCACGCAATAGCTGATCGTCCTCTTGTGAACATCAAGTCCGATGTAATACATATGGTCTCGAGGAGCCTCCGTGGTTGTTCTCTGAATCAGCGTCACCGCTGAGTTCAGCTTATGCAACACCCCGTGCTCCTCACTGACTTAACATTCAAACAATAAAGCAAAGGTTGCGAAAGAAGAAACCAAACACCCCTACGAGTATTTACGAACCTACGAGTTCCTCTTTCCTGACGGCCAATCACGCCAGTACTCCGTTACCGGAGAATCGGAGTAGCCACCCCGCCACTGCCAGAACGTCTCTAAATTACGCCGGGGTGCCCATCCGTCCGCGGCCTCATGCGGAAGAGCAGGCTCGCAGTTCACTCAACTCCGAAGTTCTTCTAATCCCTGTTCCCTGCTCTTACTCGAGAACATCCGCCGCCGCCGTCCACGCACGTCCATGGCTCTCGGCCACGCCGCGATAGGTCAGCTTGCCCATCCACGTATTCAATCCCTCGCCCAACCCTGCATCCTGCTTCAGCGCCTCGCGTGCGCCCTTGTTTGCAATCCGCATCAGGTAAGGAAACGTCGAATTGGTCAGCGCCAATGTCGACGTATGCGGCACCGCTCCCGGCATGTTGGTCACGCAGTAGTGCACCACGCCGTCCACCACATAGCTCGGATTGGAGTGCGACGTAGGCCGCGCCGTCTCCACGCAGCCGCCCTGGTCAATGGCCACGTCCACAATCACGGCACCCTTCTTCATGTTGGCAACCATGGCGCGCGTCACCAACTTCGGCGCAGTCGCTCCCGGAATCAGCACACCGCCGATCACCAGGTCAGACTCCCTGGTCGCCAGCGCCACGTTGTAGCTGTTCGAAGCCAGCGTGTACAGCCGTCCGCCGAAAATGTCGTCCAGTTCGCGCAGCCGGTTCAGATTCACGTCCACCAGCGTCACAATCGCGCCAAACCCCAGCGCGATCTTCGCTGCGTTCGTCCCCACCACGCCGCCGCCGATAATGCACACCCGCGCCGGAGGCACGCCCGGTACGCCACCCAGCAAAATCCCGCGCCCGCCGCGTTCCTTTTCGAGATAGCTCGCGCCCACCTGCACGCTCATTCGGCCCGCCACTTCGCTCATCGGCGTCAGCAGCGGCAGCGTGCCCCGGGCGTCGCGCACCGTCTCATACGCAATCCCGATTACCTTTGACTCGAGCAGCTTGTCGGTCAATCCCGGCAGCGGCGCCAGATGGAGATACGTGAAAAGAACCAGCCCTTCGCGGAAGTAGACATACTCCCGCTCAATCGGCTCCTTCACCTTGACCACCATGTCGGCCTTGCCCCACGCATAGCCCGCGTCGCCCACGATCTCCGCGCCGGCATTCTGGTACTCATCGTCAGGAAAGCCAGACTGCGCCCCCGCCTGCGTCTCCACCAGCACTTTGTGGCCGGCCTCGGTGAGTGCCTTGACGCCTGCGGGCGTTACGCCGACGCGCGCTTCGTTGTCCTTGATCTCTCGGGGAACACCGATAATCATGCTCGTCTCCTGGCCGGGCCCATGGCCCTCGTATGAGATGTGATGCTTGCGGGGGATTGGAGGGCTTCGCCGAAAAAATTGCGCGCCGAACTCGATTCAAGGGAGGAGCCTTAATTCGGCGCGCTTTCCTTCACTGGCCTTAACTGCACGGAATCCTACGCCTGAAGCAGCTTCCAATGTGTGCAATCTTTGTGGTAAAACAGCTCTATGGGAACGAAACGTGCTCAAAATGCCCGTTCTGCGCAAAAATCATCCACTCAAGCAGCGATAGACGACAAAATCGCCACCGCCCCCCTCCCCGGCAATCCCATCGGTCTCGACGATTTTGACGCCGCCATCCTCCGGCATCTCGCCCGCAACGGCCGCGCCACCAACTACGAAGTCGGCGAAGCAGTCGGCCTCTCCGCATCCGCAGCCTCGCGCCGCATCCAGGCGCTCGAATCTTCTGGGGCCATTCGCGGCTACCGCGCCCTGGTTGACGACATGCTCCTCGGCAAGCGCATGACCGTTTACATCCGCGTCACGCTCGAGCGTCAGTCCGCCGCCGTTCTTTCCGCGTTTGAAGCCGCTGCACGCCACTGCCACGACATCGTCAGCTGTCACCTGATGGCAGGCCAGTACGACTACATGCTCGTCGCCCGCGTCGCCGGCATCGACGACTACGGACGTCTTCACCAAACCGAGCTCTCCCGCCTTCCCGGCGTCACCCGTCTCGAAACCAGCTTTGCCCTCCGCGATGTGATGGAAGAGCCGCACCCCTGACCAACTTTTAAGCTCCGTGCCCCTCCTTTCCGCGTCTTTTGCGGAATGGGTGGGAAAGAACCAACTCCCCTTCGAGCCTTTCCAATCCCTTATCACTGTTCCTGATCCCTGTTCTTAAGATCCTCCACCAACGGGCACCCCTCGCACCGCGCCGTCCTTCCGCAATGCGCCTTGCCCACTGCCACAGTCAGCGCATGAAACTCGTTGTACAACCGCGCCCGCTCCGCCTCCCGATCGCCGGCAAACGCCGCCCGCGTCAGCCCGGCCAGCGCTTCATACTTGATCTTCCCGCCCTCCGCCACAACCAGCGCATGCCGCTCCGCAATCCGGTGCAGATACTCATCGGCAACCGGAACCGCGTGACCCAGTGCATACAAAAGGATCGCGTCCGCCGTCTCCTGCCCCACACCGGGCAGCGCCAGCAACCTTCGCCGCAACCCCTCGGTCTCCGCGCCCACCATGGCCTCAAGCGACCCGCCAAACTCCGCGTCCACCATCGCCACAAACGCCTTCAGCGCCGGAGCCTTGCGCGTGTAAAAGCCTGAAGGCCGAATGGCCTTCTGCAACTCGTCGAGTGTCAGCCGTCGCAGTCCATCGAGCGAGAGCGCTCCCGCCGCGCGCAGATTATCCAGTGACCGTTCAACCGCCTTCCACGCAGTGTTCTGCGTAAGGTACGCGCCCAGGATCACCTCAAACGGCGTCTTCGCCGGCCACCAGTGCTGCGGTCCATAAGCCACCGCAAGCTGCTCGTGCATCCGCCGCACCCGCTCTGCCCGCGCAGGCGGTTTCCGCGCCTTCAAGGCTGCGCGCCCTTCGCCGCTGGCGGAAGCACCGGCAGCGATTCGTTCTCCTCGCCCGGCGGCGACTGCAATTGAACCTTCCACTCCAGCACCCGTGCGCGCGCCGCGGCTGCCTCCGCCTCGGGCACATGCCCGGCGGTCTGCAGGCAAATCGAAAGAGCCGTATGCGCCAGCGGATCGGCAGGCGTCAATGCCGTCAGCGCCAGCGCCGCCGCCACCGCTTGCTCCAACCGCCCCGCATCGCGCAGCGCCCGCACCAGCCCGTGATGCGCTTCAACGTGACCTGGGTCCGCCGCAATCGCCGCGCGAAACGCCTCCGCGGCCTCAGCAGGCTCGCCCGCAGTCAGCAGCTCGATCCCGCGCTGGCAGTGCTCCTCGGCAGTAGTTTGATCGTTGGCAGTCACGGCTGAATTTAGGATAAGGGCTGAGCCGCCAAATCCTTCGCGGCTCACCTGGAGGGCAGCCATGAAAAGCCACACTGAGTACCTTGTCTTTGAAACCAAAAAACGCCGCGAGATGGTCCACATCACCGACGAAGTGGAGCAGATTGTCCAGCGCAGCGGCGTCCGCGATGGTCTCTGCTTTGTTTCGCCCATGCACATCACCGCCGCCATCTACGTCAACGACCTCGAAAACGGCCTCATCGAGGACATCGGAAAATGGCTTGAGGAGCTAGCCCCCGCGCGCTCCGATTACAAGCACCACCGCACCGGCGAGGACAACGGCGACGCCCACCTCAAAGCGCTGCTCCTGCATCACGAAACAACACTGCCCGTCACCGACGGCAAGCTCGATCTCGGCACCTGGCAGCGCGTCTTCTACGCCGAGTTCGACGGCCAGCGGCGCAAGCGCGTCATTGTCAAAGTCCTCGGCATAGCCTGACCTCCGGCCTCAATCGCATCCTCACCAGGCATTTACTGGGCCACAGCCGCGTTCCCACCGCGCCTGGCCGGCAATCAGCATTCCCATTTGTGAATTCCGGTTTGGTTACGTCTGATACCGGAAATTTCCTGCAAAAAACACCCTTTACTCACCGACAGTCGCTGTGGAAAACGAGTATAGTGGGGGTCCTGGGAATCATTAAATATTCGCAAGAACGCTTGCCGGTCTACCCTCCGATCGGCTGCGCCCTCTCGGGTAGCGGCCACCTTCAAGGCAGAGCGGTTTGTGTGGAATTGGACGCTTATTGTCATGACCTTGCCTTGTTGCACCACCCGCCTGGTTTCTCTCTCCCGTCTCAATTTTCCTGTTGCCCTCAAGAGCACGATGCTTGGCCTTCTGCTGGCGTGTTCTCTGCTTGCAACGCGCGCCTCCGCGCAAACCACCACCATCACGGGCACGGTCTACGATCCCAGAACCACCAACGCCCTTCCCCTGCCCAACGTGTTGGTTTATGTCACCACCGGAACCCCGGTAGCGCTTCCCGCTGGCGTGCAGTGCCTCACCTCCACTAACTCAACGCCCTCTGACCCGAACCTCGTCAGCTCCACCTTCACAGCCGTCGACGGCACCTTCACCCTGGCCGATGTTCCCATCAACGCCACCTATACCGTGGTCATCCAGGCCGGCAAGTGGCGCCGCCAGTTCCCCAATCAGGCCGTTGCTGCAGTCCCGCTCACCGGTCTCGCCCTGCACATGCCCGCCGATCACACCCAGGGCGACATCCCCATGATCGCCATCTCCACCGGCTCGGTTGACGCGCTCGAATGCGTCTTCCGCCAGATGGGCATCGCCGACACCGAATTCACCGACGACAACGGCACCGTGAACTCCGGCGGCCACATTCATCTCTACAAGGGCAGCGATGCTCCCGGCGCGGAAATCAATGCGTCCACGCCCAACGAGTCTGTCCTGATGGGGTCTTCAGCACTCATCAACGGCTATGACATGTTGATGTTTCCCTGCCAGGGCAGCCCGGCCAATCAGGCCTCCGCCACCGGCGCAACCAACCTGCTTGCCTTCGCCAACTCCGGCGGCCGCATCTTTGCCACCCATTACAGCTATGCCTGGCTTGACCCTGCCGCGCCCTACAACGCGCAGTTCCCCGCGGTCGCCAACTGGTCCACCGGCGCCGAGCAATCACTCAACACAGGCGTGGGAACCGTCGACACCAACTTCAGTGACGGCGCAACCATGGCCCAGTGGCTGCAAAACGCCGGCTCCACCATCACCGGCACGGGAAACCAGATCGACATCAGCACCCTCCGCACTGACGTCGCCAGCGTCATTGCGCCCTCGCAGTCCTGGCTCACCCTCAACAGCGGCTCCTACAACGGTCAGACCGGCAACCCGGTCATGCAGATGACCTTCAATGCACCTGTGGGCGCTCCCGCCGCCAGCCAGTGTGGACGCGCGGTCTATAACGACTATCACGTCTTCAATGCCTCCCCGGCCGGCGCTCTCTATCCCGCCGAGTGTGCTGCCAGCGGCAACATGAGCCCACAGGAACAGATGCTCGAGTACGCCCTTTTCGATCTTTCCTCGTTCGTTACTCCCGTCATTATCCCCACACTTTCCATCGGCTTCAATCCCAACCCGCTCATCGTCAAGCAGGGCGACACCGGCGACCAGGTCACCATCGCTGTCATTAACACCAGTTCCACCGTCGAAATCTACAGCTCAGTCGTTCTCACGCTTCAGCTGCCCTACGGACTCACCGCCACAGCGCTCACTGACCCCACCGGCGGATGGACCTGCTCCGTCAGCTCCCTCACCTGCACCCGCACCACCAGCATGGCCGCCAGCGCCAGCGATTCGGTCGTCCTCACCGTCAGCGTGCCCGCCTACACATCCTCAAGCACCACAACCGGCACCATCACTGCAACCGCCTCCAGCCCCAACTTCTCAAACAACGTCACGGGAACGGGCAACGTCATCTTCCAGCAGCCCCCGGCCATCACCTGGCCCACGCCCGCCAACATCGTTTATGGAACGCCATTGAGCGGCGCGCAGCTTGACGCAACCTCGCCGGTCGCCGGCGCATTCTCTTACGCGCCCTCCGCCGGCGCCATACTCACCGTTGGCCAGCACACGCTCACCGCCAACTTCTCACCCACTGACACAACGGACTACACAACCTCCTCAGCCACCGTCGTTCTCACCGTGGTTCCCATCACGCCTTCGCTGGGGCTCACCTCCAACGCCAACCCGGTCTTTAGGTCCAATGCGGTCACCTTCACCGCGACCATCGCCTCGCAGGCCGTTCCTCCCACCGGTACCGTCACCTTTTACGACGGCTCGACGCAGATCGGCACTGGCACCGTCTCTTCCTCGCAAGCCACCTTCACCACCACGGCGCTCTCTAATCTGATTCACTCCATCACGGCCGTCTATTCTGGTGACTCGAGCTACGGGCCGGCCACCAGCGGGGTTCTCAGCGAGAACGTGGTCGACTTCACCATCGTGCCGCAGGGCGCCGGCGCCGCCAGCGTTCCCGCCACGTCGGTCGCCTCTTTCCCGCTCACCATCTCTCCGGTCGGCGCCTCCACTCTCCCCGGAATCATCAGCCTCAACGTCTCCGGCCTCTCCCTCGGAGCAACCGCCAGCTTCTCTCCGTCTTCAGTCAACGCCGGCTCGGGCGCAACCACGGTCATGCTTCAGGTAACCTTGCCGGGCAAGGCCGCCCTCGAGCAGCCCAGCAAACCCTTCCCGCCCAAATCGCTGCCCCTGGCCTTAAGCCTCATCCTGCTGCCCTTTGCCGCAAAGCTCCGCAAGACTGCCCGGCGTTGGCGCAGCCTTGTCGTTCTCGCCCTGCTCGGCATCGCGCTTTCTGTCGGGCTCACCGCATGCGGCAGCAACGCCAAGTTGAAGTCTCAGGCGTATTCCCTCACCGTAACCGCGCTCTCCGGCGGCTTGTCCCACACCACCACCCTAAACCTCACCATCCAGTAAGCATCAACGAAAATCGGGTGCCCCATCCATCCCGGCGTCCGCCGCGGCGGACCGGGATGGGTGGGACAACAAGCACTCACCCCGGAAGCTCTTCCTAATCCCTAATCCCTATTCCCTAATCCCTGTTCCTTAATCTCTGTTCTACAGCCCCGTGCCCCATCCATCGCGTACTTTGCGATGGGTGGGAAAACAAGCACTCCCCCGAAAGCTTTTCCTAATCCCTGATCCCTGTTCCCTGCCTTTAACCCCCAGCCGCCTCGTCCACCACGGCCTTCTTCAGATTTCTCGGCCGGTCCACATCCACGCCGTGTTCCAGCGCCATAAAGTACGCGAACAGCTGCAGCGGAACCACTTCGAGAATTGGCAGCAGATACTCTGAAGCCTCGGGGACGCGCACGCAGTCCGTCACGAGTCCCGCGACCCGCGCGTCGCCTTCGTTCGCAAGGGCAATCACTTTTGCTCCCTGCTCCTTCATGTCGGCCAGCAGTTGCAGCGTCTTCTCATAGCGCATGACTGAAGCCTCGAGCCCGCGATCCACCGTCGCCAGCACCACCAGCGGCACGCGGTCGCTCACCAGCGCATTGGGCCCATGCTTCAGTTCGCCCACCGGGTAGCCCTCGGCATGCACATACGAGGCCTCCTTTAGCTTCAGCGCTCCCTCGCGCGCAATCGCGTAGTGAATGCCCCGCCCAAGGTAAAGAAACGTCGCGGCATTCTTGTACTTGCCCGCCAGCTCCGCCATCTGCGTCGCGCCAGCCGTCGAGCGCCCGCTCCATCTTGCCGCCCACCGCCAGCAACTGCTCAATCTGCCCGCTCACGGCCGCCTTGTCCATCCGGCCCAGCCGTGCGCCTTCATACAGCGCCAGCAGAAACAGCACAGCCAGCTGACACGTAAAGCTCTTGGTCGCCGGAATCGCCTTCTCCACGCCCGCCGCCAGCGGCATCGACACGTCCGCCAATTGCGCCATGGTCGAATCCACATGGTTGGTAATCGCCAGCGTTCTTTGTCCGCGCAGTCTCGCCTCTTCAAGCGCCGCCAGGGTGTCTGATGTCTCGCCCGACTGCGAAAGCACCAGCACGCTCGGATGGCGAAGGTCCTCGCCGCCACGGCAACTGTATTCGCTGGCATACTCCACATCCACCGCCAGCCCGCACAAGTCTTCGAGCAGAATCTCCGCGTAGAGCCCGCTGTGCCGGCTTGAACCGCTGGCCGCAATCAGCACCTCGCCGGCCCGGTTCGGCCAGCCCGCCAGCAGCGTGGCCACCTCCGGCTTCAGTGACTTCCTCTCCAGGTAAAGTTCCAGCGTCCTCGCCAGCGCCTCCGGCTGTTCGTAGATCTCCCGCAACATCTCGTGTGCAAACTTCTGCATAGTCTCGCGTCCAGCTCCCAAGCGCTTGCGGCTCTGCTCGCCCGTCAAATATGATCATAGCGCGTCCGATCGATCACTTTCTTGAACGATTTCCCGCGAAGTCCGGGGAAAACAACCGGCAACCCGCATCGATCTGCGACGCCATAGTTTTTCTGCCTCTGGCCCCGCGGGAAGGAAGAACAGCCGCACCATGACCGACTCCATAAGCCGCCGCTCAGAAAAAATCGTCAAGCTCCTCCTGCGCACCGGCAGCGCGAGCATCGACGAGATTCTGGCGGAAGCCGGCAGCTCCGCGCCCAGCATCCGCCGCGACCTGGCCCGGCTTGAAAACCGTGGCCTCATCAAGCGCACCCACGGCGGCGCCACGCTGGTCGAGCCCCTGCTCTATGAGCCCTTCCGCTACGACAGTTCCTTTCTCGCTCGCGAGCAGCGCCACGCCGCTGAAAAGCGCCGCATCGGCCTGGCCGCAGCCGAGCTCGTCCAACCCGGCGAAACCGTAGGCCTCACCGCAGGAACCACAACCACCCACGTCGGCCGCAGCCTCCGTCACCGCGACAAGATTCAAGTTGTCACCAACGCCATCAACATCGGCATGGAGCTCTGCAATCAGCCCGGCATCCGCACCATTCTCACTGGCGGCGTCGTGCCCTGGGCATGGTCGTTCTCGCTCACCGGCAGCGCCGCCCTCAGCTTTCTTGACGATGTCTATCTCGACAAGGTCTTCCTCAGCGTCACCGGCCTCGACTCCTACCGCGGAGCCACCACCCTAGAAACGGAAGAAGCGCTCGTCTATCGCAAAATGGTCAAGCAGGCCCGGCAAGTCATCGTCGTAGCCGACCCCAGCAAATTCGGCCAGGTCTCTCCTGCCTTCATCTGCCAGGCCAGCGAGATTCACATGCTCATCACCAGCGCCTTGGCCGCCGATGAAGCCATCGCGCCCTTCGAGAAGCTCGGCGTAAAAACTCTTCGCGTCTAAGACGCATCAGCACGGCTGTCCCCGGTCTCGTCCGCCGCGGCGGATGAAATCGGGGACAGCGGAATCTCCTGGTGCCCCGGAGCGATGCTGCCGGACCATCACACGAGCCGCAAGTCACCTTGTTATAAACTGGCTGTGGCGCGGCTCCGCACGCCGCACATCAAGGGATGAGATCAATTCCCTTCTGTATCATGCGAAAGTGGCGGAATTGGCAGACGCACCAGACTTAGGATCTGGCGGAGAAATCCATGGGGGTTCGAGTCCCCCCTTTCGCACCAACCCTCCTGTCGCACCCAGTCTCGGGCTCCCAGACAACCCGCTCACCTTTCTCTGGAGTTGGCTAATGGATTACTCTTAACGGAAATCTCCTGGTAAGGCATCCGAACGGAATTGCGCGGGCCCGGTGCGCCTGCGAGGCGAGAGGCCGGCAAGAAATTGGCCAGTTCATCCAATCCGAGTTCCCCGCCCCGGGTAAGCTCGCAACCGTCGGGCGGCAATCCCCTTCCACTCCGCATCTTCGCTGTCTTCACCACCCTCATGGCGTGTGCGGCCGCGATGGTGCTGGTTTATGATCGCCAACTTCTCGCGCTGGCCGTCGCCCCGCTTGCGGCCGCGATCCTCTATTCTGCTGAACGGTGGGAAGCCGGAACCAGCCACGCAGAATGGAAGGAAACAGAACATCGATCGATACCGTTCAGCCCCGCCTGGATCATTCCTCCCCTTGTCTTGCTCGCACTTTTGCCTACGCTCACAGTCTGGTTCTCGAGCGACGATTTCGGATGCCTTAGCTCATTCCACAACCTGTCCCTCGATGGCTTCTTCCGGATGTTTCACACCGACCTCTCCACCCTCGTCGAAGGAGAAGCCGGGCAAGAGATCAGACCCTTTTATTCAGTCTTCTATTTTGTGAACTACACGCTCTGGGGAATGAATCCCGCCGGATATCACTTGTTGACCATCGGCGGACACATCGTGAATGCCCTGCTTGTCTTCCGCATCACAACCCTGATCGCGCCCGGCAATTCGCTGCGCGCATTCCTGGCCGCGCTGCTGTTTGCCTTCCAGCCCGCTCACTCCATGGCGGTGTCCTGGATTGCGGGCGCTCCGGCCGAGGTCTTCCCCACGCTCTTCTATCTCACTGCATTCCTTTGCTATGTCCAATTCAGGCGAACGGGCAAAGGCGCCTATCTCGCCGCTTCCACCGCCGCATTTCTCGCCTGCCTTTGTTCAAAAGAGATCGCGGTTACCCTGCCGTTGATGCTTGTCTCCTATGATCTTTTCGGCCCGTTCCTCAACCCAGCGACGATGCGAGACAGCCAGCCGGCCTTTCAGAGAATCAAGCGGGCCTTTCCCGCCTGGTGCCCATTTATCCTCTTACTTGTCTCATATCTTGCCTGGCGTCACTTCGTCTTTTCTCATGTGCTGGGAGAGAACTTCTGGGCAGATTCGCTGGGATTGAGCTTTACTGACAGCAGCGGCGGCGCCGCTCACCTGCTTCGTTCGATAACTCACCTGGGAAGGGCCCTGGCCGGACAATACGTCTTTGCGCTCCGCTCGCTTCTTGTGCCCTTCTCATCGCTTGTATCGGGAATTGTGCTGGGCATCTATCTCGTTTGGGTGCTCGCTCTCATGGTTCGGCGCTCGGACGCACCCTTCGATATTCCCGCCATTCTCTTTTGCGGCCTGGTCTGGTTTTTCATTGCCGATCTGCCCCTTCTCGTCGCCAGCATGGATGCCCGTCATCTCTATCTGCCGGCCGTTGGGCCGTCAATCGCAGTGGCGCTCTGCGCCCTGCCGTCCCACGCCGACGCCCACGAGCCGAAATCCATTCGTCTCGCCAGCGGGGCTCTGCTCGTAGCGCTCGCAGCCGGTCAACTCGTCGCGCTGAATAGCGAATTCAAGCAGGGCGTCGCGGCCTTTGCCAGCGAAGCTGCGCAATTGCAGACGCTCGTAACTGCAATGCCCGATCGGGCGCTGGTGGTCATCAACTGCAGTCAGGAGTTCCTGCCTTTCCTGCTCCAGCCGCCATTCACCACGACTGACCTGACCCGTAATCACCCAGTGATTGCCCGACCTGAGAATTACGGCTGGACCACTTCAGCATGGTGGAACCACGTCGATCACACTCTCCGGACTGTGCTTGCGGCCCCACCAAATGAACCCATCGAGCTCGACGTCCTCACGTGGGACGAGCAAGCCGCCACCTTCATTCATTCGAAGCGTGTCCTGCCGCAGGCCACGCTGGCGAGCGTGATCGGTAGCGCGCTGGCCGATCCCGGAGTCCGGGACGACGCTGAGGCCGTTACGCAGGGCGACGCCCTGGTTGAATCGCTCGTGAATCTCACGCGAAACGGCGCGGTCAGCACCCGAGCAAGTGTTCCGGCCCCTTGACCGCAACCCACCGCCTTCGCCCCTCTGCCAAAATAGTCTGGAGTAGAATGGTCTCTTCTCAAAGGGCCCAATGAAAATCGCTGCCCCGGAACCAGCCTCAAATCTCCAGCCGCCCCCCCGCCCGGATCGGGCCCGCGATCTGGCTTCCTGCGCTTTGTCCGCCCTTCTCGTCCTCGCCGCAGTCCTCGCCACCAACCCCATCCTCGACATGGGCACCAACGACGACTGGTCCTACGCTTTCGGCGCTCTCAAATTTGCCCAGTCCGGCAAACTCGTCTACTGCGGTTGGTCGCGGCCCTTTCTCGGTCTTCAGGCGGTGTGGGGCGCCGCTGCCATTCATCTATTCGGATTTTCATTCACCGTGTTGCGGCTCTCGCTTCTTCCCTTCGCCATGGGCTCGGCTGTCCTCGTCTTCTTGCTGGCACGCAAAGTCGGCCTCAAAACAGGCCCCGCCCTCTTCGGAACCCTCACGTTTTCGCTCTCGCCCCTCTACGTCCCTCTCGCCGCATCCTTCATGACGGAAGTTCCCAACCTGTTCTTCATCCTTCTCGCTTTGCTGGCTTGTATAGCCGCACTGCAATCGGGGAGCGATCGCGATTGCGGGGCCTGGATCGCCATCGCCGCGCTCGCTGGAATCGACGGAGGCACCATCCGCCAGACCGGATTCATGGTTCCCCTCACCTTGCTCCCCGTCCTTATGCTCTGCACCCGTCGCATCCGCTCAAAGCCCATTCTCCTGCTCATCGCGGCGGCGTTCTGGACCATTACTCTCGCAGCCTATCTCGGCCTTTCCCATTGGCAGGCGCTACAACCCTACTCTGAAAAGCAGAATGTCCTGGCAGATACCATCTCCGCCTTCACCAACCCGGCATATCCCATCGGCGAGATCATCTCGATCATTTCGTGTTCGGTTTTTCTCGTTCTTCCCGCCGCCCTGGTCTTTCTCGCCTGCTTTCTCCCATCGTTGAGCAAACGCGAAATCGCAGTCGCGCTCATCCTCGCTGCCGTCTTCTTTTTCGCACTCCGCCACAACGCGAACCCTTTCGTCGGCAACATCGTCACGCCCAGTGGCATCATGGGAAACGATAGTCTTGAGGCCCTCGGCGTCAAACCCGTTGTGCTGCCGAAAGCTCTGCAGGCTGCCACCGAAGGGCTCCTCTATCTCACCTTCGTCTGCGCTCTCCTGCTGGCACGCCCCAAAGGCAGACTCCAATTCGCCAAACCCCAACTCGCCCGCTTTCTTAGCAAGCTCAAATCCATCGCATGGGAAGATCATCCCGCCGCCGCCATCCTCGCCCCCTTCGCAGCCGTCTACATCCTTACGCTGGCGTTTCTCGCCGAAGACGTCTTTGACCGCTATCTCCTGCCTCTTCTGGCCGTCGCGTTCATCGCCCTTTTGCTTTCCTGCCGGAAGCGCATCTCACCAAAAATCCTCGCCGCCGGCTACGCAAGTCTGCTCGTCTTTGCCTTTTACAGCGTCGCATCAACGCACGACTACCTCGCCGCCGAGCGAGCCCGCGCCGCTGCCGCCGCACAGATTCAATCGTCCACAGGCTTGCCCAGAACCGCCATCTCAGCGGGCCTCGAATACGACGCCTGGACCGAGCTTATGATTGCCGGCCACGTCAATAATCCAAACGCCTTCCAGAACCCAAAGCTGCCCTTCAGGCCCGAGAGCAGGATCTACTGGTTCCTCTCCTACGTGCCCCACGTGCAGCCAACTTATTTTGTCGTGTATTCAGTGCAGACTTCGCTGGCAGCCACTGCCTTCCCGCCGTTCACCTACACAGCCTGGCTGCCACCTTTTCACCGGGAGTTTCTCGTTCAAACTCTACCGGCTGCGCAAACGAAGTAATTCGCCGGACGGCAGGGTCCTTGCCGCCTCGGCAACACATGTGCCGGAAGCTCGCACAGCACAACATCCGATCGAGTCCGTTTGGAACGGACGATCTGAAGGATCAAGGGTGTATTGTGGCCCGGACTCGTCCCGGGTCTCGCGCACGCGTTCCTTAATCGATCTACATCACAACCGAGGGCATGTTTGTCGCCGAAATGACTGCCGGATTCGCAGCACCTTTCTGACGCAGCCATCCCGCAGCAAGCCATGATTCCGGTATCGAAAACTCGGCCCATCCGCAATCCTGGCACACGCGAACATCAGGCGAGGGCGTCATGGGCGGATGGCTCAGCGTCCGTGGGATATTACGATAAAGCCGGATTTCCGCCGGAATCTCCGACATCGATGCGGATTGGCACTTAGGGCAGATCATGAATAAACCTCTTCGATCTTGCAGTTAGATGGACAACGACACGCGTCCTCGGGTCATCCGAGCTCGTCTGCGTACACTACGCCCTTGGACTTGAGTGTGTTGTCATGCAAACTTTTGCATGCAGATGACCAAACTGCACTCCAGGTCGAATCACTGATTCAAAACCACTTAATCTAAAACAGTCTTGATTTGCACTTCAGTCGGCTGTGTACTTTTTACGCGACTCGGTAAGAAATCCCTTATCAGGCCTGCCCGGTTACGCGCCCAAGCTATCACGTTGGCGGGCGGCCGCTCCTGCCGCAGTTCGTTAGCCATGAACTGCATATACGGATCGATGTGATGGAAAAAATGCTTATAACCTGCGCACAAGTAGTTCAACCCCGGCTCGCCCGATTCCGTCTTCAGGAACCGATGTTTGGGGCACTCGCCGTTACAGGCAAACCGCACGTCGCACTCGATGCAGGCCTGCGGCAGCGCCACATCCTTGGCCTTGCCAAACTTCACCTGCTTCGGCAGGCCCGCCAGCGCAGCCAGCGGACGCTCCAGGATGTTGCCCAGCTTGTTGTCGGGATACACAAAGTGGTCGCACGAGTAGAGATCCCCATTGTGCTCCATCACCAGCGCTGAGCCGCACGTCTTGGCAAAAACGCACAGGCTCTGGTCCATGCCCATCCACGACTCCAGGGCCACGTCGAACAGGTTCACAAAAATCCGCCCCACGTCCGCGCGTACCCACTCGTCGAAAATCGTCTGTAGAAAAATCCCGTATTGCAGCGGCTCAACCGACCACTCAGAGACCGTCGTCTGCGTCGGTGCGTACGGCTTCAGCAGCCGCAGGCCGTTCGGGTCAGGCTCCGCCGCAATCTCCTCCACAATCGGAATAAACTGCAAAAACCGGCTGCCGATCGACTTCAGATAGCGGTAAATCGCCAGCGGCTCGTAAGCCGTCTTCCGGTTCACTACCGTCAGCGTGTTGAACTCCACCTTGTGCCGCGTCAGCACCTCCAGCCCGCGCAGCACCCGCGCATGCGTCGGCTGTCCGCCCTTATCCACCCGGTAGGCGTCGTGAATTTCTTCCGGCCCGTCGATGGAAATGCCGATCAGAAAGCTGTTGCGATGCAGGAACTCGCCCCACTCGTCGTTGAGCAGAGTCCCGTTCGTCTGGAATGCATTTTCAATCCGCTTGCCGCCGCAGTATTTCGCCTGAAGTGCAATCACGCGCTCAAAGAAAGGCACGCCGAGCAGCGTCGGCTCTCCGCCCTGCCATGCAAACGAAACTGTCGACGAGCTCTGCGATTCAATGTACTGGCGGATATACGACTCCAGCACATCGTCCGTCATCTTGAAGTTCTTCTTCTCTCCGTACAGGTTCTCTTTTTCCAGGTAATAGCAATAGGTGCAATCGAGATTGCAGATCGGCCCCATCGGCTTCGTCATGATCTGGAAATTGGGCATCGGAGGGAAGCGTCCTTAAACGACATTCTACGCCGCAGGAAATCACTTGGTCAGGTGTACCAACGCCCTACCTTGTAGCGGCCCACACGTGATAGCTATTGAACAGGAACTGCCCGCCCAGAATCAGCAGCCACACCCACAGCGCAAACCGCAACGGCCTGCGCGGAATGCGCGAGCTCAGCAGCGTCCCGGTCACCGCCCCGAACACGCCCCCGGCAATCAGTTCCATCAGCAATTGCGGGTTGGTTGCATGCGAAAACCAGTGCGCGCCGCTCCCGATGAGCGACACAACAAAGCCGAACGCAATATCGGTCCCCACAACCTGCGCGGGCGCCAGCGATGTCAGGCTCAGCAGCGCCGCCGAGCCCAACGCTCCAGCTCCGGCTGAAGAAAACCCCACTTCGGCGCCCACCGGAAACATAAGCCACGACAGCAGCGGGCTGCGATCGGTCGTATCACGATTCTCCTTCATCGGCCTGAACGAATAGAAAATCTGCCAGCTCGCGGTCGTGATCAGAATCAGGCCCAGCAATGCATTCGTCAGATTCTGCGAACCAACAGTCACCAGGTGCTTCAGGAAAAGCGATCCCAGCAAAACGCCCGGTACCCCGCCCAGCAGCATGAAGCCAAGAGTCCGCCATGCAATGTTCTTCCGCACAATCTGCGACGGAACCAAAATCAGTTTGATCGCCGCCGAAAACGTGAGCCCGATCCCAACCGCCACCGGCGCAGGAACATTCAAAAACAGCACCAGGATCGGCACCGTGATGGTCCCCGCGCCCACGCCCGTGAGCGCGATGAACAATGCGATGACAAATCCGATTAAGTACTGCATCCCGTAACCCCGATTTCTCTACCCGTGCACCCACTTGGAAATTGCGGGTGCCTCAGGTCCCTCGCCTTTGGTGACCTGGGATTGAAGGAAGCGCCGTGCCCCATCCATCGCGCAGCTTCATCGCACGATGGGTGGGACGGAAGAAAACCCGCCGTGCCTGCTAACTCCGCTATCTAGCTGCCTCAATATGAATTCCGCACTCCACCTTGCGCCCTGCCCAGCGCCCCGAGCGCGGATCGTTCGGATCGGTCGGGATCGACGTGCATGGCTCGCATCCGATCGACGAGTAGCCGCGCTCGTACAGCGGAAGCAGGGGAATCTCAAGCTGCTCGCACGCGTACCACACATCGCGCGTCGACCACTCCGCCAGCGGAGCCAGCTTCAGCACCTGCACTCCGCCCGGCAGCGTAAACAGCGCGCGCTCTTCCAGCGCCGCCCGGCTCTTCGCTTGCTCCTTGCGCAATCCGGTAAACCACACGCGATAACCCGCCAGCGCTTTGAACAGCGGTTCCACTTTGCGCAGCCCGCAGCACTTGTCCGGTGCCGATTGATACAGCAACCCGAACTCCGCTTCCTGCTCCGCAACGGTCTTCGCCGGCAGCAGGTTGGTCAGGTTCAATCTCCACTCGCCCGCAATCTTGTCCCGATACGCGTACGTCTCCTTGAAGTGGTAGCCGGTATCGAGAAACAGAACCGGAATCCGCGGGTCGATAGCGATTGCCAGCTTCGTCAGCAGCACATCTTCGGCTTGAAAGCTGCACGTAAGGCAAACATCGCCTTTACCCGTCAATTCCTGCGCCAGTACTGCGCGCACATGGTCCAGTTTCGCGTTCACTTCCGTGTTGATTTCCAATGTGCTCATCACAATCCCGCCATTTCCGAAGAAACAAAAATTCCCGCGCTCAGCAGCAGCTGATGCACGGCCGCCACAACCTTGTTCACCCAACTTGTATTGCCCGCTTCAACGGTCGCGTCCTGCTCGCTTCCCGCTTCCGCCTCTACAACAATCTGCTTGCCTTCAACCCTCGCCTTCAGCGTTCCGCCTTCGTTTTCGCTCGCCACCAGCGCCAGCAATCCCTGCTTCACTTGCAGGCCGGTAACAATCTCCTTCAATTGCGGATGCAGCACAAACGCTTCATCGTCGGCGTCCATGCGGACCGTTGCAGCGCCGCGCTCAAAAAGCGACCGCTCGATCGCATCGATCAGTTCCTTCGGCCCCGTCAGTTCAAGAACGCCGCCCCGATGTCCCCACCGCGCCTCGCGTTCGCCCGCCGTCACCGGGCCCCACGTGTCCGCAAGCAACGGTGCGCCCGCGGCCGCAACGCCGTGTGCAATCCTGGTCATGCCTGCTGCAACCGTTCCGTTGGTCTCCGCGTCCACCAGGATGAACGCGCCTGTGCCGCGATTCTCTCCATACGCATCCAGCGCAATCGGGCGCAGCAGGTTCAAGCGTCGCCACGCCAATGTCATTCATATGCAGCATCTGCGCCGGCTGGTGATCCAGCGTTCCCAGGTCCGTGCGGTGCTTGATTGCCGTCACGTGCACTGGAACCGTCTGGCTCGTATGCTTCAGCAGGTAGCGGCGGTTCAACTCAAGCGGTCGCTGATCCATCCACACCAGCCCTGCTTCAATATTTCTCGACACGGTAGCCGGAGCCTGCGCCGCCACAATCAGATCGCCACGGCTGATGTCCACTTCGCGATCCAGCACCAGCGTCACTGAAAGCGGAGCGACAGCTTCTTCCAGGTCGCCGTCCCACGTCACAATCCGCTCCACCTTCGCACTTCGGCCCGAGGGCTGCACCGTGATCGCATCGCCCTTCTTGATCGTGCCCGACGCAATCTGCCCTGCGAACCCGCGAAACGTATGGTCCGGCCGCAACACGCGCTGCACCGGAAAGCGAAATGCATCTGTCCTCGTGTCCACCGACGAGGGCAACCGCTCCAGCAATTCCAGCAGCGACGGCCCCTTGTACCAGGGCATCGCGTCCGTCTTGTAAACAATGTTGTCGCCCTTCAGCGCGCTCACCGGCACAAACACCCGCTCCACCGGATTGCCCGTATCGGCCGCAATCTGGTCCAGAACCGTGCTGAAGTCGGCTTCGATGGCGCGAAACTTCGCCTCGTCATAGCCGATCAAATCCATCTTGTTTACCGCAACCAGCACGTGACGCACCCGCAGCAGCGACGCAATATACGCATGCCGCCGCGACTGGATCAACACTCCCTTGCTCGCGTCGATCAGCACCACGGCCGCATCCGCCGTCGATGCCCCAGTGGCCATGTTGCGCGTGTACTGCTCGTGTCCCGGCGTATCCGCGATGATGAACTTGCGCTTCGCCGTTGAAAAATAGCGGTACGCCACATCGATTGTGATGCCCTGCTCGCGTTCGGCGCGCAGTCCGTCCGTCAGCAGCGCAAAATCAATTTGCCCCGGCGCCGTCGTTCCCTTGCCTTCAATCGAGCGCACCTGGTCTTCATACACCGACTGCGTATCGTAAAGCAGTCGTCCAATCAGCGTTGACTTTCCGTCGTCCACGCTGCCCGCCGTCGAAAAGCGCAGCAAATCCTTCTCGCGCTCCTGCGCCAGAAATTCACCGATTTCAAATTGTCTGTCGTTCAACTCCGCCGCAATAGCCAACCCGCCTCCAACATCATTCTGATCACTGACCACTGATCACTGACCACTGTCTCTAGAAGTACCCTTCCCGCTTCTTGATCTCCATTGACCCTTCCTGGTCATGGTCGATCACACGATTCGCGCGTTCTGACGACCGGAACGAAATCAGCTCGGCAATAATTGCCGGTATCGTCTCCGCGTCAGACCGTATCGCTCCCGTGCAGGGACTGCATCCCAGCGAGCGCAGCCGCGACTTAACCATCTCGGGCTTCTCACCAAGTCGCGCCACAAACGACTGCTCGATCGGCAGCAGCGCATCCCCGCGCACATACATGGGCCGCTCTTTCGCAAAGTAGAGATCCACCACCGGAATCTTTTCTTCATGGATGTACTGCCACACATCCATCTCCGTCCAGTTCGACAACGGAAACACGCGAATGCTCTCGCCCGGATGAATCCGCGCGTTGTACAGGTTCCACAACTCCGGTCTTTGATTCTTCGGGTCCCACTGCCCCGCGCTGTCGCGGAAGGAGTAGATGCGCTCCTTCGCGCGGGACTTCTCCTCGTCGCGCCGCGCACCGCCAAACGCCGCATCAAAGTTGTAGTGCTTCAGCGCATCCAGCAGCGCCTGCGTCTTCAGCAGCCCGCAGCAGCGCTTCGTGTCCAGCGCAATCGGATTCGTGCCCGCCGCAATCGCCGGTTCATTGCGCCACACCAGCAGCTCCGCGCCAATTGACTTCGCCATCTCGTCGCGGAACGTAATCATCTCCTGGAACTTGAATCCAGTATCGATGTGCAGCAGCGGAAACGGAATCGGCGCCGGATAAAACGCCTTCTGCGCCAGCCGCAACATCACGGACGAGTCCTTGCCGATCGAGTAGAGCATCACCGGCCGTTCGAACTCTGAGGCCACCTCGCGCAGAATGTGAATGCTCTCCGCCTCAAGCAGGCGCAGGTGGCTTAGGCGCTGCGAGGCGTGCGCTGTGACGTTCGACGATGGTGTGCGTGATTCGATTTCGGCTACCGGCATCAGGACCTCTTCTTCTGCAAGGGATTTGCTGAAGGCCGGTTACGCGCGCTGACAAAACCCGGCTATTCAGCTACGGGCGTGTCTGCTTGATCGATTGTGCTGGGAGATCAGAGACTAGCGGGGACACCCGTCGAAGATGTTCGACAGGCAACAACAAGTGCGGCTTGGGGAAGTGCAAACCATGTCCACCCTGATAGTAGCAAAACCGCGATACAGACACAAGACTTGCGTCTGTTCAGTCCTTCCGGCACCGGCCGGGGTTCCACCAACTTCAATCATTACATCGCGGCAGCCGCAATCAGCGCATCCAGAGCCGATGTCTGGCGCGTCGCATCTCCTGAATCAAATGGCCCCTGCCAGACCCCTCCGAACTGTCCGCCAGGCCCCTGGTCCCTGCTCAGAATGCTGTCGGCATTCCTCTCCACAAACAACTTGTACCGTCGCCGCTGCGCCCTCGGAGCCACCTTTGACAGCGTCATCAGGTTGCGCAGAAATATCCCTTTGAACTGCGGCGCATCCTTCCCAGAGACCGGCTCTGCCAACACGCCATCCGCATTCGTGAGATGCGCAATCGCCGCATCTGCAATCGCCTCCGCCTGCTTCAGCAGGGTTCGATCCTTGTCCGCTTTGTAAAGTTCCACCAGTCCACCCAGAATCACGCCCTGGTTATACGACCACGTTCTCCTGCCATTGTTGATGCACGCGTTCGCATTCCCTGAGTTCAACCCGTCATTCACGAGACCCTGCGCGTTGATCATGCCCGACGCTTTGAACCACTGCCACTCGCGCTCCGCCCATCGCCTGTCCTCCTGCGACCGCTCACCCGAAGCACGATTCGCCAGCGCCGCTGCAACCGACAGAAAAAGTTCGTTCGCAATTGCGTTCTTGTATCTTCTGTCCTTGCTCCACCAAGCCCCGCCACCACAGGTCGAGTTGTCCCAGCCGCCTGTCATCTCCGCAAAAATGCTCTCGGCCATCGAGAGATATTTCGTCTCTCCCGTCACGTCGTACGCATCAATCCACGCCAACGCCCACCATCCATCGTCGTCGTAGTACTTGTTCACAAAATTCGCGTACTTCTTTTGTGCCTCGACAAACGTGTTGGCCAGAACCGCATCGTACTGTCTCTCACCACTCAACCGCTCGTAATTCGACAGCACCGTCATCGCGTTGCCGGCATTCCACCAGTCCGTCGGCAGCGCATACAATCCCGTGTCCTGTGAGTACCAGCTCTGCAGCGTCTTCACACCGTCTTTCACCGCCGGCACATATTTCTTGCCGCCGGCGTGAGCGGTGCCGCCCATGCAAGCCACCATCATCAAAACCCAAAGGACCGTCGCTCCCCATCCCGCGCCACGCGCCTTCATGTTCCTGCTCCCAACCAATCTTGAAGCTGCCCTCATCCCGCGTTCCGAATCTTCTGCAATCTCTGCCAGAGATCAGCAACCACTTCAGGATGCAGTGCGGCCATATCCGTCGTCTCACTCGGGTCGGCCTCGAGATTGTAGAGCTCGCAATTCTTCCCGGCTGCAACTCCTTGCGTGCCGGGCAAATTCATATCCAGCAGCTTCCATTTGCCCACGCGAATCGCAGTCCTTTGCCGCACATCTGCCTCCACCAGCACATCGCGGCCGTGCTCGCTCTGGCCCAGCAATGCGGGAAGAACATTCTCGCTGTCGAACCTCTGTCCCTCGGGCAATGCCGCATCCGCAAGCGCAGCCATCGACGCCAGCAGATCCGTCTGGCTCACCACCGCATCCGAAACGCCCACCGGAATATGCCCCCGCCAGAACGCGATCAGCGGAATCCGCGTCCCGCCCTCATACAGCGAATACTTCCCTCCGCGCCATCGTCCTGAGGGCGTATGCCCATGCAGATTTTCAGCCGAACCATCCGCATACCCATCATCAACCACCGGACCGTTGTCGCTTGAAAACAGGATCAGCGTATTCTCCATCAATTTGTGTTTCTCCAGCGTCTCCAGCACCCGGCCCACCGTCCAGTCCAGTTGCTCAATCACATCGCAACGAACGCCACACGCGCTCCTATCCTTGAACTGCTCGTTCGGCATACGCGGCACATGAATGTCGCTCGTGGCCAGGTAGAGGAAGAACGGCTTCTCATACGATCGATCAATAAACGCCGTCGCCTTCTCTGCCAGCGTCGCGGCCATCTTCTCGTCCACCCAGCGTGCGCTGTTGCCGCCCGTCATAAATCCAATCCGGCTCACCCCGTCCACAATTGTCCCGTCATGACCATCGCTCAACTTCATCTTCAGCAGATATGGCTCATCGTGTCCCGTCGGATCGTCGCCCACCAGCTTCTTGTAGTCCACGCGAATCGGATCCTTCGGGTCCAGCCCCACCACGCGCCCGTCCTCTACATACACGCACGGAACCCGGTCCGCCGTCGCCGGAATAATGAACGAGTAGTCGAACCCAACCTCCCGCGGCCCCGGAGCGATCACGCCGTTCCAGTCAATCTCTCCGCGGCCCAGCCCCATGTGCCACTTGCCCACGCACCCGGTCTTGTAGCCCGCTTCCTTCAGCAGCGACGGCAGTGTCGTCTGGTGATCCGCAAACAGCAGCGCGGCATCGCCCGGCAAAATCTGTGCATCGGCCCTCCTCCATGCATACATCCCTGAAAGAAGCGCGTACCGCGAAGGCGTGCAGACGCTCGCATCCGAGTGTCCATCTGTAAATCGCCGCCCGCACTGTGCCAGCCCGTCGATGTGCGGTGTGCGCGGCAACTTCGCCCCGTAGCAGCCAATGTCGCCGTATCCCACATCGTCTGAGAGGATCAGCACAATATTCGGCTTGCGCGCTCCCGCCTCAGCCATCGCACGCATCACCCCTTGATTGTGCAGAAGTGCCGTGGCAAAAACCGCCGCAGTCCCTTTCAGAAATGAGCGCCGTTCGAGCGATTCCAAAGTTCTACCCTCCTCGCGCATCCACCGCACACCGTTCGCGCCATCCAACCAGCCATTCTAACCGCGCACACACAATCCATTCCCCTTATCCCCTCGTTCCCTTGGCCCCTGTCGTCATCTACCATCAAAGCAGCACATGCCCTCCAAACCCAAACTCGGTCAAAACTTTCTCAACGACCCCCAAGCCATCGACCGCATCGTCTCCGCCGTCGGCGATCTCTCCTCGCGCACTGTCGTCGAAATCGGCCCCGGCGCCGGCGCCATCACCGCGCCCCTCGCCGCGCGCGCCCATCACGTCGTCGCTATCGAATTCGATCACGATCTCGCCCTGCATCTCCGCGTGCAATTCCCTACTAGCAAACTAACCGTCGTCGAGCAGGACGTGCTCAACTTCGACTTCGCCGCAGCAGCCCACTCCGCAGGCCAGAAACTCATCGTCGTCGGCAATCTGCCCTACTACATCACCTCGCCCATTCTGCTCGCGCTCGCCGCGGCCCACGCATCTCTCGATCTCGCCGTCCTCATGGTCCAGCGCGAAGTGGCCGACCGCGTCACCGCCAGCCCCGGCTCGCGCGACTACGGCCTCCTCTCGGTCACCGTGCAGATGTTCGGCCCCGCCGACGCACTCTTCACTCTGCCCCCGCACGCCTTTACGCCCCCGCCTGACGTCCACTCCACCGTCTTCCGCTGGCGTTTCGCTCCCCGCTTTGAGGAACTCGGCGTGCAGGAGGTTCCGTTCCTCCGCTTCGTTCGCCAGGCCTTCGCGCAAAAACGCAAGACCCTCGCCAACAACCTCCGCGCCGCTGGATTTACGCCCCCAGCCATCGCCGCAGCGCTTGCCCAGGCCGCTCTCGATCCTCAGGCCCGCGCCGAACAGCTCTCCATTGAGAACCTCGCAACCCTCTGGAAGACCCTCAGTCCCCAATCCCGTTCCTGAGCCCGTCCCATCACCGCACGCTCAACACCATCTTCAGCGTCGCCCCGCGCTGGCAAGTCATCTGCTCGAATGCCGCCTGTCCCTCTTCAAGCGGCACCGCCCTGGTCCACTCCCTCATCTCAATCACGCCGCCAACAATCAGCTCAAGCGACCGCTTGAAGTCCTCCTTCGTATAGCCGAACGACATCAGCACACGGTGCTCCTTGCGAATGCTGGCCCCAAAATCCACCGCACTCTGCGGGTCCGCCATGCCCAACAGAGCCACCGTGCCTCCCGGCCTGCACAGGTCGAACGCCCGCTGCCGCGCCGCCTCCACGCCGCACGCATCCAGCACAACGTCGAACCGCCCACCCTCCCTATCCCCACCCTCCCCATCAAAGTCACGAGCTTCTGCCCGACCGCTTTCCGCATGTACGGCCAGCGTCGCGCCCATCCGCCGCGCCGCCTCCAGTCGCGACTCATTCACCTCCTCCACCAGCACCGCGCTTGCCCCCAGGTACAAACCCAGTTTCAGCGCCAGCGATCCCATCGTTCCTGCTCCTACAATGCCCATGCGAAATCCCGGGCTGGGTCCCGCAAGCCGGAACAGGTGCACCACATTCGCAAGCGGCTCCGTCCAAACAGCATCCAATTCGTCAAGCTCTTCGGGAATTTCGTGCGCATGATCCTCGCGCACCGCCACAAACTCAGCAAACCCGCCTGTGAGCCCGTCCATGCCCAGGAGTCCGAGTTCCCCGCACAAATTCACGCGGCCGCTCCTGCATTCCGCGCAGCGTCCGCAGCTCGTCAGTGGATCCACCACCACGCGCCGCCCGTCCCGCGTACGCCCCACCACCTCGTGGCCCATCACCAGCGGCGGCCGCATCCTCCGGCTGCGCCCCAGGAATCCCGAGACATCCGCGCCGCACACCCCCACCGCGTCAACCGCAATCTCCATCTCTCCGTCGGCCAACCGCGGTCGCTCGCAAACCTCCATCGCCACCCGGCCCGGACCGGTATACACCAGCGCGCGCATGCCTGCTCCCGACCGGCCGGATCAGTTCCAGCCGGGCTTCTTTCCTCTCGAAATGCCGGAAGGCCTATCTTAGGCCTATCTCACTCGTCTATAAAACTTCAATCCGGGCGCGTAATCTATCTGAAGGGCATCGCCCCTGGACCGGCCAACCGCGTCCAGTGCGCGATTCCAGAAGCCCGGATCTCGGCAGGCGCATCAAAAAGGAAGTCCATGAATCCAGTCGCCACAAGCCAACGCAGTAGCTTCGAGGAGACACTGCTCAGCGCCCGCCGCACCATGCTGCTCAGTGAAATTCTCAGGCTTGCCCTGGACAGCTTCCGCGCCGCCAAAACCCGCTTCTTCCTCACTGCCCTCGGCATGGTCATCGGGACCGCTTCCGTCATCCTCGTCGTCACCATCGGCATGACCGGCAAGGCCTACATCCTCGATCTCATCCAGAAATTCGGCACCAACTCCATCGAAGTCGAATATGCCGGCGGCGGCGCCACAGCCCTTGAGCGCGTTCGCTACACCGACTACATGACCATCGAAGACGAGAAGGCCGTGGTCGCCCAGTTGCCCAACGTCATGTACTCTTCGCCGGTCATGGACATGCACGACCGCATCAGTTTCGGCAGCGGCGTCGTCAAGGATACGCTCGTCCTTGGCGTCAGTCCCCAGTACGTCTTCATCCACAACCTCATTGTCACCGCCGGCCGGTTTTTCGACGACACTGACGACCTCACCCACCAGAAGTGCGCCGTGGTCAGCGAAGAATTCGCCAAGGAACGTTACGGCGGCACTTTCTCCGCCGTTGGTCGCACATTCGAAATCAGCGGCATTCCCTTCACCGTCATCGGCGTCTTCAAAATGAGCGTCAACGACTTCGGCCAATCGGAAATCGCCGACCAGACCATCCTCATTCCCTACTCCGTCGTCCGCTACTTTACCGGAACCGAACGCGTCAACCAGATTTATTTCTCCATGCGCACCATGGACGAAGTGCCCGACGCGCAAAACGATATCCTCCGCATCATCAAGTCGCGCCACCGGCTCAACTCCGTCTACAAGGCGCAAACCCTCAAGGAACTGCTCGACATCGCCAACAAGAGCGCAGACGCGCTCACCATGGTGCTCGTGCTGGTCGCCTGTGTCACCCTCGCCGTCGGCGGCGTCGGCATCATGAACATCATGCTCGCCAACGTCCGCTCCCGCATTCGCGAAATCGGCATCCGTAAGGCCCTCGGCGCCACCTTCCGCGAAATCAAGCTCCAGTTCCTTGCTGAAGCCGTCATCATCTCGCTCACCGGCGGAATTGTGGGCACTTTGGTCGGTTTAGCCGTCCCGCTCTCCGTCCGCCTCTTCACTGACTACAAAATCCCCATCTCGCCCTGGTCGGTCATCATTGCCCTGGCCTCAGCCGTCGGTGTCGGTGTTATCTTCGGCACCGTTCCGGCCACCCGCGCAGCCCAGATGAATCCTGTCGATGCCCTCAAATATGAGTAGCCCGCAAATCCCTGGCCCCGCCGATGAGAGCCGAGAACCATCCAAAGGTCCGAATCTCGTCCTGATTTACTCGCTCATCGTTCTGGCCCTCGTCTCCGCGATCGTCATTGCCGTTTTCATCGTGATGCCCTTCTACCTGCGGCGTTCGTAACGTTACCCTGCTCATTTTCCTGCGAAATCTCCTTGACAAGCCTGTTCCGCGGGATTACTTTGCAATGTAAAGTGACTTCATATGCCTGACCTGCACAAAGCCATCGGTGACATCTCCAGCATCCGTCGCCAGGTGGCCCGCAGCACCGAGTTTCGCGGTTATGGCCCTGCCACCCTCGCCGCCACTGGCTTTTCAGCCATGCTGGCCGCCGCCGCACAGGCTCTATGGCTGCCGAATCCCGCGGCCAATCTCGCGGCTTACCTCGCCATCTGGTTCTCCACCGCGCTGGTCTCCGCTGCCCTCATCGGCACGGAAATGTTCGCCCGCACCCGCCGCATCCACTCCGGAATTGCCGATGAAATGATCCATATTGCCGTCGAGCAGTTCATTCCGTCCGCACTCGCCGGAGCTCTGCTCACCTTCGTTCTTGTCCGTTACGCGCCCTCCGCCGCATGGATGCTTCCCGGCCTGTGGCAGCTCGTCTACAGCCTCGGCATCTTCTCCTCCTGCCGCTTCCTGCCCCGCCCCATGGTCGCCGCCGGCGCCTGGTATCTGCTCACCAGCCTGGTTTCCATTGCACAGGCCGGCGATCGCGGCCTCTCTCCCTGGACCATGGGCATTGCTTTTGGCATCGGCCAGCTCTTCATCGCCGCCGTCTTGCTCTTCCACAAGTCAGGAGAAGGCGATGAAAGCTAAACCCACCCGCAAACGCCCCGCCAG
This sequence comes from uncultured Acidobacteriaceae bacterium, assembly GCA_963820245.1. Classification (GTDB taxonomy): domain Bacteria; phylum Acidobacteriota; class Terriglobia; order Terriglobales; family Acidobacteriaceae; genus Telmatobacter. Next base: position 35,252 of record CAWFZC010000017.1, on the reverse strand, counting down.
CGAAGGCCGCTTCGCGTACGAGGGCCTCGACCGCGTCATCCACGAGCGTGCCCGTCTCAGCCTGCTCACCTCGCTGCTCACCCACCCACGCGGCGTAGCGTTCGGCGACCTCAAACAACTCTGCGCACTCACGGACGGCAACCTCAGCCGCCACCTCCGCGTGCTCGAACACTCCGGCATGGTCGAAATCGCCAAAGGACACGAGCGCAATCGCCCGCTTACTGTCTGCCGCATTACACCCGCGGGCCGCAAGCGCTATCTCGAATACCTCGCCACCCTCGAACAAGTCGTCCGCGACGCAGCCGACGGAGCCAAAGACAAGTCCGCTCCCGGCCTCGTGCGCTCTTTGCTGCCCTCGCAGGCCTGAGTTTTTTTGAATCTCGCTTTGCAATGCAAAGCAACCACCGTACGGAGTAACTTTACGATGCAAAGTAATCTCGCTCTCCCCGCGCCTACCCTCACCATCCCCCCGCGCCTCGCCATCATCCCCAGACACATCGCCATCATCATGGACGGAAATGGGCGCTGGGCCCAGTCCCGTGGCCTGCCCCGCATTGCCGGTCACCGTGCAGGTGTTGCCGCGGTTCGCCGCATCGTTGAGCGCGCATCTGACTCCGGTGTCGCTTGCCTGACGCTGTACGCATTCTCCTCCGACAATTGGCGCCGCCCAGCCACTGAAGTCCAGGGCATCTTCTGGCTCCTTCGAGCCTTTCTCCGTCTTGAGACCGGGCGCCTCTGCCGGCGCGGTGCGCGTCTTCAAGTCATCGGCCGCCGCGACCGCCTGCCACTCGCCGCGCTTCGCGAAATCGAGAAGGCCGAACACGCCACCGCTCGCGGCCGCGGAATTCACCTCCGCGTCGCCATCGATTACTCCTCCCGAGACGCCATCGCCCGCGCCGCGATGTGCGCCGCCAGCGCAATCGGCCTTCCAATTGCCTCGGCCGACCACCTCGGCCCACTCCTTGATCCGCGCTCTCACGCCGAATCCGGCGACGTCGATCTGCTCATCCGAACAGGCGGTGAAAAGCGTCTCTCCGACTTCTTGCTCTGGGAATGTGCTTACGCTGAACTCTACTTCACTGACCGCATGTGGCCCGACTTCGACGAAGCCGCCTTCGACAGGGCCCTCGCTGAATTCGGTCGGCGCGACCGCCGTTTCGGCGCTGTGCCCGAGCCTGCCTGCGCCACAGCACTCGCCGTTTGAAATTTTTTGCGAATCAACTTTGCAATGCAAAGTAATTTGAGACAGGAGAAAGCAACGTGAACCTCTTATCGAATCTGCAATCCGCACCGCAACTTCCCTTCCGCTCCCGCTCCATGGGCCTCAAGCTTATCGTCGTATGCGCCCTGGCGCTGCTCATGACCATTCCCGCGCTCTTTGTCTTTCTGCTCGTCAGCGAGCGCAAAGACCGCGCCAACGAGGTAACCCGCGAAATCAGTAACCAGGTTGGCGGTCAGCAGACCTTCCTCGGCCCAACGCTCGCTGTCCCCTATGACATTCCGCCGCAGTCTCCGGGCGACACCACGCATCACGGCAGCTATCTCATCTTTCCCGCACAGGCCAACGCGTCTCTGCGCACCTCCACTGAGGAACGCCATCGCTCGCTTTTCAAAGTGCCCGTCTTTCGCTCTGAACTGAAACTCAATGCCCAGTTCGATCTCGCTGGTGTCCCCTCTGCCCCGCCGCAGGGCGCCACGCTCGATTGGAGCCGTGCCGAGATCGTTGTCGGTGTCACCGATCCGCGCGGAGCTCTGGCTGATGCCCTGCTCACCGCCAACGGTAAAACCACCGCCATGGTACCGGCCGAATCCTCTGAGCGCATCTCCATCGGTGCCGACGCCGGCCACCAACTCGACCTCACCCTCTTTGGAACGAAGGCCGATCTCGCCAAGCCCGGAGCGCAATTCAACGTAAGCGCCGATCTCCGTTTCTCCGGCGCTCAGCGCATTGCCTTGCTCTCCTACGGCAAGACCACGCGCTTCACCGCGCAGGGTGACTGGCCCAACCCCTCTTTTGACGGCGGCTTCCTGCCCGTCACGCGCACACTCACCCCCGCCGGCTTTACTGCTGAATGGGCCGTACCCTTCATTGCCCGCGGCGTGCGCTCTGAGGGTCAGAGCACGCTCATCTCGGGACTCGAGGCCACCGCTCTCGGCATTTCATTCGTCGAACTCGCCGATCCCTACCAATCTGTCACCCGCTCGCTCAAGTACGCGCCGCTTTTTCTCGGCCTGGTCTACCTCGCCTACTTCATCTTCGAAGTCACCACCGGCAAGCGCGTCCATCCAGCGCAATACATCCTTGTCGGCATCGCGCAGATCATCTTTTATCTTCTGCTGCTCTCGCTCGCCGAGCGCATCGGTTTCGACTTCGGCTTCCTCGCCGCCGGCGGAGCTACAGTCATCCTGCTTGCCGCCAATGCCGGCTGGATCTTCGCAAGCCGCCTCCAAGGCATGCGCGCTCTCGCCGTCTTCTCGCTCCTCTATGGCCTCATCTATATGCTGCTGCGTCTTGAAGACAACGCACTGCTCGTTGGCGCCTTCGCCAGTTTCCTTGCCGTCGCCGCAGCCATGTACTTCACCCGCGCCATCGACTGGTACAGCTCTGCGAGCGCCGGCCCGCAAGCTGCGAACCATCCGCAAATGTAAAAATGAAATTCACTCAATGACCGCCAAAGCTCACCTGGAGATGGGGAACAATTCAACTGGCCGCGAACGAGTCCCGAAGGGACGACACGAAAATAGCCCGGGGTGAAGTCGGCGCAGCCGTCTAATGGCTGCGCCGGCTGTAGCCCTGGGAACGACAATCCCAAACGAAGCCGCGCCCCGGAGGGGAGCTGCGAATTCCTGCATTTTTTCTGCGCATCAAAAAATCGAAGGAAAGCAAATCAGCTAAGAAACCACGCCTGGGTCAGCACGCTCAACAATCAATACCGGGATCCCATCCACAATCGGATAGCGCCGTCGGCACCCGGCACACGCAATCCACACCGCATCCACCCGCAGATCCCCATGGCAAGCCGGACACGCGATCCCAGCCACAGCCTTCAAATCAAACCCCAACCGGCCGCCACGATCAATCGCGTCACTCATACAGTTTTTCTAGATGCATTCCAGAGAAGGCCGTTCTCAGTTCCCTTAGTCCCTTGTTCCCTTGTTCCCTTGTTCCCTGCTCTTACTGGATCGCAGCGCCATCCGGCTTGCTCTCGCCACCCGCATGAGGCCGAGTTACCGGATGCTTCGGCACCTTCGCAAACTCCCGCTCAAGGCCTTCCACGGTGCCGCCCTTGGCAAACTCATACGCCACGCGAATTCCATTAAAGATCGCGCGATCGTTCGATGACCCGTGCCCGATGATGCAAACCCCGCGCACGCCCAGCAACGGCGCGCCGCCGTACTCCCGGTAATCCAGCCTGCGCCGGAACTCGTTAAACGCCTTCCGCGAAAGCAGCGCGCCCACCTGCGCCGTCACCGTCCGCGTCAGGCTCTCGCGCAGAACCTCGCGCACAAACCGCCCCACGCCCTCGCTGGTCTTCAGCGCCACGTTGCCCACAAATCCGTCGCACACAATCACGTCGGCCAGCCCGCTGAAAATGTCCCGCCCTTCCACGTTGCCGATGAACTTGATCGGCAGCGCCTTCAGCAGTGGAAACGCCTCGCGCGTCAGGTCGTTGCCCTTGGTCTCTTCTTCGCCAATCGAAAGCAGCCCCACGCGCGGCTCGTTGATCTTCAGCACCGTCCGCGCATACATTTCGCCCATCAAGGCAAACTGCGCCAGGTTTTGCGGTTTGCAATCCACGTTGGCGCCCACATCCAGCAGCACACACGGATTCCCAGTGGAACTCGGCATCGGAGTTGGCCAAGGCGGGACGGTCCACACCCGGCAGCGCGCCCAGCACCATCTTCGCCGTCGCCATGGCCGCGCCGGTATTGCCCGCCGTCACAAATCCCGCGGCCTTGCCCTCGCGCACCAGCTTCAGTCCCACGCGCATTGAGCTGTCGCGCTTGGTCCGTACGGCGTTGGCCGCCTTCTCCTCCATGCCAATCCGTTCGGAGGCGTGGTGGATCACGATCGGCAAATCTTCCTGGTCCAGGTGTTCGTCCAGAAGGTCGCGCAGCTCCGCCTCCGGCCCAATCAGGTGGACGCGGACGGGCAGCTGGCGGCAGGCTAGAATCGCCCCGCGAATCTCTGGCTCAGGAGCTTTGTCGGAACCTACAGCGTCAAGCGCAATGTCGATGAGCATATCGCCTTGTCAGGAAGGACACGTCTCAAAGCCAGCGTCCTCGGTCGGCGCAAACAATTCGAGACCGCGCCCCCAAAATTCCTGAGCGCGCAGTCTTCCCTTGAGTGCCGAGACCGTCAGCTTACTTGGCGGTTTCCTTGATGTCCAGAACCTGGTGGCCTTTGTAGGCGCCGCACTTGGGGCAAGCGCGGTGGGGCAGCTTCTTTTCGTGGCAGGTAGGGCACTCGGACAGTCCCACCGACGTCAAAAAGTCGTGAGAGCGGCGAAGTGCGGTACGGCGCGTTGAGTGGCGCCTTTTCGGATTAGGCATCGTCGAATTCCTTTCGTGTTTCCGCCGCCGCTTCGTCAGGCCGCAATCAGCCTCATTCAGCAGCCTTTCGGCCCGGCGGAACACCCTCAATCTCTTGGGGTTAACTTCAGGACTTGATCTGGCTCCGGAGCCCAGACAGCGCCTCCCAGCGGGGGTCGCTCGGACCATCCTCACATGAGCAAGCCTGGCTGTTGCGATTCGCACCGCAGCGCTGACAAAGTCCCTTGCAGTCTTCCTTGCAAAGTGTCCTGACCGGCAGGGACAAAAGCACCTGCTCCCGCAGCACATCTTCAAGTAAAAGACTGTCCTTTAGATAATAACCGATTTCCGTCTCCTGCGCTGTAATCGACCGTTCCGTCGCTTCCCGGTCCGCGTCCGCCGGCCGAAAGATCAGGTCGAACTCGGCCGCCAGAGGAATCTCCACCGGCTCAACGCACCGCGCGCACGGAACCTCAAACCGGCCCGCGAACTTCCCTCGCAGCCGGATGTCCGCCACAATCTCCCTCGGCCCCCGATGCTCGTGCAGCACTTCGGCCAGCCCCGAGGTGGCCAGAGGACCCACCTGCGTCGCCTCCTGCCCCAGATCCACCGCTCCCGGAGCCAACTCCAGGTCAAATTCGATTGGTTCCCGCTCCAGCTCGCTTACCTTGAATTCCATAACTTGAGCCTACGGCGCACTCACTTTCCCGTCAATCCGCTCGGTGTTGCCTGAAAAGTGCCACAGCCGTAGAACAGCCATGTCAGAGTCGTCGCGCCGGAACACCTCAAGCCACCTCGACCTCGGGACGCAGGCCAAACAGCCAGCGCCGCAAGGCGATTGCAAGCAGGATGCACGCGCTCATCCCAAGGCCTGCATCCACCGCAAAGCTGCCGGCGAGGCCTCCAACATCGTAGCCCCAGCCGTCTACGAAGCCCATATACGAGATGGGAATGCACATCACCGCCGTGAGCACCGTAAAAGTGGTAGAGGCCAGGGGGTTATCTCGGCCGATCACATCAAAAACGATTCCTGTGGCCACCGTCATTGCCAGCGTCTGAAAAATCAGCTCGCCGGTAAACACCAGCGCGAACGTGTAAGGCGCACGTGGCAGCAACAGAGAGCCCAGCGTAAACAGCGCGCCAGTCACGCCGATTCCCAGGTAGAACCGGCGCATCGGGAATCTCTTCGCGAGCCGCGGCACCAGAAGCATGCCTGCGCCGCCGGCAATAATGTATCCCACACCACTAAGCACGCTCACCATCTCTGAACTTGCACGGTAGTCCTGGCCGATGCCCGCAAGCACGTTGGTCAACGCAAACGATCCCGATGGAAGCACGAATAGACCCATCGCAATCAACACTTCGCGGCGCTTGAACAGCGAAAAGACCTCGCGCCAGAATCGGCCAAAGCTTTCCCCGGCCAGAACCTTGTCCGGCAGCGGCGCGGGAATGAAGAAAAAGAACGCCATTGGCGCTGCAGCAACCAGAAACATGAATGCCGACGCCAGCAGCGGAGGCCAGTGCAGAATCACGGGTTCGCCCGTCATGGCCATCACGCCCCCGGCGGCGATGCAGGCCGCGATAAACCAGGAACTCAGCAGACTGTCCTGTTCCTTTTCAATCAGGCTGCCCATCCAGCCTCCCACGGCGCCCTGGTACAGCACGATTGCGGCCACGGCGATGAAAGCAGCAATTTCAACCATCAGCAGGTTCCGGTGATCGAACGCGATATACGCGGTCGCAGTCGCTGCCACAAAGCCAAGCGCCAGCGCATACGTGCGCCGCCGGAATCGAACGTCGAGGACCGGAGCGAAAAGGAACCCCCACCAGGTGGGAGTAATCACGGCAGCGGTAATGGCCGCAATATGGCCGCCCGGAATACCCTGGGCCGCCAGAATCTGCGGCACGGTGATGACGATAAAAGTCGCCACCATCCCGTAGGGCAGATCCGTTAGCCCCATCATCCAGACAGGAAGTGAACGGCGTTGGTTGTTCATGCAAGACCTCTGGGGAAGTCAGCACAAGTCTACATCGGCCCGGAGAAATGGAACTGGAACCTCCCGATCATGGAAAATAATCAAACCATGCACTCTGCGCCGATCAACGCCACTTCGCACCACATCCGAACCGGAACCGCGGCCGACCGCCCCCGTCTGATCGTCCTCATCAACTCCGCGTTTTCCATCGAGACCTTTCTCGAAGGAGACCGCACCGACGAGGAACGCCTCACAGCCACTATGCAAAAGGGCCCCCTCCTGCTGGCCGAAGACGCCACCGGCCAGATTCTCGCTTGTGTCTGCATTGAGCTGCACGGTTCGCGCGGCTATCTCGGCCAACTCGCCGTCGACCCCGCGCACCAGGGCAAGGGTCTGGGCGGCCTCATGATCCGGGCTGCGGAAGATCACCTCCGCAAAGCAGGCTGCGAGGCCGTCGACATCATCGTCCTCAGCATGAGGCCCGACCTGCTCCCCTTCTATCGCCGCCTTGGCTACTTAGAAATCGGCTTCGTTGAGAACTTCCGTCCCGTCCGCCAGCTAGCCCCCGGCGTCGAATGCCAGGGCATCAAAATGTCCAAGGACCTGTAGCTATCGAGCCCCCGGAGTGCCAGATCACCCTCCAACAATCCCGTCTCCAAAGGTAGGCTTAGTTCTTTAAGCAGCCGAAAGATCCGACACTTCGCCATCAATTTTCTGGGGGCCGCAAGGTAGATTCGAGAGCATTCTCAACTGCTGCTTTGAGTGGAGGCAGATCGTCCTGAATCGTATTCCACACCGTTTCAACGTCAACTTGATCGTATTGATGCCGCAGCCAATTTCCGATTCCGCGAATTTCGCGCCATGGAACGCCAGGACAAAGCCGCTCTGCCTCATCTTTCAACCGGATTGCCGCCTCGCTAATCGTAAGTATCTTGCGTTCGACGGCCGCACGAGTCTTTGAGTCGTCACGGAAATCCTCCAAGCCCATCCCCGACACAAATTCGTCGATGAGTTGAATGCTCTCAAGAATGTCGCGAAGATGAGATTGAACGTCCTCAAAAGGCAAGAATAGCCTCGCGGATGGCCCGTGCGCGCACAGCCTCTTTCATCGAATCCGCAGGAGAGAGATCGACCCTCACACCGAGCAGGTCGGTGAGTTGGTTTTCAAGGCGCGCCATGCCCACGAGAGACAGCCGTTTCGACCGGTCAAGATCCGCCATCAAGTCCACATCGGACTCGACTGTCGCCTCGCCCCGCGCAACTGAGCCAAACAGACGCAGGTGCTCGATGCCGGCAGCTTTTAACTCCCGCTCGTGCAGGCGCAACGTTTGGATGACTAAACCCTTGTCCATACCGACACTTTGCCACACTCCGCCTTCCAATTCAATGCAATCGGCCTGCGATTATGTCCATATAGCGGACAAACAGAACAGACGCATCTCATTGCCCCTTCGCCCCCGGCCCCTTCAAATACCTCCCCGCAAAATCCAGAAAGCTCGGCCAGTTCGGCCCCGGCGTATGCCCGAACTGGTGCTCCCGGAACGCCAGATCGCCCTCCGTCAGCGCCGTCTCCATCGGCGGAAACTCCGTCGTCCCCAGATCCTTCTTCCCCAGCAGCCGGTACACCGGCCCCGCTCCCGCTGCGCCCAAAAACTCGCCCACGCGGATCGGCCCACTCGTCGCCCGCCGTCCTCGAGCCCACCCCCACAAACACCGGCCGCGGCGCGCACAGCGCAATCAGTTCATGCGCATCCACCGGCAGATCCCCCGTCGTCAGCGGCCCCGCATACTTCAAGAAATTCCCCGCCATCCAGTAGTAGAACGTCGGAGCCGCCGCAAGATTTTCCAGTTGCTCGCCCAGCACATGCCGATACAGCTTGTCGCCGCCCGTCCCCGCCGAACTGATATACGCCACCTTGAACCGCGGGTCGTACGCCATCGCCACCAGCGCCGTCTTCCCAAACCGCGAGTGGCCCATGATCCCCACCTGTTTCCCGTCTACCTGCTTGTCGGTCTCCAGGTAATCCAGCGCACGGCTCGCGCCCCAGGCCCACGCCCGCAGCGTCCCCCACTCCGTCGGATCATTGCGTGGCTGCCCCTTATTCACGAGGCCAATGATTCCCTTGTTCAACCCCGCCCCGCTGTCGTCCTGAAAGCTCGTCGGCTCAAGAATCGCGTAACCCCACCCCCGCTTGATCACCTGCTCCTGCCAGCTCGGCCCCGTGTTCCCCGGCCCTCCCGGGATCATCTCCGGAATCGACTTCGCAATCGCCGCCATAAACTCCTGGCTGAACGCCAGCTCCATAATCACCGGCACCGGCCCCGCCGCATGTGCCGGAGTCCCCACCACCAGGTCAATATCCACCTTGATCGCCGGATCCAGCGAGTCATCAACGTGCCCCTTGAGCGTCTTCTTCACCACCGCCACGCCGCCCAGCATCTCCGTCCTCGTGTCCGTTACCTCCCATGTCACGCCAGGCACATGCGCGGGCACGCGGCCCACCACCTCGCTGTCAAAGTCCGCTTCAATCTCCGGCCGCCGCTCCTTCCACCACATCTTTGCTGAAGTCACACGCTTGCCGTTCTTCAGCTTCAACGGATCGGGCAGCGTTCCCGGATACTTGTCCGCCTTCCCCTCGTCGTAGTTCACCGCGTTCGGCGACTTCGGATCGTGACTCGCCGCCGGCCGCAGCTGCTTGATCCCCAGAATGTCCATCATGTGCTGATGGTCCGCAATCGCCGCGTCCCGCTCAGCCTGTTCGTAATTCACGTACCCCTTGCCCAGTTCCTGCTTCACCGCCCGCACACCCAGATACCGCGAAGCAAATGCGATAAACGTCGGCCAGTTCGGCGCCGGCGTGTGTCCGCCGGTGTGCTGCCGGAACGCAATGTCTCCATCGATCAGCGGAGTCTCAATCGCAGGAAACTCCGTTGTCCCCATGTCCCGCTTGCCCAGCAGCCGATAGACCGGTCCAGCCCCGGCAGCCGCCAGAAACATTCCCTTGGCGTCCACCCATCCGTCGCCCTTGGTCGCACCGCCTGAAATGAAAACCGGCCGCGGCGCACACATCGCAATCAGCTCATGCGCATCCACTGGCATATCGCCGGGCGTCAGCGGCCCGGCATACTTCATAAAATTCCCCGCCATCCAGTGGTACTCGCTGGTAGCGGCCACGTTGCCCACCTGCTCGCCGAAGATGTGCCGATAGAGCTTTGCGCCGCCCTCGCCCGACGAGCTGACATACGCAATGGCCAGCCTCGGCTCATAAGCCATAGCCACCAGCGTCGCCTTCCCATACCGCGAGTGCCCTTCCAGCCCTATCTGTTTCGCATCCACCGCTTTGTCCGTCTCAAAATAATCAATCGCGCGGCTCACGCCCCAGGCCCACGCCTTCAGCACGCCCCAGTCATCCGGCTTGCGCGGCTGGCCGCCGTTTTCGATTTCGCCCATCAGCCCGATGATTCCCTCCGTCAACCCCGCTCCGTTGTCCGCCTGGTAGCTGGTCGGCACCAGCTCCGCATAACCCCAGCCCTTCGCCAGCACCTGCTGCTGCCAGCTCGGCCCCTGATTCGCCTGCACCGCCTGCAGCAAACTGCGGAAACCTCTTCGCCATCTGCGCCATAAACTCGCGGCTGAAGCCAAACTCCACAATCACCGGAACAGGCCCCTTCGCATCCGCCGGCGTCGTCAGCGTCAGATCGATGTCGACCTTAATCGCCGGCCACGCCGAATTGTCCACGTGACCCAGCAGCCGCTTCGTCACCACCGCCACGTCACCGTTTTTCTCCGGCGTCGTACTCACAACCTCCCAGGTCACCTTGGGCAGATTGGCAGGCGTACGCCCCAGGATCTCGCGATCGAAGTCGTCCTGAATCTCCGGTCGCCGCTGCGTCCACCACATCTGGGCAGAAGTCACCTTCTCGCCGTTCTTCAGGACCAGCGGATCGGGCAGGTTCGTATAGACATCCGCCTTCGATTCGTCGTAATTGGCCGCATTGGGCGCGTCAGCGTTGCCGCTGGCCCCGGCCCGCAGAACCTTGATGCCCAGCAGGTCCATCATCCGCTGATGATCCTTTTCTGAGGCCGCCTGAATAGCCAGTTGTTCCGGAGTAGGCGCGGGCCGCGCGGGGGCTGCCTGGACAGGCGCCGCTGCAGCAGCCGGCGCAACTTCCGGCGCAGCCTGGCCCACCAGCCGCAATCCACCAAACCCAGCCAGAACCACCAAAGCCGGCAACACCGGCCCGAAAACACCATCGCCATCGCAAACCTCATTCCTGGGAGCCTCTCCGCAACACAAGGGAGAAACGGCCCAAGAGTATCGATTTACTTCAGTTTGAGCAAGAGGGTACCCGCAGGCGGCAGCAACAACCTCAACGACCCAACAGCCTGGCAACCCGCGCGCCGCTGAACGCCGACCCAAACCCCGGCTTGATCGCATGGGTTATGCCAAATGTAAATTGCGCACGGGGCGCTCCAGCGGTATAGGCACGCGTATAGGCTCCATCCACCACCAGCCAGGGCCGCAAGGCCCAGGTTCCGCCACTCAGCGCCGCTCCATACTTATCTGTTGTCCCAGGCTGTGCGCCGCCATAAGAATCGAGCACACAGGTAAATCGGCTGGTCACTGGCACAGAGAGAGCCAGTCCAAATTGAGTTGCGCCGTCGTGGCCGTCTGGCCCACCGGCTATGGTTCCCACGGTATTAAAGTCAAAGTGAACCTTTCCAAGATCGCGGCTCGCGATAAAGATTAGTTGGTGGTCGATGTAACCGGTTCCAAATCCTTTTCTCGGATTTGCCGTGGGGATCTTTACGGCATAGCTCAATGCCAGGGCCGGCATCCAAGGGCCCTGTTCGTGAAATCGGTATTCCGCACTGAGCCCCTGGTCGCTGATGCCTTTCAACGACGTGGCCCCACCGCCACTCTGAGCCATATGCGCGGGCATGCCCCAACGCAGTTCTAAGCGCGATGTCAGCCCGTAGCGAATGCTTGACGGCAGACTCCATTGGTGGCCCCCCATTCCGATCGACTGCCACTGAAAGCCGAAATCGCTCTCCACTTCGCCTCGATCTGACGTTGACGCCCCACCCGTCCAGGTGGGACGCGAAGGGCTTGCCGCAATCTCCGTTACTGCCTGATGAGCAGCCCCTGCCGCCTTTGTTCCCAATTCAAAAGATCCAGCCGCGCTACTCCCGTCGCTCAATGCCACTGAAGCAGTGGACGACTCCCCCGCTTCCTTTGCAACTGCGTGACCGCAGCTCACAACACCCACAATCACCCCAACCAAAACTGTGCTCCAAACGCTCCTCACGTTGTGCCCCACTTCGGAGGACCAAATCACCAGGCCCTACAGCCTTCAATCGGCGCACATGAGAGTTTCTTTATCTTTGGGAGGCCGGAGTTAGATGCGAATGATTACGGAGGTACTTGAAAAAATTCAAAGCCGGGCAATCAAGTCCGTGACGCTCAGCGTTGCGCGGACCTCCGCTGTCGGCGGTCCTGTCTTGTTGATCAGCTTCAAGTTTCTTACTACCGCGCCGATAACGGAATTGTCTGAAAATCTCCGCAGCTGGACTGAAGCTTCCGTGAAGCTGGCGGATTGAGATTCGGCCGGTCATTGAAAGGAAATCACGCAATGGGCGCAATTCGTAACCTTCCAATTGCTCACAAATTTACATGGGCATTCGGCCTTGTATGCGTACTATGCACCGCACTGGGGTGCTTCACCTATTACACATTCCATAGCATCTCCACCGGGAACGAAGAGGTCAGCAGAGATGATTTTCCCTCTGTAATTCAACTGGCCTCGGTCCGTGGCGCGATCAACCAGGTACGCAGAGCAGATCTCGAGTTGCTCTTGTGTCAGACTCCGGCATGTTCTGCCGATAGCAATGCACGCCGCCGGCAGGGTTTCTCCGACTTTCAGGCAGCAGCCAAAGCATACGAACAATTTGACAGTTCTCCAGAAGAACGTGACATTACCCAGAAATTTACCGGTGCCTTTACCCAGTATCAAGACCTCAGCAATCGTGGCGCCGCTCTTATCGCGGCTGGAAAGACGGGGGACGCACTCGATCTGCTCACCTCGGATTCAACAACGGCCATTATTAATACTTCTCTGTCAAAATCAAACGAAGATGTTCAATTCAACGTCAAGGAGGGGCTCAATGACTCCGAGTTGGCAACGGCTCTCAGCCATCGGGCCACCTGGATCAATCTGGGAACTACGGCACTCATCGTGCTCCTATGTTCGGGAATCGGCTTTATGCTCACTCGTGAGATATCGCCACGGATTGGCAGGTTAAAGGCCGCAGTTGAAGCCATGGCCGCCAAGGACCTCACCGCCAGCGTCCGCGTCACCGGCACCGACGAAATCGGCCAGCTTGGTGAAGCCTTCAACACCAGCGTTGACTCCATGCGCAAGGTCCTCCAGTCTGTCGCCCAAAGCGCGGACACCCTCTCCTCTGCCACCACCGAAATCAGCGCCGCCGCCTCCCAGAACGCCGGCAACTCCCGCGCCGAGTCCGCCAAGATCAACCAGATCGCCGCCGCTGCGCAGGAGATGACCGCCACCATCGGCGAAATCAGCCACAACGCTGAAAACGCCGCCGGCGCCAGCCGTGAATCTGCGGAAAATGCGGAAAAAGGCGGCGCCGTGATGCAGGCCGCCTCCGGCACCATGGAAAAAATCGCCGCCGCCACTACCTCCGTCTCCGACAAAATGACATCCCTCGCCCTCCGCTCCGAGGAAATTGGCAAGGTCGTCAACGTCATCCAGGAAATCAGCGAGCAAACCAATCTGCTCGCCCTCAATGCCGCCATCGAAGCCGCCCGCGCCGGAGAACACGGCCGCGGATTCGCCGTCGTCGCCGGGGAAGTCCGCCGCCTCGCCGAGCGCACCAAGGGCGCCACAGAGGAAATCGCCGGAACCATCCGCAGCATTCAGGACGAAACCCGCGAAACCCTCGAAGTCATGCACGAAAGCCGCTCCGCCGTCGAAAACGGCCTCAGCGAAACATCCAACGCCCGCAGCAGCCTCGAGGCCATCATCGAGTCCTCAAAACACGTCGAACACCAGATCAACCTCATCGCCACCGCGGCCACCGAGCAAACCGCCGCCTCCGGCGAAATCTCCGAGTCCGCTGGGCAGATCTCCCAGCTCTCCGGCGAAAACACCCGGGGGGCCGAAGAGTCCGTCGAAGCCCTCCGCAATCTCGCCTCCCTCGCCGGCGACCTCGACGGCATGATCCGCCAGTTCCGCCTCGACGGCGACCACCAGGCCGGCGGCAAATTCTCCGCTCCCCCGCAGGCCGCTCGCGAGCGAGCCATGCGCCCCGTCCACTCCTAAACAGAAATGATCTCCCTATCCCGATTAAGCCAGGCGGACCCCACGATCTGCTGCCCCGGCGATGATTCCTCCCTCCCTCGCCGGGGCGCCGCCTGCCTCTTCCCCCGCTCCCGCCTGCCCTCCATCCCGTGCACCAAATCCTTATTCGGGTTATGGTAGCCTCGCGGTAGAGCCTGTTACCTACTTGCCGCTTCATCCGCGTACCCTGCGGCCAAACCGCCATCAAACCCCGGGAGACACTCCTCCATGAGCGCCGTCAAGTATGACCTCGTCGTCATCGGCTCCGGACCCGCCGGCCAGCGCGCCGCCGTCGCCGCCGCCAAGATGGGTAAACGCGTCGCTGTCGTCGAGGCCCGCACCGTCGTCGGAGGCGTCTGCATCAATACCGGGACCATCCCCTCCAAAACCATGCGCGAGGCCGTCCTCCACCTCTCCGGTTACAACTACCGCTCCGTCTACGGCATCAACTATCGCGTCAAGGAAAAAATCACCATGGCCGACCTGGCCTTTCGCGTCCAGGCAGTCATCAAAACGGAAGTCGACGTCACCGAGGCGCAGCTCTCCCGCAACGGCATTGACGTTGTCCACGGCATCGCCCGCTTCCTCAGCCCCACCCAGGTCCGTGTTGAAGGCCTTCAGACTGAAACCACCCTTGAAGCCGATCGCATCATCATCGCCGTCGGCACCAAGCCAGCCTGCTCGCCCAAGGTTCCTATCAACGGCAAAACTATCCTCAACAGCGACCAGATTCTCGGCCTCGACTCCCTGCCCCAATCCATGATCGTTGTCGGCGGAGGCGTCGTGGGCGTTGAGTACACCTGCATGTTCGCCGTCCTCGGCGTCCGTGTCACCCTCATTGAAAAGCGCGACCGCCTCCTCGAGTTCGCCGACCGCGAAATCATTGAGGCGCTCAGCTATCACCTCCGCGACGCCCGCGTTACCCTCCGCCTCGGTGAAGAGGTCGAAAGCGTCGAAGAGCTTCCCAACAAGGCCGTCGTCGCCAACCTCGAGAGCAAGAAGCGCGTCTCTGGCGACGCTCTGCTCTACGCGGTCGGCCGCCAGGGCGCAGTCGAAGAGCTCAACCTCCCCGCCGCCGGACTTGAGGCAGACAGCCGCGGCCGCATCGCCGTCGATGAGCACTATCAAACCAAGGTCCCCAACATCTTTGCCGCCGGTGACGTCGTCGGCTTCCCCGCACTCGCCTCCGTCTCTATGGAGCAAGGCCGCATCGCCGCCGCACGCGCCTTCAACGATCAGGCTGCCACTTCCAACCCGGGCTTTTATCCCTACGGCATCTACACCATTCCCGAAATCAGCTTCATCGGTAAAACCGAAGAGCAACTCACCGGTGAAGACGTTCCCTACGAAGTCGGCATGGCCTACTATCGCGAAGTCGCCCGCGGGCAGATTCGCGGCGATACCACCGGACGCCTCAAGCTCATCTTCCATCGCGACACCCTCAAGGTCCTCGGCGTCCACATCATCGGCGAAGACGCCACCGAACTGGTCCACATCGGCCAGGCCGTCATGACCCTCGGCGGCACTGTGGACTACTTCATTGACACCGTGTTCAACTACCCCACGTTAGCCGAGTGCTACAAGGTCGCCGCCTTCAACGGCCTCGGCCGCCTCCACCGCTACCAGTCAGGCTAGCCGCACCGATTCAGTTTGCAGGAGACAATTTCCGATGGATTACGGTGGGCAATTCCGTATGTCGACGAACCCCGACCTTTTCCAATACCCTGCTGACTTGCTGACTCGCTATCCCCGCAAAGCGGGGGCTGACTTGCTGAACGGATACAAAAACATCTCGAGGCCACATCAACGCAACGAAGAATAGAGAGTCGTTTTTGGGTCACTGACCACTGTTCACTGACTCACTGACCACTGACCACTGACCACTAAAAAAGCCCGGAGGGCTTTTTCATGACCACCGCCATCGGCATCGTGATCACCGATCACATCGTAGCCGGCAGGCTTGAGGACCATCGCCTCACTGGCAAGCCTCTTCGTTTCCCCTTCGACCCCGCCGAGAAGGACGCCCTCAGCGCTCTTCCCCCCAGCGAACTCGTCGAGATGCTTGCCACCCAGGTCGCCTACCTCCAGAAAACCGCCACCAGCTCCCTCAGCGCCATCGGTGTCGCCGTGCCCGGCATCATCCGCCACGGGGTCATTGAGGACTCGCCCAATCTCACCCAGATGAAAGGCCTGCGCCTCGCAGACGATCTCACCCGCGCTCTTGGCCCGCACTCCATCGCCGCGCCCGTCCACATCGCCAATGACGCTGACGCTATCGCCGCCGGCGTCGCCGCCACCCACGGCCGCCTTGAAAAGCTCACCCGCGTGTGGACCATCGGCAACGGTATCGGCTACGGCCGCTGGCCTTACGTCGAAGGACCCTGGGAAGGCGGACACATCACCGTCTCCCTCGATCCCAAAGAACGCTACTGCGGCTGCGGAGGGCTCGGCCATCTTGAAGGCATCATGGGCCACCGCGCCATGCGCCTCCGCTTCCTCGACCTCGAACCGGAAGAAGTCTTCGCCCAGGCCAAAGCAGGCGATCCGCGCTGCCGCGAGTTCGTCGATCTCTGGCATCGCGCCCTCGCCGCCGCCACCGCCTCCTTCATCCACCTCGCCGGACCAGGCCGCTTCTACTTCACCGGCCTCAACGTCGGCTGGGTCGAACTCCCCAGGCTCCGCGCCCACATCGAAACCATGGTCAAAATGACCCCGCTGCAAAGCTTCTCCCTTGAAGTCCTGCCCGCCGACGACGAAACCGCCATGTTAGGTGCAGGCGTCTCCGCCCTCCGCGCGCTAGCTTCATAGCACGGTGACCGCATGATCTTGGAGTGGCCAGATTGTAGCGCCGGTCTCCAGACCGGGGTCCCCGGCAAACCCGTTTGGTTTGCTGGGGTGGAGAGCGGCTGTCGTGAGGGCGTCCTCGCCCGCACTCCCATCCGGAATGCACCGATGGTTAATTCGTGAGTGGAATCGCCCTGATAATCTGTTCACAAAAAAGACTTAGATGAAGGGTACGGGCTTCAGCCCGTACATAAACCCCGAAAATGAGCTTGGGCTTTAGACCCCTGAGGGATGCATTTCCAGTCCTTCACTCTCAATCAGCCCATTTCCCGCCGCCTGTTTGACCCCTCAAGAAATGTTGACTCCTCGATACCACTCGCGAATTCGCTAAAAAAACGAGCGATCCTGAACGGGAAGATCCTCAACGTTTTCCATAAACTCTTCCGAAGCAGCCGCGTCCGAAGCCAGGAGGGCAGACCAGTCCATAGGACGTGTCGAGACCTGTATGTCTGCTGGTAGCCAAATACTTGCTTCATCGTTTCCAACAGTCATCGCCTTGCCCTCCAGAACCTGGATTCCAACCCACGCACACGCCAACGCATCTATTTTATCTTCGACTGGTTTAAGGGCGGAGAATCCTGGTGCGTCCTTTGGAACCCCAAAATCGATTCTGTCGATAACTGCTAATTTCGCCAGTATTGCTTCGAGATTCTCAATAATCTTCGACAGCCTCTGTTGCCGATCAAGCCCGGGCCAATACTTCTTGGATTTGTTGACTTTGTACGGCACGCGATACTTTGCGTTCATCAGGGACAGCAGTGCAGGATGCGGATAGGTCTCAGTCAGTGCATGGTTTGAGAGCTTGCCGGGACTCGTCGCAAGCCGGAATCCGTTCTGCTGAAAGCCGTCGCGAGTCTCCTCGCTGATGCGCCCCGGCCGGGTCGGCGAAGGTGAATGTGCGGAGCAGCCCTTGCCGCCGAAGAGCCTTGACATTTCATCGTCCGCAAGACGCCGACGATCGATCGACTTGGTTGCCAACGGAATATCCGCCACAACTAGCTTTACATCGGTCTCTGCATAACGCCGGGCGGCCTCAAGCAAGGCATGGACTGGAACTTTTCCACGATCTGTATCGCTTGGTTTCGAAAGCCCGACAAACTCGTCATAGCTGGGTGAGGCTCGAACCGATTCCCACTTCGTAGATTCCACCTGCCGAATGAGTGCAACCCCACTTGGATGATGCGAAGTCCACGCCGCATCAATCCCGAGAATGGCGCTCATCTTTCCCCGCCCTCTATCAGCTTCTCCTGAGATAAGTAGCCGACAGCCGATCGTGCCAGCCCAGGTGATCTTCATCAAAGATCGCCCAAAGCACACCCAGTCCAGCCGGCAACACGCTCAGCAGCAGTGCCACCAGCCGTATGCCCCGTTGCAATCGCGTCGGGCTCTGCCCGTCAAAGGTGCACAGCGACAATCCCGCATAGCGCATCCCCGGTGTCCCGTTGGCCAGCACGTAGAAAAGCGTCATGTAAAGCACGCCCGCCACCATCAAGCCAATTGCCGAAGCCACTTCCATCTCCTTCAGCCCGGGCAACACCTTCACATTCGACGCGGCCACCAGCGCGGCCCCCAGGTACGCGCCCACAATCAGCGATCCATTCACCACCGCCGCCATTGCCCTCCGGCTCAGCGGCGCAAGCTCCACATCCGGGGCCAGAACCACTGGCTCCGGCAGGTCTTCCAGCAACTCCGCCTCTGTGATCGTCTGACGGGTTCGCGCGGGCTGCGCATCCAGCTTGATTCCCGACCACTCGGGCCCTGTCCAGGCTGGCGCCGCCGCTTCTTCAAGCAGGCTCGCCTGTGCCGCCTCCAGCGTGAAGGCTCCTGGATCCACTTCAAAGATGCTCAACTGATTGCCCTGCTCGGCCATCGCGGCATATGGACCTTCCGCCCGCCGCGGCCTTACCTTGCGCGTGGCCACCAGCTCGCGCGGAAACTGGATCAGGTTGGCATGAATCGGCTGTGCCGTATCCGCCGTTTCGCTCACAGCTCCACTCACCGCTTCTTCCCCTGCGTCCCTGCTCGGCTCGTGCGCTTTCCTCGCCCGTTTTCGCCTGCCTGCCATCTCTCTTTCAGTATAGTTGGCAACCTCGTTGAGGGTGGCCCCGCTGGACTTAGCCTCGTTGGCGCTGGCCCTGGTGGATCTGGCCCCTTTGCGGCCGCTCACCACCGGCTCCTCTGCCGCTTTGCGCTCCCGCGCTTTCGGCTCCCAACCGGTGTCAAAATCCTCAAACCCCTGTGCCTCGCTCGGCGCACTCTCTGCCAACCGCTCGGCGTTCATCGCCGCAGTTTGGTAGGCCTCCCAGCCCGGCGCGTCCAGAAACGTACTCTCGACCATCGCGCTCTCAGGGAGCGTGCTCTCCACAATCCCCGTCCCAACTTCGGTCCGCACCCGCGCCGGCTTCTCGGACACCTTCACATCAGCCGCACGCGCGGCTGCGCCGGCATCTGCGGCGCGCGTCTCGCTGTAGCTGGGAACTTTGGCATAGCGGGCCGCCACGCGGGCCGCTGCTGCTGCTGCGCGGCTGCTGGTGCTCCGCCGCGGCTCCTGCAGAACTCCGCGCTCTGCCTGCACAAGGCTCTTGCGGCTCTTGTGCGCGGCCAAACGCTGGTTCACTTCATCTTTCCACGTATTCCCAAGGTCAGCCTGGTTTGGCAATGTACTCAAAGCTCCACGTTCCCTTCCTGCCTGTCTTTGGACCCTGCCTGCTGGTCCCCCGCCGGCTGGATCCTCGTCCGTTGCTGTCGGCTTTCTTCGAGCCCATCATCGTGCCCAATATCGGCCCACTGTACGTCGTGCTGAGAAGAGAAGGTGCGCGGAAAAACAGAGACGCGGTCCGGATTGTGAATGTCCGTGATCAGGGTGATCAATCCGAATATGTCCTGCTGCCAGAGCTGCGTGGAGCGCGTCCCAATTACATGAACCCGGTTTTGCTATGCTGAGCCTTGCACCGGTCTCGGGTTTGGGATGCCTCCTCGTAACTTAGTATTTATCACGCTGCTGGCCCTCTGTCACCTGCAACTTGCGGGTCAGACGTTGACCAATGCGTTACCCCAGTCCCCCCAGCCCTCCGCATCCCCTTTAAACGATGCTAAAGACCAGCTCCCCGACGATCCGGGCCAGGAGTTGCTCCCCATCGCCGAACCTGAACCCCAGCCTCCCAGCGGCGTCCCCGTCCAGTTTGAAGCCGACCGGCAAACCCGCGTCGGCGACGTGCTCACCCTTGACGGTCACGTGGTCGTCCACTATCGAACCTACGTCCTCCGTGCCGACAAGGTCGTCTACCACCAGTCCACCTCTGTCTTAGAAGCCGACGGCCATCTCCAGATCGCCGGTGGGCCCAACGGCGTCCTCGTCAACGCCTCTCACGGCGACATGCGCCTCAACATGCACACCGCCCGCTTTTACAACGTCTCCGGCTCCCAGGGCCTCCACAACGCAGAGCGCACCGCCGTTTACTCCACCGCCACGCCCTTTCAGTTCACCGCCCGCGTGCTCCTCCAAACCGGCGACGACCAGTTCCGCCTTATCGACGGAACCATGACCAACTGCACCTTCCCGCACCCCGACTGGCAGATCATCGCCCACGCCATCAACCTCGATGACCGCGAAGCTTCCACCAAAAGCTCGTACTTCAAACTCCTCGGCGTGCCTGTCTTCTATCTGCCCTTCCTCCACCACGAAATCAATGACACGGGACGCACCAGCGGTCTCCTCATTCCCGTTCTCTCCAACTCCTCCATCAAGGGCTTCATCGTCGGCGAACAGGTCTACTGGGTCATCAACCGCAGCATGGACATGGTCGTTGGCGCAGAGTACTTCAGCAAGCGCGGTTGGGCACCCAACGGCGACTTCCGCTACAAGGGCAGGGGCATCGACCACCTCATCGTCCGCTGGAACGCACTGCTCGACCGCGGCGTCGAAGAGCAAGTCGGCAACACCATCGCCGCTGCCCGCACCACGCCGACCTTTCCAAGGCTCGACCCCGCGCAGATTTCACTCCTGCCCGACGCCACCATTCCCGGGCCCACCGGCTATGAGCGCGTCAATCAGGGAGGGGTCGACGTCGTTGCCGAGGGCCGCAAGGACATCACGCCCCATCTCTACGCAGTCGGTGTCACCGAATACCTGTCCAGCTATCTCTACCGCCTCATCTTCAACGACAATTTCGCCCAGGCCATCAGTTCCCAGGTCGCCAGCAACGTCGGCGTCACCTGGGCCCGCAACGGATTCATCCCCTCGGTCTCGCTCGAGCGCTTCGAGACCTTTGCCAGCTCCTCCAACGGCGACGAGGCCCGCATCCTTCACCTCCCGGTCCTGCACTACGACGTCCTTGACCGTTCAATCGCCTCCTCCCCCGTCTACTGGGGATTTGGCTCTTCCGTCAGCTACCTCACCCGCTCCGAGCCTCGTTTCCATGCTCGCAACGTCGGCCGCCTCGACATCTATCCCCACATCTCCGCGCCCTTTCACCTCGATGGGTGGAGCTTCGATCCTTCTGCCGCCATACGCAACACCTCCTACACCATCAGCCAGACTCCCGATCTCTCGGACCTGCGTCACGGCGTCCCCACCATCAACCACGAAGGCCTCAACCGCTTCGACGTTGAGGCTTCACTCGATATCCGTCCTCCTGCTCTTG
The DNA here is from genome assembly GCA_963820245.1 of uncultured Acidobacteriaceae bacterium. Lineage (GTDB taxonomy): Bacteria > Acidobacteriota > Terriglobia > Terriglobales > Acidobacteriaceae > Telmatobacter. Next base: position 13,891 of record CAWFZC010000017.1, on the reverse strand, counting down.
AACGCGACTTCGTCCTCGCCCGCTGGAACCGCGTCATGCGCCATGTCATCGAGCCCGAGATCACTTATCGCTACGTCACCGGCATCGGCACACAAGCCCCCAAAGTCCTCCTCATCGACACCACTGACATCGCCACCAACACCAACCAGGCCGGCTTCTCCCTCACCCAGCGCCTCTACATGCGCCCGCGTGACCCCAAGCCCTGCCCTGACAATCCAGAGACTTCCGCCAAGTGCAACGACCAGCCCCGCGAGTGGGCCAGTTGGCAGATCGCCCAGAATGTCTTCATCGATTCCACCTTCGGCGGTGCGCTCATCTCCGGCCGCCGCAACGTCTTTGACGCCACCCTTGACATGAGCGCCGTCGCCTTCCTCACTTCGCCGCGCAACCTCGCCCCCATCACCTCACGCATGCGCTTTGAGGCCATTGACAACCTGCGCGTCGAGTGGGACCTCGACTACGACCCAAAGCAGGGACAGCTCAACTCTGACAATCTCTACGCCGGTTATTCCTTCGGCCGCACCACCGTCGGACTCGGCCACGCACTCGCTCAACGCCGTCGACGAAAGCCGCGGCTCCGCCTCCACCATCAAGAGCCAGCAGTTGCAGCCCTTCGTCTCCATCGGCAAGCAGAGCGGGCCCGGCTTCAACTTCGCCGCCAACGGCGGATACGACTTCGTCCTCGGCGAAATTCAGTACGCCGGCATCCAGGCCAACTACAACTGGGACTGCTGCGGTCTCACCGTCGGCTACCGCCGCTTCCAGCTCGGCTCCGTCCGCGACGAAACCCAATACCTCTACAGCTTCACCCTCGCCAACTTCGGCTCCGTCGGCGACATCCGCCGATCCAACTCAATCTTCCGCGACCCCACCCTCCCCCCCGCCTACTGATCCGATCCCTTGGTCTGAAGTCCCAAGCTTCGCCATCTCTAACAAGTGGAAAGCTGCTCCATCACCGAACCGCAGCCCTCCAGACCACCATCGCCAGTACCCCCAGTGCACACCACCCGAACCAATCCCCCAACTGTTGAAACAGTGTCCAGTTGTGTCCTGTCGGCACCGTCGCCATCAACGTCGCAAAGAGTGTACCGTCGCTTCCAGTCTCGGCAAGCACTCGTCCGCGATCGTCCGTCACCGTCAGCAGTCCGTCTCGCGCCGTGCGCACCAGGCTGAACCCGTCTTCCACTGCGCGCATCACCGCGATGTGCCCGTGCCAGAATCCGTCCACGCGGAAGTCCCACGCCGGCGTCAGCATCAGCCCAACTCCAGCCTGCCCGTACGGCCGCGCCGGATTCGTAAAGTCCAGGTCCTTGCAGATCGCCACGGCCCACGTCCCATTTCCATTCCCCGGCGCCGCAAACGTGGTCCGCTGCGTGCCCGGCGTAAAGTGGCTCGTCTCGTAGGGCGGCAGCAAATGCTCCTTCGCGTAACTGCGCGGCGCCTCTCCCGCCTCGTAGATGCGAGCTTCATTGTGTCGCCCTCCCGCCCCACGCCGCGTCATGCCCACCACGAGTACCGCGCCCGACTGGTCGGCAACCGGCTGAAAAATCCCATCTACCGCGGCCACCGTCGAGTCCATCACAATGCCCATGTCTTCCGGCATCACCACCACCTGCGCACCCTGACCAATCAGTCTTCGTGCCTGCTCCGCGTAGCTCGCAAACAGCCGTTGCGTCGGCTCGCCGGCATCTTCCAGCGACGACCCGCCGTTGTTGTCCGACGCCATCAGCCCCACTTTCACTGCCGGCCCGCCCTGACCCACCGCCAGCCGGATCGCTCCGAACACCAGCAACGCTGCCACCACGCCCACGGCCGCTCCCATCACGCGCATGGCCTGCCTCCGCTCCGTCTTTCGGCAGCCAATCGCGAGCGCCACTCCACTTGGAAGCAGCATCAGCACAAATGCCATGCCCCACGGCCCCGTCAACGACGCCGTTTGCAGAAACGGCAGAAAATTCAGTTGCGAATAAGCGATCGAACCGGCTGACCCATGCGGCCAAAGGAAGTTCCGCACAAACTCATAGCTCGTCCACACCGCAGGCAGCGCCAGCCACGCGCTCCACAACCGTCCCCGCCGTGCCAGAAAGCGCATCAGCAGCACGCCCACGGTAGAAACAGCCGCCACCATGCCGCATGCGCCGAACCACGCTGAGTGTGGCATGCCCAGCAGATCGAAGTAGTGCCAAAGGTTCGCGCACCCTGCCAGCCATGCAACAAACGCCACCACCCCGGCTTGCCATCCCGGACTTGCCAGCGCAAACAGCATCACCGGTAGCGGCGCAAGCCACATTGCCGGCCAGTGCGGCGTCAAGCCATTGCCGATATAGACCAAAGCCGCCGTCAAGCACGCCGCAACCACTGCCTTCGCCATATCCATCGCTCTATGCCCGAATTCCATCCACATACCTCCTGAACGCCCTGTGGCAAAGCGCGCGAAACTCTTCCTGCTGCAACTCCACGCGCCCTCCCACGTACAACATCACCAGCCCTTGCAGCATGGCGCCTGTCTCAAACGAAATCTCCCACACGTCGTCCCGGCGAAAGATCCCCTCCTTCATCCCAGCTTCCAACGCACTCACTGAGATGCCCGCCGTCGGCGACTTCCCTGCCCGAAAGTCGCTCGGAAACTGCCGCGCTCCCTTGCGGCGCGTCAAAAACATCAGCTCAAACATCCTCGGCTTGTCGAATGCAAAGTCCAGAAAGACATCGAGAATCGCCATCAGCTTCGGTTCGGGCTCAGCCGGCATCGGCTGATGGATCGCGCGTGCCGCCAGCTCCTCAAATCCCCGGTTCGCCATTCTGTTCAGCAGGTCGTCGCGGTCGGCCACATGCCGGTAGAGCGCCATCGGCGTAATGCCTACCACCTTCGCAACCCGCCGCATCGTCACAGCCTCGCCGCCTTCGCGGTCCAGCAGCCGCCGTGCCGCCCCTTCAATCCGATCCATGGTCGACTTCGTCTTCATGTATACACTGTATACCATAAGACGTATACGCTGTATACATCAAACATCGCGGGCCCAGTGGAAAAATTGTCATCCGCAGCGCCGCGAAGGACCCGCTACTAAAGAGCGCGCCGCAACCCCCGCCCACCTCACTCTCGCTGCAAGGGTTCAACGTCGACTGGTAAACCGGTTCCATTCAACAGGCACTCTGCCCAAGCGCTACCAACCGGCAAGTTTCCGCGTCCAAGAACCAGAGCGTTTTGGGGACGACGAAGTCCATCGTCATTTTTTTCAAGAGCCTGCAACGCCGGATGCCTTTCGGGCATCACACCTGACAGCAGCTCAAGTCGCTCAACTGTCGGCCGCAGTCCCCGAGACCGGAGCCCCTTCACAACTTCGCACAGATCGTCAGGCCAGTCCCATTCGGCAACCGGCACTCGTTGTCTTCAAATCGTTGCCTTCAAGTCTGATCCTTCGACTGCTTGTTAGTTGGCGCGCCCGTTTGAGTCGTTCGCTGCCCCTGGACGCTGGATCACATTCCATCTGCTGAGGAGAAACTATGAAAAAGTCTGAGGTTCTTCAGGCATGGTCCAGAATTCTCGGCGGCCACCCGCCAACGATGTCGATCGAGATCACAAAAGAGTGTCCTCTTCAATGTCCCGGCTGCTATGCATTTGATGCGGCACATCTCGGAGGTTCGACCCAACTCCGTCAACTTTCCGATTTCAAGGGGGACCAACTCGTCTCTCGGGTGCTTGCCCTCATCGATGAACACAAACCGATCCACGTCTCGCTCGTCGGTGGCGATCCGTTAGTCCGTTACAGGGAGCTCGAACTCCTCTTGCCGGAGATTGAAAAGCGCGGCATTCACACTCAGATCGTCACCAGTGCGTTCAGAATCATCCCTGCCAGCTGGACCTCATTCAAGAAATTGAATATCGTCGTATCAATCGACGGCCTCCAGCCAGAGCACGATGCCCGGCGCAAGCCAGCAACTTATGAACGCATCCTCAAGAACATCGAAGCGGCGCGAATCACTGTTCACTGCACAATCACATCGCAAATCGCTGGGCGCCCCGGTTACCTCGATAAGTTCCTCGAGTTCTGGAGCGTTCGTCCCGAGGTCATGAGGGTGTGGTTCAGTCTTTTTACTCCGCAGCGAGGGGCCAGCGATCCGGAGATCTTGACGCCTCCGCAAAGGGCTTCGGTGATTGCCGACCTTCGCCGTTTGCGCCTGAAATTTCCCATCCTCGAAATGCCTGAGCCATTGCTCCGAGAGATGGAGTCCCCGCCCCAAAGCCCGGCCGAGTGCATCTTTGCGAGAACGACTCATACCATCTCCGCAGACCTGAAAACGCCGATTACGCCTTGCCAGTTTGGCGGAGATCCCGACTGCGGTCAGTGTGGCTGCATCGCGTCCATGGTGCTGGCTGCCGTTGGCCATCATCGCGTGCTTGGTGGCATCACCGCCGGACAACTATTCAGCGCCTCTGAGCGTGTAGGCAAGGGAGTGCAGATAGTGCGAAGGAAATTCGCAAAGCAATCGCCACGTCCGTCAGGATCTTCCCCGTTCAACAGAGAACAATTGATCACAGGCATTGCCAAGATGCGCGACTCAAACACCTGATCTTGATCGAGATCTCCCCACAATACAAAAGCTGCTGAGCCAATCTGTGCCCTGTTTCCAGATCCCCGCCTAATCACCTTTCCCTGTCTCCCTCGTCCACAAGACAAGGACCACCCATGCCGAATCTGCGCCCCGACCCCTGATCCCTGCCCCCCCGACCCCTGCTCCACTGATTTATCCTTAGAACCAGAGGAATTCCACTTGTCCCACTTACGTTTTCTCGCGGTGTTCGTAGCACTTTCGCTTACAGCCGGCTGCCGTGCCCAATCTCCGGCCTTGTCTGCCGCCGATCCCGTGCTCAACCGCCGCATCGAAGTCACCGTCCGCACCGAGTTCGGCCTGCCCCAGGATTACGACGTCGCCATCGGCGCCCGCAAGCCAAGTTCGTTCAGCGGTTATGACGACCTCTCCATCACCGTCGGCCATGCCGGTCACTCCCAGGTCATCGACTACCTCATCTCCGCCGACAACAAGAAGCTCGCCCGCCTCAACACCTTCGACCTCACCAAGGACCCCGGTTCCGACATTGACGTCGCTGGCCGTCCCATCCGCGGCAACCCCGCCGCCAAAGTCACCGTCATCAACTTTGACGATCTCGAGTGCCCTTTCTGCGCACGCATGCACCAGTCACTCTTCCCCGCCACCCTCGACCGCTACAAAGACAAGGTCCGCTTCATCTACAAGGACTTCCCCCTCGAGGAAATTCATCCCTGGGCTCTTCATGCATCCGTCGATGCCAACTGCCTCGCTGCCCAGAACAGTGAAATCTACTGGAGCTATGTCGACTACCTTCACTCTCATGGCGACGAAGTCACCGGCCCTGACCGCGACACAAAGAAAAGCTTCGCCGCCCTCGATCGCATCGCCCGCCAGGAAGCCACCATCGCCAAGCTCGACACCACCGCCCTCGATGCCTGCATGGCCAAGCAGGACGAGACTGAAGTCAACAATTCCCTCAAGGAAGCCGCCGTCCTCGGGCTCGACGGAGCGCCTGCCCTCTTCGTCAATGGCGAGCGCATCAACGGTGCCGTGCCCGAAGAGCAGGTATGGATCGCCATCGACCGCGCCCTGCGCGCTGCCGGCGAACAGCCCCCGCCGCTGCCCGCACCCGCAGCCCAGCCTGCAGCTGGAAAATCAGGAGGCGGCAACTAGCTGCCGCTATCCGAACACCGCCTCGTGGATATATCCTTGAGTGCCGGGACCTTCCCTGGTCCCACAGGAGTGACCAGATTGCAAGTCAAACCGAATATCTGGAAGCGTTACCGTTCCACCGTCCTTTTTCTCCTCGCCGCGGTCACCATCGCTGGGGTCAGCCTCGTTGCGGTCACCATCGGCTCGGTTGCCGGATGTCATCGCGCCCCCTCCGCTGACGTCGTCGCCACTGTCAACGGAAAAGACATCAAGCGCTCCGATCTCGACCTCGCCTATCAGCAGAGCCTCGGCGGTGCGCCACAGAATCTTTCTCCCGAGGAAGCTGACATTCGCCGCCTCACCGTCCTCCACAGCATGATCGATGAAGAGATGGTCCAGCAGCAGGCCGCCAAGCTCAACCTCACCGCCTCCGACGAAGACGTCAACGCCAAGCTCACTGAGATCAAGGCTCCCTACACGCAGGAGGAGTTCGACAACCAGCTCAAGGCGCGCAATCTTACTCTTGACGAACTCAAGCGCGAAATCCGCCGCCAGCTCACCAAGACCAAGCTCCTCAACAAGGAGATCGAATCCAAAATCGAAGTCACCGACGCTGAAATCTCCGCATATTACACGGCGCACAAGGCGGAGTTCAATCTCATCGAGCCTCAGTACCACATGGCCCAGATCCTCGTCACCAACCAGCCCTCGCAGCAGCCCGGCAACCTCCAGAACAACAAGGCCTCAAGCGACGCCGACGCAAAAAAGAAAATCCAGATCCTCCACAATCGCCTCGAAAGCGGCGAAGACTTTTCCGCCGTCGCCATGAACTTCTCTGAAGATCAAAACACCGCCTCCAACGGCGGCGACATGGGCTTCGTTGCCGAGTCCGCGCTCAAGGGCGACCCTGAAGTCTTCGCAGCCATCAGCAAGCTCAAGCCCGACCAGTTTACTGATGTGCTGCCCCTCCTCGATCAGTCGCACAAGGTGGCTGGCTACGCCATCTACAAGCTCATCTCCCACGACCCCGCCGGACAGCGCGATTTGAACGACCCCCGCGTCCAGCAGACCATCCACACCTCGCTCCACAACAACCGCGCCCAGCTTCTTCAGAACGCTTACCTCGAAATGCTCCAGGACCAGTCGAAGGTCAACAACTACTTCGCCGAACAAATTCTGAAGCAAGGCGCCCACTAGACCCTAATCGCTGGACCAAAGAAAATGGGACCGCACTCATGCGGTCCCATTTCTGTTACACAAGAATCCAATCGTCGCTTTTCCTGAGGGAGCCTGAGGCTTCAGCGGATGCAGAAAAGGACGAAACGCCAGAAGGACGCCTGACACCCGGCGTTGAGAGCCATCTACTTCTGCTTGACGGGCTTTCCGTAGAGCATGTTCCCGCTGTAGGAACTGCGGAAGCGGGTCTTCGAATTTTTCAGCTTTTTCATTTTATGTACTTTCAGCCTGTGGGACTTTTTGAACCAAGAGTGCGGATGCGGAGCGAGTTTCAATTGAGCAGCATGGGCTCTTCCCGAGAGGCCACCGCAGAGCGACAAGCCTGCGAGCAGACCGATGATGAGATATCTTCCCAATTTCAAAGCGGCACCCTCCAAAACAACTTTCCTGCCACTCTCTCATGAATCCAGAGGCGGCCGATTGACCACGCGCAATGTCGACGGATGATGAGCGCGACGCCCGGTCGAAAGCTCAAATCAAAACCGCCTGTCATCCTGAGAGAGTCCGCCGCAGCGGACGAGTCGAAAGCCTGCCCGCCGTGGCGGGGATCTGCGGTTGCCGTTGCTTTTGCTCTCGCCGGGTGCCCCTGGCCCGGGGTCCCCAGGGACACGGGGTCTCAAGGCAGCAGATGCAATCCCAAAACAATCGGAGGGAGCAGGGGCATTCATGCCCCTGAAAAGCATCCGCAAAGAGGAAGTGGCTTCAGCCCCGGGCCCTCTTTCAAATTGCCGCATCAACCTTGTCAGCAGTCTCAAGGCAGCAGATGCAATCCCAAAACAATCGGAGGGAGCAGGGGCATTCATGCCCCTGAAAAGCATCCGCAAAGAGGAAGTGGCTTCAGCCCCGGGCCTTCTCGCAAAATACCGCATCAACCTTGTCAGCAGTCTCAAGGCAGCAGATGCAATCCCAAAACAATCGGAGGGAGCAGGGGCATTCATGCCCCTGAAAAGCATCCGCAAAGAGGAAGTGGCTTCAGCCCCGGGCCTTCTCGCAAAATACCGCATCAACCTTGTCAGCAGTCTCAAGGCAGCAGATGCAATCCCAAAACAATCGGAGGGAGCAGGGGCATTCATGCCCCTGAAAAGCATCCGCAAAGAGGAAGTGGCTTCAGCCCCGGGCCCTCTCGCAAAATACCGCATCAACCTTGTCAGCAGTCTCAAGGCAGCAGATGCAATCCCAAAACAATCGGAGGGAGCAGGGGCATTCATGCCCCTGAAAAGCATCCGCAAAGAGGAAGTGGCTTCAGCCCCGGGCCCTCTCGCAAAATACCGCATCAACCTTGTCAGCAGTCTCAAGGCAGCAGATGCAATCCCAAAACAATCGGAGGGAGCAGGGGCATTCATGCCCCTGAAAAGCATCCGCAAAGAGGAAGTGGCTTCAGCCCCGGGCCCTCTCGCAAAATACCGCAATGTTTTGAAAGGGCGCGTCTTTAGACGCGCCACAATGCGCCCCATAAGAATCAACGGGCTCTAGCCCCTGACTTCCCCATTCAAAGCTTTGAAGGGTACGGGCTTCAGCCCGTACATCTTTCCACCAGGAGAACGTGGGCTTTAGCCCCCGAGGGACGCATTCCGGGCTCTTAACTCAGGCACGCCAATTTGTCGCCACTCTGAAAGCATCGGCAGCGATTCCATCAGTGTTAACTTTCGGCTTGGCCGAATCACCCACAGAATAAAATCCAACGCGCGAAAACTTCCCAAAAGCCGACTTGAAGGACTGATCTTAGTCGGCGAGTGCTTTGGCGATTTAGCGCTCAACCACATTCTAAATAAGGTCAACAGCGATCACCGGAGCAGAACTCGTTTCCTGTTGGCAATCTCTACTTGACCACAGGGAGCCCGTAGCCGGCAGTCTAACTAACCGGATTCAGATGAGGGCCAATACCCTATTCATTCGAAATGACGTCTCTCTCTTTCCTTTTCAAGAAAAATTGACCTGACCATCCGGTCGCAGTCGAAGAAGTAGATGTTCCAAGACTTGTTAATAGTCGGCAACCTATTCCGTCGATGCCGCTCTCGAATGACGAATGCCGCAAACACTTTGGTATCCATTCTCCCGAGATGTTTTTCAGTGTTTTGAGGATTCGTTCGGCCATTCGAATGTCAATGTAACCCTCTGCAAGGAGAAATGCGAATAGATCATATGATCTGAATATTTTTGGCGGAAGCTGCTTGCCGTTTTCTTCCAAAGCGCGGATTGCGTTTAGGTCATTGCTGATAGTGGGCGACTGAAGCAGCAAACCGGCAGCATGAGTATAGGACTCGCCTTTATCTGCGAAAAGCGCGTACTCCACACCGACTTGCCGAATGTCACCTAGAGATATGGGCGCGGGGAGCCTCATACTTAGTCGCTCAAGATCAGCCGCAGTGACAATCTTCAGAGACCTATTCTTGATAACTTCTTCAAATTGAACGCGAATCGACGCATACTTTCGATTGGAGAGGACCTCGATTTCCACCTCAAGCATGATGAATGAGGAAACACCAAAGTCCTTGTGCAGAATGGAAAAGACTTTCTGCTGACCGGCCAGCAGGATTTGTATCAGCGCATCCGAGTCGAAGAAGAACGCGATCTCGGGTTCTGGCACTATTCCGTGACCTCGGCAACTAATTCAGGAAATCGGGAATAGAACATGCTTTCGTCGATCATCAGTAGTTCCGCCGCTCGACTGATGCTAATGGTGTAGGCCCTGACTGCTTCCAACACTGCCTTCACGTAGGGCACCGGCAACAACAAGTTCCTCATTGTCGCCGAGGCCAGCCGCTTGCCCTTCCAAGGTAGGGCAGCCTGCTCGCCGATTTTGGCGATATATTCCTTTGTACTTAATGCATGATCGGAAATTGAACGGAGCTCATCGGCAATTTCAAAAGACAAGTAGGTCTGAAACAAAGTATCGTCGATCAATTCATGATCGTGCATCACCTGAATTACAGTCTTCTTTTCGACGCCGGACTGCGCGACCAGCGCTGCCATGCCCATTTTGGTAAGGGCCGTGGGTTGTAACCCATTGTGGTTGCAAAGCGTCAACAAGAATTTCTTTGGAAGGAGGGTCTCGCGCGCAAACGCCTCTGCGCGCATTTCGACAAGCGTCTGCTCGTCCGTTGTATAACGATCGTCGGAAAGGGTGTCGATTTGACCTCCAGAGGTCTGATCGAAAACGGCATGCCCCAGCTCATGCATGATGATCACATTGCGTCTGAACCAAGTCGTGATGTAGGTGTTCACAAATAGACATGGGCGCTGAGCTGAGCTGTCTCCAACGTAAAAGCTGCATCCCTCTACTTCAGATTGAGGCAGAGGACTTTCGATGAGTAAAATGCCCTTCGACCGCAAACGGTCGCGCAATATCTCTCCCGATCCTCTGCCTCCGTGTCCAAACTGATTTCGTTCGCAAAACAGGCGAGCAGCCAAGCGTCCCTGATCTGAAGGTGATGCTTGAAAGTCAACTTGGCGCATTATGTCCTGGAAAAGAACGTCCCAGGCTCGATTCGGCTGGCCAAGAACCGCCTGCTCAAGTTCATTGGCGTTGTGGCCCAAACGACGAACTGCAAGGACAGATTCACGATCGGCCTCAGTGAACTCCGTCCCTTTGAATTTGAACCAGATTGCCGCCGGCTCAGCCTTCGTAAGCCCCTTGGCCGACGCCACTGCTCCAGATGTGAGAACATCTGCTTTGACACCGAGGGTGGCAGCCAGAATTGAAATGTAAGAGGGGGGCATTTCGCGCTGTCCGTTGGCCCACTCTTCGAAAAGCCCATGGTCAACACCCAGCACATCAGCACAAGCCTTAGTTCCCAAACCGGCCTGCTCAATCACCTTAATAAGGGACATCTTCCTCACATAGTCTCGCGCAATCTGAGACTCTTATCTGTTAGCTTCCGCTGATGAGCCTACCACTCTCACTTCGAATAATCGGCAAACGTACAGAAAAGTATCACTTTTTGGACGCAGTAATCATCGGACATGTAACCAACCGATTGCAAGGGCCTTCGTCACCCCGGTCCGAAACATTACACTCATTTGGTGATTATTCCCGCTAGTGGGCTGCCAGGGTTTGCTCTGGTTCCTACGATTTCTGGACCGGGCGGAGTTGGCGAAGGTCTCTCAGGTGACAAATCTGGCATTCGCGCAGGCCACAAATCACGCCAATTCAGAGGCTTACTGATCGACCTAGGATGCCGTTCCGAGCATACACATCCGGTTCCCCCAAATCTCCGATGTCCTCTCAATAACTATACAGGAGGCTTTCCCCGGTCTATCCTCGTGGAGCTAAGGACCCAGAAAGACGGATTTCTACTGGGATGTCGGCCAGTCTCCAGCGATCGAAGGCGGGCAGAGGTCGACTCCTCACCACTGGCCAACGAACTCATCGACGGCACTTTAAATAAGGACAACCGGTTCAGTCCTGATAAACATCCTAGCGCCCGGACGCGACCGACCGCACAACGGGCCAGAAACAAGACAACCGCCTCAAAAGCCCTTCTGACCCCTGCTCCCTGTTCCCTGTTCCCTGACCCCTGACCCCTGAAATCTTCTTCCTGCCTTTTGCAGATAATTACCTCCTCCCGGCGCACAATCACACCATAGGCGATTTTCCGGGGACAAAGCGGTCCCAAACCGGCCGCACTCCCCGAATAACGCCCGTAACCCCTTTGCCTTGACATATCTGCGGCGATCTTCAATGGAATGACATATTTGGCGCTACCCCCCCGCCTTAAACCCATTCAATTGACAAATTTAGCCGCAAATACCAGGGGGAGGGGGGAGGAGTCGCTTTCTCATGTACCAACTATGTCGCCACATCATGCCGAATGGAGACCGCTGCCGCGCTGCCGCGCTCTCAGCCACCTACTTCTGCTACTTCCATACACGCCTCCATCGCAAACCCGACGGGCACACTTCCAAGTTCGAGGAATCGGTCACAATCCCCATTCTTGAAGACCGGTGCGCCATTCAGGTCGCGCTCTCCAACGTACTCAATGCCCTCGGATCATCGAAACTCGACGCGCGCAAGGCCGGTGTCTTCCTGTATGGGCTCCAGATTGCCTCGCAAAATGTCGAGCGTCAACCCTTCATTCTCAGTCTCAACGCAGTTGAGTCCGTCACCCCCAGCGAAGATGGCGATGACCTGGCGCCTCAATTACACATATGTCGGGACGACGACAACTGCCGTACGTGTCCCGATTTCGAAACCTGCGAACACGAGACCGAATCCGACGACGAAAAAGTAGAATGAAGCATCCCTGCGCGGATGGCGGACTTCCTAGTACCCAGCCATCCGCGCGAACCCCTGCACCCAACCGTAGGTCAGCGTCTTCCACGGACCCCAGAAATAAAGAGCCGAAGCCAGATACTCCGCCGCCAGCAATCCCGCTGCCCCCACCACAAACGACCGCATCAGCCGGCCCTTCCACAAGTCCCAACCTGCCATCAGCGCCACCAGCAGCACGTTCCCATAGAACACCGACACGAACCACACAAAAACTGTCTTCGGCTCCGCTGGAATCAGGAAACTCTCAAACCGTGAGAACCCCGGATCGGCCAGCGACACCGTCGCCAGTATCATCATCCGCTTGTGCGCCGCGGGATTCTTCCTCAGCGCAATCCCCCACGCAAGCAGCACCAGAAACCCGCCGATATCCACCAGGTTCACTCCGAAGAACTGCGGGTCGATAGCGTTTTCCGGAGTGTTGATATTCGCTGCAAGCGACGCCAGCGCCGCCCATGGCCCCAGCACGCCCATCAGGCAAGCCCACCCCGCCGCAATCCAACCCAGCGTCCTGTGCCACGCCACGCGGTTGCCGAGCACCAGCAGCACCTGCGTCGTCAAAATCAGCATCCACGTCGAAAACACCGCCGCATGCACATACAAAATTCCCGGCGCAGGCGGCTTCTCATGAAGAAACCGGCTGAAGTCCGTGCCGAATCCCAAAAGCATCCCCACCCACAGCACGCCCAGCCACACCGCGGAAGGCACGCGGTCCTCGCGCGCGCTCCACGTCCCCTTCTCATGCAAAACAAGTCTCTGCCCACGCACCGCCGCAGCAGTCGCCACTCTCATACCTCCGGGAAGCCCTGCAGTCAGACTGCCCCACTCCCCCGCCCCCGTCAATCAAATTCAACCCGCCCATCGCGCCCGTCTTTTTCCATCTCCGCCAAATTCGCCTGCACAAACGCGCCGCGTTTTGTAACCTGAAATAAGTAAACAAAAAATGATCCCCGCCAAACTTCTACTCACATCGTTTACTCTGACTCTTTCCGCGCTCCTGCCCATCAGCGCTCAGGTGCCGTCTTCCGCGCTCCCTCCTCTCGAGTCCGCCGGCGCTCTCGGCTCCCAACTCTTCATCGACTCCGGTTCCACCGGAATGGTCCTCGTCGTCGTGCGCGATCATCAGGTCTTCTTTCAGGGATACGGCGAAACCGCGCCCGGTTCGCATCAGCTTCCCAAACAGGATTCGCTGCTACGCCTCTGCTCGCTCACCAAGATCTTCACCACAGACGTCCTCACTCGTCTTGTCGCCGACAAAACCCTCAGCCTCGACGATCCGCTCCAGCGCTTCGCCCCGCCGCACACAGTTGTCCCCAAGCGCGTCAAGCCCATCACGCTTGCCAATCTCGCCACTCACACCTCAGGCCTCCCGCGCGAAATCGGCACCCCATCCCGCAGCGCACCTCACTTCACCTACCCCGACTATCGCGCCCGCTGGCAATGGCTTCCCCGCCAGCAACTCCGCAGCACTCCGGGCACCCGCGCCCTCTACTCCAACGTCGCCTTCGACTTCCTCAGCGACGCGCTCGCCTCCGCTACGCACAAGCAATACGCAGCCCTGCTCGCTGAACGCACGCTCAATCCGCTCCACATGCGCAACACCACGTATTTCCCCAACCCTACGCAATGCTCCCGTCTGCTCCTCACCAATCACGACGAAGGCCCTTGTGCGACGCGGTGCACCCC
>CAWFZC010000016.1:0-212564 GCA_963820245.1 uncultured Acidobacteriaceae bacterium | reverse complement strand
ATACGACCGGAAGCCATTTACGCTGGAATTCGAGCTTGCAAGATCGCTTGGAATGAGGAATCCAGTATCATGCTGGGATCGGTGAGGAAGCATGACGAGACCCGCGAATTTGCTTATCTTAGATGGCCCGCTGTGGCCGAAATTGAGGCCCAATCCTAGATACCGTGGAACATGTCGGATGAGCACAATGCATTTCGACAATCTCCCCGAGGAACACGAAGCAAATAAGCTCTTCCACTGGTTTCTAGAAGAAGGGGGAGAGTTGGGCGTTGTGCATAACGAAAAGAAAGCTTATCGGTTGTGTGAGCTTGCCAACCTGTACACCAGGGAGCAATCGTATGAGGTCATCGAAGCGGTTGAACCGAACTCGACTCCCATCCACGCAGGAGAGTTTTTAGGATTTGACATTTCATGCGGATTGAATAATTCCCTCCTATGGTGGGGTCTGACTCCTTCGGTTTCAGAGCAAGAATGCGCTTCGGAGCGCGTACTAGCCAACATAGTTTTTTCATTCTTTTCCGAGAAGCTTAACGATAACGGGCTATTCACAGAGATCGTAGTCGCTAATCGTTGTCGATCCGCCTTGCTTGCGTTGCAGGCCATTGAGCCTAATCTCCTTGAAGGCGGTTCGTTGGAGAAGTTCCAAATCGTTGGTCTATTTCGAATCTGAACCGCTAGCAGCCCATTCGTCTGGTTCGAGGGCGAGTCACCGGCGATCCGGAAGTTACTGGCCTGTGTCGCCGCGCCCCTCCGGGGCGCGTACCGTTTTTTGGGGCACAGTTCCCCGGGTTTCACCCGGGGCTATTATCGAACGTCCCTCCGGGACTAAGAAACCAACCTCGCGAGTGTGTCACCGCCAAACCGGAAGTAACTCTTTTTTCTTGGTAGGCTGCTGCCGAAGGGCAACTGCAGATCCTTCGCTTAGGAGCCCCAAACTGAAAAGCGTTTGGGGCTCCTTGCGCTCTGGATGACAGCCGATTTTTGTTTTGCGATGACGGGCGCACATTTGACTGAGGGCCCGAGGCTAAAGCCTGCTTATTCTTGCGACGGGATTTCAGGGGCATGAATGCCCCTGCTCCCTCCGTTGAAGACGGTGGCTCTCTTCGATTGCAGTTGAGTGACCGGCTATCCGGACAGAACCCAATCTGGGAGGGGTAATGTCCGGATCAGCGCGGCGATTATTACGTAATCCGTTTTGGTGTCACTTGCCTTTTAGTCCGTCGCGGTAGGCCATAGCTTCGAGTTCCACGCGGATGGCGTCGGCGACAGGGACGACGGGGCGGGCTTCAAACGTGAAGGCAGGCAACATCGAACAGAACTTATGCACTTCGAGCGGGTCATCGCATTCCATCAACATATACCCGCCCCAATCACCGACGCGGATGACGAACGCCTCGATTTTGAAATTGGCTGGTGCTTTCCACGGGCCGAAGACCTCCAGGATTCGTTTCTGTGCATTTTCGTACTCGATTGGCGTGCCTTGGGGACGTTCGTTCCAAGTGATCATGTACTTCATGATTTCTTTCCTTTCTCGTGCTTGTTGACGAACCGCCCTGTCGCTTATAGAAGTGGCTCAGCAACTGGCGACGGGGAAGCATGAGCAAGGATACTCTGGCCCGCTCGGATTGCAATAGCCCAGACCCTCGGTAAGTCCTGGACTCGATAGCAGGTAACTGTTGATATCTTCCTTGGCCCTTGTGCCGGTCGTATCACCGCCTAACCGGAAGTTACTGGTTTTTTCTGATGGACAGCTGCCGAAAGGCAACTGCAGATCCTTCGCTTACCACCCCCAAACTGAAAAGCGTTTGGGGCCCCGTGCGCTCTGGATGACACGCAATTTGTGTTTTGCGATGAGGGGCGCTGCACGATTGTTGGCCTGAGTCACCGGCTATCCGGAAGTTACTCTTTTTTCTGATGGGCAGCTGCCGAAAGGCAACTGCAGATCCTTCGCTTACCACCCCCAAACTGAAAAACGTTTGGGGCCCCGTGCGCTCTGGATGACAAGCTCTGGCGAAGGATTTGCAGTTTCTTTTCAGGAGTTCATTCGATCAAGAGCACGCGCATAGTCAGCGGGCTCGCAGTCGTACCACTCGCGGCTCAGATCGCCCCAGGCAGCATTTAGAGACTCGATGAGTGCAATCTTTTTTGAACGGCTCCAGCCCTTCAGTTCCTTTTCCTGCGCAATTGCATTCTGGACATACTGATGCCGTTCGAACCAGATGAGACGGTCACAGTTGTAGCGCGCGGTAAATCCTTCGTGTTCCTTCCACTTGTGCTGAAAGACGCGCTTTTCGAGATCTCCTGTCACCCCGACATAAAGTGTTCGGCTGCGGCTGGCCATGATGTAGGTGGAGTAGTCGCGCTCGTGCATGCGAGTCATCGTACGCTGAAGTGGCAGTATGGGCTGTGATGAAGAACAACTGCAGATCCTTCGCTTACCACCCCCAAACTGAAAAACGTTTGGGGCGCCGTGCGCTCTGGATGACAGGCATTTTGTGTGTTCCGATGACGGGCGCTTCAGGGTTGTAGACCCGGAGACTACTTATTCCCAGGTCTCAAAGGCGAGACATGGGGCACTCGGTCGATCGTGCTCTAGTACGGTTGTCGCACTTTCTACCACTGTGGCGTTGCCTCTCTTCTTCGTCAGGTGAGAGTCGGCGAGGGAGCCTTTGCCGAGGCCGCGGATCCGGGTGGTTCACGGAACGGTTCCACCGAAATGCGTTCGTAACAGACTTCAAGCACTGTCAGGTTTTCTGTGCCGCCCGGCGCATGGAGAACTACAGTGTCGCCCTCTGCCGACTTCATCAACGCGCGCCCCAGAGGCGACACAAAACTGATGTGGTTGCGGTTGAGATCGACCTCGTCGGTGCCTACGATGCTGACCTCCCGCTCCGCTCCGGCGGCATTGGCATAGCGCACGGTCGCCCCGAAGAATGCTCTCGCCGCCGCCTGCGCAGACCTCGGAGCTTCCGGGTCCACCACCTCTGCGGCTTCGATTCGCTTGGTGAGAAAGCGAATGCGCCCATCGATCTGACGGAGCCGCCGCTTGCCGTACTGATAGTCGGCGTTTTCACTGCGATCGCCATTGCCGGCAGCCCACGATACCACCTCGGCCACGGCCGGGCGGTCCCTGGTGAGCAGAAAGCGGTGCTCATCTATGAGGCGCTGGAGGCCGCCCGGTGTTATGTAGTTTTTTGCGAGCGTCGCAGGGGCGTCTGGTTGTGGATGTCTGGTAAAGCCTTTCCGCTCCGTCATTCGACCAATATATTCGCGGGGATTGTTCCCGGTCTATGATGGCGGATGTCTCACGGGCAAACCGGAAACTACGAGTGGTTCAAAAGGGAAGCTCAGTCCCGTGGAGAGCGCACATCAACGCTGTGCTGGCTGTTGGTTCCTGGGACTCATCTGACAACGAGTGTTGAGGTTCGGGCTAACGACGGTTTGTTGATTTCATCAATTCATTAATCCGATGTGGTTCGCGCCGGCGCCTTTTCCGATATCGACGACCTGGGCGACGGTTGAAAAAACGAGATTGCTGTCGGCGCGGATGCACATGACTTTTTCCGCACGAACGGAAAGCAAGTCGTTCAGGCGGCTCGCCAGATCGTCGAGGCTCACATCGTCCTGATTGATTTTGTAGGTCACTCGTCCGTCGGGGGCGCTGACGATCTGGACCACAATGGGCGTCTCAGGGCTCTGGGCGTGGTTTGCAGATTGACGAGGCAAGGCTGCGTTGAGGCCGTGAGGGATTACCGGAACAATGATCATGAAGATGATGAGCACGACTAACAGGACGTCGATCAGTGGAGTGACATTGATGTCTCCCTGCAGTTGATTTGAAGCGTGTGCGTTGCCGACTGTCATGGGACCTCCTCTTTGCATGATCGAATCTGAAAGTTCTGATGACTTAGACACCGCGGGGAGGGTGCGGGTTCCTGGTTGGTCTTCCGTTTGGGACCCGGGGTGTCAGGCATCCGGGTGGGCAGCATTCATTCCCATGTCCCCAAATGCGAGGGACATGGGGCACCCGATCTTCTTGTGGGAACGAGGGACCGGAAAGGCTCGAGGGGGAGTTGGTTCTATCCCACTCATCCGCGGTGAAACTCCACCCCACGGACGAAGACCTGTCCTAGGGGGCCCCGGGTCTGCGGATGGATCGGGCACAGACAAACCTGCCGGGATTGGCCGAAAGGCCCGTGGCTGAAGCCAGGTTGATGGGAGGTTCGGACTCAGGGGCATAAATGCCCCTGCTCCCTCCGGTTTCGTAGTCGGGGACCCCGGACCAGGGGCACCCTACATAATTTGGGGCACCCGGCGTCGTCTACTGCGCTCAGGGATAGATGCGGTGGAGGGTGCGGGCGAAGGGGATGGTTTCGCGGACGTGGTCCAGGCCGCAGATCCAGGCTACGGCGCGCTCAATGCCCATGCCGAAGCCGGAGTGGGGGACGCTGCCATAGCGGCGCAGATCGAGGTACCACTGGAAGGCTTCCTTGGGCAGGTTGTGGTCTTCGATTCTCTTGTTCAATAACTCAAAACTGGAAACGCGCTGCGAGCCGCCGATGATTTCGCCGTAGCCTTCAGGGGCGAGCACATCGACGCAGAGGGCATAGCGCGAGTCATGGGGATCGGGCTCCATGTAGAAGGCTTTGACGTCGGCCGGGTAGCGATTGACCATGACGGGGCGGTCGTACTGCGAGCTGAGCCAGGTTTCGTCGGGGGAGCCGAAGTCGTTGCCGTAGACGAAGGGTGCTTCGAGGTGTCCGTCCTTGTGGGCCTGGTTGAGCATTTCGACGGCGTCGTCGTAGCGGAGGCGCGGGAAGGGGGCCTGGATGGCTTCGAGCTTGGATTTGTCGCGGCCGATGACTTCGAGTTCGGAGGCGCGGTTTTTGAGGACGCTTTGGACGATGTGGCTGAGGAAATTTTCCGCGAGCTCGAGGAGGCCGTCGAGGTCCATGTAGGCGACTTCGGGTTCGATCATCCAGAACTCGGTGAGATGGCGACGGGTTTTTGATTTTTCCGCGCGGAATGTGGGGCCGAAGCTGTAGACCTTGCCGAGGGCGAGGGCGGTGGACTCGATGTAGAGCTGGCCGGACTGGGTGAGGTAGGCGGGGTCGCCAAAGTAGTCAACGGGAAAGAGGGTGGAAGTGCCTTCGCAGGCGGCGGGGGTGAGGATGGGCGGATCGGTACGGATGAAGCCGTTGGAGTCAAAGTACTCGGCGGCGGCGCGCATGATTTCAGCACGGATGCGGAGGATGGCGGATTGGCGCGGGGTGCGGACCCATAGATGGCGATGCTCCATGAGGAAGTCAACGCCGTGTTCCTTGAGGGTGATGGGATAGGGGTCGGACTCGGGGACGCGGTGGACTACCTGCAGCTTCTCAACGTCGAGCTCGAAGCCGCCCTGGGCGCGCTTGTCGGCGCGGACCTTGCCAGTGACGATGACGGAGGATTCCTGGGTGAGGCCTTTGAGCGCTTCGAAGACTTCTGCGGGCACGCTTTTGACGTGGGCCACGCCCTGCACGGTTCCGGTGCCGTCGCGAAAGATGGGGAAGAGGAGCTTGCCGCTTTCGCGGAGATTGTAGAGCCAGCCCTGGATGGTGACGGACTGGCCTTCGTGCTGGCCGAGTGAGGCGATGGTGGCAATGGGGGCGGCTGCGGTTGGGGTGGTGGTTTCTTCGGCCATGATGTTTGCGCTTTCCTGAAAGCCTGAGTGTTTGACCTTCTAGGATAACGCGGGGCGGGGATGCACGTTGTTCATGGGGGTTGGGTTGGTTTGAAGGGAGATGTTCGTCAGCGGGTTTGCGGTTGGCTGTCGTTTTTGGGTGGGTAATGGGTAATGTCCGAGTTGGCGACAATACTCCCGCAACGCCGACGACAGGCTTGCAAATCATCTGGCGTGACGGCGCGTGCAGCCCCTTGCAAGCCCGCAAGGGATATACCATCTCGATATGCGAGCCATGGTTTGTGCTGCCGCTTTAATAATCGTGCTGCATTCAGTCACTTTCGCCCAACACAACGACGAACAAACAGGTTACTGCCCGCAGACGCACGCCCTCGGGACTGCACCGACGGGGCGTTATTGGCTTGAAGGCAGCATCGACAACAAGAGAGTGAGGATGTACCTTGATCGCGGCGGAACCGGAGTGGTCGGCTTGTTCTACGCGCCAGCCGGAGACTGGACGCCAACTTTCCTTGGCGGCGAATGGAGTGCATCTAGGATCGCGCTTCAGGCAGAGACGGGAAATGGCGCTCCTGTCGGCCATCTGCATATGCGTTTTGTGAAGGGCACTTTCGTCGGAAGCTGGACTCCGAATGGCAGCGGCCATGCTAACCCGGTTCGATTCGCCAGCGTTCCTCAGCCTAGCTGTGGCGGTGGTGGAGAGTGGAAGCAATTCGATGATCGGAACTGGCCAATGTCTTTTTCTTATCCCGCAGAATGGCACATAAGGAAAGACGGCAGCGCGCTCCATCTCATTTGTCCTGATCCTCAAGCGATGGCCTCGAATAGCGGGGTCACCATCTATGCGGGTAGGGGCGAACCCATAGGACCGAGCGAATTGGTGCATTGCTCCGATGGATGGGAATACGGTCCAAAATGTGGCGCCGTCCATGGGCACTCGGATCTTTTTCCGATCTCACTGATCAGCCAGCAGGAGGGTAAGACGATCCTGAATATTGAACGCGAATGGCGTGTCTACTGTTCCGATGGAGGCTATGTAGGGCAAGGTGACGGTGAAGACCGAGTGGTTCTTCTGGATAACGACTGGATCGAGTTCGCTGGAGATCCAGACATCGTTGATCGGATGGTGAACAGTGTGCGAGTTACGCCTAGCACGCATTGAAGCTTTGCGGTTAGATTCTGTCGATGTATTCGGGAAAGCGTGCGTAAGCGTAGTTGGCGGATTACTGGCAACCCGGACATTACTGATCTTGCGGATAAGCTGTTGCCGAAAAGCAACCGCAGGTCCTTCGACTCCCCGCTCGCTTCGCTCAGGGTCGCTCAGGATGACAGTCGATTTAAGTGCTCAAGATGACAACTGCTCTTTGGCTCAAGATGACAACTGCATTTGGGGGAGTGGGGCGGGGGGATGGGGGCACGATCGAGGCTAAAGCCGGGATTCAGAGGAGGTGCGAGACGATCGTGCTCCGACGTTGATTGAGTTTCACTTCCCGAGCTTCCAGGTGAGGTTGTAGGAATCGAAGCGCATCTCGTCGGTGCCGGCTACGCGGTGGAGCGGGATCTTGCGCCAGCATTCCTCGGCGGGAGGGGCGGTGTCGTCCTTGTCGTCGCGCTTGCAGAGGCCCATGCCGGCTTCCGGAGGGATGTAGGTGAGCACTGTCCAGGTTGACGCATCTTTTGAGACTTCGACGAGCACGTAGTTTACCGAGGTGAATGAGTTGTCGAGATCGCGCAGACCCATGAAGTAGGCCTTGTTGTTCTGGATCGCGAGGAGGTAGCGGAGCTTGATGTCCCAGATGGGTGTTCCTGCTCCGCCGGCGGGGAATGCCGTGTTCAGCGACTTGGGCATGGCGGCGATGATCGCGCACCAGTCTTCGTGGGTGCGTTTGGAGGCCGCGAGGCAGATGGGGCTGGTCTGCTGGCAGCACAAAGGAGATGGCGGCAGGCTGATGCCGAGCTGCTTCGCTGTCTCGTCCTGAATTTCTTTGGCGGTGTCGATCGGAATCGGCCTTGCCCCCGGCTTCATGGGCGCGGGGTCAGGGATGGCAACACCGGCGGCGATAAAGGCTTTCGCAAGATCCTGCTTCTCTGCAAGATCAAACCGATCGTTGGCGACGAGCGCCTGCAGCGGATAGAGGAATCGCGGGTCAGGGAAGCGCGTGAGAAACAGGTCCTGGTAGGCGTGCGGGCTTGCACCGTTCTCGAGCAGCAATTTGACGGCCTTGGCGTTGCCCGCGCGCATGGCGGCGATGAGCAGGCCCTCCTGCCCGTAGTAATCGTTGGGCACCGTCATGTTCGGGTCGAGGCCGGCCTTGAGCGATGAGCTGAACCACGTGAGCGCATCGGGCGCATTGGCTGCATTCTCAAAGAATTCTTTCGCAACGTTGTTTTGACCATCGGGAGATTTCTGCCGCAGTGCCTGTTCGATCTCCGTCGGGGGTACACCGGACGCAAGGGCGTCCTTCAGAAGCCTGACGTCAGCGGAACTGAGCGCTGCGCTGATTTCCGGGAGGGTGATGCGGGACTGGTTCATCGTGCGCGGAAGGTCGGCTGGGCTGGAGTTCGCTGCTGACTCGGCGGATGCGTCGGGCTCTGGCTCGATGATGGGTGCTGCCGCTTTGCGTGCGCCGGGCGCGGGCGGTGGCGCTTTGCCGTTGCGGACAAATACGAAGTCGCCGCCGTTGTGGGTGGAGTTGGGAATCACGGCGTATTCGGGCGTCTGCTCGGAATTGCCCACGACCGAGTCTTTGATGTCAGCGTAAAAGAGACTGCTGGCGGTATACATCGGGCTCTGGTTCTCAGAGAGAGCGCGCAACAGCACGCTTGCGAAGACAGAGTGGCCGTCAGCGCCTGAATCCGACACAGTCTCTTCGCCGCCGCTTGCCATCAGGTTGCGCGATTTGCGCGCAAGCATCCGCAGCACCACGGCCGGCGTGCCGCCTTCAGGGCCGCTGCCGAGGCTGCGCGTGTTGGCAAGGTCGCCGGAGTAGCAACTGTCGGAGATGACGAGCACGTGCCGCGCCGGCGCATCGCTCACTTCGTTCATCAGATCATCGGAGATGATCCGGTTGGGGCTGAGCTTTGAGTTGGCGTCGTACGGCATCCAGTAGGCGCGCTTCGTGTTTGGATCGAGATAGCCGTGACCCGCGTAGTAAATCACGAGGTTGTCGGTTGGCTGCAGGCTGCTCTCGAACTTGCCAAGCGCATCGAGGATGTTGAAGCGCGTGGCCTGCGCGTCGAGCAAGTACTGCACATGAAAGCCATAATGCTCTTCGAGGATCTTGCCAACGGCCCTGGCGTCATTGACGGCGGACTTAAGCGGAGGCAGCGGAGCGTGATAGTCGTTGATGCCGATGACGAGCGCATAGAAGCTGCCGAGCTGGCCGTCGGCGCCGGGCTGCGGCTGGCTCGGGTTCGAGGCCGCGCTTCGTCTGGGCGTGCGCAAGCGGGAGGAGAAGCACGGCGAAGAGCAGCGAAACACGGCGAATGTGGCGAAATGGAAACGGAGTGCTCACCAAGGTCTCCTCGCGCTTTCACTGGGGGAAGCAGAGAGGAAGCCAGTGTAGCCGATGCGGGATTTGCAGGCGAAGTGTTTTCGGCAGGGTGCGGGCAGACTAGAAGCGGTGGGGGGTGAGGACGGCGGGTAGGGCGTGGACGATGGTGGCGTGGCTGAACTGGAATCCGGCGGCGGCGAGGCGGGCGGGGTAGGCGCGGCAGCTGGAGAGGAGGGCTTCGTCGGCCATGGGGCCGAAGGCGAGGCGGAGAGCGGAGGCGGGGATGGAGAAGAAGGCGGGGCGATGGAGCTGGGCGGCGAGAGCGCGGGTGAACTGGGCGTTGGTGACGGGGTTGGGCGCCGAGAAGTTGAAGGGGCCTGAGAGCGAGTCGGATTCGAGCAGGAAGTGGATGGCTGCGAGCGTGTCAGGAAGCGAGATCCAGCTCATGTACTGCTCGCCGGAACCGAGGCGTGCGCCAAGACCGAGGCGGAAGATCGGAAGCAGTTTGCCGAGTGTGCCGGCGCCGGGGCCGAGAACGATGCCGAAGCGCATATGGATGACGCGAATTCCGGCGTCGACGGCAGGCTGCGTGGCGGCTTCCCACTGGCGGCAGGCGTCGGCAAGAAAGCCTTCGCCGGGGCGGGAGGTTTCGTCGAGGAGCTCCTGTCCGCGATTGCCGTAGATGCCGGTGGCGGAGGCAACGAGGAGCGCCTGGGGCGGATGGCGGAGAGCGGCGAGGGCGGTGGCGAGGACCCGGGTTGAGGCGACGCGACTATCGAGAATTTCGCGTTTGAAATCGGGGGTCCAGCGGTGGCCGGCGAGATTGACGCCGGAGAGATGAACGGCGGCGGTGAGGCCTTCAAGCGCTTCAACGTGAGGGATGAACGGGCCGGAGGCGGGGTTCCACTGGAGCTGGTTAGGAAGAGTAGGAGCCGAGCGAACCAGTTGAAGAATAGAGGAGTTACGGGCGACCAGGAATTCTCTGAGGGCCGAGCCCAACATTCCTGAGGCACCCGACAGCAGATACCGGGGCGGCAGGGGAGGTGGATTGAGCGGGGTGATCTTGCGATCCTCCTGATGAATACAATAGCTTCGTCTGGCGCGGTTGGTTTAGCAGGGCGTAAATATTTTTTGATCTGGACAATAATTTGTCACGGGGCGCATCCTAGTGAATATGGCCAATCCCGCCGTAGTAACGAACGACGAGACGCAAAAGACGCAGGCAGACCCGGAGACCGCAGAACGTTTCATTGCGGAAAAGCGGATCGGAGAGCGGATCCGGCGGCTGCGGCTGAAGAAGTCAATGGGGCTGGTGGAACTTGGCAAGCACACGGGCTTGTCGGCGAGTTTTCTCTCCCAGCTTGAGACAGGGCGCGTGGTTCCGACGCTCAGGAACCTGGCTCGGATTGCAATGGTGTTTTCAAAGGATCTTTCGCACTTTTTCGAGACCGAGCCGAGCGCGATGTTCAGGATTCACCGGCAAAAGGACCGGGTGCGGCTGCCGCAGACCGGGGTTGAACCGCCGACGTATTTTTTTGAGAGCCTGGGCTACATGGTTCCGGACCGGAACATGGATCCGTATTTTGCTGAGTTTGTACCGCTGGCGAGGGTGCCCGAACCCAAGGCGCACATGCATCCGGGGTTTGAATTTTTGTATGTTCTTGAGGGCGAGTTGGAACTGCGGCACGGGGACAAGGAGTGCACGCTGGACACGGGCGACGCGGTTTACTTTGACGCGGGGACGCCGCACTCCTACCAGTGCGCGGGGAAACGCGCGGCGCGGGTGATTATTGTGACGATGCACCAGGCGCCGCAGGCGATGCCGATGCGGGCTTCGAACACGACGGCGGGATTGCGCACGATGCCGGGGGCGAAGCCGTTGGCCGGCGATGAGAAGGCTGAAGTTCTGTAAGCATCTGCGTTGAGGCATCTGAGGGCCAGGGGGCCCTCAGGACAGCCGATCTGGAGATCGGCGCTACTCTGGGGGATCGGCGCTAAGATTCTTTGCGACCTGTTGGAAATTCGAGTTAGCGCGGGATTCTGGTTTGGGTGAATTTTTCGATGCGGTCGGCGGCTTGCGATGCGCCGCCGTATTTCTTCATGGATTGGGCGACACCTTGCGCGGCGGCGCGAAAGCGATTGTCGCCGAGCACGCGGTTGACTGCCGCGCGAAATTCTTCTACATCGATGCGCTTGCTTCCATCCGGTCCCGGGATGGGCATGACGACTTGGGCCGCTCCGAGAGAAGCCATGCGGCGGGCATTGCTTTCGCGCTCAGTGGCGGTGGGGATGATGACGGCGGGAGTGCCGGCGCTCAAGCCTGAGGTGACGGAGCTGTGTCCGCCGTGGTGGACCATGAGATCGCAGCGGGCGGCCATGGCGGGACCGGGCAGGTAGGCAGCCAGATGGAAGTTGGAGGGCAGCGTACCGAACTCGGGAGGCAGCTCCTGGTGCCCCATGGTGAGCACCACGTGGAAGGGCTGGTTGCCGAGTGCGGCGATGGCGGCGCGGATGACGACGATGGAATCGAAGGGATTGAGCGCGGCTCCTTCGCCGTTGTAGCGGGGATTTCCGGCGTAGACCCAGACGAGAGGTTTATCGCGGCTTAGATCCTGGATGGATGCGGGCAGTTCAGCATTGCCGCGCTGCCAGGTGATGGGACCGACGTGACGCGTGGCGGAGTCGGCTACTGGGTCGGTCTCTGGAGTGCCGACAATGAGGGAGAGGTCGCCGGCCATGAGATCGACGCAGCGGGCAAAGGGGCCGGCGCCATGCTCGGCGGCAACGCGATTGACGACGGCTACGGCGCTGCGCAGCGCCGTGGGACGCGGCCTCTGCCACCATTTGAAGCCTTCGCTTGCAGGATGGAAGTTTCCCTGGTTGACGGTGACAAGGGGAATTTTGAGGATGCGTGCCGCGAGACAGGCGGGCAGGTTGAACGAGTCGACGACAACATCGGGCGCGAAGTCCTGGAGCAGCTTGATGTGCAGGGCTGTCATGGCGCGGACAAATTCCTCATTGGGGAAGATGGCGGCGAACATTTCGTCCACGTCGTAAGCGGCACTGGCGCGGGCCATGTCAGAACCGGGTTCGGGCAAGGGAAGGTCGGGCATGGGAACAGGGTTCAGCCCCGCCTCGGCGATGAGGGCCATGGGCGCGGGAGCGGGATTGAAGACGCCGATATCGTGACCGCGATCGGCAAGCACACGGGCGATGGGCAGCATGCGCGTGGGCAGGCCGAGATCATTCACCGGCATCATTGTGAACAGAAATCTGGACATTGAACCTCCGAAACCTTGCTTGTGGATGGAAGCCCGGAGAAGGAGAGCTGTGGATGTGATTGTAGCGAAGCGGGCGCGGGTTGCAACCTGCGCCCGAATGGATTCGTTGACGAACGTACTCAGTTGCTACTGGGTTGAGCCGGTGTCACCTGCAGGGAGCATCTGGTAGCTGACGAAGGCCAGGCTTTTGGAATCGGGCGACCAGTTGGCTACGTTCATGGAGCCGTCGCCACCGACGAGATTGACGAGGGTGCGGATGCTGTTGTCAGTGGTGGAGAGAATGCGAAGGGCGATGTCCTTGTTGGCGGCGTGGGTGGTGACGTCGGGTGGGTAGGAGATGAAAACGATCATCTTGCCGTCGGGCGAAGGATGCGGGGTCCAGTTGCGGAACTGGTCGGAGGTGACCTGCTCGACCTGGCTGCCGTCAGGATGCATGCGGCCAATCTGCATGCCGCCCCAGCGATCGGTGTTGAAGTAGACCCACTTTCCATCGGGTGAGAAATCAGGATCGTCGCTGAGGCCATTGCCGGTGGTGAGGGCGGTTTCTGCTCCGCCTTCGACGGGGATGGCGTAGATGTTGCCTGAGCCGCGCACCGAGCCTGGGCGCGTGAAGAGGATGGTTTTGCCGTCGGGCGACCAACTGTGGAACCAGGCCGATTGTTGCGTGAGGATACGGGGCTCACCACCGGTGATCGGGATGATGGAGACGCGGCGCTCGGGATGGCCGGGGCCGGCGCAGGTGATGGCGATCCATTTGCCGTCGGGCGAGAGGCCGTGACTACCGGTACAGCCAGTGGCGGAGCCGGTGTCAATTTGTTGCGGCGTGCCACCGCCGGTTGCGGGCGCCTGGTACATGTGTCCGTCCTGATTGAAGACGATGAATTTCCCGTCGCGGGACCAGTTGGGCGCCTGGGCGCGCGCGGCCTGCGAATTGATGACGGTGGCCTCGCGCTCGGCGACCTTGATTGCCTGCACGGTGCTGTAGAGGACCATCTGTGCGGGCGCATCGGGCGGAGTGAGCTGCTTGAGCTCGAGATTTGCGAAGGTGGCCTTTTCAGGAACTGTGGCGTTGTGTGCGGACACGCCGATGCCGACATAAAAGGGCTCGTCGAGATGAACCTTGACGGAGGCGCCGGCCTGATGAAGGGGCTCGCCCTGCATGGAGAGGAAGAGCGTGTACACGTCGCCGCGTTTTTCAAGCCGTACGCGGCTAGGCTGAGCAATATTGAGTTCGATGTCCTGGGTGTCGGCGCCTTTGGTGCGGCGATATTGCAGGGCGGCCATTCCATTGCCGTGCTGCGCAACGTCGACATAGGGGCTGTCCGCATCGAGCGACTGGCGGATCATAAGCACGGCCTTGCGATATTTGTGGTGATTGCCGGTCTTCACAGGGAAGTCGATGTCGGCAGAGAGAGAGAGGTCGCCGGAGAGTTTTTTCCATGCGTAATGAAAGCCATCGTTGTTGGACCAGAGGTCCCAACCGGCGGCGTTGATGGTGTAGGTGCCGGTATGGGCGGCGTAGGCGAGAGTGCCGGGAGGGGTGACGGTGCCGATGTCGGACTGGCCTTCAAAGATGCCGAGGGATTTGGCGGATTGCGCGCCGAGCGGAGTGAGCGAAAGCGCGAAGAGGACGGGCGCAATGAGGGCGCGGCGGATATTTGGAGAGATGAAATGAGACATGAAATTTGCCTCCGGCGGCAGGGCCGAAGCAGATTCAGGGGCTGGTGCCGTCCCGTTCGCTCGGCCAGCAAAATATAGGTTCCGGCGGGAGGGTTGTCAATCGAGGGCGGGGTGGTCGACATCTCAGCCGGAGGAAGGGCTTGCAGGTCCAGGGTTCTTGCTAAACCGCAGCGTCGGCGGGGCGGGTGCGGAGGGTGAAGATGGTGATCTCAGGCGGGCAGTCAAAGCGGAAGGGCAGGCCGATGGTGCCGAGGCCGCGGTTGACGTAGAGCTGCAAGCGGCCGAGGTTGAAGAAGCCCTCAACATACTTTCGACCAAGGGGAGGGAGAACGAGCGCGCCCAGAAAGGGGAGGCGCACCTGCCCGCCGTGGCTGTGCCCGCTGAGCATGAAGTCGATGGCCTGGCCCGGTGGTTCCTGAAGCAGGCTGTCGGCATAGTCCGGCCCGTGGCAGAGGAGGATGACGGGCTCGTTGGGCACGTTGCGAATAGAGGCGGGAATGGCGAGTTCCGGCTTTGGATGCCCGGCAAGGGGATCTTCGATGCCGGCAAGCCAGAAGCGGCTGCCGCCGCGTTCGATGGGCACGCAGGTGTTGCGGAGGACGTTGATGCCGCTGGATTGAAGCGCTGAGGTGACCTGATGAGCTCCGACGCCGTGGTCATGGTTACCGAGGGAGGCGTAAAGAGACTTGCATTCGAGTCCGGTGAGGATGCCGGCGCATTGTTCGGCGGTTTCGCGGTCAAAATGCCGGGGAATGCGCTTTTCGGCCATCAAGGCGGTGACGAAATCGCCAGTCATGAAGACGGCGTCAGGTTTTTCTCGATTGATGAGCTTGATGGCATGGCGGAGAAAGATGGGCTCAGTGAAGTCGTCCATGTGGATGTCACTGATTTGGGCGATGCGCATGCCGTCAAAAGCGGCGGGAAGGCCGCGCAGAGCGACCTCGTGGCGGGTGATCTCAATCCAGTGGCGCTCGAATTCGCCGGCATAGAGGGCGAGGCCGGCAGCACCGCAGAGGCCTGCCTTTAGAAATACACGGCG
This sequence comes from uncultured Acidobacteriaceae bacterium, assembly GCA_963820245.1. Taxonomy (GTDB): domain Bacteria; phylum Acidobacteriota; class Terriglobia; order Terriglobales; family Acidobacteriaceae; genus Telmatobacter. Next base: position 197,390 of record CAWFZC010000016.1, on the reverse strand, counting down.
GCTGAGGCGCTGGGTCGGAGGTGTGAGAACGACAGCCATACCTAATGGTACCTATTTCTGGGTAAACGCGTGCGCATGCAGGGTTAAGCAGAGGGGGGAGGAGAGAGGGATCCGCGCAAAAGATGGAAAACACTACGGTTGGGCGTCAGGATCGTCCCCGTAGGTGGGATAGGGCACGGGTTCAGTGGAGGTGGGCATGGTGGCGAGGGTGGCAAGGTCGGCCTGGACCTGCGCCCAGGCGGATGGATCTTTTTTGGTGGTGATGGGCGCCGCAGGGTTGGCATAGTAAGTCTGAATGTCCTCCTTGATGCCGGGAGGAATGGGTTGAGCGGGCGTACGGGTGAGACGGTGAAGGAGGTTGGCGTAAGTGGAGTCAGTGAGCGAATAGCCGCCGGGTTTTACAACGTATCCCGTGTCGAGGTCGCGATTGGGCAGTGGATGGTGCGGGTTACGGACCGGGTGCGCGATTTGGCCAGCAATGGAATCGACAGGTAGCGGCTGGGCAGCGGGAAGCTGGGCGTCAGTCGCAGTTGAAATGGCGTTTGCGCTGGTCGAACGCAGGTCGGCCGGTGGAGTGAAGCTGGCGAGCCGTTGGCGAAGAGCGGCAGCGGAAAGTACGACGCTGTGCAGGTAATCGACCTCCGTGGCCTGAGTGGGGCCCTTGATCGCAACCATTTTGAGAGCGCCAATTTTGGGGACGATGAAGATGATGCCGGCCAGGGTGTAGGTTCCGATTCCCGCCTTTCGACGGTATGCCTGCCAGTTGTTATCGGTCGCCAACTGGACGAATTGCTTGTTCAACTCAACCCGCTCAGGGCTGCTGACCTCGGCGGGCTCGTGGTTGCGGTGAAGCAGCGTGAGGGCGTAGGCGATGCGGGGGATGAAGGAACGAACCGCAAAGCGATATCCACTGACGTTGAAGCGGTGCTTGTGCGTGCCGGTGAAGTCTTCAGTAACGCCGTAGGTCTGGTAATAGGAGACAGCGAGTTGCCGCACCGGAACCTGAAGCCCGATGTGGCGGAGATATTGCAGAGGGGCCGTGCGGTGATGAGAGATCTCATCGATGTCGAAGGCGAACTCGGTTTGGACATGCTGGTGGCGGCCCTCAGCGTAGTTCACCGAGGGGCCGTATTTTGCGCGAAGTTTGGGAAACTCAATGGGGACGGCGATGTTGGTGGCCCCAGCGTGACCAACCGTATCGCCGATGTAGTGGGAGAGCGCGCCGATCGCAAAGGCAAGCTCATTGGCATTTTGAGCGTTGCGAAAGAGGCTGACAACGAAGTCGCCTGTGCGCACGTAATGGGTCAGGTTGGAATAACTTATATCGCCGAAGGGGTAATAGCCGATGTCCTGGATGACACAGCCGCCGTAGGCGTAGGCGCGCGCTTCATCAAGCTGGGGCGGGGTGAGGCCGGGATAGCGGGCGAGGAGCAGGGGGACAATGGAGTTCTGCCAGGTAAGGTCAATGAGTTCTTCGTGAGTCAGGAGCGAATAGGCTTCTGCGCGCCTCTGCCAGGGCGGCATGAGGAGCAGCAGCAGGAGCGCGAAAATTGTGCGGAACCGGAGGAAGCTCATCTTCTACCGGATTTTAGTCGAAAGCGACGAACCTGGATGAGCGGAATCGCACACATGAACTGGGCGGTTAACCCTGGATGGAGGCGAAGAACCCGGAGACCTGCTGCCAGTTGTCGACGCGTGTGTAGCCGGTCACAGTGAGGTTGTGGGGAGCGGTGTAGAGCAGGCCCTTGCCCTCGAAGAGCTGGAGGTTGCGGGGCTGGTCGTCGATGAGGAAGTCCGCACGGAGGATGGACTTGTTGCCGCAGAAGACGTAATGGGTGGCCGGGATGAAGGGGAAGTGGCGCTGCAGCCAGCGATACTTGGGGCCGAGGGAGTTGGGGACGACCATGGCCTGGGTGGCGATGAAGATTTCGAAGCGGGAGGAGAGTTCTTTCAGGACCTGTTGAGAGTCGGGCATGAGGGCGAGGTCTTCAAAGAAGTCTTCCGCGTCAAGGAAGGCGCGGAGGTCGGCCTGGCGTTCGGCGGGCGTGACCTCCCAGAGGCCTTTGCCGATGAGGTCGTGGGGAGTGACTTCTTCTGCGAATGCTTCGTTGTAGCGGCGCAGGTGCTCGGCGAGTGTATCGGCCATTACTTCGTCCATGTCGACACAGATACGCTGCACGGGAGCTCCGGAAAGGCAGTGGTCAGTGGTCAGTGAACAGTGGTCAGTTGAGACTGTCCCCTTCTGAAGAGCCTAGCAGGGCGGGAGGTGTGAGTTGAAGAGCCAGCCGGTTGCTTGGCTTTCTTATTGCACTTTGCCTGGCGGAGTTCTCGAGCAGGACGTTGGAGGCTGCGGCTGCATCGATTGTGGCGGGCTGATGGGAGCAGAAGCCGATGCCCACATAGAAGGGTCCGTCGAAGTGCAGCGTGATGGGAGGTCCGAATTGATGCATGGGCTCGCCTTGCAGGCTGACGAAGAGCGAGATGGAGTCGCCGTGTTTTTCAATGCCGATGCGTTTGGCATGGACTAACGTGAGGGAGCCACCGGTAAGACGACCTCCGAAGCGATATTCCATATCCGTTACCATGACGCCCTTATCGGTGCGGGAGGCGAGTTGAAGCATGCCCGCGCCGTGTGTGCCGACCATCGCCTGCTTTGAGTCGTCGTCCAGATTTTGGCGGATCATGACGACGCCCATCCGATCTCCGAAGCCGTTGGGGTCGGGGAAAGTGAGATCGGCTGCCGCGGAAACGTCTCCGGAGAATTTCTTCCAAAGAAAGCGGAATTCATCGCGCGTGTACCAGATGTTGTAGCCGGCGGAGTTGATGGTGTATTGGCCGGTTGCAGCGTCGTAGGAGGCGCTGCCGGGCACCAAGGGACCGCCGATGTCGGACTGGCCGTCGAAGACGCCGATGGGGGTGTCGAAGGTCACGGTGGGGCGATGAAAGCCCGCGGGCGGGGGTACCTGGACGTGGGTTGGTGAGCTGGGTAGAGCCCAATCCGGAACAACGGGGGCTGGGGCTTGCGGCCGCGCGAGAGAAGGCGCGGCGAGGAGGGCGAGGATTGCGGGCAAAAAAGGAAGTGCGTGTTTGTGGGTAACGAAGCGGCCGGGGAGTTCCATAGCAGAGAACTTTAACAGGGAGTGCGAACAGTCTTCTGAGGAAGTGTCGAGTGTGGTGAATCGGAAGTGCGTCGTATAAGTCGTGCACCCGAACCGCAGGTCCCCGCCACGGCGGGCAGGCTTTCGACTTCCCGTTCGCTCAGGGTCGCTCTGGATAACAGCACCATTTCACTTAGTGGGCTCGGCGGCGCGACGGGTGGGCGAGGGAATCTTGCCTGGAGTAGCGAAAAAAAAGCAACCGCAGATCCTTCGGTCGCCGGGGCGACCTCTGGATGACAGCGCCAGATGACATTCAGACTCAGGCCTCAGGCTCCGGCGGGATGGGCTTTGCGCGGCGCGCGGCCTGCGCCGGGGATGGGCTCGGGCTGAGGCGCTTTGGGTGCGGGAGCCATGGCTGGGTCCCAATAGAGGATGCGGCCGCAACTGTCGCAAGTGAGCAACTGGCCTTCGCGGAGCTGGTTCCACATCTGGGGGCGAACGCCCATGCGGCAGCCGAGGCACTGCTGATTCTCGACGCGGGCGAGGCCGGAACCGCGTGAGGTGTTGATGCGATCGAAGCGGATGAGCCACTCAGATTCGATGAGGGGACGCAGGGCATCGCGCTGGACGTTGAGCGCTTCAATCTGAGACTGCGAACTCCTTTTGTCGAGCGGCGACGCGGGCCTGGGTTTTCTCAAGGGCTCCGGCAAGAATTTCAACCTGGGCGCGGGCCTGGGCGAGTACAGCTTCGAGGCCCTCGGTGCGTTCGAGGCTTGCGAACTCTTCGTTTTCGCAGCGATCTGCTTCGGAGGTGGAGAATTGAATCTCGTGTTCGATGGCGGTAGCCTGCTCGGGCGTCTTGACGGCGTCGAGCTGGGCGCGGAAGTGAGCGGTCTTCTGGCGATGGGTTGCGATATCGCGGTCGAGACGGGTGCGCAGGGATTCCTCGGTGCTGAGGGCTTGCGAGGCTTCGGCTGCGCGAGCTTGGCCGGCGGTGAGGGCGGCGTGGGCCTGGGCGAGTTCGGCAGGCAAGGCACGTGCTTCCTGAGTGACGCGAGCGCGGTCCAACTCTACGGCCTGGAGTTTTACGAGGTTCTCTCTGAGCTCTTGCATCTGTGCCAAGAAGGATACGGCATTGTGGGGCCATTCAAGAAATCGTGCATCCAATCGTCATTGACGATTGCTGCGACAATGAGGCGCAACGCGGAGAGGCAAGGAGGCAACGACTGGCAGGGTTCTGGCGCAAGCATCGGGTTCTGAAGTGGGTTGTCGCCTGCGGAGTGGCGGGTGCGGCGGTGTTTGCCGGCATTGTAATTACGCTGGCGTACCGTGCCGAGCCGATGTTGCGCGAGCACATTGTGGAGAGCCTCGCAGAGCACTTTCACGCGCGGGTGGAGCTGGACAGCTTTCATTTGTCGCTGCGGAACGGGCTGTGGGTGGAAGGCAAAGGGCTGCGGATCTGGCCTCCGGCCCCGATAGCAGGTATGGCCCTGCCGGGAACGGCGGGGACAGCAGCGGCGGGGCCCGAAGAGACGGGGCCCGACAAGCCGCTGATCAATCTCAAGGAGTTCCGGTTTCACGCGCCGCTCCATTACAAGCCGGGGCAGGTGATTCGCATCTCGGTGGTGCGGTTGCAGGGGCTTGACGTGGATGTGCCGCCACGGTCGCACTTTTTCCATGGAACAAAACAACCAGAATCGACGAACTTTGCGCATTCCGGTTCGACAGCGGGCGCTGCGGCAGCGGACTTGCTGCACTTCCAGGTGGAGACGCTGGTGTGCGAGGGCGCGCACCTGACGCTGGAGACGAGCAAGCCGGGCAAGCTTCCGCTGGAGTTTGCGATTGCGCACCTGAAGCTGACAGGCATCGGCGGCGGTGGGGCGATGGGGTTCGAAGCGGAGCTGACCAATCCGCGGCCGGTGGGGACCATCCATACGAAGGGGAGCCTGGGGCCGTGGATGGTGGCGGACCCGGGCGAGAGTCCGGTGACAGGCAACTACCGGTTTGAGAATGCGGATCTGGGCGGGTTCAAGGGGATTGCGGGGATTCTGAGCTCGACGGGAAGCTATGGCGGAACGCTGCGCGAGTTGATTGTTGACGGCGAGACGAAGACTCCGGACTTCAGGCTGACACATTTTGGGACGCCGCTCCCGCTGGAGACGAAGTTTCATGCACACGTGGATGCGACCAACGGAGATACGCGGCTGGAACCCGTGGAGGCGACGCTGGGCGGCTCTCACATGTGGGTAGAGGGACCGATCGTGGGCGTGAAGGCCGAGCCGGACGGACGAGGCGGAATGAAGCCGGGCGGACACGATATTGCGCTGACGGTGAACGTGGACCGGGGGCGGATTGAGGATTTTCTGCGGCTGGCGAGCCACGGCGGGACTCCACTGTTGACGGGAGTGCTTGAAACCAAATTCGCCATGGAGATTCCGCCGGGGCCCGTTCCGGTGGAGCAGCGTCTAAGGCTGAATGGCACCTTTACGCTTGATGATGCAGAGTTTTCGAGCACCAGGATCCAGGGGCGCATCCTGGAGTTGAGCGCGCGCGGCCAGGGGCATCCCAAGGATGCGAAGAAGAGCGGCCAGCCGGATGTGTTGTCGACGATGACAGGGACTTACCTGATGAAGAATGCGCTGATCACGCTGCCGGTGTTGGAGTACACGGTGCCGGGAGCCGTGATTGACCTGAAAGGAACCTACGGGGTGGAAGGCGGGGCGCTGGATTTTGCGGGGAAAGCCAAGATGGAGGCCACAGTCTCTGCGATGGTGGGCGGCTGGAAGGGATTGCTGCTGAAACCGGTGGACCGGTACTTCAAGAAGGACGGTGCGGGTACTGAAGTGCCGATTCAGATCAAGGGAACGCGGGAGAATCCGCAGTTTGCCGTGAACCTGAACCGGCTGAAGCTGACTTCTCCGCAAAGGTCGGGCGACGCGGGCAAGGTTCCAGAGGAAAGCGCTCCGCAGTAATCGGTTGCGGATTGGCGAGGGGGCGAGCTGCGGACCTGGCGTGGTAGTTTGTGTGAGTCGGGCCGTTGCCGAAGAGATGAACGGCGGAGCAAGCGCGAGGAGAAAGCAATGCACTCGGTGAGCCGTAAAGGAATTTGGAATTGCGCAGTTGCGCTGATGATGGCCTTGTTTTTTGCGATCACTGCACCGACAACAGGAGGACAGACCCCGACCGTGAAGACCAAGCCCGGCAACAAGGACCAAGCAGAACAGAAGAGAAACCCGGTTGAGGAAAAAGACTGGTGGAAGAACGCGGTGATTTACGAAATTTATCCGCGCAGCTTTCAAGACACGAACGGCGACGGGCTCGGCGACCTGAACGGAATTACCAAACGGCTGGACTACTTGAAGGAGCTGGGTGTGGATGCGATCTGGCTGACGCCGGTGTATCCCTCGCCACAGGTGGACTTCGGCTACGACATCTCCGACTACAAGAACATCGATCCGCAGTATGGAACGCTTGCCGACTTTGACCGGCTGGTGGCGGAGGCGGGCAAGCGGCACATCCGGGTGCTGATGGACATGGTGATGAACCACACGTCAGACAAGCACGAGTGGTTTCTGAAGTCGCGCTCGTCCCGGAACAATCCCTATCGCGACTGGTATGTGTGGCACGACGGCAAGGTCGATTCGGCGACTGGCAAAATAGTGCCGCCCAACAACTGGCAGTCGCTTTTCGGTCACTCGGCGTGGGAGTGGGACGCGAAGACGCGGCAGTACTACTACCACAAGTTCTATATTCAGCAGCCGGACGTGAACTGGAACAACCCGAAGGTGCACGAGGCCTTCAAGGATGTGGCGCGCTTCTGGCTGAAGCGAGGAGTGGGCGGCTTCAGGTTTGACGCGATCACGACGCTTTACGAGGATCCGAGCCTGGCGGATGAGGGCGTGGTGAAAGACAAGGACGGCAAGGTCGTCATCAACGCATACGGGGATGAGCAACTGGACGGTTCAAAGACCGACAACCAGCCGGGACTGCATCCGGTGATGCAGGAGATGCGTGCGGCTACCGACCAATTCAACATGGATGGCTTTCCGGGGACGCGGGTACTGATTGGCGAAACCTACCTGCACAACATAGAAGAGCTGGGCAAGATGTACGGGCCGGTGGGCAAGCCGGAGTTTCACCTTCCGATGGATACGCAGGTGGCATTCATCAACAAGATGGACGTGACGAAGTTTCGCGCCAAGCTGGTGGATGCGGAGACGCACCTGAGCGCGCACGTTCCGCTGTTGCTGTTCGACAACCACGACAATCCGCGAATGGACATGCGCTATGGCGACGGCGTACATGATGAGGACATTCAGCGGGTACTATCGACGATTTTGTTTGCGAGCCGTGGCGCGGCGCTGTTTTACTACGGCGACGAGATCGGCATGAAGACGACGCCACCCACGCGCAAGGAGGACGTAAAGGACCCGATCGGCATCACGGGCTGGCCAAAGGAGAAAGGCCGCGACGGGGAACGGACGCCGATGCAGTGGGATGCGAGCGCCAAGACTGGCTTTACGACGGGCGATCCGTGGCTTCCGGTGCCGCCCAGCGCAAAGTCGATCAACGTGGCCGCGCAGAAGAACGATCCGCACTCGCTGCTGGCCTGGTACAAGAGCCTGATCCAGTTGAAGAAGACGGTTCCGGCGATGGAGCACGGGGCCAACATCATGCTCGATACCGAGAACAACAAGGTGCTGAGCTGGATGCGACAGGCGCACGGCGCAGGCCAGGTGGTGGTGAGCGTGAACTTTACGGCGGAACCGCAGACGGTGAATCTGGCAATCGGCGGAGCCGGCATTGCGCCGCGGAAGGTGAAGACGCTGCTGAAAAGCCCGGGTGGGGCTGATCCCGCAACCATCGGTTCGATTGAACTGGGCCCCTACGGGGTGTATATCGGCGAGGTGCAGTAGAGGCGCGCGCTCGGCATTTCGAATCTGTACAATCCGGCGGCCAGCAGTAGGGGAGCGGCCCTGACCTTGGAGGGGAGAGGTCCTGGGAACCTGGGGAGGGCGGCAGGAAACCTGTTTCAGGAGTTCGTGGCCGGGAGGTTTACGCCGAAAGTGCCTGATTATATGGCGACTAACCCTTAGCAGGCGGCTGGCTGAACCTGATCGATCAAGAATTGGCCAAAGGGATTTGACCTGCTCGTTGGCAACTCGGGATTTCATGTTCGGCATCCTACGGGGGATGACAAAATACGGTCTTTGGAGCCTCCCCCTATGAGACTGAAATCGCATTGCATGTTTCTGATTCAAAGAGTTTTGCCAGGCGCGCTGATGGTTTTGCTCGCTTTCCCTGCCAACGCCTTTGCGGAACCGGCTGAACAGGATCATTTGGTGAGTCCGGAGGCTCTTCAGCAGAGCCTGGTGGATTCCTCAGCAACCCGCCAACGGGAGATCACCAACCTGACGCAACTGGTCTCTTTGCCGGCGGCCGAACGGGCCATTCGGGATGCGCATATGAATCCCGAAGAGGTGCAGCGGGCGATTCCCACGCTCAGCGATGAGGAACTTGCGAGTTTGTCGGCGCGTGCCGCGAATGTGCAGCAGAAGATTGCGGGTGGAAACCTGTCGACTGACGAGTTGCTGATCATCGTTCTGATTGCGGCAATCGTCATCATTGTCATAGCCCTGCGTTGATCTCCCGGAGCCATGCCCGGCGCGTTGCGTTTCTGCTGCTGGCAGGAAGCGCATGGGCCGGCAGCGCGGAACTTGCGAGGAGCCTTGCCATGGGGCCCGGCGTAGCTGTCGCGGAACCCAAGTGGATTGACGTACCGTTTGTGCGCCAGCCCAGGGATGGCTGCGGAGCGGCGTCGATCGCGATGGTGATGCAGTACTGGGAAGCGCAACAGAGGGCTCAGGCCGGAGCCCGGAGCGATGTCGACGCCAGCAATGTAGACGCCATTGAGCGTGAGTTGCACATTCCATATCAGCAGGGCGTCGGGCGGGGCATTGGCGCGGAGCAGATGGAGAACTACCTGCGGCGGCATGGGTTTGAAGTGTACCCGCTGAATGGAAGTTGGAACGATCTGGAAGAGCAGATCGGCAAGGGACGTCCGGTGATAGCGGCGCTGAAGCCGAGCGGCCAGAGCGAACTTCATTACATCGTGATTGATGGAATCGATGATGCGCATGGACTGGTGACGATGAACGATCCGGCGGAGCGCAAGTTGCTGACGCGGGAGCGGGCGGGATTTGAACGGGAGTGGAGCGCGACGCACAACTGGATGCTGCTGGCACTGCCCGCAAGGGTTGCGCGATAGAGTTGCGGCGGTTCGGGCGCTTCTCAGGCGACAGGAAAGGACGTAAGCGTGCGTGTTCTTGCTGGACTCCTGTCTCTGCTGCTGGTTCCGGCGGTTGGCGGGGCGCAATGCCCGGTCGATTCGGGTGACACTTCTGAAATCCATCAACGCTTTGAGCAGAAGGACTGGGCTGGGGTTGTGCGGCTGGCCAGCCCGATGACTCATCGTTCAGCGGATGAGGACTTCGAACTCGGAATCGCCCTGGCGCGGTTGCAGGAGTGGACAGAAGCGCGCGCTGCGTTGATGGAGGGCGAACGCGCCTGTCCGCTGCAGAAGCGTTTTGACATTGAATTGGCAGGCATCGCGTTTGAACGGAAGCTCTATCCCGAGGCGGCCGCCTGGCTGCGGCGAGGGTTGAAGCTGGACGAGAAAGACGAATACGCGAACAACTTTGCCGGGACCGTTTACCTGCTGATGGGGAACATGAACGCGGCGCTCAAGTATTGGAACCGCATCGGGAAGCCTTATGTGGATGCGGTTGAATTCGATCCGCATCTGCGGGTACAACGGCTGATTCTGGACCGCGCGTTTACTTTTTCGCCGGCGGCGGTGCTTGGCGAGAAGGATTTTGAAACCACGGAAGCGAGGGTCAACGGGCTGGGCATCTTTGCGCGGCACAAACTGACTCTGGAAACGCGGCCGGACGGGAAGTTTGACGCGAAGTTCGAGGCACAAGAGCGGGACGGGTTTGGCTCGAGCTGGGCGGAGGGCCTGGCGACGACCTTTGGCGGCGCTGCCTACGAGACGATTTATCCCAGCTACTACAACATTGGCGGTTCAGCGATGAATGTGGAGTCGCTGTTGCGCTGGGATGCACAGAAGAGGCGTGCGTGGATTTCGGTGTCAGCTCCGTTGCATGACCGGCCTGAGCGGCGGTGGCAGTTGCAGGCGGACGGCCGCAACGAAAACTGGGCTATACGGAATTCATTTACCGGCACGGCGCCAGTGCTGGGATCGCTGAACCTTGAGAGGGAGTCGGTGACAGCGTCCATTACGAATTTCTCGAGCGGGCGGGTGCAATGGTCGACGGGGGCGGAGCTATCGCATCGCAGTTATCGCAACGTGGTGGTGGGAACGGCGTTGACGCCCGTACTAGTGGTTCCGGGCTTTGAACTCAAGTACCTGCTGTTGGCCGAGGATCGTGTAATTGATCTGCCGGAACATCGATTCACGGTGATGGCTGGAGGTGGCGCAGAACTTGCACGGGCGTGGCAGACCGGGACGCATGTGACTGGCGCACCGGGAGTTTTTGGCAAGCTGCTGGGGTCGGCGCAGGCGCAATGGTTTCCGCAGGCCGAAGGAGATGGCTACGAGCTGGATCAGCGGGTGCGTGCAGGGAGAACGTTTGGAGGAGCGCCGTTTGACGAGTTATTCCTGCTGGGGATGGAACGGGATACGGACTTGTGGGTGCGAGGGCAGATTGGCACGCGGGATGGGAAGAAGGGCAGTTCGCCGCTGGGCAGCAGCTACTTTCTTTCAAACACGGACTTGCTGAGGCGCATTTTCAGCAATGGCCTGGTGAGCATCAAGGCCGGTCCGCTGCTGGATGTGGCCAGAACCGGAGGGCCTACGGGTGGGCTCGGGGCGGGAGGGTGGCTCTACGACGTAGGCGTTGAGGCCCGGATCACTGTCTTGGGCGCGAGCGTGGTGCTCACGTATGGCCACGACCTGCGATCCGGCAACAACGCGTTTTTTGGGACTGCCGCACCGTAGCGGCTAAGTCAGATGCTGGTGTGCAACCAGTGCTGTATGTGCTTGTTAGGGTTTGAGGCGCAAGCTCGGTTGACCCCGGACTCAACCGTCAAGCGCGAGACGTGATTGTTCAGCTTTGGAGGGCCTAGGAGGCCATTTTGAGCAGTTCCTGCTCCGCACGGAGCCAGTCCTGCTCGGCGAATCCGTCCTGATAGCCACGCTGCTCCCAGTAAGCGCGAGCGAGCTTCTCGATCTCTTCGCGTGGGGGCATCGACGGGGCAGCTTTTTTGGCAACCGCTGCCTTCTTCACGGTGGTCTTGCGTGGTTTCGCGGGCGCTTTGGCTTTCTTGGTCGTATCTGCCATTCGAAATCTCCTTCGTCAGATTGGCCACCAGCCAGGTGGGGCGTCCTCTCAAGGATAAAAGATTCCGCATGGGTTTTCGATTAAGATTTGCAAGGATCGTACCTCTATGCGCAATTGTGGGAGCGGATGGTGCGGATCTTCAATGAATGCCTGGACTTAGCTGATGGGCGCGGACAGGCATCCTTGCTCAAAACCATGCGGGCGTGTTTGACTTGTTGCCGAAAGGTGAAGGACGACTATGGGATATGTACTTGCGCTGGACCAGGGAACGACGAGTTCCCGCGCCATTCTTTTTGACGAAGCGGGAACGATTGCCGCGACGGCGCAGCACGAGTTTCAACAGTTCTACCCGCAGGCTGGGTGGGTGGAGCACGACCCGACGGAGATATGGACCAGCCAGCTTTCGTGCGCGGTGGAGGTACTGGGGAAGATCGGAGCGCGTCCGCGGGATGTGGCGGCGATCGGGATAACGAATCAGCGCGAGACGGTGGTGGTGTGGGATCGGGCGACGGGGAAGCCGATTCACCCGGCGATTGTTTGGCAGGACCGGCGGACCGCTTCGCGGTGTGAGGCTTTGGAGGAGAGTGGTGTTGGGGAAAGTGTTTCGTCGAAGACGGGGCTGGTGCTTGATCCGTATTTCTCCGCGACGAAGTTGGCGTGGATTCTGGACCATGTGGAGGGAGCGCGGGCACGCGCGGAGCGGGGTGAGCTGGCGTTCGGTACCATCGACAGCTGGCTGATCTGGCACCTGACGAGCGGGAAGCGCCACGTGACGGACGTGACGAATGCGTCGCGGACGCTGCTCTACAACATCGTGAAGGGCGAGTGGGACGAGGAACTGCTGAAGATCTTCGGGGTTCCGGCGAGCATGCTGCCGGAGGTGGCGTGGTCGAGCGAAAAGGTGGGCGAAGTGACCACGACGCTGGGGCTGGGCGGTGCGGCGATCGCGGGAATTGCGGGCGATCAGCAGGCGGCGCTGTTCGGGCAGCTTTGCTGGAGCAGTGGCGAGGCCAAGAACACCTACGGGACAGGGTGCTTCCTGCTGCAGAATGTGGGGACGGAGTTTGTGCGGTCGCGGCACAGGCTGATTACGACGCTGGCGGCGAGTGCAGCAAAACGGCGCAGGAGTATGCGCTGGAGGGGAGCATCTTTATCGGCGGGGCCGTGGTGCAGTGGCTGCGCGACAATTTAAAGCTGATTGGTTCGTCTGGAGATGTAGAGGCGCTGGCCAGGAGCGTTCCCGATGCGGGCGGCGTGGTGTTTGTGCCGGCGTTTGTGGGGCTGGGCGCACCGCACTGGGATGCGCACGCGGCGGGCATGCTGATCGGACTGCGGCGCGATACCAAGCCGGGACACATTGCGCGCGCGGCGCTGGAAGCGATCGCCTTCCAGGTGGCGGATGTTCTGGAGGCGGTGCATAGCGAGACGGGCACTCCGCTGGCGGCATTGCGCGTGGATGGCGGCGCGAGCGTGAACGATCTGCTGATGCAGTTCCAGGCGGATGTGCTGGGCGTGCCGGTGGTTCGTCCGCAGGTGACGGAGACAACGGCGCTGGGTGCGGCTTATCTGGCGGGCCTGGCGACGGGATTCTGGGCGGGGCCGGAGGAGTTGCGCGCCAAGCGGAAGGGCGACACCCGTTTCGAGCCGCAGATGGACGCGGCTGACCGGAAAGCGCGGCGCAGCCAATGGCAGCGCGCGGTGGAAAGGGCGAAGGCCTGGAGCTCGTGACCTGAACTCGTGACCTGAACTCGTGACCTGAACTCGTGACCTGAACTCGTGACCTGAACTCGTGACCTGAACTCGTGACCTGAACTCGTGACCTGAACTCGTGACCTGAACTCGTAAAAGGCTCGACGACAAAATAAGGCTACACTCGTTTTGGAGCGGGTGCCATAAGCGAGGTGAGAATCGTGCCGTTGAAGCAAGGGGCATCGAATGGGAGCGCGGCTAAATCAGCGCAGGGGACCAGCTCCGGAGTGCGCATCAAAACATGCCCGGAGTGCGGAGCCGCCTTCGAGTGCAAGATGGGTGGATGCTGGTGCAGTGAGATGCCGGCGCTGCCGCGCGGGAGTGTTCCTGCATCGGATTGTTTGTGTCCGGTGTGCCTGACGAAGGCAATCGAGGCCCATGCGGTTGTGCACAAAGAGCGGGCGAAGGCCTGGACGGAGTGACAGTGCGAGGCGAATTTAGCTGCGGTCAATTGGAGGGGAAGTATGCTTAGGTGGTTGAACAAGAAATTTGCCCGCAAGGAGGCCACCGTGGCGACTTCAAAATGCAGTCACGTAGCGGAGCACCTGAAGAATGTGAAGCCGCAGACGAAGGGGTGCGAAGAGTGCATGAAACAGGGTGTGAAGTGGTTGCATCTGCGCATGTGCCTGGAGTGCGGGCATGTGGGCTGCTGCGATTCGTCGGCGGGACGCCATGCGCGGGCGCACTTTAATGAAACAGGGCATCCGCTGATCCAGTCTGCCGAGCACGGGGAGAACTGGAAGTGGTGCTATCTGGATGAGGCGTATTTATAGAAATGAAATGTTGCGTTGTGCGGGCAAGAATGCCCGCACGACAGCCGGACAGGAGTCCAGCGCTACGTGATCAGCGCAAACTCTGGCCGACTCTTTACGCCAGATCCACTTCGATTTTCTTGCTGGCTGCATCGAGTTTTTTGATTTTGAAGCGGCGGATCTGGCCTTCTGCCAGGGGTTCGGGTGCGGCTGAGGCGGCGGCCGTGTTCCCCTTCCAGCGGTCCTTGAGCATGGACGAGAGCGCTGAGAGGTCGGGCGCTCCGGTTGTGGCTGCTGCTGGAGTGGCGGCTTGCGCAACGGGGGCAGCGGATGCAGTGCCGGTTGCCCTGATGCCTTCGCCTAACTCAACGACGATCTTTTTTCCTGACAACTCAACGACGCGGCCTGAGACTTCGTCGCCCGGTTTGTGTTCGGCGATGTACTCGTCGATGCTGGTGGGGACGAGCTGCTTCATGCTGAGCTTGATCTGGCGTTTTTCAGAATCGATGGCGAGGACTTGCGCCTTGACGACCTGGCCGACGCGCAGAGCATCGGACGGATGGTTGAGGCGGCGGTCGGCGACGATTTCGCTGATGTGGACGAGGCCTTCAACGCCCTCGGCGATTTGAACGAAGGCGCCGAAGTTCATGATCTTGGTGACGGGGCCCTGGACCTCGGAGCCAATGGCGAAGTTCCGCTGCGCGTCGACCCAGGGATCGGCGAGGGTTTGCTTGAGGCCGAGCGCGATGCGGCGTTCTTCTGGCTTGATGGAGAGGATGACGGCATCGACGCGGTCGCCCTGCTTGACGACGTCGCTGGGGTGGCGAATCTTTTTGCCCCAGGCCATTTCGGAGATATGAATGAGTCCTTCGACGCCGGGCTCGATTTCGACGAACGCACCGAAGTCCATGAGGCGGGTGACGGTGCCGGAGACGCGCTGGCCGGCCTGCAGGCGGTCGGGCGCGGTGGCCCAGGGCTCGGCCTGGAGCTGCTTGAGGCCGAGGGAGATCTTCTTGGTGTCAGGATCGATTTTGAGAATGCGGACCTGGATCTCCTGACCGACGGAGAGCACGTCTTCAGGCTTGGCGACGCGGGTGTGGGCGATGTCGCTGATGTGGAGCAGGCCGTCGACACCGCCGAGATCGACGAAGGCTCCGTAGGGCATGAGCGTGCGCACGGTGCCGGGAAGAACGTCACCGACATCCATAGCCGCGTGGCGCGTTGCACTGGCGGCGCGGGCCTGTTCTTCAAGGACGACGCGGCGATCGACGACGACATCTTCATCGGTGGTGTCGAGCTTGGTGATGCGGCAGGTGATCTCGGTGCCGACGAGCTTTTCAAGCTCGGCTGCGTCTTTGGTTCCGCTGCGGCTGGCGGGCATGAAGGCGCGGACGCCCACATCGACCGAGAGTCCGCCTTTGATGACGGCCGTGACGGTGCCGACGACGGCGAGTTTCTGGTTGAAGGCCTCTTCGAGGGCGGTCCAGTCGCGAGGCTGCGCCACCTTGAAGCGGGAGAGCTCGTAGTAATGCTCTTCGTTGCGGCCTGTGACGGAGACGGGGAAGGTGTCGCCGGGCTTGACGCCTTCAGCGTTGTTTTCAAAGGAAGTGCGGGCAAGGACGCCCTCGGTCTTGTAGCCGATGTCGAGGAAGACCTGGTCGGCGGAGAGCGAAACCACGGTGCCCTGCAACTGTTTTGTGCCGGACGCAGGCTTGTGCGAGTGGCTGCGCTCGAAGTCGCGGAGCGCATCGGCGAAGGATTCGGTGGGTTCTTCTTCTGCGGGCGGTTTCTTGACTGGAACTGGCGTGGGCACGGGGGCCAGCGTCGGCTTTGGCTCGGGCGGAGGATCGCCAATAGGTTTACTGGGGGGCTCTGGCTCGGGCGCTGGCGGGGGTTCGGGAACGGCTTGGGCAACGGTCTCTTGTGCAGGGGGTTCGGTGGCCGGCTCTGGAGTGGGCTCAGGCGTGACTTCCTCGGTGGGCATGGATGCAGCAATGTTTTCTTCAGTCATGACGGGTCAGGTCCATTTTGTCACGATTGGGCGGGAGGGCGTTGAACAGGGGCATGACGACCGCGAATTCCAAGGGCAGTGAGGCGGATTGGACATACCATCGTGCGACGAGCGAGAATTGCGTTCGCAACAGGGAGCGACAATGACAACACCATGGATGTCGAGGCGGGATTTTGTGCGCCTGGGAGCGGGCGCGGCGGTGGCAGGCGCGGCAGTGAAGTCCACTTTGCTGGAACCGCCCGAGTTGGCGGCGCAGGGTACCGCGGACGGCCGGAAGATTCGATTTGGGATTGTAGGTACAGGAATTCGCGGTTGCGATCTTCTGCGTTCGGCGCGCAAGGTGTCGTCGGGGGTTTGCGTGGGGTCGGCGGATTTGTATTCGACACGGCTGCAGGCTGGGAAAGAGGCCTACGGCGCGGAGTTTGACACCACGGGCGACTATCGCAGGCTGCTGGACCGCAAAGACGTGGACGCGATTCTGGTGGCCACCTCGGATCATCATCACCGGCGAATCACTCTCGATGCGTGTGCGGCGGGCAAGGACGTGTACTGCGAGAAGCCCATGTCGCACAGCGTGGAAGACGGATACGCGATGGTGGAGGGGGTTGCGGCGCACAAGCGCATTTTTCAGGCGGGGAGCCAGCGGGTGAGCTCGGTTCTGTACGAGAAGGCCAGAGAGATATACGCCTCGGGCCGGCTTGGTGATGTACACGAGATCGATGCGCAGTGGAACCGGAACTCGCCGGGCGGGGCGTGGGTTTATCCGATCCCGCCGGATGCAAGCCCGGAGACGATTGACTGGAAGGGATTCCTGGTGGACGCGCCGGAGCAGCCATTCGACACGAAGAAGTTTTTCCGCTGGCGCTGCTTCAGGGACTTTGGATCGGGACTGGGCGGGGATTTGTTTGTGCATCTGCTGAGCGGGATCCAGGTGATTACCGGGATTCACACGCCAGCCAGCCGCGCCTACTCCACCGGCGGAATTTATCACTATAAAGACGGCCGCGAGTTCCCTGACCTGCTGAAGACGGTGTACGACTTTCCGACGGAGAGCGGCACGATCCACCTGCACCTGCACTGCAACCAGGCGAACAGCGACGGCGATGAAGGGATCAAGATTTATGGCTCGACAGGCACGATGGTGCTGACGGGCAAGACGGTAACGTTTACACCGCAGGACGTACGGCCGAAGTTTGAAGGCTACGGCTGGGGCGGACTGACGGCTGCCCAGCGCGCCAAGGGGCAAGAGGAATTCAAGGCCGCGCACCCGGAGACGCTTCCGGCGCCGAGCGATGGGGAGAGCTTCTCGCTGCCGCAGGGCTATGACGATACGGCCGTGCACCTGGGCAATTTTTTCAAAGCGATTGTGACGCGGGAGCACGTGGTGGAAGATGAGCTGTTTGGACACAACGCGGCCATTGGCTGCCACATGGCGAACCAGTCGTTCTTCCACGGCGGCATAGTGAAGTGGGACGCGGAGACGAAGACGATCAAGGTGTAGAAACGTTCGGAAGAGCCGGCCGAATTTCAGTTTGAAAGAGACGATACTAGACGGGCTAGCGCCCTGGGGCCTCCGGGGCTGAAGCCCAGAATTTTTTTCCTATCGTATGTACGGGCCAAGGCCCGTACCCTTCAAGACCATGCGGACCCTGTGAACGAAGTGGATCCGGAAACCCAAAGGGAGATGAAGCAGATGAGTGATACCTCGCGTAGAACATTCCTGAAGACCACGGGGGCTGTTGCCGCCATGGCGATGACCGGAGCCGGGCGGTTGGCGGCCAAACCGTTGAAGAAGCCACTGGGGCTGCAGCTCTACTCGGTGCGCAGCCTGCTACCCACCGATTTTGATGGCACGCTTGCGAAAGTGCGCGCGGACGGCTACACGGTGGTTGAGGCGGCGGGCTACTACGACCACACGGCGAAGGATTTTCGCAAGGCGATGGACAATGCTGGATTGCGCTGCGTGAGCACGCACCACGCGTTGAACGTACTCGAGACTGAACTGGACAAGTGGATCGAGTACGCGCAGACGCTGGGGCTCGAGTACATGGTCTGTTCGTCGTCGGGCGGGATGCATCGCGACCCGGCGAAGAAGGGACCGCCGTCGCTGGACGACTGGCACTGGATTGCCGGCGAGTTCAACCGGATTGGCGAGAAGGTGAAGGCCGCGGGGATGACGTTTGGCGTTCACAACCATACCCCGGAGTTTGCCACGATCGACGGCAAGCTGGTGTACGACGAACTGCTGCGGCTGACCGATCCTAAGTTTGTGATCTTCGAGATGGACGCCGGATGGGTGTTCGCTTCAGGGCACAATCCCGTGGACTACCTGAGCAAGACGCCGAAGCGTTTCCCGCTGATGCATGTGAAGGACATGATTCCCGGGGCCGCTGGCAAAGAAACGATGACGGTGCTGGGCAAAGGCGAAGTGGACTACGGCCCGATCATGCGCGCGGCCACGGGGCTGAAGTACTACTTTGTGGAACAGGAGCAGTTCGAGATGGAGCCGATTGAGGAACTGAAGCTGAATGCCGAGTACATGCAACATTTGAACGTTTGACCTTTTTGAGGGATCGGCTGCTCTGGCCAGCGCTTCGTTTAGGCTGGAGAGATGGATATCTTCGACGAGAAACGGACGGAGCTGGAGCGGCACGAGTTCATGATGGGAGCGGAGCGGGGCCGGTTGGCGGTGGCGCTTGACCTGCTGACCGACTCGCTGATCATGGTGGGGCAACACGGGGTGTATTGCGCCTCGAGCCGCAACCCATCGAAGCCGGCGCTGGATCTGCAGGCGGTGCTGGCGGGCATGGAGGGGGCCAAGCAGCTGATCCAGTCGGTGATGGAAGAGCTGCGGAAAAGCAGGGAACAGGGATCAGGGAACAGGGAATAGAAAAGGCCCCGTCCACGGCTACGCCTTGGATGTGCGGGATGCGACACTCTTATAGAGCGCGCCCGTAGCTCAGCTGGATAGAGGTCGCCGCGGCGACCGTCCGGAACGTTAGGTTGGGAGTTCGAACCGCGATGCCTTTCGTCTATGTTCTCCAGAGCCTGACCACTGGACGTTTCTATACCGGGGGACAACCGTTCAGGAAGTCCGCCTTGAGCAGCACAACTCCAATTTGAGCCGTTCAACGAAGAACCGCGGACCATGGGCCGTTGTTTATCACGAGACCTTTTCCGACACTCGCCGAGGCGTTGCGTTGTGAAAAGGGACTGAAAACGGGCAAAGGGCGCGACGAGGTTCAGAGAATTCTCAGGAATCGCGCGGTGCTGGCAAAGCTTTAAGAGGGTTTGGAATGGACCCCCAGAGTATCCAAACTGCGATATGCTTATAGAGCGCGCCCGTAGCTCAGCTGGATAGAGCGAACGCCTCCGGAGCGTTAGGTCGGGAGTTCGAATCTCTCCGGGCGCACCAGGTTTTTGTTCTTACTTCTGAAGCGTTAGGTCGGGAATTCTCCGCCGCGGCGGGTCTCCGGGCGCACCATATACATCTTTCGAGTTGATCCCCCAACAAAAATGCGAGGAATTGCGATGAGCTACGCTGCCGTGCCACGGCTTTTTTGGAGTGTTGTTTGCTTTCTGGGCGTAAGCGCTACCGTTCTGGGGCAGGGCGGAACGGCTGCTTCGGCGGCTACGAATGGCGGCCAGGCGAGCGGGCCTAAAGCGGAACTACAGTTTGTGGTGGTTCTGAGCCGGCATGGCGTGCGCTCGCCAATTACGCAGGGCAGCTCGATTGAGAAGTACTCTGCCGCGCCGTGGCCCAAGTGGGATGTGCCGCCGAGCTACCTGACGCCGCATGGCTACCAGGCCATCAAGCTTTTTGGGAGCTGGGATCGTACGAAGTTTGCGGGACAGGGATTGCTGGCCGCATCGGGCTGTGATGATGCTGGGCATGTGACGATTCTTGCCGACTCAGACGAACGTACGGTGGAAACGGGCAAGGCACTGGCCGAGGGCATGTTCCCCGGATGCACGATTGACGTTCACGCGCAGAAGGAAGGAACCATCGATCCGCTGTATCGGATGGTGGGCGGGGCGCATCCGGGTGACGAGGAGCTGGCAGCGGCAGCGATCGCGGGGCGGATTGGCGGCGACCCGAATTCGTTGACTGAAGTTTTCCGTCCCCAACTGGCGGCGATGGATCGCGTGCTGGCCGGATGCGGGCATGTGGAACCGCTTGCGTCGAGACGCACCTCGATCTTCGAAGTTCCCGCGAAATTTGGCGGAAGCACGGCGTTTTCGTCGGCCTATAGCGGGCCGGTGACGACCGCGGCGACGTTCGCAGAAAACTTCCTGCTCGAATACACGACGGGCATGAGTGACGCTGAAGTGGGCTGGGGCTGCGTGGACGGGGCGACCCTGCGCGCGCTGATGCAGCTGGACACGGCGGGGTGGGAATACAACTACAGGACGCAGCCTGTGGCGCGCATGAATGCCGCGAACCTGCTGGACAAGATTGAGAAGAGCCTGGAGCAAAACGTTACGGGCAGGCCCGTGGCGGGTGCGCTCCAGAAGCCGGACGACCGGCTGCTGATCATCGTGGGGCACGATTCAAACATTGTGGCGACGGCCGGTTCACTGGGCATCAACTGGATCATTGACGGGCGCGCGGACGATACGCCTCCGGGCGGCGCGCTGCTGTTTGAAGTGTGGCGTCCGGCCGATGGCGGCAAGCCGTTTGTGCGCATGGAGTACACGGCGCAGACACTGGAGCAGATGCGCCAGCTGCAACCACTGACCGAAGCGAATCCGCCCGCGGCCGCACCCATCTTTGTGCCGGGATGCAGCGGAGCTGATGAGAGCTGTACGTGGAAGAGCTTTGCCGCGGCGATGCATGCGGCTATCAATCCCGCATACGTTCTGCCGTAAATTTTCCCGCGATCCAATCTGATTCCCGGAACAGGATCCGGTCGAAAATTCACCCTCTCGAATTGCGCCGTCGTGGTGCGCTTCTGGCTAGCCTGAGGTGTGGAGACCGGGAACGATCACGAGGTCGCGGCCGGAATCGCTTTCCGTCCGCAAGTTGCGCATGGGCTCGTGTGCAGGGTCTGGCCGCTGCTGGCAGCGGAACTGCTGATTACCGCTGCGGTTGCACAGGCGCAGTTTGGGAATCAGCCGGTCGGCATCGCCTCGGCAGCCCACGCTGTGACGGTTACAGCGACCGCAACGGGCACCGTGAACAGCGTGGAAGTGTTGACGATGGGCGCGGTGGGGATGGATTTTGCGGAGGGCGCTGGTGCTTCGACCTGCGGGACAGCGACATTCACCGCCGCGGGGCAAGCCTGTATGGAGTACGTTGCGTTTACTCCGACGGCCGCGGGAGTGCGCATGGGCGCAGTGGAGCTTGTGGATGCTGCCAGCCACGTTCTGGGCATCACTTACTTGGCGGGAGTGGGAACGGGGAGCCTGGGAGTTCTGGTTCCGGGCAACGAGCTTACGGTGGCGGGCAACGGCACATACCTGGGCTCGGTCGGGGATGGGGATTCCGCGACAAATGCAGAGCTCTACCTGCCGGCGGGTGCGGCGGTGGATGGCGCGGGAAATCTGTACATCGCCGACAGCGCACACAACCGCATCCGGATGGTGTGCGCCGGCACATCGAGTGCAACGATCAAGGGAACAGCTTGTTCCGCGGCGGGCGTGATCCAAACGATCGCCGGCAATGGCGCGCCGCAGAATAGCGGCGATCAGGGCCCGGCTTCAGTGGCCACCGCGAACAACCCCGTGGGTCTGGCCGTGGATGGCGCGGGGAATCTGTACATTGCCGACACCGGCAACAATGCCGTCAGGATGATTGCGTCGGCGAGCGGGGTAATCCAGACGGTGGCCGGTGGAAGTGGCGTCGGCTTCTCAGGAGACGGAGGGCCGGCGAGCGCATCACAATTAAGACTGCCTCAGGGCGTGACGCCGGACGCCGGAGGAAATCTATTCATCGCCGATACGGGGAACCACCGAATACGCATGGTGAACGCTGCAACCGGAACCATCGCAACGATCGCGGGCAACGGCTTTACCAACATGAATGGGGATGGCGGCTTCTCCGGCGATGGAGGGTTGGCGACAGGTGCGGAGCTGAATTATCCGCACGCGGCTGCCTTTGATGCAGCCGGAAACATGTACATCCCGGACATGGGGAACAATCGCGTGCGTGAGGTCGGAGCCGTTGGCGGAGCGATTACGGCGGCGAGCACGATCACGACATTTGCGGGAACGGGCGCTCAGGCGTACTCGGGCGATGGCGGGCCAGCGAACCAAGCGGGGTTGTGGGGACCGTCGGGCGTGGCGGTGGACGCAGCCGGGAATGTGTTGATCGCCGACACGCAGAACAATGCGATTCGCAAGGTGAATGCGGCGAGTTTGATGCATCTCGACAGCGATTGGTGCGGGCGTTGGGAATCTTTACCAGGGCGCAACGGTGAATGCCGCAACATTCTACGGGCCGACCGGGCTGGTGCTGGATGGGAAGGGCAACTTGTTTGTCGCCGATACGCTGAACATGGTGGTGCGGGAGGTTGAGGGGAATGTAGCTGCGCTGGGGGTTGCGACGGCGGTGCGGCAGTTTGACAAGTCCGGTGGGATGAGCCAGACGATCGAGAATGACGGCAATGCCGCTCTTGATCTTATCGGCAATGAATTCGGGGAGCGAACGTGGCGCTGGATGTGGCGACGACGACCTGCATGATCGGCAATCCAACCCTTGCAGTGGCCGGCGATTGCGCGGCAGGGGTAGTGTTTGCGCCAACAGTGGCGGGCAATCGTGTTGCAGGCATCATCCGTATCGGTAATCCGGGCGACACGGCGGACTCGCCGCTCGCGATTGAAGTGGTGGGCGATGCAACTGCCGTCAATTCGACAACGACAACTGTGGCGTCAAGCCTGAATCCATCGGGCTTTGGGCAGGGCGTGACCTTGACGGCGACGGTGACCACAGGATCAAGTGCGGGCAAGCTCACGGGAACCGTGAACTTCCTTGACGGATCAACTGCGCTCGCGTCTGGCGTGGCACTGAGCGCACCAGCAACCACCGCGACCGCACTTACTTCAACAGGCGTGCTGGCGGTGGGCAAACACCCGATCAGCGCATCGTACAGCGGGGATGCTGGCCACACGAGCTCGAGCTCGACCGATCCGAATGGGTTGGGACAGCCCCGGCCGCCGTTAACGCAGAACGTTCTTGAAGGCACTGCGACAAGCGTGGTCTCAAGCGCGAACCCGGTCTTGCCGGGCCAGAGCGTCACGCTGACAGCGACAACGTCGGCCCTGGGAGGCGGGGGCGTGATGCCTGATGGAAGCATCACGTTCATGGACGGGACAACGATTTTGAGCAACGTGGCTCTGAATGCAAACGCGACGGCAGGTTACACAACGAAACTGAGTGGGGGAGTTCACCCGATCACGGCAACGTATGGCGGAGATGCAGGAAAAGACATTCAGGGCAGCACGTCGCAGGTGCTCGTGCAGACTGTGCAGACGGCGACGGCCGCTGCGCCGAACTTTGATGTAACTTTAACGCCGTCACTGACGCTGAAGACAACACAAAATTCAACGGTAACCGTGACGCTGACGTCGAGCGCTGGATTCGCCGATTCCATCGGGCTGGGATGCGGGTCGCTGCCGGCGTGGGTCGGTTGTCATTTTTCACCGGTCGGCGTCGCGCTGAGTGCGAACGGGACTGCGACCGATCAATTGACGATCGACACTAACGACCTGCTGAGCGGAGGCGCATCGGCCATGAACGGTCAGAGCCGCGGCAGGGGTGCATCGCTGGCCGGGGCGCTGGTGTCGTTCAGCTTGCTGTTCGGAGGAATGTTGTGGAGATTTCGCAGGCGGCACACGGGAGTTTGGAATGTGCTGCTGGCAATGTTGCTCGCAGTGGCAACGCTGCTGGTGGCGGACTGCAGCGGAGTGATTGTAAGGAGCGCGGCGCCGGGCACGTACGTGATTCAGATAACCGGAACGGGGACCAGCACCAACGTGACGCGTTCGCAGAACGTGATCTTGATTATCACGAATTAGAAACATGAGCGGTCGGCGGGGAGGTTCGGTGTATTTGGGCGGTGACCTGGCGTGACTCCGATCACGGTTTGAGTGGGACTCGTCCCGATAGCCTCAAGTTAAGAGCCGCAATGCAAGAGCATAAGGCCTGCGCAGCGGGCAAGGAGCGATTTCTTAATGGCTTACGTAGTTACTGACGCCTGTACCAAAGACTTTGTCTGTGTAGAAGAGTGTTCCACAGCGGCCATTGCGCCCATGGCAGCCGATGCGGCTGCCGGCACCGTATCGCAGGTCTACATCAACCCGGATGAGTGCATCGATTGCGGCAATTGCGCCTCAGTTTGCGCGCAGAATGCAATCTTTGCCATCGACGAACTGCCCGCGGACAAGGCGGAGTTTGCGGAAAAGAACCGGGCCTATTTCAACTAAGGCGTGTTTGCGCGACGGGCGGTGTTTCAGTTTGAACTCGCGCCGATACACGCAGGAATCTGAACTGGACAAAACTAAGACGGGGCGCAGAGACACGCGGACAAGAGAGTGTCGCCTGTCTGCGCGCTACTTTTTCGGTGCAGAGTCGCCTTGCGGAACTGCGGGAGGGTCAGCTGGTCCCGCGTCAGGGTGTGCTTCAGCCGGAACCATCGAAGGCGGCGCGGCTGAATCCGGTACCGGAGTTGGCGCAGGAAGCTCGGCAGGCTGTGCCGTCTGAGGCCTGTTGCGGGCAGCGGCCGACTCCGTGGTTGACGGCGCCACAAGCGTGACCGGAAGACTGAGCGTTTGTACGGTTGCCGGATCGTCGCGCAGCTTGATGTAGAGCGTTCCGTTGGCGGGATGCGGAACAGTCAACTGCGTTGCCGTGAATTCCGGAAGCACGTCAATTGGATTTTCGAAGTCCGGCGAGGCGGCGACCGATGCAACCAGGAAGAGGTTGCTGCCTGTGAGCACGCAGGGCTTGGCAACAGCATGGGGACAGCGCAGTTCCTTGAAGCCGGGCAGGCGGACCAGGGTTCCCAAGGGAAGCCAGTCGCCGGCAGCTCCTTCGGCGGAGAGAGCGCGCACGTGGATGGGCCCGAAGGCTGAAGCTCCGAGGCGATTGAGCGGTTCAAAGTTGCCCATCGCGGTCCGGGCGTCTTCGAGCATCAGGCTGCCGTCAGCCAGCGAGAGCTGGGTGTCAAAGCTTCCGTCGACCGCGGCTAGTTCCACCTTTTCGTTGCGGGGAAACCTGGCAGGCACGGTGGACTTGAGAAAGAAGACCAGGCGGCCGTCAAGCGGAAGATCGTCTGCGTTGCCGAGCTGCACGGGCGATGGCGCGGCAGCGTTGTCCTCCTGCACGGCCTTGCTGAGAAGGGCCACCTGGGGACGCGGCGGGGCCACGGTGACAGGGGCGTGCAACATGCGGCCGTCCTTGAGTTCGACGCGGGCGCTGTATTGTTTGGCGGGGTCGAGGTGGGCGGTGGACGAATCGGCCCTCAAGAGAAGCTGGTCGTGGTCTTCAACGCGGCTGAGGGTGAGGGGCTTGAGGGCAATGCCATCGAGCTCGGCTTTGGCTACTTCGTCGAGGCGGGTGCCTTTGAGCAGCACGTCTGGGTCGCCCTGGCTCAGCGTAAGCCGGTCGAGCGAAGCCGCGTCAGCGAACGCGGTCATCTGGATCGATTCAGGCTTTTCGACGCCGTACTGGTAGATGGCAACAGTGACAGGACCCGGCGCCGCGTCTTTCATGGGAACCGAGACTTGCAAGGCGTCGGGTTTGGGAGACTTCCATGTGAGGTCTCGTGATTTTTCCTTGGCGGACTGCTCTTCGACCTTGTCGATGCAGAGACTGTCCTGCCCGTCAAAGTGCAAGGTGTCTTCTCGGCCGACGACCAGGGCAGACTGGTCGACGGCAGCCAGGGTCCAGCTACCGGGCTGAGGCGAGAGCAGGCGGAATTGCGGACCGGTCCAATCGTCAAAACCCCATTTGCCGTGAATGACGCCGATCAGCTCGCCCGGTGGCAGCGGGGGTGCGGGCTGCTTGAGGACGAGGCCTCCCTTTGAGGGATCGGCCGTGACGGGCAGCTCGATGGGGGGCTTTTTGCCACCGGCAGGGCTCACAATGCGGAGGGTCAGATCGTGTGCCAGTTGAGAGGAGAAGACCATGGGAGCACCCTCGGCGGGGAGGACGAGGCCGGGCTTCTGTGCGCAGAAATTATCCGTGGGTACGAGAGGATGAAGGGGCTCAGGCTTGGCAGGGCCGAGTGGCGGCAGAGCGACGACTACGACCGACTTGGGATTGCGAAAAGAGGGCGGCGTGTTGAGGCGGAGATTGAGCGTGTCTGCCGACGGCAGCGCGAGCGCGGGAATGTATTGGAAATGCGCGGTGTGGAGCGAGGAGAGAATGCGTGCGGTGTCAACGATGGCACCGACGTAAGGGCTGTAGGCGCCCGCTCCGCCAAGGCTCGAGTAGCTGATCTGGTTCATCAGGTCGGCGGTGCTTCCGGCGGTAATCTGGGCCACGAGCGATTGGGCATTGGAGTCGTCGAGTACGAGTCCGGTGGAGTTTTGCGAGAGGCAGGAGACCTGTTGGTCAATGGGGCGGTCAAAGCAATCCTGGTTGATCTTGACTCCCAGGCTGCGGGCCGCCATCTCAGCGTGCTCCTTCAGGAATTTCGGGTCGGACTGGGAGGTGGCTTTCACCTGGGCCAGGTAGGCTTCAACGCGCATTCTGTCCCAACTGGCGGCCTGGAGGTCCTGGGCGGCACGGATAAAAGCACCGGGCCGGTCATGCACGGCCTTGCGGAGGGTATTGAAGTCGCCCCCGGTTTCAGGAGCAAGAAAGATGAGGGCCTGTTGCGCCTCAGCGGGAACGGTGACGAAGACGCCTTCATCGCGCACGTCGCGGTTCCAGGTTTCAACGCGGGTGAACCACTCCGGCGGGGGAGGGTTGGTGGCGCCCCGCAAGAATGCAACGACCAGCACAAAGTGAGTCGACTGGCTTTCGGGCAGGTCGGGATGGATCCAGAGCCGGTCACCGGGCAGCAGGTTGGGGGTCTCTGCGATGGGCAGAGTGATGTCCCCGCGCTTTACATGAACATCGACCTTGGGTCCGGAAAGATCGAAAGCCGGGCCATCGGCGTGCAGTCCGGTTGTAAATAGAAAACAGAGCAACAGGAACAGCAAACAACGACGCATAACTCCTATTGTACGAAGTTGCAACGGTTCCGTGAGCGCGGAGGCGAGGAAGGGATCGCCCGGAGTAACGTCGGGTTGATCATAACTTCAACATTTTGCAGTGCGCTGGAGCAGAATCTGGGTTACACTGTGGCCTGTATAACGCTGAATTGATAGAGGGCCCGGCAATTTTAACTGGCCCCACAGCCGACTCCACGGCAATTCTCGAAACTATGTAACGAACGAAGAGAACGCAGGAAGACGGCCTTTACGATTGAAAAGCCTATTGAAGATCCATGCACCGTCTTACCCTGTTTCGAGAGACGCCATGGCCCCAAATATTGGCCGGAGAGTGGCCTAAGCCAGCGGAACCGGTCATCACACTGAAAATTACAAACGCCCGGATCATTTGAAGCGGGGCGGCGGAGGATGTAACGCCTCCAAGCCGGGCACGGTCAGGATCCAGAACCAGCATAGCTGTCGTTGACAGCGCGGGGCGACGCACCGTCCCAAACCCTGCCGGGGAAACTGCAGGGAACAGGCCGCGTCAACTGAACCACCAAACGGAGAGAAGAAATGAAATCGGCGAAGGCTGCAATCAGCAGCATAGACGGCGGCAATGTGAGCATTCCCGCTGCGGAAGAGATTATTGAAGATGCATTGAACGAGCTGGCGTACTCGCATGACCCGGGGATGGTGAGAGCCTTGCGGTATCTTGCACCGGAGGGATACCAGGCGATTGTGGAGCTCTGCAGCGAGAATGGGCGAAGCAAGCGACGCAATGCCTCCGCGGATACCTGGTCACCGGAAGACGATGAAATTCGCATCTATTTTGAGCGCACGGATGAAGGCGAAGCTACACCACGCGTAGCGCGCGCTCACCGAAGTGGCGCGATGCACACCGCGGATGAGGAAGAAGACGACGCCCAGGAGGCGGTGCTTCCGGCAGACATGGATGCGCGCGTGAAAGAGCTTTGTGCGGCGCTGGCTGAGGCTGAACGCGGCGGGCACGCATTTATTGCGTTGAAATGGTTCCGGGATTCATTTCTTCCGCGCAAGGCATTCCGGTGGAACCAGCATCCGGAGACGCGGCAGATGGTGCTGGCCGAGGCCATCCAGCGCGGGGTTGTGATGACGAGCAAGATCGCGAATCCCAAGACCCCGGCCTACCCGACGACGACGATCCGGCTGAACCGCGCGGAGGCGGGGATTCCGGAAGAGGCACAGCGTTTTCATCCAGTGGCCGTGCAAGGGGAACCGCTGTCAGAATCCATCGATGAAGAACGGGGTGAGCTTTGAGCATCTACTTTCTTGAGGCGACAGCTTTCGTCAAGCTCTTTGCACAGGAACCGGGAACTGCGGAACTGATTGAGCTGATGGAAGCGGCGGAGGACAATCGCAAGCTGATCTCCGCATCGACGCCCCTGGAGGTTTATGCGGTGCTGAGGCGCCGTGAGCGGGCGGGCGACATTTCCCATGAGGATGTGACGTCGGCATTATCGGTTTTGCGCTTGGAATCGGCGCGCATGGTGCAGCAACCGCTGAATCCGGCCGTGATTGAAGCGGCGCGGCAATTGCTTGACCGCTGCAGCCTGCGATGGACAGATGCTTTGCAGTTGGGTTCTGCGTTGACGGCGCGCGATATGTTTCAGGGGACTGAGATCGTGTTCGTCTCGGCCTCGACGCATCTGCGCGAAGTGGCCGAAGGCGAGGGGTTCAAGGTTCTGAACCCCTCGGATGCAACGAAGGAAACGGAGAAAGAAGGCGTGAGTTAGGTGGATTCTGGAGGCTTGGAAGCCCCTTCAATCCCCGGTCGCCGCTACGATCTGAGATTCTCGCGCTTATTTCTGTCCGACCACAACAATCATGAAGGAATCGGGCTTTGGCCTGGGCCGTTTGGACGCTGCCCCCGCGGGCGCAGGCTCGAATTCGGCTGTGGGCAGGTAAACGCTGAAGGTGGAGTCGTCGATGCCCATGGTGCGGGCTCCATTCGGCGTCTTGACGATCTGGTCGACGCTGAACTTGCCGTCCTTTTCTGAAGCCACAAACAGCTGACCGTCACCGCAACTTGCGAGGGCCTTGCCTGCGTGAAATTTGGTTGCATCCACGCCTGCGCCGATGGGCAGATCGGCGATGATCTTTCCGTCTTCGGTGCTCATGACGATGAGCTTTTGCGGATTGCGGCAGCCGATGAAGAGGCGGTGCGTCTTGCGATCGATGGCCATGCCGACCGGGTGGCCGCCGGGTGCGACGGGCCAGCGCGCGATAACCTTGCGCGTCTTCAGGTCGACGACCGCGACCAGGTCTTTGTCCTCAAGGTTGACGTAGACTTTTCCTGCATCGTCGTAGGCGAGATACTCGGGCGCGCCGCCAAGGTCGATGGGCGGATCGATCTTGCCGTTGACCGGGTCGATGTCGGGCTTGAAGGTCATGAGCATGCCCTTGTCGCCGGAGACGGCGAGAACCAGGTTGGCCGCCGGATCGTAGATGATGCCGTCGGAGTCCGGCATGGTGGCCAGCGTGCCGAGGGTGGCATAGGTCTTGAGGTCGAAGACAACGATTGCGCCGTCGCCACCGCCGTCGGTAATAAAGCCGCGCCCGACAGACGGGACGATGGCCGTGCCGTGGGAGCGCTTCTGGCCGGGGATGTCGCCGAGGGTCTTGCCGGTGACGGCGTCGATAACCATGGTGTGTGTGCTGCGCGTAACAAACAGCCGATGCGAAGCGGAGTCGACGGTGAGATAGTCCCACGCGCCTTCGCCGCCGATGTGCATGGTTTTGGTTACGTCGAAACCGGTCTGCGCTAAAGCCGGCAAACCGCAGGCGAGCGCGAGCGCCGCCATCGAAGTGATAAATACGAGTGCCTTTTTCATGTTGTCTCTCCAAAGAATTGGGTGATTCGCGGCGGAATTGAGCGCTCACGATCGACCTCGTTTACGGTAGCATAAGCCGTCGGAAGGTTTGTTGAATGCCGACCGGTTCATCGTCGTTCTAGTCCACGCCGAGCTCGGTCTTGGCCAGGTCGACGATTTGCTGGCGGCTTGCGCTCCATGAATGCCACGCGGACTCGCACCAGCAGTGGATCATCGTGTCCCGGTCGGGGCCTGGAGCGGCAGCTAAAACATCCTGAATGCGAATTGCGCCACGGTTTTGCGGCAAAGCAGGCATGGTCCATTGCCTGCGGTGCCTGGCGAGCTGCATGTGCGCCCGTTGCACTTGTTTGCCCGTGAAGCCTTTCTCAACATGAAGGTACAAGCCAATCAGGGCGAAGACGATGGTGATTGGCTTTGTGGACGCGTCGGCATGCTGCGCGGCGAAGGCATCGACGACATTCTGGTGGATGAAGGCTGGATCACCGTGCGCCAGGGTGTAGAAGGCCAGTTCGTTATAGAGATCCTGATCAGTGGGCATGGTTGGCCTGCCGGGATTGGAATTGTGCTATTCGCGGCGGAAGCGGTTGGCCTGCTCAAACTCGTCGCGAAGCTGGGGCGTGCGCAGGTTTTCGCGCAGATGGGCAATGCGCTGCTCGAGCGCGGCGAGCGCGGCCTCAACGGGCTCGGTGTTGGTGTAGGCAATATCGCGCCACATGGAGAAGGGGCTTGCGCCGAGACGCGTCATCTCGCGCAGGGCGCGGCCTCCTACATCCTTCAACTCGGGCGCGTCGCCGACCTTGTCTTCAAGCAGTGCGCTGAGCGCCGTGGCCAGGAACTGCGGCAGGTGGCTGACCCAGGCAACCAGTTCGTCGTGACGCACAGCGTCGAGATCGAGGATCTTGGAGCCCATGGAGACGACCAGTTCTCGCCAGCTTTTAACGAGTTCGGTCGAATGCGGCGAGCGCTGCGCAGACCGATCGTCCGTGAACAGCCAGACGGCTCCGCGGAAGAGATTGGCGTCGCCCAGGGAGGCGCCGCCGCGCTCCTTGCCCGCCATGGGATGACCGGGAAGAAACGTCGCGCGCTCGGGCGTATTGAAGAGTCGAGTGCCGGCTTCGGTGATGATGCGCTTGGTGCTGCCTACGTCGGTGACCAGGTGCTCCGAGCCAAGGATGGGGGCCAGCTTTTCCATGAAGTCGAGCGTGGCGTAGATGGGGACGGAGAGCAGAACTACCTGGCTGGCGCGGGCGGCTTCGAGGGCGTCGGTTGCGACGGAATCGATGGCCCCCATCTGTCTGGCGAGCTCGGCATGATCCTGGCTACGATTCCAACCAACGATTTCGCCACGAAATCCCGACGCGCGCAGCGCGAGGCCGACGGATGTGCCGAGCAAGCCGGTGCCGAGGATGGAGATGCGGGAGATCATTCTGTCTATTCAGATTACTGTACACAGATTCGAGCCGGTTTAGCGGAAGGAGATTCGACAAGCGACCGCGCTTATTCGCCGGGAGCAATATGAATCTCGTCGGGAAGAGCGTCGCTCTTGCTTCTTCCCTCTTGCTCTTCGGGATCGGAATCATCTTCGCCCTTGCTCTTGCGGCTCACAATGGCGATGACTGCCAGAGCCAGCGCGTAAAGAGGCAAGCTAATCGCGATCGTGGGTATGCCGATGTGATAGGCGTGGGTGCTGGCTGTCGCGAAGTCTTCAAGACGGGAGTTCGAGTAGGGCTGGTATGAGTAATACACCAGAACGGGCCCGTGGTTGTTGCATGCGCCGGGCGCCAGTGGAGTGCGGCAGACGTCGCTGTGATCGTCCATCTTCACGCCATTTACTGAGAACTCATAAAAGTAGGCGGTTCCCTTTGCCGAAGTGTGAACTCGCACGATGTTGCCAACCGTCGTCGCTTCATGCTGCGCGGCTACAGAGTAATTGTGTCCCATGACGCACTGGTAACCGCCAATAAAGAGGGGCATGAATAAGAAGGGAATATGGCGCACATAGTTAATATTCACTTACGACCTCCTGAGGACGAGAAACGGGATGTGTTCGCGCGGCTTAGCAGAGTTAGAACTGTGGGTGGACAATCTAACTGCTCAAGCCACGCAAACGCCGCGGAACCGGCCCTCTTTACAACGTTCTCCCCACTGCCGTGGCAATCACCTTGAGTTCGCTCATCAGCTTCTCGAATTGTTCGAGGTAGAGCGTTTGAGCGGCGTCAGAGGCGGCTTTGTCTGCGTTGGGATGGACTTCCATTAGGATGGCGTCGGCCCCCGCAGCAACGGCGGCCTTGGCCATGGGCGCCACCATGTCGCGTCGGCCCGTGCCGTGCGAAGGATCGGCGACGACCGGCGAATGTGAGAGCTTCTGCAGCACGGGAATCGCCGAGATATCCATGGTGTTGCGCGTGGAGGTTTCGTAGGTGCGGATGCCGCGCTCGCAGAGGATGACGTCGTAGTTGCCGCCGGACATGATGTACTCGCTCGACAGCAAGAGTTCTTCGATGGTGGCGGCGATGCCGCGCTTGAGCAGCACCGGCTTGCGCACCTGGCCGAGCTCGCGCAGCAGATTGAAGTTCTGCATGTTGCGTGCGCCCACCTGGAAGCAATCGACGAAGGGCAGCATGGGCTCGATCTGTGCGATCTCCATGACTTCGCTTACGGTGAGCAGGCCATGCGCGTCGGCAGATTCACGCATGAGCTCGAGGCCGGGAATGCCCAGGCCCTGGAAGGCGTAGGGCGAGCTGCGCGGCTTGAAGGCGCCTCCGCGCAGAAAACTGCCGCCCGCGGCCTTGACGCGCGCAGCGGTTTCAAACATCTGCTCGCGGGTTTCAATGGAGCACGGCCCGGCCATGACGTGGATCTGGTTGCCGCCGACCTTGACGCCGTTGCGAAATTCAACCTGGGTGCCTTCAGGACGGAAGGCGCGGCCGGCCAGCTTGTAGGGTGCTGTAATGCGGTGGACGTAAAGGACGCCCGGCAATAACTCAAATTTGCGAATGTCGACCTGGGCTGTGGGGCCTACCCCGGCCAGAATGGTCTGGTAGGCGCCGGTAGTTCGGTGAACGTTCACTCCGGAATCCACCATGGCACTGATGACGACATCAATCTGCTCTTCGGTGGCTTTCTCCTGCATGGCTACGATCATTGCTTGTTCCCTGTCTCGGACGTCTTTGCGTCCGCGGCATTGCCTGGGCCGGTGGCCTGGGCGTTTCTTTCTGACGCCAACTCGTCGCTTTGCAAGCATCGCATCACGTCGATGATGCGCTCGTAGATATGCGTCAACTCGATGTCGGGCAGCGGCCCCTTGTTGGCGGCGCGCACGTTGGTGTAGACCACCTTTTCGCGGGCCGGCTCATAGACCGGCAGCGATGTGGCTGCCTTGAGGTGCCCCACCATCTTTGCTGCGCGGGCGCGCTCATTGAGCAGGTCCACCAACTGGCGGTCCAGTTCATCGATTCGTTTTCGCAGTTCTTCCAGCGTCATTTCATCCTCGTGGTGCGTCTCCGGCCTGGGCGCGGCGACTCATTCAGGAATCGAGTTGGCGTTCAGCCGTTGGCCTTCGTCTTTCACATCTCCGTTTGCCAATGCGAAAGGCAGTGGGAAGACGGAAAGCTAAGCGCACAGGACTGAAGGCTGATAGCTTTTTTACCGGGCCAGAGCTGCCTGGGACAGCTGCAGGCCCCTGATAAATCGGGCCACCGCGCCAGGCGCACTTTCCGGCGTCGAGCGTTCAATGAGCTCGACAATGGCGCTGCCGACCACCGCGGCATCCGCGAACTCCGCCACCTGGGCGACATGTTCGGCGTTGGAGATGCCAAAACCTACGGCCACCGGCAGCTTGGTCCATCGCCTGATGCGGGCAACGAGCGCCGCTGCATCGGAGGTGAGTGTCTGCTGCTTGCCGGTGATTCCGGTGCGCGATATGGCGTAAACAAAACCTTTGGAATGAGTGGCAATGGCCTCAAGCCGATCGTCTGGGCTGGTGGGCGCCGCGAGGAAGATGGGGGCAAGACCAACGCGGGCAAGCTCGGCCAGGTAATCGCCGGCTTCCTCGACAATCATGTCGGTGGTCAGAACGCCGTCGACCCCAGCCGCGGCGGCATCGTCGGCAAAGCGGGTGAGGCCATAGCGGAGGATTGGATTGAGATAGCTAAAGATGACAAGCCCGGCTGCCGGGCGCTCGGCACGAATTTCTTTGGCCAGTTGCAACACATCGGCGAGGCGCACCCCGCGGGAAACGGCCCGCTCCATGGCGCGCTGGATGACGGGGCCGTCGGCGAGCGGGTCGCTGAAAGGCACGCCCAGTTCAATCACATCGGCGCCGGCATCGATGGCGGCCAGAACGATGGCGCGCGTGGCGTCAAGCGAGGGATCGCCCGCGGTCAGGTAGACCACCAATCCCGGTTTGTGATTGAAACGAATCGCCATCGGACTTTACGCCTACGCTCCCTGGATGTTCAACTCGCGCGCGATGATCCCCATGTCCTTGTCGCCGCGTCCGGAGAGGTTCACCACCAGTATTTCATGGGCGGGCATTGTGGGAGCCAGGCGCAGGGCCTCGGCCACGGCGTGCGCGCTTTCAAGAGCGGGCAGAATGCCTTCGGTGCGGGAGAGACGGACAACCGCATCGAGGGCGGCTGCGTCGTCCTGGGAAACGTACTCGGCGCGGCCGGAATCGTGAAGGGCAGCATGCTCGGGCCCGATGGAGGCGTAATCGAGTCCAGCCGAAACCGAGTGCGTGAGCGCGATCTGGCCGTTCTCATCCTGCAGAACATAGGAGAAGGTTCCCTGCAAGACACCGGGAGCGCCGCCCTGGAAACGCGCGGCGTGCTCACCGAGAGCGGATCCGCGGCCACCGGCTTCAACGCCGATGAGGCGCACCTGGCGGTCAGGGATGAACTCGTAAAACGCACCGATTGCATTTGATCCGCCGCCGACGCAGGCAATGACGGCGGTCGGCAGGCGGCCTTCCTTCTCAAGAATCTGGCGCTTCATCTCAATGCTAATGATGCGGTGGAAATCGCGCACCATGGTGGGATAAGGATGTGCGCCGAGTGCGCTGCCAAGTACGTAGTAGGTAGTGCGGACGTTGGTGACCCAGTCGCGCATGGCTTCGCTGATGGCGTCTTTGAGGGTCTTTGAACCGGAGCTAACGCCGCGAACTTCAGCGCCGAGCAGCCGCATGCGCAGCACGTTCAGCTCCTGGCGGGCCATATCCACTTCGCCCATGTAGATGACGCACTCAAGGCCAAGCAGGGCGCAGACGGTGGCCGTGGCCACGCCGTGCTGGCCGGCGCCGGTTTCGGCGATGATGCGCTTTTTGCCCATGCGCTTTGCCAGCAGACCCTGGCCGAGGGAGTTGTTGATTTTGTGCGCGCCGGTGTGGAGCAGGTCTTCGCGCTTGAGATAAATCTTTGCGCCGCCCAGTTGCTCGGTCAGCCGCTTGCAAAAGTAGAGCGGCGTTGGGCGTCCGGCAAAATCGGTGAGCAGAGACGTGAGTTCGGCCTGAAACGCGGGGTCGGCCTTGGCGGCGTTGTACTCCCGCTCCAGTTCGACGAGGGCGGCCATGAGGGTTTCAGGCACGTAGCGGCCGCCATAGATGCCGAAGCGGCCGGGGCGCGACTCGGAGGGAATCGAGGGAAGAATGACTGATGCCATTTGTAGGGACCTCCTGCTGGTTTGGCCGAGAACGGGGAACTTTCCAGTGTACTAGGAGATGCGCGCAGGGGCGGTTACGCGGCCTTCTTCACCTGCAACGTGACACGAAGACCGGCTGCGGCGAGCATGTTCACGAGCATGTCAATACCGAAAAGATTGATCTTGCCCCGCATCAGGTTGGAGATACGTGGTTGGGTCACGCCGAAGACTTTCGCGGCCTCAGTCTGACTCAATCCCTCGCGCTCGATATGGCGTTTGAGAGCCATCATCAGTGCTGACCGCAGCTTCAGGTTCTCGGCCTGCGCCGGAGACTTTTCGATGGCATCCCATACGCTGGCATAACGTTTGCTTTTCATCGATTCAACTCCCTGATCAGATCCTTGTATCGCCTTGAGGCGAGAACCACATCATCAGAACTCGTCTTCTGCGACTTCTTCTGAAAGCAGTGCAGAACATAAACCGCTTCTTCAAACTTGGCGATATAAATTACGCGGAAGGCACCATCTTTCTCACGAATCCGGATCTCCCGCACGCCGGGACCAACTGTGTTCATCGGTTTCCAGTCATCCGGGTCCAGTCCTTCCTGAACCTGATAAAGCTGGTAGCCTGCTTCTCGCCGAGCTGGGGCAGGAAAGCGACAAAGGTCGGTAAGGGCGCCACCACAAAACTCGATTGGTTTGGCGCTCTTGCCCACGATTCAAGTATACAATATTTTGCATACATGCGCGGTGCGGGCCCAGGATTAGTACCGTAGACAGCAAATGATCGCACGGACGGCGAATTGCAAGCCTACGTCTTCTTCCTGCTGATATCGCAGAGCATGTCGGAATGAATATTCAGGCCGATGTTGGTCATGTTGTAGAAGTGCTCGCTGGCAACGAGCCAGCCGATCTCGCAGATTGCGCGCTCGGAGTAGTACTGGGCGAGCCGGGCGAATGTCGCCGGATTCACCTTCTTATCTCTTGTGAGCTCGGTAACGTAATCAAGTGCCGCCCGCTCGCCGTCAGTGAAGAGCGGGCTGGTCGAATATTCGTCGAGCGCATCGAATTTGGCTTCATTCATCTGTGCCTTGATGACGAAGTATCTGCCGATATCAATGCAGAACAGACAGACGTTGAGACGTGCCACTCGCTCGCGGATGAGATAGGCAGTTTCCTGCGGCAGCTCCAACTTCTTGTCCAGCTGGCTGATCTTGCCGACGAATGAACCGAACGCGACGGGCAATCGCGCGTAGACGACGGTGAACGGCGTTGGCACTTTGCCAAATTGCCTGCGCGCAAACGCAAATATCAGTTTCTTGATCAGACCCTGCGGTTTTTCGATGGGGGGAAGGAAGGTGTCCATTTCGACCTCTCAGCATGCAGCTGTGGAATGTTCTTCGACTTCAGGGATGGCATGGGCGGAAGAGTATCGTGCATCCCGTATAGCTTTTACGCGCCGGCATGGGGAAAGGTTACATCCGGCCGGCCGACGGGCTCGACAGGGCGTTTTCGCGTGGCTCCGATTGGGTCGCATCTGCTTGACCGTGCTCTGGAATCGGCGCTCCAGGGAAGACGCGTCAGGGAAGAAATGCAGCGCGGGCGTTGGCTACAAAGGCGCGGACTTTGGCCGGGTCTTTGCGGCAGGGGGCGGCTTCGACGCCGGAGACTACGTCGACTCCCCAGGGTCGCATGGTGCGGATGGCCTCAGCCACGTTTTCAGGGGTCAGGCCGCCGGCGGCGATCAATCGAACCTGCCGCAGTTTCTCCTGACTGAAGAGGGTTTTGGAGGCGGCTATCCAGTCGAAGGAGACGCCAGTGCCGCCTACGGCTGTTGCCGTGCGTGAGTCGACGAGCACGCCATCGACATAGGGATCGCCTGTCAGTGTCGCCGCCGCATTTGTATCCGCAGCATCGAAGTGTACGACGCGGAAGATGCGCAACCCCGGCCCGAACCGTTCACACAGCCGCTCCGGCAGATCGGGTGCGGCGTTGAAGTGGAGCTGCACGCCAGTCAGGCCCGCAGGATCGATCACGGATGCAATCTCTTCAAATGGTGCGTCGACGAAGACGCCGATCTTTTCAGTGTGCGCAGGCAGGTGGGGAACGATGGCTGCAACCTGCTCTGGCGTGACGCGGCGTGGGCTGGGCGCAAAAACAAAACCCACTGCATCGGCACCGGCATCGACCGCGAGCGATGCGTCTTCAAGAGAAGTATTCGCGCAGATTTTTATCCAGAGACTCATTGCGCGGCCGTGGCTCCGGCGAGCAGGTCGGTGAGCGCTTTTCCGGGATCGGGTTGGCGCATGAGGCTCTCGCCGATCAGGAAGGCGTCAAAGCCGGCTGAGCGCATGCGGACAATATCTGCTGAAGTGAAGATGCCGCTCTCGGTTACGCGGATCACGCTGGCTGGAATTCGCTCGACCAGCGAAAGCGATGTTTCGAGCGACACCTTGAAGGTTCGAAGGTCGCGGTTGTTGACGCCGATGGCGTCGGCACCGGTTTCGCCCAGTGTATCGAGTATCCGGGTGAGTTCGTCCGCGGTGTGCACCTCGACCAGCACATCGAGTTCGAGGGCGCGGGCGGCCTGGGAAAACCGCTTAAGCTCAGCGTCGGTAAGCGCGGCGGCGATGAGCAGGATTGCGTCTGCGCGGTGGGCGCGGGCTTCGACGATCTGGTACTCGTCGACCATGAAGTCCTTGCGCAGGCAGGGCAAGGGTCCGGCGGCTGAGGCAATTTCGAGATTGCGCAGACTGCCTTGAAAGTAGGGCTCGTCTGTAAGCACGGAAAGCGCGGCAGCCCCGCCGGCCCGGTAGCGCGAGGCGAGCCAGGCCGGGTCGAAGTCGGCGCGAATGAGTCCCTTGGAGGGAGAAGCCTTCTTGATTTCGGCGATGACCGCCAGCGAGGCTTGAGCCTGACGGCGCAGCGCTCGAGCCCAGCCGCGAGGCCGGTGCGCCGCGGCGCGCTGCTCCAGCTCGGCGACGGGAACAAGGGCCTTGGCCGATTCCACTGTCTTCCGGGTCGAAGCCAAAATGATGTCGAGTTGCGTTGCCATGTGCTGGGAAGAGTATACGGTGATTCGGGCCTGGGGTTAGCTTGCGACCTCGCATGGACCCTACAGACGGAACCTATAATTGGGGCGGCCCAAAAACCGAGGGGACAAGAACTCCATGCTCAAGAAAACGCTCTGCCTTATTGCCTTTGCCGCCGTGGTTCTGCCGGGCACGGCTGCCTTTAACCAGACTTCTGACGTGATTGTGGAGCGCAACGTTGCCATGAAGACGCGCGACGGCGTGACGCTCTATGCGGACATCTACCGGCCGATCAGCAACCAGCTTGTTCCGGTGCTGCTGACGCGAACGCCCTACGACAAGAGCGGCGGTGCAGAGGTTGGACGCCTGGGCGCGCTGCGCGGTTACATGGTCGTGATCCAGGATGTGCGCGGCCGGTACACGTCAGAGGGAGAGTGGTACCCCTTCAAGCACGAGATCGAAGATGGCTACGACACGGTGGAGTGGGCTGCGGCGCTGCCGCACTCCAACGGCAAGGTGGGCATGTTCAGCGGCTCGTATGTGGGGGCCACGCAGATGCTGGCAGCGATTGGCCATCCGCCGCATCTGGCGGGAATTTGCCCGGTGGTGACGGCGTCGAATTATCACGAAAACTGGACCTATCAGGGAGGCGCATTCGAGCAGTGGTTCAATGAATCGTGGACCTCGGGGCTGGCGCAGGACACGGCGAATCGCACGATCAGGAATGCGACCAATGCGATGGTGGGCAGCAGCGTGCTGCCGCTGAGCCAGTATCCGCTGTTCAATTTGAAACAGGTGGGGGGCTCCGAGATTACCGGCAAGCTCGCGCCGTACTTTCTTGATTGGCTCGCGCATCCCGCATACGACGGCTACTGGAAGCAGTGGTCGATTGAGGAGAACTACGCGAACATCCAGGTGCCGGCGCTGGTGGTTGCAGCATGGTACGACATTTTCCAGGGCGGTTCCATTCGCAACTACGAGGGTATCCGCGCACATGGCGGATCGGAAGATGCGCGAACAAAGACTCAGCTCGTGGTTGCGATTGGCGGACATTCCGGTTGGACGCGCAAGGTGGGCGCCGTCGATTTCGGTCCGGATGCGCCATTTGACGAGAACACCATCATGCTGGACTGGTACGACTACCTGTTCAAGGGCAAGCAGAACAAGTTCGCGAATGGCAAGACGGTGAAGATTTTTGTGATGGGCGAGAACAAGTGGCGCGACGAGGCTGTGTGGCCGCTGGAACGGGCGCAGTCGACGCGGTACTTTCTGGAGTCGGACGGCAAGGCGAACAGCGCAGCGGGTGATGGGTTGTTGAGTACAGCCGAAGCAGCTAAAGCAGCCGCTGACAGCTACGTCTACGATCCGGCCAAGCCGGTGCCAACCACTGGTGGGCCGCTCTGCTGCGATGTACCTCATTTGAGCCCGGGACCACAGGATCAGAGGCAGGTGGAGGGCCGGCAAGATGTGCTTGTCTACTCCACGCCGCCGCTCGATGCGGATACAGAAGTGACGGGAGAGGTGACGCTCGACTTGTTTGCGAAGTCCTCGGCGGTGGATACGGATTTTACGGGCAAGCTGGTGGACGTGGCTCCCGATGGCACGGCGATCAATTTGACGGAAGGGATTTTGCGGGCGAAATACCGCGAGAGCCGAGTGGAAGGAACGCCGATTGAGCCGGGCAAAGTTTACGAGTACAAGATCGACCTGTGGTCCACGAGCAACGTGTTCCTGAAAGGCCACCGGATTCGCGTGGAAGTGAGCAGCAGTAATTTTCCGCGCTTCGACCGGAACCTGAACACGGGCAAGAACGACGCGGTGAGCGCGGAGTTTGTGAAGGCGACCAATACGGTGCTGCACGACGCTGCACATCCGAGCGCGCTGATTTTGCCGATTGTGGCGCGGTGAATGGCAGGTTAGCGAGGCAGGTTTTCGCGAAGCTGCTCAAGGTATCTTCTGACAGCGGGATCGAATTCAAGGCCAGAGGCAAGATCGTAGGCATGGCGCGCTTCGTTGTTGCGGCCCGTGCGTGCGAGAAGGTTGGCCCGGACCGCCCAGTAAGGTTGATACGAGTTGAGACGCGGGTCGGAGCTTATTTCGTCGAGGGATTTGAGAGCTGCCTGAGGCCCTTGCACCTCTGCGAGTGCGAGTGCGCGGTTAATGAGTGCAACGGGCGAGCCGGTTAACTGAACCAACGCGTCGTAGAGGCTGACGATCGAGGTCCAGGGGACTGAGCGGGCTTGCGCGCCCTCGATATGGGCCGACTGAATGGCGGCTTCCAGCTGGAAACGGCCGATCAGCCGGATGCTGCTGGCCTGCCGGAGGGCTGCATCGGCCTCGCCGATCATGGTCTGATCCCAAAGGGAGCAGTCCTGCTGTGAAAACGGGACGAATTCTCCATCGGCTCGGCGGCGGGCCCGGCGACGCGCCTCGGCGTACAGCATGAGTGCGAGCAGGCCCCAGGTCTCCGGCTCCGCGGGAAGGAGTTCGACCAGGAGCCGACCGAGGAAGATCGCTTCTCCGGCCAGTTCGCGTCGTGCCATGTCGGTGCCGGCCGCTTCGGCCCAACCTTCTGAGTAGCATGCGTAGACCGAATCGAGAACGGCGTCGAGCCGTTCGGGAAGCTCGCTACGATCGGGAACACGGAAAGGAATGCGCGCATCGCGAATCTTTCCCTTTGCCCGGACCAGGCGCTGCGCCATCGCTGCCGGCGACACGAGGAAGGCGGAGGCGATCTGTGCTGCTTCAAGGCCAAGCACGACTTGCAGCATCAAGGGGGCACGAATAGCGGGATCGATCGCCGGGTGCGCGCATGCGAAGAGGAGCGAGAGACGGCGATCCGGCAGGTTGTTCTCGTCGGCGGAGGTGTCGCTCACTGCGGAGTCGGAGATCTCTTCCAACTCGTCGCTGCTTGGGACTTCGCGATCGCGACGGAGATTATCGATGAGCTTGCGGCGGGCCACGGTCAACAGCCAGCCTTCAGGATTTGCGGGTGCGCCCTCTGTGGGCCAGACAGCGAGTGCCGTGGTGAAAGCATCGGAGAGAGCGTCTTCAGCGGCGGCGAGATCGCCTGAACGGGACGCCAGGAATGCTACAAGCTTGGCGCGACTGCTGCGAGCAATCGACTCTGCGATATTGTGTGCCTGTTCCTGCACCATCTGATCACCCATCGCAGATGCTCACCGCGCCTGTTGTAACATCCCTGGACTTTGCAATCCCAGTTCACATGGACCAAACTGCCCGCACTTCGACTATGCCATGCTGAACTGCAGGGCATTTGCCGGCCCAGGACATAGCAGCATCAAGATCGGAAACGTCGATCAGGAAGTAGCCGGCCAACTGCTCCTTGGAATCGGCAAAAGGACCGTCGAGGACCTGGATCTTTCCGTTTGTGGTGCGCATGGTTGTGGCAGTGGAAGATGGCTTCAGCCGGTTTGAGCCGACCAGTGCGCCCGCAGCTTTGAGCGCCTCACTATAAGCCATATAGGCTGCGGTTCCCTGCTTTTGCTGTTCGGGTGTCATGCTGTCCCAACCGGACTCGTCCACATGAAGCGCCAAGAGATATTGCATTGAAGAACCTCCGTGATGGATTGTAGGCGTCTGAGAGCAGTTCCAGGATAGATATACCGCTGTCGATATTTGTTCGAGGTCGCCCCTCCTTGTTGTCGGGTCGACTTGAATGTGTTGCTGCCTGGGTACGCCGCTCCTGGAACCGCTCTAGCGCCTCACTCTGATGACGAATGGGGAATGCCTCAATCGACACTTGTGTTGGATTATTTTTGTCTGGCTGCGGAAGCTTAGGAAATTGGAGCTGGCTGAGTCGCTGAAAGTGCGGCCAGGTCCTTTGCCGCCTGACGGCCGAGGCGGATGCAGTCGGGAATGCCGATGCCGTCGTAGGCATTGCCGGCGAGGCGAAGTCCGGGGAGTGCGGCGACGCGGGCGTTGATGCGTGCAATGCGCTCCCGGTGGCCCACAGCGTACTGCGCCATGGCGCGGCGCCAGCGGGAGACTTCAGCGTGTTCGGGCTCTACAGCGAGGCTGATCGTCTTCTCGCCGAGAATCTCGCTCAACTCGCGGCGGACGATGGTGAGCAGTTTTTCGTCGGGCTCGGTGAGCAGGGCCTCGTTGCGGATGCCGCCAAGGAAGGCGCGAAAGACGGCTTTGCCCGGCGGAGTGCGGCCCAGAAACTTGCGATGAACAAAGGTGCAGGCCAGCATGGCGCGGCCTTCGCTTGCGGGAACGAGAAAGCCGAATCCGTCAGGCAGAGAGCCAAGCTTGCTTTCGTCATAGACGAGGTTGATGGTGATGGAGGAAGAGTACGGAATGGCGCTGAGATCCTCGGCAAGCACGGAGTCAACTCGGGCCAGCAACGCGCCCACG
The DNA here is from genome assembly GCA_963820245.1 of uncultured Acidobacteriaceae bacterium. Classification (GTDB taxonomy): domain Bacteria; phylum Acidobacteriota; class Terriglobia; order Terriglobales; family Acidobacteriaceae; genus Telmatobacter. The sequence goes on along the minus strand of CAWFZC010000016.1, from coordinate 154,357 downwards.
GCCCATGCTGGTGAGGCGGCGATGACGGCGTCGTAGTTCTCGTTGGTTCCGGCAGCTTGAATGTTCCAGCCGTTGCCGGTTTTTGCGATGGCGCTTACAGGTGTGTTTGCGCGGATGGATGAGGGATTGAGGCGTGCGGTGAGAGCGTCCACCAATTGCTGCATGCCTCCGCGCAGCGCAGTAAAGATCGGTCGCGGCGCGGGCTTGCCGGCGGAGGCATTTTTCTGTTGTCCGGCTTTGGCGCGCATCTGGTTGTGTGCCGCAAGCATGCCGCGCGTGAGCGAGCCGTATTTGGTTTCCATCTCGACCAGGCGCGGCAGCACGGTGCGTGCGCTGAGCTCAGCGGAGTCGCCTCCGTAGATGCCGGAGAGAAGCGGATCGGCGAGCCGGTCGACGGCTTCCGCGCCAAAGTGACGCTCGACGAGCGAGGCCACGGATTCGTCAGGGAGGCCGGTGGGGCGCGGCGGATGGAGCAGTTCAAGCGCCATGCGGATTTTGGTTCGAATGCTGAAGAGCCGCGTGAGCGCCGTGGGCACCAGCTTGGTGGGCACCAGGAACATGAGGCCGTCCGGCAGCGGTACGAGGCGGTTGCGCACCAGGATGTAGGTCTTGCGGGCGGCGTCGTTCGAGGGCAGCAGCTCAGCGCCCAGGCCCAACTCGCGGCAAAGTTCGGCCGCGGCGGGTTTCTCAGTAAGAAAGGAGTCAGGTCCGCGTTCAATGACGGCTCCATCCACAACTTCAGAGGCCAGCGAACCGCCCAACCGGGGGCGCGCTTCAAACAGGGTGTACTCAACGGGTGCGCCAGCGGCACGTGCCTTTTCAAGCTCGTAGGCAGCCGCCAGGCCTGCTATGCCGCCGCCAATAATCGCAATCCGCATCGTTGACCTCATCCCATGATTACAGCAATTTCCGGGTTATCGCACGGGCGGATTTGGGGAAACTTGCAACCGGACCGGGAAAGCCTGCTCACAGGAATAGAATCAAGGCGAAGACCCTCCGTTGCATGTGATTTAAATCACACTGACGGGCGACCTTAAGCCTTTAGGCTGTTTCAAGGCGGACGAGAGTCCGAGTTCCCTGCGCCCCGACATTTCCACGCGAACAAAGTGCCGAGTCGCCATGGTTGTTTTCGCGCGCGCGGCCTAAAACCGTGCACAAGCCCTGAAGGAGACACTGCATGGACAGTGAGTTGATTCACCGGTTGCATTTTGGCTTCACCATCACTTTCCACTATCTGTTTCCCCAGCTCACGATGGGCCTGGCGCTGTTGATTGTCGTCATCAAGTCAGTTGCGCTGAAGACGGGCAGCGAGGAATGGGACCGGGCAGCCCGCTTCTGGGGACGCATTTTCGCCATCAACTTTGTGATGGGCGTGGTGACGGGCATCCCCATGGAGTTTGAGTTCGGCACCAACTGGGCGCGGTTCTCGCAGCTTTCGGGCGGAGTGATTGGACAGCCTCTGGCGATGGAGGGCGTCTTCAGCTTCTTTCTGGAGTCGGCGTTTCTGGGCCTGTTCCTTTATGGAGAAGGACGAATCTCGAAGCGCATGCACTGGTTTTCGTCGGTGATGGTGTTTCTGGGGTCGTGGATCTCGGGATTTTTCATCATCGTGACGGACGCATGGATGCAGCATCCGGTTGCGTTCGACCGCTTGCCGAATGGGCAATTTGAAGTGCTGAGCTTCTGGCAGCTGCTGACGAATCCGTGGGGGTTGTTGCAGTACATGCACAACATGACAGGCGCTGTGATCACGGGCTCTTTCGTGATGGCGGCGGTGGGAGCGTTTTATCTGCTGGAAGGGCGCAACCGGAACTACGCGCACATTTTTCTGAAGGTGGGCGTGATTGCGGGCGTGATTGCTTCGATCGCCATCATCTTTCCTACAGGCGATCTGCACGGCAAGTACGTGGCGCGCAACCAGCCGGCGGCCATCGCTGCCATGGAAGGGCTTTTCAAGACGGAGAACGGCGCGGGGATGGTGTTGATTGGCCAGCCGAACGAGGAGACGGGCGAGATTGACAACCCGATCGTCGTGAACAACCTGCTGAGTTTTCTGATCTACGGCACCACCAAGGCGGAAGTGAAGGGGCTCGACCAGATTCCGCACGACCAGTGGCCGACTGCGCTGCCGCTGCTCTTCTACGCGTATCACATCATGGCGGGGCTGGGGACATGGTTCGTGCTGCTGATGATGACGTCGGCATTTCTGCTGTGGCGTGGATGGCTGTTCAAGGCGCGCTGGGTTCTGTGGGCGCTGCTGTTGAGTTTTCCGCTGCCCTACATTGCCAACACGGCTGGATGGATGACGGCAGAGTTGGGCCGGCAGCCGTGGCTGATCTACGGATTGATGCGCACCAGCGAGGGCTACTCGAGTACGGTGTCAGCTTCAAACGGGCTGTTTACGCTGCTTGGCTTTATGGGGCTTTACACGCTGCTGGGCTTGCTGTTTACGGTGCTCATCTATCGCGAGATCGATCATGGGCCGGAGCCTCGTGTCGCGGAAGCAGTGCACGCCGATTGAGTTTGAGTGACCGAGCAGCGCACGAAACAAGAATGAACAGGGCGGAAGATAAGGGAGCCTGGCAATGATGGGTTTGATCTGGTTCTGGCTAGTTGCCGTAATGATTGTGGGCTATGTTGTACTCGACGGCTTCGATTTGGGCGTGGGCGTGCTGCACCTGTTTCTGGTGCGCACCGAGGCCGAGCGCAAAGCCACCCTGGGGTCGATCGGGCCGGTGTGGGACGGCAACGAGGTCTGGCTGCTGGCCGGCGGAGGCACGCTTTACTTTGCATTTCCGCTGCTGTACGCGTCAGCGTTCAGTGGATTCTATTTGCCGCTGATGATCGTGCTTTGGCTGCTGATTGTGCGCGGCGTGAGCCTGGAGTTGAGGAATCACATTGAAGTGGGAGTGTGGCGCGCACTGCTTGACGGATTGTTTGGCTTGTCGAGTGCGCTGTTGACGATCTTCTTTGGCGCGGCGCTGGCGAACGTGCTGCGGGGCGTGCCGTTGCAGGCCGACGGCTACTTCTTTTTGCCCTTGTGGACCAACTGGCGGCCGGGGGTGCATCCGGGAATTCTGGATTGGTACACGGTGATTGGCGGGTTGGTGGCGCTGGTGGCGCTTACCATGCATGGGGCGCTCTGGCTCGTGATCAAAACATCGGGCGAACTGGGCAAGCGCGCGAAGAACATCGTTACGCCGCTTTGGCTGGTGCTGGCCGGGCTTACGATCGCCAGCCTGGTGGCGACGATTGTCGTGCGCCCTGAGAGTTTGAACAACTACTTCAATTATCCGTTGACGTTTGTTGTGCCGGTGGGCGTGGTGGCGTCGCTCGCGGGCGTGTGGCTGATGAACCGGAAAATTCAACCGGTGAAGGCATTTCTCTGTTCGTGCCTGTACCTGTTCTTCATGCTGGCCGGGGCGTGCTGGGGACTGTATCCCACGCTGCTGCCGGCGACGACAGGCACAGCGAACGACATTACATTAAGCCGCGCTCTCTCTGGCCCGCACACGCTCGCCGTTGGGCTGGTGTGGTGGATGATTGGAATGGCGATGGCTGTCAGCTACGTGGTGTTTGTGTACAGCAAGTTCCGCGGCAAGGTGGATCTGCTGCCGCACCGGCACTGAGGTTTTAGTTCCACGCGCCCAGCAGGCGCCGCAGCAGAACGAGTTCGCCGATGTGATAAGCGTTGTGGTCGGCGACGAGGAGAGCTTCGCGCAGGATGGTTTGCCCGTCGCCGTGCGGAATCTTAGCAAACAGGTCCGTGTCTTCAGAGCTGACAAGTGCGCACATGCGCTTCAGATCGCGGCGGAACTCTTCGACGCTCTGGTCCCACTCCGCATCGGTTTCAGGAGCCTGGAACTTTGGCCAATAGCCAGAGGGCCAGTCGGGCGAGACGTGATCGGGATTGACGGAGAACTCCAGAATGTCCGACTGGGCGATTCTCAAGTGCTCAAGAATTTCCCATGGTGAGTGCTCTGCGCCCTTGGGGCGTTGCCCGCGTGCGGCGACCGGCAGGTCCTTGATGGCTGCTTCAAAATCGGCGTGAGCGCCCTTGCCGTTGAGCAGATAGACGACGTGCTGGCGCAGGGCGGAGTCGTTTGGCATGGCTTGGATAGTCCTTCTGGTTTCGGAGTAAGTTCGGTTCAGTTAGTTGATGCCGACAATCGCGGGACGTAGCGTGAATATTGAAGAAATCCGCGCTGGAGCAGGCCTTTGGATATGGCAGGGGGCGCGTTTATTGGCATGCGTTGATGAGTTTACGCGGTGGGGTCTGAATCGGTGGCAAGGCTACGATAGGAATCGAAACTATGAAAAAGTCTGCTATTAAATTTAATCTTCAATTAAAGAAGCAATTGAAATATTTCTTGACTTAGCCCCCCCCCCAGGCGCATACTCGGCCCAATTTCCACCCAATCTTAGGGAGCCTTCAGCTCGACGGAGGGCCATTATGGCATTATCTGTACAGTCGCGGCGTTCACTGCTCTTCAGTTCCCTTTCTCAGGCCATCCAAGATTCTCCAGCGCTCCCAAGGGCCGTCCCAGGAGGAGTTCGGCTTATTGCGCACGACGACGCCGAGTTTGAGTCTCGGGTAACAAGCGGCTACCCGCAGATAGCCAATTCTGAACTCTACACGCGAGCGAAGAAGTTCATGGCCTTCCTCCGACACGACGGAACAGCCACGGCGAAGGCATATTGCGTGCTGTGGACGATTCAACAGAGCCTGACCCGCCAGCGCACGATGAGCGCGATGTATATCCACAAGCACTCCATGCCGAAGATGGGTGAGCGGAAGATGGAGCCGGGGACGGAACGACTCATTTCGCCATTTTTCAATCTCTCGGCAGCCGACTACAATTCCAATCCCAAAACGGCGGCGTTGCGAATTCCAGGCCACTTTCCTTTTCTGGATGCGGATGTGGTCTCGGTGTCCATCGATGCCATGATTTACGGAAGTGACCCGATGAATGCCACGATTGCGGGCCCGGACGCTTACGATCTTCGCTCCCAGTACCTCGCCACCCGCTATGCCGAACACGATGAGGGCGTGTCGGTTCTTAGCGCATTGCAACAAATAAACGTGGGAGATCCTCTTCAGGCGGCCACGGCGACCCAGGAAAAGATTCAGCAACTGATGCAAAAGCATATAGATGTTGGCGCTTCGTGGCAGGGGAGCACGCTGCGGGATCGATATATCCGGTCTCGCGCGCAGGAAGCGGCGATTATGGCGGCGGTGTTGTCGGCTGGGGGATTGACGGCACTGAAGGCGGAAGCGCGACGCCGGTCCTTCTTCCCGCGCGACGTAGTAAATCTCTCGGCCTGAGTCGGGTCATCGACCCCAATGGCACCTCGGAATGAATTTTCACCCTGCTTCGCGACGAAAGGGGATTGACCCGCGATGAAACCGCTAAACACCGTGTTTCCCATGCAGCGTTTTTGCGTGCGTTCCAGCTTTCTGGTAGTTGTTCTCCTGCTCGCTGTCCTGGGAAATTCGGCGCGAATCAGCGGTCAGGGGTGTACCAACGTGGGATTTCTCGCCCCGGGCGGCCAATACTGCATCTCGGCCACAAGTTCCTCGGGAAACAATCCCCAGATGCCTGTGCTCAAATATTTTGGGCCTGCCAGCGTCTGTGACACTGCAACCTATACGCTGGAGCTTGACTTTGCGCAGCCTGGAGACTCGTACGGAAACGGGCAAAGCTACGGGCTCTACCAAGCCACCCTTGCCGGCAACGCCTTGTGGGTCGTCGACTGGTCGCTGAACGCGGGTGATCCTGGGCAGTATTTGGAGGGAGGGAACGGCTGGCTTGGCATTGCCCTCGATGGAGCGGACTACGATGGATTCGCATTCTATGTTTGGGGGCAGAACCCGACGGTGAACTCCATCACCTCAGTTCTGGGCACTCTCAATCCGCCGTGGTGGTACGGCCACGCTTTGACATGGGAGACGCTTGCTGCAAATCCAAAAGGGGGAGGGAATGTGCAGTTTTACGGGCCAGCGCAATTCGACCCCACTGGCACATGGGTTGGGACACCGGTATTTGGTGGGCCCGATGGGTTTGGCTTGTCGCAGCTTGACGGCTCGCCGAGGGCGAATCCAGGGCTTGTGACCGATAACTCTCTTTGGACTTGGACCACGAATCTAATGTATGGGGTACAGGTTGCCAACAACATGCAAACAAGCGGAGCAAGCTATTGGGCCGCCCAACTTAGCCAGGCGCAGGCACTCGCCGCTAAAAACCAGGTGGCACTCAGCACATACTACCCAAATCCATTTAGCTCAACCTACTGTAACTTCACGCCGATGGGGGCAGGTAACAATGCTTACAATAACGGGTTTGGGATAGCAGGATACAACGCAGGACCCGCGGGAGATAACAATGCTTTCGCATCTGTCAATCCGACAATGGGTACCTGGGTATACAACTGGTCCTATACGAGTTCCGTATGCGGCCAACAATCTCACACGATGCCACAATAGAAGGAAGATAACCATGCTTCGAGAGTTGCGAAGAAACGGTGCAAAGATTGCCCTCGCAGCCTTAATGATCGCGATTGCATTTGTCGCTGCGTTTTCGCAACCGCTTCAAGAGGATCAAGATGGGGCTTCTGGCAGACTGTTGTATCTTCTTGCCGCAGATCTGGAACAGGAATATGCGACCTCGGAAGCGGTGGTGATCTACCGGGTCTCCCGGGAACACCAGCTAACGGAAGAAGTCAAGGTGCTGGAGGCCCGGAATAGGTTGGGGAACTTTGACACGACACCTGTCGGCGTTTTCTCAATTCATGAAACCGGCTTTTATCTCCTCGTCGAGTATCCGAGGCTCTATCCTCGCTCTGTCGTCATTGTTCCCGTGGATCAGCCCAAGGATTTTGAAACTATTGAATTCGACCCCGAAGGTTTTATGGCCGATACCATCACCCGGGGCCAGATGGAGGGCCCGGGTGGGCTCGTGTGCGACCTTTGGCTGCTGACGTCAGTTTCTCCCGTAGTCGATGAAAAGGGATACGTGTCCGTAGGGAAAAAAATGCTGCGCAGCGCTTGCAAGCAGCCTGGAATAAGAGCCTTTTTAAAGACAGACGACTGGGACGGATATAGGAGCCTTCGGTTTGATGGCGATATGCGCCACGGAGAGGTTAGCTTATTGACCAGCCAAGGGGGGAAACTAGTCGAGAACTCAATTGGCGGCCCTGATATCGTGCTCGGGGAAATGCCTCCCGGATTTGGTTCAAAGCCCCGAAGTGGCCCGCGAATCAATCCCAAGGATTGCTTTACCGACTTTGGCTCCTCAGCTTGCCCTGACGGACGAGGGGTCACGTTGGAGGCGGCGAACGGTCGATACCTGGTAACGGCTATGAACAACGAAAAGGGGCTGGACGATAACACGAACGTATTCGTACAAACAGTACGCGATGGCAAATGGAAGCGGCTTTCGGTTCCATCGGTTGTGCCGACCGACCATGACGGTCTGCGCTACCGGCTCTTCGGCGATTGGCTAGTCACTTCGCTCTCCTCCCTCCTCACGCCGTCGGTCCCATATACGAACGCTCCGATACCGGAATACCTGACCTTAGCGTTGGAGGGAACAAAGTCGGCTCTTCCGGCTACTTCGGTCGAGCCCATGCCGGCGCCAAATGCGCAATCGCCCCCCACACGCACTCTCACGCTCTACAACCTAGCCGATGGGCGGCGGATTGCCATTGCCATCCCCGAGGACGACTCGGAGATCGTTCACGTTTTCGATGGACATACTGTCTTGTTGCGAATCAAGGACGCGCTTTTCTTTGCGGAGATTCAGGGATCGAAGCTGGTGAACTACAAACTTGTGGCACACGACTCGGCCATTCCGCATGTTCACTGGGCGTTCTTTTCAAGCGCGAAGTAAGTAAGGCGCAAAGGTCAAATGGAGATCTCAGGACTGGCGCGAGCGATCCGGACGATTAAGAAAGGAAGCCGGCATGACTATCGTGAATCGAAGGCAGGTGGTCAAATTGGGACTTACGGCAGTTCCCTCTATCGGTATCTTTGTCAGCGCTGGTTCGAGCCTTGCGGAGATACTGGGGCGGCTTCCTCACCGCGAGAATGGCAACGTCATTCCACCTGACCTGGGAAGGGGAACTGCGGCGCTTCTCGGGGAAGCCCCTGGGACAGGCGCCTGTGGCGGCGGTGGTGGTGGGGGAGATGGTGGGGATGGCGGCACATGTGGATACTACTACCCGGACGATTATTGCCTTCTGGACGGCTGTTACGAACCCCTCCCTATGTGTGAGGAGTGATCTGCCGTTTCGATGTGCGCGTCGTTCAGCGGATGCAGCGAAGCGCGGGCGATTCATTGAAGAAAGACGCACGCAAATGGAATGGGGATGAGCGACGGTGCACTCATCCCCGAGGTTTTAACTTCCTATTTAGGTTTAAAGCGACACGAGTGAGCGTGCGTCGATGGGCTCTCTGAAGGCCTCAGCCTTCTGCTCCAACTCGGGATCCCAGTTTTTGGGCTGGTAGATGCAGCAGGGTTCCTGTGCCAGCGGGTCACCGGTGACGGCGTAGGCGCGGGCGCGCGAGCCGCCGCAGATCTCCTTGTATTCGCATGCGCCGCATTTGCCTTCAAGTTTGCTGGTGTCGCGCAGTGACTTGAAGATGGGTGCCTCGCGATAGATTTCGGCCAGCGGCGTCTGGCGGATGTTGCCGGCATGAATGGGGAGGAATCCGCTTGGATAGACGTTGCCGACGTGGGAGATGAACATGAATCCCTTGCCGTCGTTGACGCGGCGCGTTGCCCAGCTTGCAGTGCGGGTTTGAGCATCGGCTGTCGGCGTGCCCGGCTCGTACTTGTGTGCAGCGCCGGGATGGCCGTGGCCGTGCCCGATTTTCCTCTCTTGCAGATTGTTCTGCAGCAGGTAGCGGCGATAGTGCATGGCCTCCGTCGTCTTGATCTGGAAGCTGACGCGGTGCGAAAGCTCGTAGATTTTGCCGAAGACCTTTTCGAAGTCCTCGCCTGAGAGCAGATCGCCGAGTTGGCCGCGGCCGACGGGGACCAGGAAGAAGACGTTCCACATGACGATGGCGAGCTTCTCAAAGAGATTGCACAGGTTGTCGAGGTCGTGGGCATTGTGGCGGCTGATGGTGGTGTGCACCTGGATGGGGATTCCGGCTTCGTTGGCCCATTCGATGGCTTGAATGGTGCGCGCCCACGCGCCGGGAAGTCCACGGAAGGTATCGTGAATCTCGGGAGTGGAGCCGTCGAGCGAGATGCCGAGGCGGACCAGGCCCGCTTCCTTGAGTTTGAAGATGGCCTCGCGGGTGAGCAACGGGGTGGCGCTGGGCGTGAGTGCGACCTGGACGCCTTTTCCGGCAGCGTAACTGATGAGCTCAAAGACATCGGCGCGCTTGAGCGGATCGCCGCCCGTAAAGACGAAGATGGGGATGTGCATGTCGGCGATCTGATCGATCAGCGCTTTGCTCTCCGCGTTCGTCAATTCATCAGGATGGGCGATAGGCTGAGCGGCAGCGCGGCAGTGCTTGCAGGCCAGGTCACAGGACTGCGTAACTTCCCAGATGGCCAGAAACGGGGTTTCGTCAAAGTTGAGCCCGCCACGAGCGGGAATATTGTGCATCGGCTGCATACGACCTCCTGCGAAATCGGGGTGAGCCGGACGGGGTTCAAGACGACAAGTCCACGGACCCGGGGGCGGAACGGCTTCAAAATCTGGAGGAAAACCGATCCCTGGCGCCACGATTCCGGTCTAGAAGAACAGGTAAAGAGGGGGTCTGACTGTGATTCAGATCACTTTACTTCGCATTCAGCGTGAGCTTTGGTCAAAGGCGAGATCTGCAGAATCGCCAGCAGGGAGGCACATTTCGTCAGCGCGTTGACGATTCGGATGCGAAACGGGTCTATAGTAGCCGTAACGGAATTGCTGGTGCTCAGGCCAGAGTCCGATCGCAATCGAGTGAGTTAAATCACCATCTCATGTGCGGCTGGGCACTGCGAATCCTCTAACGTGTATGCAATCGTTTGAGCGCACCACAGGAGGTGGCCATGACCACCGTCATGAAACCCGGATGGAGCAAACCCTCCACCATTCTCTTCGCCTCCGAGATTCCCGCCAACCAGAAAGCCTTCGCATTCGCGCTTGCCCAGGCCAAGGAATTCGGCGCCAACCTCATACTTTTCCACGCATACGACACACTGGTGGTGGCCGCGTCGGAGACTTCAGGTATCCGCTACTACGACTATGCCGCGGCCGCGCGGACAGAGAAACATCATCTTGAGCCGATGGCTCAACAGGTAAAAGATGCGGGCCTTGGATGCGAAGTTGTCGTACGGCCCGGACTGGCCGCCGACCAGATTCTTGCCTTCGCGCGCGAGCGCGAAATCGATCGCATCGTAATGGGCACGCACTCTCCAGGGCCTATCGGCAAGCTGCTTGTGGGTTCAGTGGCCGAGGCCGTTTTGCGTACCGCCAAGGTGCCGGTGTTCATTGTCGGTCCCGAGGTGGTCGACGGAAGCTACCGCAACTTTGCGACGCGGACCATTTTGTGCGCAGCCAGCTTGCATGAGGCGAGCGGGCCGGTGGTGGCCTTTGCCGCGGATCTGGCGCATGAACACAATGCCCGCCTGATTCTGCAGCATGTGATTCGTCCGCAGGACCGGTCGGAGGTTCTGGCCAACCACACCCTTGACGAGATAGAGACGAACCTGATGCACCTGGTGCCGCAGAAACTGCGCAACAAGATTGCCGTGCAGACCATCGTCGTGCCCGGTGACCCGACCGAGGAACTGCTCTACCAGAGCAAGACGCAACAGGCCGACCTGATTGTGCTGGGCGCCCAGGGAGCGTCGGCATTTGCCGCCATCACGCGCCACGGAGTGGTGTACAAGGTGCTGGCCCACTCGCCCTGCCCGGTAATCACACTGTCGCCGGTGGTGCTGGCCGCGTGCGGATCGAAGTCAGAGAAGACGCAGGCGGCGGAAGCCTTCATGGCCGGCGTTTTCTAAACGCAAGAACGCAGGTCGACGACGCAGGTTCAGGACTTCAAAAGGCGGGAGTGGGTGATACCACTTCCGCCTTTTTGTTTGCGCCCGATCGCGTCCGACCAAATTCAAATCACCTTCAGCAGCAGCAGGATGAGAACGATGGTGAGGATAAGGCTGAGTCCGCCGCCGCCGTAATAACCCCAACCGGGGCCCATGCGGTAACCGCCGAAACCAGTGCCGAAGATCAGAATGATGAGGATGATGAGCAGAAGCATGGTTTTCTCCTTTTTAAACTCAAAACCAATTACATCCGCAAAAAATACTGCAGCTGTGATGCCTGTGTGGATGCGCAGGCTGCTTCAGGAAAAAATCAATTCCGACCCCACGAAAACGCAGCTGACGATGCGCAATCGGGGGATCCGGTTGCCCAGATTTCTTTCTCGCAACGCGTCGCGGAAGCGAACAACCCCTTACCGTCGCCCGGCTTCAAAGCTTGCTGTGCGTAAGAAAGAAGCAGGGGAAAGACGCAGGAATGAAAGCGAGGACGAATTATGCTCTGGACGATTTTTGTGATTCTGCTCGTTCTATGGCTGCTAGGGCTGGTTACCTCGTATACGCTCGGCGGTTTCATTCACATCTTGCTGGTGATTGCGTTGGTGGTGTTGCTGATTCAGTTGATTTCCGGCCGACGGGCAGTTTGACGCTCGAGCCTCCGGAGAGCTTTTGAGAGCTGGCAGTACACAACACTGGATGGAAAACCGGGGCGAGCGCAGAGCGAAGTGTGCGGCCCAATTTGCAGCGTATGACCTAACAGACCACAGGAGGTGGTTTATGAATCAGGAAAAAGTAAAAGGCGCAGTCGATGATGCAGCAGGACGCACCAAGCGGCAGGTTGGCGAATGGACTGACAACCCGAATCTCCAGGTGGAGGGTGCAGCCCAGCAGATAAAGGGCAAGGCGGAGAAGGTGGTTGGCAACGTCAAGGATGCTGTCAAGCAGACCTCTGATCAGATGCGCCGCGACCATGAGCAGAACGAGAAACTGGCGCGCGAGCAGCAGAATGAGCAGCAGAGGCTGGAGCGTGAGAAAACTCCGGTTGGCCACCAATCCTAAACGAATTCCTGGCCTTTGATCCGCGGGCAAGTCATCCGCGCGGCGAAAATTGATTTTCCGGCTTAGGATTCCGACGCCGGCTAGATTTCTTGGCCCCTGCGTGGGCGAGCCACTATTCCTCTGCGCAGGGGATTCTTTTTTCAAGCGGTTGGACCTCAGGGTACCGCCAGTCACGCTTTGGGAGACAGGATCTGATCATGAAAGTTGCGGGCATCATTTTGTTGGCAGTTGGCCTGGTTGCGCTCGTGTATGGGGGCTTTCAGTACACGACACAAAAGAAGGTGGTTGATATGGGTCCGGTCCAGATTGACAAGACCGAACACCATTCCATTCCGCTGCCTCCGCTGTTGGGAATTGGCTGCATTGTGGCCGGGGGACTCGTGCTGGCTGTTGGGGGCCGGGGAGCCCGTTAGGCAGGGTCATGCGCTTGCCATCCATCCCCTGATGGGATAAACATAAGGGTAAGGTGGCGCTGCATGCCTTGGCGCTCCTTGAAGTGAGGTGCGTCTTCCGCAGGGACTCCGGTTCACTGACGTTCGACGTTCCGCCATCGGAGACTTCGCGTTGGCGCGCGGTGGCCCGCGTACTTCGAAGTCCCATGGATGCCTTGAGTTGTGCCCTCCTTCCCTCCTTCTGTACTCTCTGCGGCTCCTCTCTGCCGCAGCTTTCCTCTGTGCCAATTTGCGATGCCTGCTGGGTGGAGTTTCCCGCCCACAAGGGACTCATGTGCGCGCGCTGCGGCGACACAGTTGACCGTGCGCAAGCGGGCCTGGGACCTGCAGGTTCAGCACTTTGCCGGGCATGCCGGCTGGCGCCGCCACCCTTTGTCCGTGCTGTTGCCTACGGCACCTACCAGGGGCGCATGAAGGATGCCGTCCACGCGCTTAAGTACGACAGGCTGCATCCGGCTGCCCACGAATTGGGCAGGATGCTGGCCGAGGCCATTGCGCAACTGGCAGGGGAAGCGCCCGCTGACATGCTGGTGGTTCCAGTCCCGCTGCACCGCACAAAATATGCCGAACGGGGCTTTAACCAGGCACGGTCGCTGGCGCAGGAGGCGTTGGGATTCCTGCGCAAGAGTCATCCCAACTGGCGCCTGACGTTGGCATCGAGCACGCTGATGCGCCTGCGCGCTACGGAGAGCCAGGCGGGACTGACGCCGCGCATGCGACGCATGAATGTGCGCGGAGCCTTCACGGTTTCCGATGTTTCAGCCGTCACACTGAAGCATGTGCTGCTGATTGACGACATTTTGACCACCGGCGCCACCGCGCGTGCTGCGGCGCAGGCGCTGGCCAAAGCGGGAGCCGCCTCAGTGTGGGTGGCCACGCTGGCGCGGGCGCGGCGCTATAGCGACTTCGTCCCTGCCACGGAAAGGGCTGAAGAAAACCCGGGTGTCGATAGTCACTCATTTACGCGAACTATGCACGAGGCGTTCAAGGATTCATCGCAAGACCAACGATCTTTTTGACGAGGGGAAAAGAGATGTCGCTGGGCAAAGCAATGATTCATGCACGAAAACAGAAGTCGATTGCCAGGGCCGCGGCCATGGCGGGCGAACACACGGTCGGGCACCTGAGCGTTCACACCACGCACATGCTGCAGATGCCGGTGCTGGTGCTGAACGCCTCCTACGAACCCATCAATATCTGCGGTGCGCGGCGGGCACTGGTGCTGGTGCTGAAGGGCATTGCGCGCACCGAGGAAGAGCACGGGCTCATGCTGCATGCGCAGCGAAGCAGAATCGCCATGCCGTCCGTCATTCGCCTTCTTGAATACCGGCGCATTCCGCACCAGACGCGCGCCTTGTCGCGCAAGAACATTCTGCTGCGCGACCGCAACACCTGCCAGTACTGCGGCGAGGCGCTGCCCCCCGGCGAACTTACGCTCGATCACGTGGTGCCGCGCTCGCGCGGCGGCAACTCCACCTGGGAAAACCTTGTGGCATGCTGCCACGACTGCAACCGCCGCAAGGGAAACCGCATGTTGAGCGAGCTGGACGATATGGTCCTGTTGCGCGATCCACGGCCATTTTCGCTGCATACAAGCAGGCAGATCATGCGCATGCTTGGGCGCGGGGATGATCGTTGGCGGAAGTATCTGTTCTATTAGGAAATAGGAAATAGGAAATAGGAAATAGGAAAGGTAGGGAATAGGGAATAGGGAACAGGGAACAGCCCCAGGCGAACTGCGATTCTGCTAGCCTTGTTCTTCAATTGACACATCCCCGAGTGGACAATTGAAAGCAAGAAGGGCATAGCGTGGGTGAATCATTCAAGGATCTCCTAGTTTGGCAACGAGCTGTCCAATTATCTATCGCCGTTTATAGGCTCACCTCTCAATTTCCGGCTTCCGAGAGATTCGGCCTCACAAATCAAATGCGGCGAGCTTCGGTCTCTGTCGCCAGCAATATTGCCGAAGGTTATGGCAGGTCAACAAGGGGGCAGTATCTGCTCTTCCTCGGCCATGCCAGGGGCTCAAACTGCGAACTGGAAACACAGTTTGTGATTTCAGGAGCGTTAAGTTTCGGCTCGGCAAAAGAACGGAATCCGGCAGAAAATCTTTCCGGCGAAGTCAGCAAGATGCTCGTTGCCATGATGAAGAAACTGCAGACGTAAGCACCCCGCGGCTGTTCCCTAATCCCTGTTCCCTGCTTCACCGATATGTTTTGTCGTCGACGCGGTTCAGGTCGGCGTCGCTCATGACGCCTATGGTGATGATGGCGAAGGTGAAGACAGTGGTGCCGGGCTCGAGGTGGCCGGCGATGGCCTTGTCGGGCAGGCCGAGCGTCATGTGTGCGTGAACGCGGCCGTCGATGATGTAGCCATTCATGCTGACCAGGTCGGCCGGCTGCGTGGGGTTTTTCTCGAACGTGTCTGAAGAGGGCATGGTGCGGTTGGCCACCTGGTGGATCTGGTAGCCGCGCACAGAGCCCGCCCCACTGAGGATGACGCCATTCTGGATGTGCTCCTGCTTGACCATCTGCTGGATTCCCGCGAGCAAGTCAGCCTTGTATTTGAAGCGCAAAATCACGATTCGGTCGAAGTGGCCGTGAATGGCATACACGTCAGGAACAGAGGCGGAGTTTTCCTTGGCGTCGTCGGCGGGATTCTTCGAGGGGTTGACTTCGGTGCGGCGCGTTTCCTGCGCAACGAGCGAGCTGGTCGTTACGAGCGTGAGTGCTGCAACTGCGAACAGAAACTTTATTTTTGCGATGCGCATTTTTCGAAGCTCCTTGATCGAACGGATCGGTTTTGATCGGGTTGCGACGGACCGGGGAAAGGATAAGCGAAGGGTCAGCGAGACTGTTCAGCAGCTGCCGGTGATCCTTGCCGTGCCCCGCGATGGTCGATGATCTTGTAGCCTCGCGGAATTTCGAACGTGGTTGGATCCGGGGCAGAGAGATTCAGGTCCGTAAGCCACAGGGTTTGATCGCCGTCGCGCGGGTCGTGGCGCTTGACCTGCAGGTTGACGCCGAGTTGAGGCGAGTACCAATACTCGACGGTACGAAGAATTGTTTTGGTATTGCCGACGGTCTGCGAGAAGAACGAGTGGATCTCGCGGGAACGCTGGACCTCAACATCGTCGAAGGTATCCGTGCCAAGATTTTCGCGGGTCAGGAAAGTTCGTTTATCGGGCTGCAGTCCTGCCGGGGCTTCAGGCACAGTTACAGGACCGAAGTAGTCAAAAAGATTGCAAACCTTAAGATTCGGATTGCAGTTGGCGAGCGTGTGCTTCACAGGGTCGGAGTAGACATTCATGTAGGCGATGGACTGCTGGTTGTCCGGGTTGGGCACGGGAGTAAAGCTGCGACGCTCCTGGAAGATGCGCCCGTCCATATCGCGAGCCACTACGCGCTCGTTCTGGTGGGTGACGGTCGAGCCGTCGGGCAGCGTCTCAACCCAGAGAGTTTTGGCAATGGCCATGAAGGGCGCATTGGGTTTGGGCGGGAAGTCGAGCGGGGCAATGCGCTCGGGAGCGCGACGGTCGGGCGCGTGGGTGGGGGCCGGAGCCTGCGCGAAGGCGGAGGCCGCGAAGATGAAGGCAAGCAGCGCGCGCGCCACAGGCTCTCGATGAACCGTCAAGTTGTTTCTCCGCTATTTGCGGCGAAAATGCCGCGACGGATTCAGATTATACGCCGGAACAATTTCAAGCTTTCAAACGTGAAGGAAGACGTGGAATAAGGCAAGTGCGGTGGTGCGAAATTTGCAGGGGCTGAAGCCCGGCGTTGGGTTTGCACATTCTTCGGCACGAGTAAACTCGTGCCCTGATACAGGTACGAACCGGGCAGATACTTTACAGAACAGACCGGGGAGATGGTTTACAGATTTTGTCCGTTTCAGAAGGCGTGTAGAAGGGAAGCATGCCTTGGACTGTGAGCGGAGTGGTGGAGAAGCGGAAGGACTTTGTTGCGGACTTTGTTTCCGGAGACTGGACGATGAGCGAGCTTTGCCGCATCCACGGTATATCGCGGCCAACCGGCTATGCAGTTCTGCGTCGCTACGCTGAAGGCGGTGACCAGGGCCTTGCCGAGCGCAGCCATGCGCCCCAGCGGCATCCCAACCAGACGCCGGCTCAGATCGAACAGCTGGTTTTACAACTGCGGCGTGCGCATCCCTTGTGGGGGCCTCGGCCGTTGAAGAAGATTCTGGAAGACCGCCATCCGCAGCTTGCGATACCTGCGGCCAGCACCATCGGTGTCATCGTGGAGCGCGAAGGGCTGACGCGCCATCGGCGCAAACGGCGGCGCGTGGAACCTTATCAGCAGCCGTTTGCTTCGGTCCAGTCTCCCAACGACGAGTGGGCCTGCGACTTCAAGGGCTGGATGCGAACCAGCGACGGAGAGCGCATCGATCCGTTGACCATCTCCGATAGCTTGAGCCGTTATCTGCTGCGCTGCCAGGCGGTAGACAAGACCGACACGGCGCGGGTGCAGGCGGTTTTCGAGGCGGCGTTTCGGGAGTTCGGGATGCCGCGTGCGGTTCGCTCCGACAACGGGCCGCCGTTTGCTTCCTGCGCGGTGGCGGGCCTGTCGCGGCTTTCGGTGTGGTGGATCAAGCTGGGCATCGTGCCTGGGCGCATTGAGGCCGGTCATCCGGAACAGAACGGGCGGCACGAACGCATGCACCGCACGCTGAAGGAAGCCGTGGCCTCTCCGCCCAAGGCCAATCGGCGCATGCAGCAGCAGGCTTTCGACCAGTTCCGCCGCGAGTACAACGAGGTGCGGCCGCACCAGGCGCTGGCCATGGAGACGCCGGATTCGGTCTATCGCAGCTCGCCGCGGATGTTCCCGGGCCGCGTGCCCGAGCCTCGAATACGACACCACGATGAAGGTGCGGTGCGTGTTCAAGCACGGACAGTTCTTCTTCAACCGTGACTACGTATTCCTGAGCAAGGTACTGTCGGGCGAGCGCATTGGCCTGCTGCCGATCGACGACCGTTACCTGCGTATTTACCTGGCCTGGTATCCGATTGCCCGGCTGGATACAAGGACCATGCGAGTGGAAAAACTCTGGCCG
Organism: uncultured Acidobacteriaceae bacterium; assembly: GCA_963820245.1. Lineage (GTDB taxonomy): Bacteria > Acidobacteriota > Terriglobia > Terriglobales > Acidobacteriaceae > Telmatobacter. The sequence goes on along the minus strand of CAWFZC010000016.1, from coordinate 136,743 downwards.
CAGGATCGGGCCGGCGATCAAGCCTATGGAAAGGTGGAAATCCCCAAAAGCTGGGATTCCCACCTTCCCACAGGCACGACTACGGCGGGCAGATGAATCAAAAACAAACCCCAAAAACAGGACCAATGTGTAAACCATCTGCCCGGTCTGAAATGTAAAGGAACTGCCCGGCTGGACAATACAAACCACTTTCTTCGACTTAATTCTTCCGCAACCTGCTACGGCTTGGGGGGCGCGGCGGGCTGCTTCTCCGGAGGCAGGTTCTGGCCGTTGTAGATGATGGTGCTGGTTGAGCCAAATCGCTTGTAGTCGGTGTACTTGACGGTATCGCGGATGTGCACGTCCTGAGCCATGTAGCCGTTGCCGCCGGAAAAGTGGAGTACTCCCTCGCCCTTGGTGTAGACCGGAAACCAGTAATGCCCGTCGACCTGTTCGCGCCAGGTCATGAAGGGAGGATGCAGATCCTCGCTTCCCTTGCGCGTATCGTCGGGGACCATGCGGCCATCGGTGACGACGATCTGCAAATCGGTAGCGTCCACCCAGATGCGGCCCAGGAAGTAGCGTTTCTTCTTTTCGATGACCTTGGGGCTGACTTCGAAGACGTAGCAGTCCACCTCATCCACCTTCTGCTTGCCGACGTACTTCACATCGTACTGGGTGATGTCTTCAGTCGTAAGCACGAAGGGATAGCCGTGGGAGATGTCCTGCAGGTCCGATGGCGACATCATGACGCGCTGCAAAGTGCTGCCGGGCGCGAACACCACTTTTTCCGTGCGGCGGCCCTCTGAGTCAAAGATGACGTCGTCGACTTCGTACCATTCACCATCGACCTTGTTGTCGTCGTCGAGGGTTTGCACGCGAGCGTAGCGGCGATAGGTGTAGTGGTTGAGCGCGTCCTGAAATTCGCTTTCCTTGGCTGCAAATTGCTTGATGATCTGCTCGGGAGGCGTGGTGGGATCCGACACGTCCATGCGGCCAAAGCCTGAATCGAGCGGCATGGGCTCGAAGCTGTCCTTGCTCTGTGCGGTGACTGCCAGTGCGCACCCGCAGGCGGCCGCTAACACGATGCAGCATCCGCAAATACCTCTGAAATCGGCTTTTCAACTCGGTCAAACTCCTTGTGCGCGCCGCCATCAAGACTTTGAAAACACCTGAGAATTGGGCCACTTTTGCACTCCGCTGCAACTTTAGACGCATGGACCGGCCTCAGGGAACATTTGAAAATCAAGCATCGGGGAAACGGGCTAAAGCGCAGCCAACGGGTGTTGGGCGGGCGAGGCGCACTCCATTCCGAGCATCTTACAGATCGTTCGCCAGCGCAAGTCAAGCCAATACACCGTTCGCTTCAACTAAGCAGGCTTTCATGCCGGATTATTATCATATTCCTGCGCTGGTGCTCAGCGCCTTGTTCCTGCCCGCCTTCGGGTATCTCTACCTGCGCTTTCGCGACGCGCGCACGCTGCTGTGGTTTCTGGGGTTTGTGTTTGCCCTGGTTTCGATGGCTGCCATGTACCTGGAAGGCCCGGTCAGTTCTGCGCATCCGTGGCTGATCGCGGGCGGCCAAAGCGCCATGCAGATCAGCTCGGCTTTCTTCTTTGCTTCGTTATCTCCGGTGCGTTTTCGACTCGGCAGCCTCAGCATTCCTTTTGTCATTCCGTATGCCGTTCCGCTGGTGGTTGCGCCGCTTCTGTTTTTCGGATTGCTGCACGGCGTGGCGCCCGCCGAGCCCCGGTTCCTTGTCTTTCCAGCACTGGGTCTGATATCCCTGACCGTCGCCATTTTTTGGTGCCTGGCCAAAAGCCGCTTGCCCAGCTGGATCGGGGTTCCGTATTGCCTGTTGATGGGAGGGCTGGCTCTAGGGGTTTGCTTCACGGTCGGAGTGGCCTCGGCACTGATCGTGTCAGAGTGCGCCAACCTGCTGATGACGGCGATCCTGGTGGTGTTTGTGTTCCGGCGGGTTTCGCCGGGCGTTGTTCTGAGCGTGATGGGTTTTGGCGCGTGGACGCTCTCTGTGCTGCAGATTCTTCCATCTCTTGGCCTTCATGCTCTGCTCGACCTCAGGCTGATTCATGTGATCGTGATGGGCAAGGTGGTGGCGGCGGTGGGCATGATCGTGCTGGCGCTGGAGGACGAACTGGATCTGAACAAGGCAGCCGAGGAACGGGAGCGCAGGGCGCGGCGCGAGCTTGAGGCCTACACGACTCTGATTCTGGCGCGGCGCCGGTTAGAGGATTTTGACCGCCAGGGCAGCGACATCTGCGGGATTGTTGTAGCGCACAGCCGCTTTGCCCAGGCAGCGCTGATGCTTGAGAGCGGCGGCCGATTCCGGCTCGCAGGTTCGGCGGGCTTCGAAGAAGCTACGGCTTCGGCGCTGGGCGAACTCGCGGGGAGAATCTCTCCTGTGGGGTTTCTTGCGCCCGGAACTGCGCCCTCAGCCGTGGAGCAAAGCCAGACGCTCCAGCTCGACCTGACGCCGTGGCTCAGACCGGGCGACGACTTGAAGGGACTGCGCTTTACCAGCGCGTTGGCGGTGCCGATGATCGGGCGCGCTGCCACCGAGGGTGCTTTGCTGCTGGCTGGCAAGCGTCCCATGCCGTCGAGCTGGCAAGCCTTGAATCCGGAATCGTTACGCGCGGACGATCTGCTGCCGATTGAAATGCTTGTGGCCCGGCTGCAGGCGACGCGCAGCCAGACCTTGCTGTTTGAAAAGCTGATCGACTCGGAGAGATTGGCGGGGTTGGGGCAACTGGCGGCCAACGTGACGCACCAGTTGAACAATCCACTCACGGTGGTGCTGGGCTACGCTTCTCTGCTTGAAGAATCGTTGGCTCCACATACGCGGGAATACCAGGGCGTGGAGTCGATTTTGACGGAGGCGCGTCGCATGCGCTCCACACTCGAGAGCCTTTTGCGCCTGGCGAAGACGCAGGGCGATCAACTGACCGCGGTCTCGGTACACGAGCTGCTGGCGGATATGGAGCAGCTCTACCGGCCCAATTTTCTCGAGCGCTCCATCGACTTCAGGATGACGATTGGTCCCGCTTTGCCTCGCGCGCTATGCAGCGGGCAACAGTTGCGTCAGGCCGTGCTGCACTGTTTGCAGTACTCCATGGCCGCAGTCGAGAAGCAGGATGAGGGGTCTCGTGCCGATGGACCGAAGACGATTCGCCTGGAGGCGAGCAGCGAGGGTCAGCAGGTACAGATCCTTGTGGCTCACTCGGGAGCGGGATTCCTGAATCCCGAACGCGCTTTCGACCCTTTTACGCCCGCGCAGTCAGGGGGCGAGACGGCGGGACTCGGGTTGAGCTTGTGCGCCACGATTCTGCGCGACAACAATGGCCGCGCGTCGGCGGTGAATTTGGAGCCGCATGGGGCGGCGATCATTCTGGAAGTGAAGGCGGCATGAGGGGCGTCTTCTGTTTTTGCCGCTTGCAGCCAGCGTTCGCGCTCCTGAACAAATTCGGTGGATTGCCGATAGGTATCCATATTGTCGCGTATTTTGATCTCTGCACTCTGAGGGTGATCCTGAAAGGGTCCCGCAGTTTCGCCCGGGAGGGAGCCTAATGCGGTTCCTCTATTCTGTCGCAGCGTTGCTTGCCTCGATCCAGCTGTGTCCTGCGGCGGCTGAATCCCCCGGGCGCGCCTTGCGGACCCTCACCACGGCGCATGAAGCCCACGACATCTCTCTTGAAGAAGCCGCGCGCGGCTTTCCCGTTCGACTTCGCGGAGTGGTTACCTATTACGATCCTTATGTCGATCCGAGACATGCGGCACTCTTCGTCCACGATTCGACGGGCAGCATTTTCATCGGACTACCTTCCCGTCCAATTCTTCCTTTGAAAGCCGGAACGCTGGTGAAAGTTACCGGTGTCAGCGGAACTGGAGACTATGCGCCGTTGATCCTCAATGGCCGGGTGGAGGTGATTGGCGAGTCGCACATTCCGAAAACCGCTCCACAACCGACGATGGCCGAACTGCTTGCGGGAAGCAAAGATGGCCAGTGGGTTGAAATCGTGGGTATTGTCCATTCCGTGCACCTTCAGCCCATGAATGTGACTCTCGATGTCTCTACGGGCGGCGGTTCAATCACCGCCACCGCTCCCAGGGAAGCGGGCGAAGACTACGACTCGCTTGTCGACGCCAAGGTGCAGATCCACGGGAACGCGGTTCCGGTCTTCAACGGTTATCGGCAAATGGTCGGCGCGCGAATCCTGTTTCCTTCATTGAGCGAAGTCAAGGTCGTTCAGCCGCCTCCTCCGGACCCCTACGCCATGCCGTCAATCCCGGTTGCCCAACTGCTCTGGTTCTCGCCGGGAGTGGTCCTGCGGCACCGCGCTCATATCCGGGGCAGGGTAACCCTTCACTGGCCGGGCCGAATGTTGTGCATCCAAGAGGTCTCCAATGGCCTCTGCATGGAGAACCCGCAAGTCGACAAGGTTCAGCTCGGTCAGCTGGTGGATGTGGTTGGCTTCCCGACCATCAGCGACTTCAAGCCGACGCTTGAGAATGCATCCTTCCGTATCGCAATCGCCGGGGAGAGCTCGCTACCCGCTGCCACATTGGTAACCATCCAGCAGGCGTTCCGCGGTGGGCTCGATCGGGAACTGGTCCAGATCGAGGGAGAATTGATTGGCGAGGAGCGTGCGGCGGGAGATCTCACACTTCTTCTGCGTTCCGGCGATTTCGTCTTCTCGGCGATCCTTCCCAAAGAAAGTGTTGGTGTCGGGACGCTCCCCTGGAAGGAAGGCAGCCTTATCCGCGTAACCGGGATTTGCAGTGTCAGAATGAATCCGAACACCACCGGTCTGGGATCAGGGTTGGTGAAGCCGGGTTCAGTCAACATCCTGCTGCGCTCATTCGACGATGTCGCCGTGATGCACTCCCCCTCATGGTGGACAGCCAGCCACACGCTTGCCGCCCTTTCCATCGTAGGAGCGTTCGCCTGCGCCTCATTCGCCTGGATCTTCGTTCTGCGGCGTCGCGTGGAGCAGCAGACCCAAGCCATCCGCCTGAGCGAAGAACGCCTTCGCCACCTGTCGCAACATGACATGCTCACCGGACTGCCCAATCGATTTCTGCTCGATGACCGACTTGCGATGGCTCTGAAGCGACTGGGGCGATTTGAGCTGCTTTTGGGAGTGTTGATGGTCGATCTTGACCGATTCAAGGAAGTGAACGACACTCGCGGCCACCATGCCGGCGACATTGTGCTATGCGAAGTGGCAGCACGCCTCGTTTGTTCAGTTCGTCAGACTGATACCGTAGGCCGCCTCGGAGGAGACGAGTTTATTGTCCTGCTGCCCGATCTGCACCATGCTGCGGAAGCGGAAGCAATCGCCGCCAAAATTGTGGCTGCAATCTCAGAACCGATTCACATTGAGGGCACTCAAGTGCAAATTTCAGCCAGCGTCGGCATCTGTACGACTCAAGAACCGGGTGAGGACGCGGAGAAGCTGATGCATGACGTCGATGCGGCAATGTACCTGGCCAAGAAAGGCGGGAGGAATCGATTCCAGGTCTACTGCGATGCCAGCCGAACCGCCCTGGCCGCGCTTTCATCTTGAAGAGCCACCGGCTCCTGCCTGCTCAACGGCTGCTGAATCGGGGATTCATCCGTAGAATGGATGAGTAGGCACTTTCCCCCGATCTCGATGGCATTTACCGAACAATACGATGTGGTTGTGGTGGGCGCTGGGCACGCTGGCTGCGAGGCGGCGATGGCGGCGGCGCGCATGGGGCTGAAGACGGCGCTGATCACCATGAATATGGACCTGATTGCGCAGATGAGCTGCAATCCGGCGATTGGCGGTGTGGCCAAGGGGCACCTGGTGCGCGAAGTGGATGCGCTGGGCGGCATTATGGGCGAGGTGGCCGATGCTGTGGGGATTCAGTTCCGGCTGCTGAATACGTCGCGGGGACCGGCGGTGTGGAGTCCGCGCGCGCAGTGCGACAAGCAGCTTTATCGCGTGAAGATGCGCGAGGTGCTGGAGTCGCAGCCGGGGCTGCATATTCGCCAGGCGGAAGTGATCGATCTCGTCTTTGACGAGATCGAGGGGTCAGGGGTCAGGGATCAGGGGTCAGAAGAGCAAGGACCGGATGATGCGCTGGAACTTCCGCGGCCGGTGCGTCCGAGGCGGAGGGTTGTGGGGCTCAAGCTGCGCGACGGGCGCAGGCTGATGGCTGGGGCCACCATCATCACTACGGGCACGTTCCTTAACGGGCTGATTCATTGCGGCGAGGAGCGTTATCCGGCAGGACGCAGCGGAGAGCCGGCCAGTGTGCTGCTCGGCGAGGCGCTTCGCGCGTTGGGGCTGCGGACTTGCCGCTTGAAGACGGGGACTCCGCCGCGGTTGGATGGGCGAACGATCAAGTGGGATGTGTTTGAAGAGCAGCCGGGTGATGTGGATCCGACGCCATTCAGTTTTCGAACAAAGAAGATTGTGCAGCCTCAGATCAGCTGTCACATTGCGTTCACCACGCCGGAGACGCTGAACATCATTCGCGAGAATGTGCATCGTTCCGCCATGTATTCGGGGCGGATTGAGGGCATCGGGCCGCGGTACTGCCCGTCAATTGAAGACAAGATCGTCAAGTTCCCCGACAAGACCCAGCACCAGTTCTTTCTGGAGCCGGAGGGCCTGAACACGCACGAGGTGTACGTGAACGGGATGTCGACGTCCCTGCCGATGGAGGTTCAGTGGCAGATTGTGCATTCCATCCCCGGACTGGACGAGGCGGAGATGCTGCGCCCCGGCTACGCCATTGAATACGACAGCGTGGATGCGACGGAACTGGACCGCACGCTGCGCGTGAAGGCCTTCACGGGTCTCTATCTTGCCGGACAGATCAACGGAACGAGTGGATACGAAGAAGCTGCGTGCCAGGGCATCATGGCGGGCATCAACGCGGCGCTGTGGCTGAAGGGCGAGCCGCCGTTCACCATGGATCGCAGCGAAGGCTATACGGGAATCCTGATTGACGATTTGATTTCGAAAGGCACCAACGAGCCGTACCGCATGTTCACGTCGCGGGCGGAGTTCCGGCTGCACCTTCGGATTGATAATGCTGATCGTCGTCTTACGCCGTACGGACGGCAGCTGGGACTGATTGGCGACGCGGCGTGGGCGGAGTATGAGCAGAAGCAGGTGCGCATGGCGGCTCTTGAACGCATGCTGACCACGGGCAAGGTGGATTTGGAGCGGCTACGTGCGGCTGGACTGGGAGAGCTGACGGCGACTGCGGGACTGACGTGGGCACAACTGCTCAAGCGGCCTGAAGTGACGATCGAGCCGGTGCTCGGGGCGATGCATGAGGCGACGGCGAAAGATCCGATGCTTGCGGAGATAGCCGCCGCAATAGGTGACAGTGCAGGCGATGGGAATCACGTGGCGCGCGCCGTGCTGCGCAATGAAGTGCGAGCCGTCGAGACGGAGATCAAGTTTGCCGGCTATCTGGAGCAGCAAAAGAAGTCGATTGCGAAGCTGAAGGCGGCGGAAGCAGTGGCGATTCCGGAGTGGCTTGAGTACAGCGCCATCAGCGGGCTTTCACGCGAGATGCGGGAGACGCTGGAGCGGGTGCGACCGATCACGATTGGGCAAGCGAGCCGGATTCCGGGGGTGACGCCAGCGGCGCTGGGGCTGGTGCACGTGTCGATCAAGACGCAGGGCGCCAAGAAGATGGCGAGCTGAGGCGACGATTGTTGGAATTCTTGTTGCGAAATTACTGCTATCCCACCCATTCCGGTCGCCGCGGCGACCGCGGGATGGATGGGGCACGGGAACTGGTTCAGGAACAAGCGGTCAGAACACCAGTTGTGGCGTTAGCGGCTCACCTTCAAAACCCATGCGGGTTGGTGGAGCAGGTCCTCTGGGAGCGGTGGAAGTTCGATCCGCGTGCCTGCGGCGGTGGCAGTGAATTTCAGCGGTGCGTCCGATCCGAGAAGCGTTGCTGACTTTGCGCCCTTCACATCTTTCAACAGAAAAGTGTGGCCGGGCCAGCGAGGCAGGATCGCATAAATGTTGTTGCCCTTGGTGGTGAAGAAAGCTTCGATCGAAGCTTTGCCTGGCGCGGGCTTGTTGACCAGCGTGGTGACGTCGTATGCCGATTCGAATTCACTGTTGTATTTCACGGAAGGAACTTCGCCCGCGCTCCACTGGCGCGAAGTGGTCCATGAACGTGTGCCGTAAATGGCGTCGCCGTTGACCTTGAGCCAGTCGCCGATCTGATGCAGACGATCCTGCATGATGACGGGGATGGTGCCGTCGGCTTTGGGGCCGATGTCGAGAAGCAGGTTTCCACCGCGACTGACAATGTCGACGAGCATGATCACAAGCTCGCGTCCAGTGTGGTAATCCTGCAGGCGCTCGGCGCGGTTGTAGCCGTAGCTGAAGCCCATGCCGCGGCTCTCTTCCCAGGGATGCTCCATGCCACTCATGCCGGCGGTGTATTCGGTGGTCCAGTAGCCGCCGTGTTTGTGGCGCGTCTCCTTACCCCAGCGGTCGTTCACGACAACTTCATCCTTGACGGGTGAATCGTTGAAGAGCCACGCGAGGATCTCGGGACTGCGCCAGTCGGCGGAAGGCATTTCCCACTCGCCGTCGGTAAAGATGATGGACGGTTTGTAGCGCGTGACGACGTCTTTGAACTGCGGAATCATGTGGTCGTTCACGTACTTCTTTTTGTCGGTGAGCCAGAGCGGGTTGTACCACTCGTAGAGCGAGTAGTAGATGCCCATCTTCAGACCTTTGCTGCGTACCGCGTCGCTCAGGTCGCCGAGAAGATCGCGCCTGGGGCCGATCTCGACGGAGTTCCACGGACGCCCCCATGTAGCCGATGCCTCTTTGCTGGGCCAGAGTGCGAAGCCTTCGTGATGCTTTGACGTGAGCACGACGTATTTTGCGCCGGAGTCGGCAAATGTGGTTGCCCATTGGTCGGGATCGAAAAGCTGGGCGCGGAACTGCGGCGCGAAGTTCTTGTAGTCGTGGTCGGCGCCGTACATTTTCTGGTGATAGGCCCATGTGCCCGTCTCAATGGCGTTGGCCTTTGGATTGTCGCGGCCTTCAGACATCTGGTGCCAGTACCATTCGGCGTAGGCGAGCTTGCCCGGAATTACGGGAGCGTAGGCGGGCACTGAGTAGACGCCCCAGTGAATGAAGATGCCGAACTTGGCGTCACTGAACCAGGCGGGCGTGGCGCGGCTGTCGATTGACTCCCAGTTGGGTTGATAAGTCTGTGCACTGAGTGGCGCAAGAAATAGAAGAAAGAAGAACAGCCGCTTCATTCCGGGTCTCCTTGGGGAACCAGAAATGATTGCACACGCACGCTGTTGGGTGGAAGCGTGCGTAAGCTTTGGAGTCCTGGTGGTTAATGCTCTTCCTGTCGGTCGAGATTGGGCAACAGGCCCGTGAGCAGGCCAATGGCGGGCAACCACGCGCAAAGCCGATAGACGAACACTATGCTGGTGAGATCGGCGATGTGGCCGAGCACCGCCGCGCCAATGCCGCCCATGCCAAAGGCCAGGCCGAAAAAAATTCCGGAGACCAGTCCCACGCGGCCGGGCAACAGTTCCTGAGCGTAGACGAGAATCGCCGAGAATGCTGAAGCGAGAATGAAGCCGATGACCGCCGACAGGGGGCCGGTCCAGAACAGATTTGCGTGTGGCAGCAGGAGGGTGAATGGCAGGACGCCGAGGATCGATCCCCAGATGACGAACTTGGGACCGATGCGGTCACCGATGGGTCCACCAAGAAACGTTCCCGCGGCCACGGCGCCGAGAAAAACAAACAGGTGCAGTTGCGAGCTGCGCACGGAAAGATGGAACCGGCTGATCAGATAGAACGTGAAGTAGCTGGAGAAACTGGCGAGGTAGAAATACTTTGAGAAGACAAGCGCTGCCAGCACGGCGATTGCGCCCACGACTGTGCGGCGTGGCAATTCCCGCCCCGAATCGACATGCACATGGCTTGGCGTGGCGCGCGCCAGGTGAGTGGAACGCCAGTGACCGACGCCGATGAGAATGACGATGCCCATCGCGGCAGCGATTGAAAACCAGGCGACGCCACCCTGTCCACGGGGCAGGACGATAAAGGCCGCAAGCAGCGGACCGATGGCGCTGCCGGTGTTGCCGCCCACCTGAAAGAACGATTGGGCAAGCCCATGCTGTCCGCCCGAAGCGATGCGGGCGATGCGGGAAGATTCGGGATGGAAGATGGCCGAACCAGTGCCCACGACGGCAGCCGCTACCAACAACAGTGTGAAGGTGGGCGCCAAGGCGAGCATCACAATGCCGGCGAGCGTGAAGCACATGCCGACTGCCAGTGCGTAAGGGATGGGCCGCCGATCGGTGTAGAGCCCGATCAAGGGCTGCAAGAGGCTGGCGACCACCTGGTATGTGAGCGACAAAAGGCCGATCTGCCCAAAATTCAGATGAAACGAACTCTTGAGAATGGGATAGATGGAGGGCAGCAGAGACTGCACCATGTCATTGAGCAGATGGCAGAGGCTGACCGCGGCAAGAATGCGCACGACAACGCGCGCCGCGGCCGGGGCCGCGCCTTGAAGCGGACCCGGAGCGAAGTCCTCTACCGGAACAGGGGAAGCTGTTGGGGAATGGGCCATGAATTCAGGTTCAATTCATGGTAAACGGCGGGATAGGTTTCATGCTCGCGGGTAGCGGGTCCGTTATTCAGACCGTTCCCTCAGGGGCTAAAGCCCAGCTCGGTTTTGCCGACCAGATGTACGGGCTGAAGCCCGTACCCTTCACGCGGACCCCTGTCCCAGGGCTACTGCGGGCCCTTATCGCCCTTTGAGAACAACGGGAAGTGGAACGGCTCAGAGTTGGATCTTTTCTGCTTCGAGTTGCCGTTCGCTTCATCGCGCAAGGCGGTGCGCTGCGAATTGACGCAGACCCATCCGCCGCGAAGCCGCTCGAAGACGTGCGTGAACACACCCTTCTCATCCACTTGTGCGGTGTTGATCTTGTGATGCAGCGTATAGGTGCCGTTGGCGACAGCGATATCGCCGAGCATGCGCACGGTGATCACTTTTTGCGTGAGCCAGATGGTCTTGTCATCGCCGGTGATCACGTTGGCAAGCTGCTGATTGCGTGTGGTGATGTCACCACTGGCCGCTACATCCACAAACAAAGGCGACAGCACCAGCTCCAGGCCGTACTGGTCGCGCGCGTTGATGGCGTTAGACCAGGAGTCCTCGATCTTCTGGAACTGGTTGACTTCGGGGCTCTGGGTTGTGGTGACGCCGACATCACTTGCGGTCGAAGCCGATCCGGTATGCGGCTCAAGGGCCGATGAGACCGGGGCCGGTGTCTGGGCAAACGCTACAGAGCAGGAGAGAAGAAATGCAGAAAAACAACCGGTAAAACGAGACATGGGCTGACTGTGCTCCCAACCAATATGATAACGCTCCGAATCCACAGTTCTTTGACTGGAGATGGGGGCAGGGGATAGCGCAGGCGGGACGCGGATTTCTAAAGGAGAGTTTGGAGCCGCTCAGGATGATGGAGGGTGACGAGCGAGTCTTCGATCGAGATCCAGCCATCTTTGCGAAACTGGCCAAGCGTGCGCGTGACGGTTTCGCGCGTGGTGCAGGTCATTGAAGCCATCTCTTCGTGGGTGAGCAGCAGCGGAAAGCGGAATTCGCCGGCGTCGAGATGCTCGCCAATCTGGTGGGCGAGTTCCAGCAGCAACCTTCCCAGCCGGGCGGCAACCGTTTCAGCGAGGGCGATGCGGCAGGCGTCCTGCAGTGCGAAGCGGTATTCCTGGCAAATGCACTGGACGGCGCGCATCTGCGCTTCCTTATGGCTGCGCAGGAAATTGAGGAACCTCTCGCGCTCGACGGGCCGCAACTGGGCCGTGGTCAACGATTCGGCGGAAACTTCGTAAAGCCCGTGCGAGAGTACGGCGTACAGGCCGAGCATGGAGCCGGGGCCGGCAACCCGCACAATCATCTGCTTTTCTCCGGCGCGACCCGTGGTGAGCTTAAGGTAGCCACTGCAAATGAGATAGAGGCATCGGGACTCTTCGCCCTGGCTGAAGAGATTGGCCTGGGCCGGAAGCGAAATGGTGCTGGTGGCCAATTCAAGATCGGCCAGGACAGCGCTTCCAAGGGAACAGAACCAGCCGGGACGACGATTCGAACAGGCTGCGCAACCGGCAGGAACCTGCCGGGTAACGTGTCTGTGCCGCGTCTGAGATTCCAATGCAATCTGTGAGTCAGCCATGGTTTTGCCCGCCCGATTCTCTTCAAAACCTCTTACTTGCCGTCGTTAACTTTCCTTTATGTTGTTGTAAAGGAGAGGTTTAACTTGAACTTCTCTTCGGGCCCACGGAAAAAGAGGCGCTTTTCTAATTGAATTCTGCTGCACGAGGTGCGGAAATGGATGTGATGGGCCTCACGTCTATGCCGCTCGGCCATCACCGCTCGTGACGACAGTGCTTCCGCAGAGTGGCGGTCCCGATATTTGCCTGCGGTGCGAGGGACTGGCCCAGAGGCGGTGTTGAGCCCCCAAAAGCATGTGCAACGCCAGCCGCCCTCCAGATAACGGCGTAAGCAGCTGTTGTTAAACAACTTATTTGAACGTCAGGGTTGCGTCCTCCAGGAGCCGGAGTCTGATTGTCCAATTTTGGCCAGCTGAAGTCGGACAAAGGTGTAAGCAAAGGGAGGCGTTCAATTGCCGGAATTGCAGGAATTTGCTGGGTTTACCTCCTGGGCGACCTGAAGTCAGGCTCGAAATCGTGGAGTTTATGGTGTGTGACAAACATCACCGCCCAGAGGAATGACAAAAAAGTAATCTTCGTAGCATGTAGTGATGCTCCGCACAAGCGCAGCTTCTGCAAGGAAATGGTCCGATGCAACAAATGCTGTAAAGGCGCACCGCAAGGAAGGCACCTGAGTTCGACAGCCGGATCGATGGAACATTGATTTGAGGAGGACGCGATGAGAGCATCCAAGGCGGTATTTTTCATGCATAGAGATAGGCCTGTAGCGCAATTGCCGATATGTGCGGCTCCGGGAATGAGACCGGGACTGCGAGCTTTTTTAATGTTGATGCTGGGAGCGGTTCTTCTGACACTCCCCTCCATGGGTGCTCCCGCGCCGGCCGCAAAGGCGGCAAGCGGCGATACCAAGGCTGCGGCTGCCCCTTCTGGCGATTTTGTGGGCCAGGACACATGCGTGACCTGCCATGACGAGGTCGGCAAGAAATTTGCAGACAACCCCCACACCAAAATGGTCGAGATGCACGGCGGCAACGGAGTGACCTGCGAGAACTGCCACGGAGCCGGCAAGGCGCATGTGGACGGCGGCGGAGACATCACCAAGATTTTCAATCCGGCCAAGCACACGGCCAAGGAAGTCGACGAGAAGTGCCTCGGCTGCCACGCCGGAGCTCATCCTAATTTCGATCGTTCTCCGCACGCCAAGGCGAATGTGGGTTGCACAAGCTGCCACAGCATTCACGGCGGCGACACCAAGGATCACATGCTGAAGGCGAGCCAGCCGACGCTCTGCTACCAGTGCCACACAGACATCAAGCCTTCCTTCTCAATGCCCTTCCACCACAAGGTGAACGAGGGCGCGGTGAATTGCACTGACTGCCACAACGTGCACGGCTCGTTCGGAAACAACAATCTGCGGTCGACGGCCGATCAGAATGCAATCTGCACCAAATGCCACATGGAGAAGCGTGGACCGTTCATCTACGAACATGCCGCGGTGAAGGGCGAGGGTTGCCTGGCCTGCCACACTCCGCACGGCTCGCAGAACGCGCGGCTGTTGAACGTGCCGTCGATCAACGTGCTCTGCGCCCAGTGCCACAGCATGGTGGGAACAAATGCGGTCCATAACGCCACCCTGTTGAGCCAGTCGAGCGATGTCACTCCTTGCATTGGCTGCCACACGATGGTGCATGGCTCGAATCTCGATCAGTTCCTCAAGCGCTGACGGATTTCCAGTCCTCCTGCATGGCTCACAGGCTCTGCAGGAGGACGAAAGAGATGCAAACGGGTTCCGCTACGAAAACATACGTTACGAAGTGAGGCTTTATGAATACAGTTTTAATGAATCGGCACATAAAAGCACGGACGACCCGCATGAGCCTTCTGGCCGCGGGGATGGCCATCGCGTTGCCGATGGCAACGTGCATCGCCCTGGCGCAGGAGCCGGCGGTAAATCCCTCGAAGATGACCACGCCCGCTGGCTACACCGCGCGCCATACGGTTGACGTTGGCGGTCGGGTGGCTAACAAAGTCGGTTCGGGCGCCATGTACGACACTCTGGTCAACCTGCAGTCCGGTCCTCGTGTCAGTGGCGAGAGCATCGAACTCCACAAGCTGGACTCGAACAAGCACGCGATTGTGGACGATGCGTCCGCAACCGGCTCGGGCTTCGGCGGCGACCCGTACAACTTTGTCCGGCTGGCAATGAGCAAGGGCAACGTTTACGAATTCACCGGCACGTTCCGCCGCAATCGCCAGTACTTTGACTACAATCTGCTGGGCAATTCGGATACCCCCAGGGGCCTCTCGCTTCCCATCGGCCCGTCGACGGCGCCAACCGGATCCCTTGCATGGCCACAACAGCAGCACTCCGCAGTGATGACCAACTCAGTGCGGCGCATGACGGATACCGAACTGACGCTGCTTCCGATGTCGCAGATCAGTCTGCACTTTGGTTATTCGCAGAACATCATGCAGGGTCCCTCGCTTCAACCCTCTCGCTCGGCGGGCGTCTTTAAATACAGCGCGCTGCTTGAACAGTTCCAGCGCCACTCAACAGACGAGTACACGGCGGCGATCGACTGGAAGCCGGTGGCAGGCACAAAGCTGAGTTTCGAGGAACGCATCCGCCACGACAAAGAGAACAGCTACTTTACGCTCGATCCAAGCGCATTTATGGTGCAGGAAGCCAACGGCACGCCTGTTTACCTGGGCAACTGGGATCTGTCGAGCAACGGCTCGGCGACCGCCACGACCTCGTTCGCGCCATACAGCACGGCCGCTTGCAACGCTAACAGCATTGCTTCTTCCACCACGTTCCTCTCTCCCAACCCGACCGGCGGCAAACCGATCATCGATCCGTCTTGCGCGGTGGTCACCAGCTACCAGCGGACGAATCCGATACGCGCCAACTTGCCGACCGAGACGCTCCGCTTTGAGTCGACCAGCATCAAGAACCTGGTCTTCAACGGCGATGCTTCTTACAGCATTGTGACGATGAACATGCCCAACTATTTTGAAAACGCCACGGGCCTGAACGGAACCGCCGTTCAGGAGTACTATTCGGCGTCTGGCACCGCCAAGCGCGAGGTGTACAACACGGACTTTGGCGTTTCCTGGCAAGTGGCCAATAACTTCAGCCTGTCGGACCAGATATCTCTGACCGCCAATGCCCAGCCGGGCAACGTGAACATCTCTGGTTACACCAAGGTGGCGACGGGCACCGCGGCGGGCCAGGAGACCATCAACTACGCAGGACCGTTCACGACGAGCTGTGACACCCAGCAGCCTGGTGACGGGCCTGGTCTACGGAACGACCTTCACCTACTTCGGCAATGAGCAGCTCGTAAACAACCTCACGGCAAATTGGATCGCAACGCCGAAAGCCAACCTCTCGCTTACCTATCGTTACGGCAACCGGAACATCGGCGTGAACACCGGCATCAGCGCGACGAACCCCAGGACGGTGATTGCCATTACCGAGCAGGGCGGAATCCTGAATGCCGCTTATCGTGTAAACAGCAACTGGGACGTCAATGGCTCGATTGAGGCGCTCTACGACGACAACGCCTTCACGGCAATGTCACCCCGCCAGGTGCGCCACTATCGCGTACACACCAAGTTCCGTCCGATCAGCTGGGCGACCATCTCGGCCGCCTACAACGACATGGAACGGCACAACAACACCAACAATTCAGGAGCGGCTCTGCTGTATGGTCCTCTCAACCATGTGGACTACAGCCGTACGGCGAGCATCTCCGGCACGATCGCCAAGGGCGAACACATTGCGGTCGACTTCGACTACGCCTACAGCGACGTCTACACGGCCACCAATATCTGCTTCGCAAACCAGGACAGCAGTTTCCTGACGGGCACGACGAGCCCGTACTTCGCTGGAGCGGCTTCGCTGGGTCCGGGAGGCGCATTACTCACCTGCCCCACCAGCGCAACCAACAGCACTCCAACCCAATGGTATGGCCGTGCATTTATGGATGCTCCTACGCAGCACGGGACGGTGGGTTTGGTTCTGAACCCCACCGAGAAGATGAACTACGGTGTTGGCTACACGGTCAGCTCGGTCGCCGGCAACCAGTTCTTCACCGACGCCCGCGCAGTCAACGGCAGCCTGAATTCGTTGTACCAGACTCCGTATGTGAACGTGAATTACACGATCCATCCGGGCCTGGTCTTGAAGGGTGAATACAACTACTACGGCTACGGCGAAGGCGGTCCTTCGGGTGCGCAATACTGCACGTTGAACTCTGTTGCCACGGCTGCGGCGTCTAACGTCGTATCCTGCTCCTCGATGACAGTTTCGACTGGCATGAACAGCACCTCAGCCGGAATGACCGCACCGCGCACCTTCCACGCAAACAACATCAGCCTGGGTATTCATTACGAGTTCTAACAACAGTTGCCCTCCCTCAATGGGCCTATGGGGTGGACCGGAAATTGGATTTTTCGGGTTCACCCCATCCTTTCGAGAGGGGAGCGGAATCGCCGGAGACAGCGAACAAGGGTCCGGCGCCTCGAGTTAATTCGATCTTCTTAAGGAAGCCGGATGCGGTTGCTGTTTGCAGTGCGCAGCCGGACGTTTGAAATTATTCAGGAGTCTTACCATGAGAAAGACCATTCGATTCCAGGTGACGCTGGCCGCCGTTGTGCTTCTTGCCAGTGCCGTGGGCTTTGCCCAGTCAGGCGAAGCGACCTACAAGACAAAGTGCCAAAGCTGCCATGGTACTGCCGGTGTGCCAAACCCCGGAATTGCCAAGGCGATGGGCGTCAAGCCGGCGACCGATCCGTCGGTCAAAAGCAAGACAGAAGCCCAGATGATTGCCACCACCACCAATGGCGCGGGAAAGATGCCTGCTTTCAAGGGCAAGATCACCGACGCACAGATCAAGGATTCAGTGGATTACTTCCGTTCGTTTGCGAAGTAAAAGCTGGACGGCGCAATTCGGCATTCAACGCAGATTGCGCCGGTTCAAGTAAGATGATTTCGCCCCAGTATTGATAGCCGTTCTGCGCGTTAAAAAATGAAACGCGGAACGGAAGACTGCAATCAACAACCCGCCATGTGCTGCACGGAATGTACTGGCCACAAACAACAAATCAAGGAGTCTCACCATGACAAAGTCTGTTCGTTCCCTCTTGGTGCTCGCCGCCGCAGTTGCCTTGGCCGGTACCCTCGCCTTTGCCGATTCCGGCGAAGCCACCTACAAAGCAAAGTGCGCCACCTGCCACGGCCCCGCGGGGACACCGAGCGCCGGAATGGCCAAAATGATGGGCATCAAGGCTGTTTCCGATCCTTCGATGAAGGCGTTGAGCGTGGCTGAGATGACCGCTGCCGTGAAGACTGGCAAGGGCAAGATGAAGCCGATTGCCGGCCTCACCGATGCACAGATCAAGGACGTGGTTACTTACTTCCGCTCGCTCAAGTAGGCGGTAGAATCAAGACCGGGATGCACAACAAGGCCCGCCGTTCACGGCGGGCTATCCGTTTACAAGCGGGGATAAGCAATGCCTTTGTTCCAAAAATTCCGTGAAAGCTGGGTGCGCCCGGCGCTATTCTTCGGCAACAACCCCATCAGCCTTGCCGGCGGCGCCATTACGACAGCCTCTGGCATCACCATGATTGCCTACTGGATGGTGGAGCTGTTCGGCCGATTCAACGACAACCCCTACATGGGCATCATTTTCTTCCTGCTGTTGCCAGGCGTGTTCATTGCGGGGCTGGTGATGATTCCGGTGGGCGTGTATTTCCGCCACAAGAAGCTCCAGAAGGCGGGCCAGATTCCCGCCGAATTCCCCAAGATTGATCTCAATGACCGGATGTTCCGGCACGGCCTGGATATCGTCCTGGTAGCAACCATCGTGAACCTGCTGGTCGTGGCAATGGCAAGCTATCGCGGCGCTTCGTACATGGATTCGCCGCAGTTTTGCGGACAATCCTGTCATGTGATGCATCCGGAGTACACCGCCTACAAGATCTCGGCGCATTCGCATGTCCCCTGCGTGGAGTGTCACATCGGTTCCGGCGCCCAGGCTTACTTCAACGCCAAGGTGAACGGCACCAAGCAACTGATTGAAGTAGCCATCGACCGCTATCCCACGCCGATTCCCTCGCCGGTGACAAGCCTGCGCCCGGCGCGGTTCACCTGCGAAGGCTGCCATACGCCTGCAAAGTTTGTGGGCGAAAAGCTGCTGGTCAAGTCCAACTTTGCTGACGACGCGACGAACACGGAAAGCCAGACGGTGCTGGTCCTGCACCTGGGCGGAGAAGATTCGCTCTCCCGCCTCTCCGGCATTCACGGCGTTCACCTCAACCACATGGAGTACATCGCCACCGATTCGGCCCGCAGCACCATTCCCTGGGTGCAGCGCGAGAATTCCGATGGCACCGAGACTGTGTTTACGGCCTCAGCTTTGAACGGCGCCATGCCGCAGGGCGAACGCAGAACCATGGATTGTATCGATTGCCACAATCGCGCGGCGCACACGTTTTCGACGGCGGAAGATGCCGTCAACCGGTCCATGGCGGATGGTTCCATCAGCCCCGACCTTCCCTGGGTACACAAGGAAGGACTGGAACTGTTGAATGCCACCTATGCCAGCCAGGATGAGGCGCGCGCCAAAATTCCCGCGCAGCTTGTGGCCTTCTACCAGAGCCAGCATCCTGAAGTGTTGGCCGCAAAGGCCGCGCTGGTAAAGGCTGCCGGCGAACAGCTGGTGACCATCTACTCGCAGAACGTGTTTCCTGACATGAAGGTGACCTGGGGAACGCACCCGAATAATATCGGCCACATGGCCTATCCAGGTTGCTTCCGCTGCCACGACGGCGACCATGTGTCCAAGAGCGGAAAGACGATTACGCAGGATTGCGCAAACTGTCATAATCTGCTGGCCGTTGAAGAAGCCAAGCCCAAGGTGCTGGCCGACCTCGGTCTGTGATCAACTAATCGGAACGACGGCGGCCTGATGCCTGGCAAAGAAACCGTTGCCCGGCGCGAGGCCGCCGTTTTCTTTTTTGATGGGTCGACGAAGGCCGCGTGGCAAGCAAGGCACCCGCCTTGTGCATAATCGACGATTCCGTCAACGCCGCTCGCTATACAATCAGGGCCAAGCACAGAGAGCGTGCAGTGTGCTCTGACACGCGCACGCCTTGGGCCAGCATGATCAGGAACGGTTTCCGTCAAGCGGGCGACGGGCAAAGGCATTCAAGCGCAATGAGGAATAGGTCTCAGAATCCCGGCTTTGCACTGCCACTCGCGTTCTTTTTGGTTGCGAGCCTGTTGGCTCCGATGGTGAAGGCGGCAACACCTGCTCCCACGCTGGTTGCCTCAGTGGCGCTCACAACAAACTACACCAATATTCAGAACGGAACCGCGCTCGTACTTACGGTCACGGTGACGCCGGCCGTTCCGCCTGCCACAGGTGTTGAAGCCAACCCGACAGGTACTGTGCTCATCTACGACGGAACCACCCTGCTCGGAACCAATACGCTCTATCCGGCACCGGGGACGTCGGACGCATCGCTGACCACCCTGACGACGAATACGCTCCCGGCCGGGCAAGACACGCTCTCCGCTGTCTACCTGGGCGATACTTTCTACCTCTCCGCCAATTCCAATGTGGTCACGGTTTCGGTCGAGGACTTCAGCATCACGCCGGCTGCCACCAATCCCCCTGAAAACCTGAATATCAACCAGGGATCGGCAGGTTCGGCCTCGTTCTTGATCGGCGGAATGGGCGGATTCAACGGCCTGGTGCAGGTGGTGTGCGCAGTCCCCACGCAGGACAACATGACCTGCACGGCCACTCCACAGCAGGTGACGCCGACGGCTACGGTCACCTTTGTTGTGCGGACCTTTGCGAATGGAGTAGTCGCCCGTCGTGAAAATCCCCGGCCGTTTTGGCCGCGCGTCGCAGGCGGTACCGCGCTTGGCGCCTTGGGAGTCTTTCTGCTGCCTATTTCCCGCCGCATGCGCAATCGGTTCCGGGCCGCAGCGGGCCGGTCCAGCGAGCGGATCGTAATCCTGCTTGTCTTGCTGGTGGGTCTGGCGGGCGCCAGCATCGGCTGCACCTCGACTGGCGCGATCGCTTCAACGGGCACACCGCTCGGGGTCGCCACGCTAAAAATTACCGCCGCTGCATACGTGGACAACACAGTGGTTAGCCACAGCGTGTTCCTGACCGTGGACGTGCTGGCGCCCGGCGCAACCGCCCCGTAGAGCTTCCCTTCGTCCGAACGTCAATACTCGTTTTTGCCGCGGTCAAGCCGGGGACGAAGGACTGTGCCCCGGGATGTTAGGCTGGCTTGTCGTACTTAAGGAGCCTAATCCGCATGTCGTCCTCGTCAGCTCATCCCTTTCACTTCAATCTGGTCGCCGCTGCCCACGCCACCATGCTCGAGAACGGATTTCTGCCGGATTTTCCCGCGGTTGCCATGACTGAACTGGCCGCAATTCAGGCGCATCCTGAACTGCCGGCCGTACCGGGTGCGCAGGACTTGCGCAATCTGCTGTGGTCGTCGATCGACAACGACACGTCAAAAGATCTGGACCAGATTGAATGGGCCGAACAACTGCCCGACGGCCGCATCCGCGTGCTGGTCGGCGTGGCCGATGTCGATGTCCGCGTGAAGAAGGGCACAGCCCTCGATGCGCACGCGCAAAGCGAGACAACGTCGGTCTATACGGGCGTCGTGGTTTTTCCCATGCTACCGGCCGCCCTCTCCGAGGGCATCACCAGCCTGAACGAAAATCAAGACCGTGTCGCGATCGTGGTTGAGTACGCGGTGGATGCAGCCGGCACTGCATCCGACGGCAAAGCCTACCGCGCGCTCGTACGCAACCGCGCGCAACTGGCTTACCCCAGCGTCGGTGCTTGGCTGGAAGGAACTGCGGCTGCGCCGCCCAAGGTGGCCGCCAACGCCGACCTGGCCGCTCAACTCAAGCTTCAGGATGCGGCCGCGCAGCGCATGGTCAACGGGCGGTTCCAGCATGGAGCGCTCGATCTTGAAACCGTAGAAACCCGGCCCGTCATGCTGGCCGATCAGGCAGTCGACATTACCTCACTCGAAAAGAATCGCGCCACGTCCCTCATCGAGGAGTTCATGGTTGCGGCCAACGGCGTGGTCGCGCGCGCATTCGAGCAGGATGGTGTGGCCTCAATCCGGCGCATTGTGCGTACCCCCAAGCGCTGGGACCGCATGGTCGAAGTAGCGGAAGGTCTGGGCACAAAGCTGCCCACGGAGCCCGATTCCAAGGCTCTCAACGATTTTCTGCTCGCGCAAAAACAAAAAGACCCCGACCACTTTCCCGACCTCTCGTTGACGATGATCAAGTTGATGGGGCCCGGCGAATACGTGCTCGTCAAACCCAACGAAGTTTCGCCCGGCCATTTCGGCCTTGCTGTTCAGGACTACACGCACTCAACCGCGCCCAACCGTCGATTTCCCGACATTGTCTCGCAACGGATCCTGAAGGCCTACCTTGCGAAGAGTTCGCAGCCGTACTCCACGGATGACCTGACAGCGATCGCCACCCATTGCACACTCATGGAGGACAACGCACGTAAGGTTGAGCGCGACATGCAAAAGCGCATCGCCGCCGTCGTGTTGCAACCGCGCATCGGCCAGAGTTTTCAGGCTATTGTCACCGGAGTGAACAAATACGGCACTTTCGTCCGCACCCTCAATCCGCATGTGGATGGGATGCTGGTGCAGGGCAGCAAGGGCCTGGATGTGGGCGACAGGTTGACCGTAAAGCTCATCTCGACCAACCCGGACAAGGGCTTTATTGACTTCGCTGCCTGATTACTGCCGGTCGATTTGGACCCACTTCGGACCGGCATCCCCGGCGGATTTAGAAAACTGTCGACCTGCATCTGCCGACCTTTGACTACGAACTCGAACCGTCTTGCACTTCTGCCACTCTGTGCGCCGCATCCTTGCGCCTGCGCTCGAGTTGGGTATATCGTGTCTCATCTATCTGGAATAGGCCCAGGTACCAGCCGGTCCGCACTCACATTTTGCGAAGATACCGGCGCGGTGAAAACTCGAGCATCGGGTGATTCATCTGCCTGTTTCTTACCCCGTGGACCCTGGTGTGGGAGCGAATGATGGCGCAGTCGAAAGAACTCTACGACGCAATTTTGAACGGAGACGCAAAGAAGGCCTATGCGGCAACGCAGGTAGCACTGGCCGAGGGCATTGAACCGATGCAATTGATTGCCGAGTCCATGGTGCCGGCGATGGATGAAGTCGGAAAGCTGTTTGAGGCTGAAGAGTATTTTGTTCCCGAACTTCTGCTTGCCGGCCGCGCCATGAAGAGCGCGATGGAGCTCATTCGTCCGCTCCTGATTGCATCCGGCCAAAAGATGGCGGTGCGGGTGATCATTGGAACCGTGGCCGGCGACCTACACGACATCGGCAAGAACATTGTTGCGTCGATGCTTGAAGGCAGTGGCTTTGAAGTCATCGACCTGGGCGCTGACGTGTCGCCCGACGGCTTTGTCTCCGCGATCAAGGAGCGCAATCCTCATGTAGTGTGCATGTCCGCGCTACTCACCGTGACCATGCCCGCCATGAAGACGACGATTGAAGCCATCAAGAGCGCAGGCGTTCGCAACCAGGTAAAGATTCTCATCGGCGGCGCGCCGGTCACTCGCCAATATGCGCAGGAAATTGGCGCGGATGGCTACAGCGACAATGCCGGCGGCGCCGTCAGCATGGTCAAGAGCCTCGTCGCGGCAGCCTAGGGACGCGTTTCAAAGCCATAATCTGCCAGGTGCTCACGGGTGAGTTCGAGGTTGCCCTGGCCCCGGCAACACACTCCGTAGACGTTGAAAATTTGCCCACGGGTTTGCATGATTTTTCCCGTGACCCGGCTTCCCGCGCGCGCATCGGTGCACCGCCCGGCGCGCTTTAGGCACAGCTAAAATCTTGTATGATTGACACTTGTTTCAAGCAGGAACGGGAACAAAGACATGCCTCAATCTCAAGTAAAGTTCGGTACTGACGGCTGGCGCGGCCTCATCGCAGACGACTTCACCTTTGCCAACGTGCGCACGGCTGCTGAAGCCATTGCCGCCTATATTCACGCCAAGGAAGATCCCGCCAAAGGCCTCTGCATCGGCTACGACACACGCTTCGGATCAAAGGCCTTTGCCCGCGCCTGCGCTGAAGTTGCAGCGGCCACCGGCATCCCGGTCATGCTCGCCAAGGCCATCACGCCCACTCCGGCGCTGAGCTGGGGCGTGCGCGAGCGCGGCGCCGCCGGCGGCATCATGATCACCTCGTCGCACAATCCGGCGCAATGGAACGGCGTGAAATACAAGGCCTGGTACGGCGGCTCCGGGAAGCCGTCGATTATTTCGGAAATTGAGTCGTACCTCGGCAAGCCAGTGCCGCGTGCCGCCCAGCCCGCCGCTATTACTGAAGTCGATTTCCTGCCCACCTATCTCAAGGCTATCGAGAACTTCGCCGACCTCGACGTCATCGCCAAGGCAGGCATGAAGTACGCCATTGACTCCATGTATGGCGCAGGCGGCACTATCATTGCCGACATCTTCAAGCGCATCGGCGTGGCTCACGTACAGATCCGCTCCAACCCCGACCCGCTCTTTCCCGGCATCAATCCCGAGCCCATCGAGCCGAATATCCGCGCCCTCGGCGAGGCAACGGTGGCCAACGCCTGTCACGCCGGCCTCTGCACAGACGGAGACGCCGACCGCATTGGCGCGACAGATGAACACGGCGAATTCGTTGACCCGCACAAAATCTACTGCGTGCTGCTGAGCTGGGTGCTCAAGTACAAGGGTTGGCCCGGCGCCGTGACGCGCGCCTTCAACACGACCAAGATGCTCGACCGCATCTGCGCCAAGCATGGACGCGAACTCATCGAGCACGGCATCGGCTTCAAGTTCGTCTGCGATTACATGCTGGAGCGCGAAATCCTCATGGGAGGTGAAGAGTCGGGTGGCATCGGCTTTCAGCGTCATATGCCCGAGCGCGATGGCCTGCTCAACGCATTGCTGCTCGCCAACGTTACGGCACAGGAGGGCAAGACCCTCGGCCAGCTTGTCGCCGACCTGCAGGCCGAGTACGGCGAGCATCAATATGGCCGCATCGACCTCACCATTCCCGACGACATCAAGAACGGCGCCATCGCGCGCGCCCGTGCGCTGAAGGCCGGCGATCCCGTTCTTGCCGGGATGCCGATCCTGCGCCAGGAGAATCTCGACGGGGTGAAGTTCTATCTCGACAACCCTGAAGCGAAGACCAAGCCCAACGCCGCTGAGACCTGGATTCTGCTGCGCGCCAGCGGCACTGAACCTCTGTTACGCATTTATACGGAGTCGTGCTCGAAGGAGTCCGTGGCAAAATTGCTCGAGGCGGGGCGCAAGTTCGCGATGAACGAATAGCGGGCGTTCCAGAATCCACGCACAGCCGGTTATTGCGCCGGGGTCTCTCCGGTTGCGACGCACTCCACCTGCCGGTACCAGGGCGCATGCAGATACCCCTGGTGCAGCTCCAGGCAGGTCAGATCGCCCACAACTGCGGCGTCGTAGAGGCTCTTCGATACACCCAGCCTGTTTTCATCGGGGATGGGCCCCCATGGAACCAGATCGAGATAATACGATGTCGATCTTCCGCTGGTTGTGTGCTTGCCCACAATAGAAGCGGAGTAGCGTTCGGGCTTTGCATGATCCGGCAGCGTGTCGGCTGAAGTGACAAGGCCGTAGCCGTAGGAACCGGACAACATCACTATCACAATCCATGCACCGCGACCGCTCGACGTGTTGCGGGCGACCAGAAAGAAACCGACGCAGGTAGCGAGCGAAACAAGCACAATCGCGGGGAATAACGAACTGAGCAAAACAAAATTCACGCCGATGTTTCCGAGGCAGAGGCCAACGCCGGCCGCGATAAACGCAATGGTAAAGTCACTCCTCGGGTCGCGTTTTGGCTTGGTCAGAACGAAGAGGAGAGGCGACCGATGCAGCAGGTACAGGATTGCCAGCGGAATGAGAGCGAGAACAAACAAAGCAGGAAGAAAGAGCGGGCCCTCTGGAAGGAGACGGCAAACGGCCGCGGCGATGGCGAGAGTCGCCAGGCCAATATTCCATACCTTGGCCTGTTTCAGTGCACTCAGACGCTCTTCCGGCGTTGCTCCCAGTTCGGGGTTCTGCTCAATCTCGTCGAGAATCGCCTTACGGTCGCGCTCGTCCAGATCGGTGATCTGCTGCATCCATGCGCGCAGTTCGGGCGAGTCAAACCATTTCTGGATGGTGAAGGCCCCGCGCCCCTCCTTCAACTGCAGCCGCCAGAACGAGCCGTTGCGCGTGGAGATATCGCGATAGCCTTCCACCTCGCTTGCGTCAACTGTTTTTTCGCCAAAGGGCGTCCGTACCTCAATCCGCGTGCCATCCACCACGACGCGCGAGCGCAGTGCGAGTGCCATCAAATACGCGCCGAAGCCAAGCGGAAGCAAGAAGACAGCAGGCAGAACGAACGGTTTGTTGTTGGCGGTCCCACTCAAGGCATACGCGGCGAAGATTCCAACGCCGATGAGCACGAGGCCAAAGATCAGAAAGAACCAATAGTTCAAGGCCTTCATCTGGAGTTCACGCCGGCTTGCCTCAATCTCTTGCATTGGATTCGTCACCGCCCTTGCTTTTGAATGGAGTCTCCGCAAGTTGTATCACAGGCCTTGCAGCGTTCTCAGCTTAAGTGCACAAGCGCTGCGCTGGCGGCGGGAATGTGGATGCGGGGAACACCGTTTCGGATCTCAACGGGCTCTACCACCCGCGGAGTCCACACCGCATGGGCCTCGATCTCCGCGCCGGCGAGAGTCACTCCGTCCGTTGCGTCGAGTGCGGGAGCTTTCAGTCGCCACGCTGTCGCCTTGCGGACTTTTGACGGCAATTGTAGCGATACATCCACAGTCTTCTGCTCATCCTTGTTGAAAATGGCAACCTTGAAGCCCGATGCGTGCCGCGCTGCATAAGCTGTAGCGTTCACTCCCGGCATCTCCCCGTCCACCTTGAGCATGGTCGCGCCCGCAAACTGATTGGCCAGCATCATTCCATAAAAAATCGGCATGGCTCTCACCTCGGCGCCGGGCTCGGTAAAAATTGGCGTATAGAATCCGCTCTTCATTGCCTGCGGAGTCTTCGCGACATCCATTCCCGGCGTGTGCCCGCCCAGCCCGGCGGTGAGATAGGTGCTCGTACCGCCGTGCAGGTTTACTCCGGCACAGCCCAGGCTGGCAAGCAGCAGCATGTAGTCTCCTGCCCACAGGGCCGCTGCAAAAGCATTGCTCATGCCCGGCTTGCCGCCGCGATAGCAGGAGTTGCCTTCGGTCATGCGATAGACCTGCCCATGGGCCCGCGCCACGGCTTCAATCTTCTCCATCTCGCCCGCAATCATTGCATTCCCTTTCAGCAGCCGCTCGGTCGTCACGCGCGGATCGTTCGGCGGACCTTCGGCATAATAGTGCCCGGTCAAGACCTTCAGGCGCTCCCGAATCTTGTTGGGAATCTCCTCGCCGAACCGCGTTACCCAATTCGAAGATGCGCCCACGTCTGGCCCGCCAAAGCGCGCTCCAGGCACCTGCGTCGCAATCGCCTCGGCATAGGCCGTCCACTCTTGCAGATAGTAGGCAAAGCCCCAGCCCGGGGGCCGCGTGCCGTTGTTGGCGTCCTGGTAGAAGTCGGGCTCGTTGCCGATTTGGAAATATTCAAGCTGGTCGCCAATGGCGTGGGCCACGTAGGCAGCCTCTCGCGCGGCCCTCTCTGGAGTGCTGTTGCCAAAGTTCAGTCCATAAATCAGCTTCCAGCCCGTCGCCTTCAGGAAACCAGCCAGCGCATCAATCGCCTCCGGCTTGATGGCAAAGAGCTGATGGGGCATCCAATTGTCTTCAAGCTTGCCGGGAGGAACGCGCAGTTTGGGCGCCTGGGTCGACGCATCGGCCTGGAACCAGCAAAACTCGCTCGTATTGCCGCCGATGCGAAGGACACCATGCGGGCTCAGGAGTCGGCAGTGGGCCACCAGGTCGCGATGCGCAGCGGAGAAAAATTGCGGATCGGTCAGTTGCGCCAACTCATAGCTCAGGCCGTTGTAGGTGAGCGGCAGCGGTGTCGTGCCCGGCACGTCCGTCAGCGTCAACTCCGACGCTACATTCGGTTCGCTCTGTGTCCAACCTGCCCGGGCGCATGTTGTGGCCGCGGCCGCTGCGCCTGCCTGCATCAAAAACGTACGACGTTCCATCTGGAAAAACTCCTGCACACGATAGTAGTCCCGAAAATCGAGTTCCTTTGGCGCCCCCGCTGACGTGGTCTTATTGATCTATGATTTGCAGTTGAATGCAATTCACGAATGGGGAGAATCAGATGTTCATTCACATCTTCGGATTCAAGTGGAAACCGCAAACGACCGCCGCTGACAAGGCCCGTGCCGAGAAAGAAATTCTTGCCTTCCGTGGCGCCATTCCGGGGCTTATTGAGGCGTTCGTCGGCGAAAATCTCTCTCCGCGCAGCCAGGGATTCACCTTTGCGGGCATGATGAAATTCACAAGCAAGGCTGCGTGCGACGCCTACGCCATTCATCCTTCGCACCTGGCGCTACTCGAATGGCTGGTGCCGCTCATCGATCCCGTCGAGCTCGATTTCGAAGCCTAATTCGAGTTCGCCCGGCTGGACGAGAACAGATGACATTTGAATTACATATGTATTTCGAGCGAGAAATCGTTATCTATCTTGACAAAATTGTTGTGTTATCGCAACATTAGGTTGTGCAGGACAACCACACAGCGCTGACTCCGGGAGAAAGCGGTCTCTTCAACCGCATCGGAGTTTTGCGCGCGGAACGGGGCGTAAGTCGGCAGGATCTGGCCGAGGCACTAGGCGTGAACTACCAGACCATCGGCTTTCTGGAGCGCGGCGACTACGGGCCGAGCCTCAAGCTTGCCTTCCAGATTTCAGCATTTTTTGGCTTACCGGTGGAAGCGATCTTTTCGACTGAACCGCTTAAGCCCCTCAGCCAACAAATCTACGGCGTCAAGATGAATCACGACCATCCGGAGCAATCACAATGAATGCTGAACTTGATCTCTTTGGCCGTCGCATCAGCATGGCCCGACGCAGCCGCCGGCGGGCGATGACGGTTCTGATCTATTCATTTCTTGCCGCGCTTGTAATCGCAATCAGCGCGAACTCTCACCTGAACGACATGGGCGCCTACGTCATCTGGGGGGCCATCTTTGCCTGTCGCCTGTTTCTAGGCGGCTATGCGGCTGGCGGACTCGTCAAGCCGTTCAACAGCAAAGGACAGAAGGACTGGGAAGCACCACCATCGCTGCTGAGCCTCAAGCTGCGCGTCTATCAACCCATTTCAGGCCTTGGCGCTGGATACCGCAACGACGAGCGCGAGTTGCACCAGCGTGATCGCGCTCACTATTGGGCCTATCAGATTTTGGGTGTCTCGATCCTTGCTCCCTGGATTATCCTGGCGTTTCCCAAGCTCGGTTTCCTCAGCCAAGCACTTGCCATTCAAATCGGAAGGGGGATGCTGCTCGCCTCGCTCGCCTTATTCCTGACGTTGCCGCAGGTCATCCTGCTGTGGACCGAACCGGACATGGAGCCCGACCCGGAGTTCAGCTAGCTTATGCGATTACGGCAACCTTGGCCCGCTTACCAAGCCGCACCACCAGACGCGCTGCTCCAGGAACGAGCACGCTCTCAGCGGTTTCGCCATCCAGCTTCACGGCTCTTTCCGCAATCTTGCGATTGGCTTCGGCTCCGCTCGCCGCCAGCCCCAACTGCACCAGCAACTTCGGCAGCCTGATCTGGCCTGGTTCCGGTCCGGCCACATCCGCCAAGACAACCGCAACCTCTTCCAGATCCTCGACCGTCTCCTTCTGCTGGAACATGCGCGCCCAGTTTTCATCGGCGTTTGCAGCCGCGGCCTCGCCATGGAATCCGCCCACAATTGTCCGCGCCAGCTTTTTCTTCATCTCCATCGGATGCGCGCGGCCGGCCGCCACGTCCGTCTTGAGCGCTTCAATCTCCGACGTACGAAGGTCGGTCAGGAAAAGAAAATACTTCCACATGAGCTCGTCGTTGATGCTCATCAGCTTGCCGTACATCTCCGACGGCGGCTCGTTGATGCCGATGGCGTTTCCGAGCGACTTCGACATCTTCTGCACGCCGTCCAGGCCCTCAAGAATCTGCGTCATCAGCACGATTTGCGGCTTTTGCCCGTAGTGCCGCTGCAATTCACGCCCGCACAGCAGGTTGAACTTCTGGTCGGTGCCGCCAAGCTCGACGTCGCATTCGAGGGCTACGGAGTCGTAGCCCTGCATCACCGGGTAGAGCAGTTCGTGCAGGCTGATGGGCTGCTCGGTTTGGAAGCGCTTGCTAAAGTCGTCGCGCTCGAGCATCTGCGAGACGGTAAAGTGCGCCGTCAGCCGGATCGTCCCTTCGTAGCCGAGCTTGCCGAGCCATTCGCTGTTGTAGCGGACCTCGGTCACGCTCTCGTCCAGAATCTTGAACACCTGCTGTTTATAGGTCTCGGCATTGGCATCAATTTGCTCCCGGGTGAGCGGCTTCCGCGTAACGTTCCGCCCTGTGGGGTCGCCGATAAGCGAAGTGAAATCGCCTACCAGAAAAATCACCGTGTGCCCCAGTTGCTGAAAGTGGCGCAGCTTGCGCATCAAAACGGTGTGGCCAAGGTGCAGATCGGGGGCGGTCGGGTCAAAGCCGGCCTTTACGCGCAAGGGCCGTCCGGTTTTACGGCTGTCGTCAAGGCGCTCGCGCAGGTCGCTCACGCGGATAATTTCCTCCGCGCCCTTCTGCAGCAGATCCATCTGTTCGTCAACGGGCAAAAACTTACTCATCTCGTCTTTCAGTATAAGGTCGCGATGATGGTGGCCCATTGCGCCCGCCCACCCGCGCCCCACCCGCATCTCAGTGCTACCCTGAGTTTTCCAGGCTGTTTGCGGAAATCCGACCCTCCGCGAATTCACTGTCTCGGGCGTTCAAGCAGGCGGCCGGATCCAGAGGGATGGAAATGACGCACCGTCTGCCGCATATTGTCGTCCTCGTCTCGGTTGCGATTCTGTCCGGGTTTGGGTTGGAGCGCGCCAGCGCACAGGCCGCCAGCCAGCCGGACCCCGCGGCAGACTTCCGCACCGCGAGCCGATGCATCACCTGCCACAACAACCTCAAGACTGCCAAAGGCGAGGACGTTTCAATTGGCATGGAGTGGCGTGCCGGCATCATGGCCAACTCGGCGCGCGATCCCTACTGGCAGGGCAGCGTGCGCCGCGAAACCATCGACCACCCCGAGTCGAGCGCCGCCATCCAGACCGAGTGCGCAAGCTGCCATATGCCTTTGCAGTCCCTTGAGGACAAGGAACTGGGCCATCCGACCGAGGTTTTCAAGCGGCTTCCGCTCCGGTCCGATCATGCCGACGATGCGGCGGCGGCAGACGGTGTCTCCTGCACGGTCTGCCACCAAATCCAGCCGACAGGTTTGGGAACCCCCGCCACCTATAGCGGGAATCTCGACCTAGCCCCGGCAGGAACCCATCCCCGCCCCGTCTTTGGTCCTTTCGCCGAAGACCCGGACCGCATCACCAAGGTGCATGTGGTTTCGACCGGGTACGCGCCCATTCAATCGGACCATATGCGCCAGGCAAGCCTCTGCGGCACCTGCCACACACTCTACACACCAACGCGCGGGCCTGGCGGCAAACAGATCGGCCACCTGCCGGAGCAGATGCCGTATCTCGAATGGCTGCAGAGCGACTATCGCGACAAGCAGACCTGCCAGCAGTGCCACATGCCTGTAGTGGACGGGCCAGTCGTTGTTTCCTCGCTTCTGGGGCAGCCCCGCGACGGCGTCCACCGTCACGGCTTTCTCGGCTCCAACTTCCTTATGGAAGCCATGCTCGATGCTCATCGCGACGAACTCGGCGTTACGGCGCAGTCTGCCGAGCTGGCTGCCGCCGCTGCCCGCTCCACGGCGTTTCTTCAGTCGCAGTCCGCGCATGTCTCGCTCAACGGAGCTCGCGTGGCAGGAGCAGAACTCTCCTTTGCCGTGCGCGTTGAGAACCTCACCGGCCACAAGCTGCCCACGGCTTACCCCTCGCGCCGCGCGTGGCTCCATGTGGTGGTGGCCGCGGCTGACGGCCATGTTTTGTTCGAATCGGGCAAGCTGAACCCTGACGGCTCCATCGCCGGCAACGCAAACGACGCCGACGCCGCCCGCTACTCGCCCCACTACGCGCGCATCACCGCGGCCGACCAGGTGGAGATCTTCGAGCCCATCCTTGGCGATAGCCAGGGCCACGTCACCACTGGACTTCTCTCGGCCACGCAATACCTCAAAGACAACCGCATTCTACCCACAGGGTTCGACAAGAAGACAGCTCCTGCAGACATTGCGGTTCACGGCGAAGCTGCGGACGACGCCGGGTTTACCGCCGGGGCGAGCACCACGCAGTATGCCGTTGCCACGGGCGGCGCCGCGGGTCCATTCCGCGTGAGCGTTGAGCTCGTGTACCAACCGGTCGGCTACCGCTGGGCCCACAATCTCGGCTCTTACGCGGCCGATGAGCCCAAACGCTTTGTCCAGTACTACGAGCAGGCAGCCGCCAAGTCGGCCGTCGTCCTGGCGCATGCCGAAGCGCCGGTCAGCACCAACCATTGAGTTCTGGCCGATTGAGTCCTGGCCACTGATTTTCGCCGCGCACGCTATAATCAAATTCATGCAGAAGCCCGCCAGCTATCCTTTCGTCGCTTTTGCGCCTCTGGCCGGCGCAGGCGCGGCTCGTGCAGCGGCTCCGGCCGCCTAGACCTTTTCACCTCATCCCCTAAATCTCAAATCACTGTTTCTGTTTCAGGGACCTCGTGTCTGTGCGTCATCGCCGCCGATCCCTCAACACCTTTACACTGGAGTCATCATGGAAGAGTTCAGCCGCATTCAACGTCTCCCGCCTTACGTCTTCAACATCACTGGAGAGATGAAGGTCTCAGCCCGCCGCCGCGGAGAAGACATCATCGATTTCGGCATGGGCAACCCCGACGGCGCAACGCCCAAGCACATCGTCGACAAGCTGGTTGAAGCGGCACTCAAGCCTGCCGACCCATCGTTACTCGGTGTCCAAAGGCATTCCGCGCCTGCGCAAGGCCATCTGCAACTGGTACAAGACGCGCTATGACGTCGATCTGAACCCAGACACCGAAGCCATTGTCACCATCGGCTCCAAGGAGGGAATTGCCCACCTTTGCCTGGCCATCCTTGACTCGCGCGATACAGTGCTGGTGCCCAATCCCAGCTACCCCATTCACATCTATGGCCCCGTTATCGCCGGAGCTCACATCGTCAGCGTGCCGGTCCACGACCAGGAGCAGTTTCTCAAGCAGCTTGAGGACCTCATTCCGCGCATGACGCCGCGCCCCAAGGCCCTCATCGTCAACTTCCCCTCGAACCCGACCACGGAGTGCGTTGATCTACCTTTTCTGGCCCGGCTCGTTGAGCTGGCCCGCGAATACGGCTTCCACCTGATCCACGACCTGGCCTATGCCGACATCGCTTTCGACGGCTACAAGCCGCCCAGCGTGCTCCAGGTTCCCGGCGCAAAAGATGTAGCAGTTGAGTTCTTCACCCTCTCAAAGAGCTACAACATGCCCGGCTGGCGCGTCGGCTTCATGGTTGGCAACCCCAGGCTGGTGGGCGCCCTTGCGCGCTTGAAGAGCTACTTTGACTACGGTACATTCACACCCATCCAGGTCGCCTCCATTGCCGCCCTTGAAGGCCCGCAAGACTGCGTCCACGAAATCTGCGACATCTACCGCAAGCGCCGGGATGTGCTGGTTGAAGGCCTCAACAAACTTGGCTGGCCGGTTGTCTCGCCCAAGGCCACGATGTTCGTCTGGGCGCAGATCCCCGAGCAGTATCGCAAGTTGGGCTCGCTTGAATTCTCAAAGCTGCTGCTGACGGAGGCAAAGACGGCCGTCAGTCCCGGCATCGGCTTCGGCGAACATGGCGACGCCCACGTTCGTTTCTCGCTGATCGAAAACGAAGAGCGCACACGGCAAGCCCTGCGCGGCATCAAGCAGATGTTTGCGAAGGGTGTGCTGGTTCCAATCCCGAGTTAGCGGATAGATGAACTACTTATTGATCCAGCGTCATGTCCGTACTCCGGCAGGCCGTATCAAATCCGTCGCAACTTGCCGGATGCAGCGTTTCGTTCGAGCGGTCGATGAAGAAGCCATCTTGCGAAGACTAGAGAATTGCGGTCGCTTCGCCACCCTACCCATCAACCGATTTGCAGCCGAGTGGCGAGAAAAGGCTGAGGGCAGAACGGCAGCGCGCCAGGCCGAGAGAGAAGGCGCAATGCAAATCTGGAAACACTCCCTTATGAATTGGGAATCGCTTCAATAAGTGGTGGGTGCAGGATTGTCAGCGACCATGTCCGGTGCGGCCTTTGCCAGCAGCGCGCACTTGTAGTCGCCGAACGTGGTCTTCCAGCACCATCCGTTGGCATCCGCGGCAATACCTCGACTGCAGTTGTGTCCCGCTGGGTACATGTTGTTGGCTGGGCCGCAGAAGAAGCTGGTGTAGCTGCCTCGGAGCGGAGTGACCTTTGCTTCGACATCGATCCCGTCTAACCCGGCATCGGTTCGATAGACGAACGCTCGCGTTGCGCCCATCTGAAGCTTTATGTCTTGCACGAGGGAGAGGTTCCCTCCTCCCATGGTCCCATCCAACAACTCCATCGAGCACTGGGCCAAAACAACCGCCTGCGCAGCAGAGGGCGGGCTGGTCACGCTGGAGCATTTTCGGGGCAGCCGAGCCTGGTGAACGGCGTCGAACACCGGCGGGCCCGAGAGATCGTTGCCGGAACTCGTGTTGGATTGCTGTCCACCGGCGCCTTTGCAACCAAGCGGCAGGAGCATCGTGATGACGAAAAGACAGAGCGCCAGACTGCGCGCACGCGAACTCGTGGACATTGGGCGACACTCCTTCAAGAGAATTGGCAGGATGGGAAAGGGGATTCTTAGCCTGACGTGGTAGAGCAGACTCTACGCTCCAGCGGAGTGGTTGTCCACAAGCGCCTTAAGGACTGTCCTAAGTCGCCAATAACTAACCACGTAGTCGATTTGTATGTCTTGTATGCTGGAAATCGATGCCGTGTAACCTCTGACTAAGCTGACTTAGCCAATTCAGAGCCTATTTCTATTCACGCAGGCCACGTAGAAGCTCCCTATAAGTTCCAACTGCACCATAGTTAGTTCAACTTAGAAAGCTCCTTTCGATTTATGCACCAACCTTGGTGATATCCACAAATTAACGAACTTTTTGCACTTGCTTCCACAGATTCAATGGGCCTAAGCTTCGGATCAATTGATGGCCCTGTAGGGAATCGGATTTGAACGCTCGAACCTGGCAGGACGATGCAAGCAATAGTTGAAGGCGGCGTTTCGCAAACGGTATCTCCGGAGGCGAAGGGCCAAATGAGATTGAGCGTGCATCCAGAGTCAGGCCAGAGAGTGCTTGTACCGGTTGACACGAAGATTCATCAGCTGGCTCACGCCAGAGGATGCAAAGTTCGAGGAAGCGGGACTCATCATCGGACCGGCCGTTGAAGCAGGATTCGCGGAAACGCGAAGACGCGATGCGGCAAACCCGGAGGATGTGAGGCAACGGGGCGACCCGGAACTCCATCGCTGGCGCAGACGGGAAAACGAGGAAACGGGCGACCCGGGGAATCGTGAAGCGGATGCGGCGGAAGATTAAAGGGCTGGGGCGACCCAGAACCTGATCACCGGGAGCGCTGAAGGGTGCGGGATTCGAGGCGACTCGAACCACCACACAGCAGGCGCAGCCAGAGGAGCGAAGATTCGGGGCGACCCGGAAATTCACCGCTGGCATCGCCGGAAGGTGCGGGAAGCGGGGAAACCCGAACAGCCACCAGCCGGCGAGCCGAGGAAAACGAAGCTTCGGGGCAACCCGGGGATTCGAACCTCGGCAAAGCCGGAAGATCGAGAATCCGGGGCGACCCGGGGGACTGATCGAGAGGCGGCACTGGAGGGCGAAGATTCGGGGGAACCCGGAGATTCGACGCCAGGGCCGACGAATGATGCGAGATTCGGTGCGCACCGGAGATCCATCACCGGCAAAAGCCGGAAGACGAGCGTTCGGGGCAACTCGAAGCCCGTTGGGAAGCAGTACTGGTACAGCGAATATGCGGGGCGACCCGGGTTTCTAAAGCCAGTTCTGCTGAAGGATGCGAGAGTCGAGGCAACTCGAAGCTCCATTGCCGGCACGGCCTGAAGATGCACGGAGCGGGGCGACCCGCCACCACATCTGAGGCGCAGCATGAGGAGCAAAGGCGCGGGGACGCTCGTGAATTTACCTCAAGCAGCGTTGCAGGGGACCACTTCGAGGCGACTCGGAGGCACAGCCCCGGGGCTGAACGGACGACGCATGGTTCGGTAGACCTATCAGGTCATCAGGGTTAAGACGCCAGGGGCTTCGGTCTCTGGCGTCTTTGACTTTTGGCACTGTTCTTCTCCGCGGCTTCCCCGCGGCGCTTGTGTTTTCAGACACACCCGCGAAACTCCGGCTGCGCGTAAAATTGTTGCGGAGTCTCCGCAATGATCTCGTCCAAAATCCGCACAGCTATCCAGTTGGTCCTTCTGGCGCTCTTGCCCGTTTCTCAAATTCATCTTCAAGCTCAATTCTCCGGCGCACCTCAAGCGGGCAGCGCGACCTCCATTCCCCAGGCGCAGTTGATGCAGCCTGAGGAGTTGAAAGCGATGCTGGGAGCACGGGGCGCGCAAAAGCCCCTGGTGCTGCAGGTGGGTTCGCGCATGCTTTTCGCCCAGGCCCACATTCCCGGCGCCGAGTACGCCGGGCCCGGCTCGCAACCGGCCGGCCTCCAAATGCTCCAGGACAAGGTTTCACTGCTCCCGCACAAGGCGCTGATCGTGCTCTATTGTGGTTGCTGCCCATGGGGCCGCTGCCCCAACGTTGGACCTGCGTATAAGGCGCTGCGGGACCTTGGCTTCTCCAACGTGAAAGTGCTCTACATCGCCGATAACTTTGGTACCAACTGGGTCGAAAAGGGATTTCCGGTTGAGCAGAGTCGTTAGGCGCCGAGCGAAGCCTTCATCTGTCCCGGTCAGGCTAGTGCTTCACGGCCTGGCGGTCTGCTGCCTGCTGGCAACTTCCCTCGCCGTCGCAGCCCCTCCTGCGTCGGCATCTGGTTCCCTCCTGAATCGGCGCGCACCAGAATTCGTTCGCAAGGACCTGGCCGGCAACAGCGTCGATCTCAAGACTTTCCGCGGCAAGGTGGTCCTGCTCAACTTCTGGGCCACGTGGTGCGCCCCGTGCCAGCTTGAATTGCCAACGTTCGCCACATGGCAGCGCCAATACGGGCCGCACGGCCTGCAGGTCGTCGGCATTTCAATGGACGACGACTCAACCCCTGTGAGGGGCCTGACAGCAAAACTCAAGCTGAACTATCCGGTCCTGATGGGTGACGCAAACCTGGGACGGAAGTATGGCGGAGTGCTGGGATTGCCGTTGACTTACTTGATTGACAGGGACGGTATCGTGCGCGCGCGCTTTCAAGGGGAAACCGAACTGAAGACCATGGAGAAGCGTTTGCAGTCCCTCCTGGCGCAACCTTGAGCCGCCGCTCCGCTTTGGCGCCATCCTTCAGTGCGAGTTGCCAAGGATACCCGGAAACCAATGCACTGCATTGTCGTGCAGGATCTTGCGCAGCACGGTCTCAGGCAGCGCAAGGCCCTTTGCCGTGGTCCCTTCGACATTCACTGTTTCGGTGGTTGCGAGGAAGGCCCAGTCGCGCGCGTATGTTCGCTCCCAGTAGCCGATGACGTTTTCCACCGGAGCATCCGCCCCAAAGCTCAAGTCCGTGCCATAGATGAGACGATCCTGGTACTTCATGACGAATGCGATGGCATCGGCGCGCGGCAGCTTTGCCAGGTAGGCCATGCGTCCAGCCATGTCGACCGCGAAGTTCGGATAGCGGTCAAAATGTTTGGCGAGGAGAGGAAAGTCAGCTTCCATGCTGCCCAGATGCGCACCCACGACGCGCAAATTTGGATTCTGCTCCAGAATGTGATCGCGCGCCTTGAGAATCTGCTGCTTTGAAGCTGGATCAGGCTTGCCGTACATGTACCAGAATGGGTTTTCCTGGTAATAGGAGTAGTCCGGCGAGGAAGCGTCGGGCGGGGCCCATGCGCTGTCCGGGTCGGCAACATGAGCCACCAGGGTTTTGTTGTGCGCGGCAATGTCCTTGTAGATCGGCGCAAACGCTGGATCGTCGGGAAGGACATAATGGCCCTTGGCATCCTTGATTTGCATGCCGATGTTCTTCCAGATTTTTACAGCGATGGCTCCATGGCTGAAGTCGCTGTCGAGCTCGCGAATCGCACCGGCAGCGAAACCCGGATCGTGCATTTTGTATGGATCGATCGATGTGCAAAGGACGGCGCGCCCGCCGCTCGAGTGGATAAACTCGAGTGCCGCCGATCTCTCTGACTCAAGATCGCGCTCCTCAGGGCTCTGGTTGTTGACGAGAATAATGTCGAGCAGGTGCAGATTCAACCGGTCGAGCATCGCATTGAAAGCCGGATCGCTGCGGCGAACATGCGCATGCGTATCGATCGGCTCGATTGCAGCAAAGGCCCGCAACCCCTGGACCGTGACGCCGGAACTCACGCCTGAAACAGGCGCCTGCAAATTGGCGCTGATCGCCTTTGGTTGCGCTTGCTGACCGAGCGCGGCTATTCCGGCCGCAAGGATCCCCGAGAACACGAGTGCTTTCATCGGCAACTCCACGTTCGCACGATTGCTCAGCCTGCTTGTCAGCAGCTCGCGTCGATCAGGATGGGCGATTGCGTGCGAATGACTAATGCTTCGACATTCCGCGAAGATAAATAATCAAGTTCCATACGACAGTATCGCCGGCACGGCCGGAGGCTTCAGGTGGCATTTTCTCGCCCTTGCCGTTACGGATGATGTTGAACAAATCTCCATCCGGCATGCCTGCGAGCGTTTTCGGATCGGTAAAGTCAGCAAGCGTCACGCCCATGCTCTTGGCCAGGTCGGTCTTGCCGTCCCCGTTGTCGCCGTGGCACATCGCACAGTCGATCTGGTAGGTGCTTTTGGCCTTTGCCTGGGATTCGGCGGTTGGCTTTACCGGATTGGTGGCGTTTGGGGCTACTTGCGGAGCAGCGGCGTCTTGCGCCCCACTTGCCAAGGCATGCGTCGGTGTAAGCGCGACTAATATAGCTGCTGAAAGAAGCAGAAACGATTTCAACATAACATCCTCCTCGCAAAGAGATGTCGGAAAGGCATCAATTCGAGATAATCGAGATTCTGGGGAGGATTATAGGCCTAATTGGTAGGAACGGCCATGAGGAATCACACAGCAGATTCAATTTGCGAGCTGTCGCATGGGACACGCCCCAACGGCATCCCGCTTGAATCCCGGAACCCCCCAAACGACCGGGTTCGGCGCAAGGGATCAGTGAATTGCCGTGGAGCCTGCGCCGGCTCCGGGCCGGTTCTTGCTTAGCAGGAAAGCGAGGACCACCAGCCCCATCGACATCCACGACAACTCCATGTAGACATCCTGGTAACCCTGCATTTGTGCCTGGCGGTTGAGCTGGGAATAGAGGTTGGCCAGCGCCAACCCTGTGCCGTTTGAGGATCCAAACTGGCTCCCCAAAAAGCCAGACAGCGCCTGGGAGTGCTGCTGGAACGCAATTGAACCGGCCTGCATCCCGCTCTGCAAGTGCTGCTCGTGCCATTCAGTGCGACTGGTCACCTGTGCGTTGGTCACGGCGATCAGAATGCTGCCGCCGATGTTCCGGGCAAAGTTGATCAGGCCTGCCACCTGGTTACTCTGCTCCTTGGGCATGCCCACGTACGCAGCCGTAGTAATGGAGATAAAGCAGAACGGCAAAGGAAGCATTTGCACCACGCGCAGCCAGGAGGCGGCGCCAAATGTCATGTCGAGCGTCGTCACGATGGCTGCGTAGCGGAAGGTGAGCACGAACAGGCTGAAGCCGATGACGGTGAGCGTGCGCGCAGACACCTTTCCAGTAGCGAATCCGGCCATGGGCATCACAAAGAGCAGCGCGAAACCTCCCGCGGTGAGGGCCATGCCTGAAGTGGTCGCCGTCCAGCCCAGCAACTGCTGCATATACTGCGGCTGCAGCACGGTGTTCGCATTCAACACTCCGCCCACAAGCATCATCAGGAAACAACAGATAGCAAAATTCTTGTAGCGGAAGAGCTTCAGGTTCATCAGCGGATTTTTCTGGCGCCACTCCCACGCGATAAGGCAAACCATGCCGGCAATAAAGAGGAACGCGAAAAACTGGATAAAGCCAGACGAGAACCAGTCGTTCTCTTCGCCCTTGTCGAGCATGATCTGGAGCCCGCCCATGGCCACGGTCAGGAATCCCAAGCCGAGATAATCCATGTGGCGCAATTGCTTTCGGTCGGGCTTGATCCATGGTGGGTCGTCGACCAGTCGCGTGACCAGGATGAATGCCAGAATGCCCACCGGAATGTTAATGAAGAAGATCCACCGCCAGGAAAAGTTATCGGTGATCCAGCCGCCCAGTGTCGGGCCGATCGAGGGGGCCAGTACGGTGACCAGGCCGTAGATGGAGAAGGCTTGCCCGCGCTTTTGGGGTTCGAATGAGTCGGCCATGATGGCCTGGGCCATGGGCTGCATGCCACCGCCGCCCGCTCCCTGAATGACCCTGAAGATCAGCAGCATGGGCAACGTGGGCGCTGCGCCACAAAGGAAGCTCGCGACCGTGAATACCACAATGCAGAAAACAAAAAAGTTGCGCCGCCCCATGACGCTTGACGCCCATCCGCCCAGAGGCAGGACGATTGCGTTTGAAACCAGGTAGCTGGTCAGCACCCAGGTGCCTTCATCCGTGCTGGCGCCCAGCGTTCCGGCAATATGCGGCAGCGCCACGTTGGCAATCGAGGTATCGAGCACCTCCATAAAGGCCGCCAGCGCCACGGTCATCGCGATCAGCCACGGATTCACTCTCGGCTTCCAACCCACATGGAGGTCCGGCGCAGGATTTTCCATGTGCCTGGCCGGGACCGGCGATGTGAGCTGCGATTCTGACAACAGTTTTCTCCTCTGTCCGGTTGCGCTTGTGTGGTGGGTCAGGGAAGTGCCGTGCGAATGTTTCTACCCTATAGATTCGCAAGTGTGCCGCCGGGGTTCAGCGATTGCATGTCCCTCATTATTATGCGGTAGGGAGAGCTTTCCAGCCTGTGAGCGCAAACAGCGACATCTTCCACGCCGGCGCCCGAACAAGGTAACCTTAGTTTCAGCTTATGCACGCTCTTCCCGGAAACCCGCCCCGGCGCGGCCCCCGTCGTGGCATGGAAGCCTTTGCCTCCCGCGATTTCCGCCGGTTCCAATTGGCGCGCGTGGCGGCCGTCCTGGGATATGCGGCCCAATCCGTTGCCGTGGCCTGGCAGGTGTACTCCATCACCCATCGGGCCATCGACCTGGGATACACCGGGTTGGTGCAGTTCTTGCCGGGACTCATCTTCCTGCTGCCGGCCGGGCATGTGGCCGACCGGTTTGATCGCCGCCACATTATTCTCGTCTGTTATTGGCTGCAGGCACTTTGCACCCTGGCGCTGCTGCTGCTGGCTCGGGACGGTGTCCAATCGGTCTATCCCATCTACCTTGTGCTTTTCTTCGTTGGCACGGCGCGCACCTTTTCAGGGCCGGCCAATTCCGCGCTCATTCCCCACCTTGTTCCCGAAGAGCACTTTGTCAACGCAGTTACCTGGGGCGCCACCATCTTTCAGTTCGCCACCATCATCGGGCCGGCGCTCGGCGGCATCTTGTTTGCGCTGCCCTTGCTCCGCTTCGTGTCGGACACAAAGTTGCAGGGTGCGGGCATCGTCTACGTTTTTACCTTGGCAACGCTGGGCTGGTCGCTCGTTCTGATCAGCAGCATGCACACGCGCGTCGGCCGCATGGAGCACCGCGCTCTCTCCCTGAAGGTTGTACTGGCAGGCTTCCAATACATGGGCCGCTCGCCCCTGTTGCTGGGTGCGGCCTCCCTGGATCTTTTTGCTGTTCTGCTGGGCGGAGCCGTGGCGCTTACGCCCATCTTCGCCAACGACATTCTGCACACCGGCCCGCGGGGGCTTGGCTTGTTGCGTGCCGCTCCTGCTGCAGGTGCTGTCACCATGTCGCTGCTGTTGGCGCGTTTTCCCTTTCGCCGACGCGCCGGACTGCGTCTCTTCGTCTGCGTGGCAATCTTCGGAGTGGCGACCATCGTCTTCGGCTATTCGCATAGCCTGGCTCTCTCGCTGGGCGCACTTTATATTTCCGGAGCGGCAGACTCCATCAGCGTGATTATTCGCGGATCGTTGTTGCAACTGGCCACGCCGCCAGAGATGCGCGGACGCGTGAGCGCCGTGAACTCGCTTTTTATTGGCGCGTCAAATGAGTTGGGTGAGTTTGAAAGCGGACTGACCGCGCAATGGTGGGGTGCGGTGCGCGCGACGGTTTATGGGGGCGTGGGTGCAATTGCCGTGGCCGGCCTGTGGTCGGTCATTTTCCCGAGCTTGCGCAAGGCGGACGAACTCACCGCTGAAGCCCTGCGTGCGCAAATAAGGCCGTAACTCCGGGGCCTGCTCACCGGGGTGAACAGGCCCGGTGAGCGTTAGCGGCAGAGCCACCCACCGTCGACCACCAGCACATGTCCCTGAATGTAATTGCCGGCATCTGATGCGAGCAGCACGGCTGCGCCGGCGAGATCGGACGGCAATCCCCAACGGCCCATGGGAATCCTTTTCAGGATTGCCTCAGAACGCACCGGGTCAGCCCGCAGAGCAGCAGTGTTGTCGGTGGCCATGTAGCCCGGCGCAATCGCATTCACGTTGATGCCCTTGTCGGCCCACTCATTGGCCAGCGCCTTGGTCAGCTGAGCA
Source organism: uncultured Acidobacteriaceae bacterium (assembly GCA_963820245.1). Taxonomy (GTDB): domain Bacteria; phylum Acidobacteriota; class Terriglobia; order Terriglobales; family Acidobacteriaceae; genus Telmatobacter. The sequence continues at coordinate 94,473 of CAWFZC010000016.1, read as the reverse complement.
ACGGCGCCCTTGGCCGCAGCGTAGCCGGGCACCAGGATCCCGCCCTGAAACGACAGCAGCGAAGCCGTGTTGATGATCTTTCCGTGCCCCTGCGCAAGCATCAGCCGCCCTGCGTACTGCGAGAGAAACCATACGCTATTCAGGTTGGTGTTGATCACCGTATTCCAGAACTCTTCAGAGTGTTCTGCGGCTGGAGCGCGCCGGATGGTCCCTGCGTTGTTCACCAGGATGTCAATCGAGCCGAACTCCTTCACTGTGTCATCCACCAGCATCCGGGCCACCGCTTTGTCGCACACGTCTCCAGAGCGGCAAATGTATTTCGCCCCCGTCTTCTTCACTTCGTCAATGGTCGATTCCAGCACCTGGTCGTAGTTGTGCAGCGTTACATTCGCGCCGGCCTGTGCGAAGGCGATGGCCATCCCGGCGCCCAGTCCCTGTCCGGAACCGGTGACCAGCGCGTTCTTGCCTTTGAGACTGAACAAATCAAGAATTCCCATGGTGTTGCTCCTTTGCTCCTGCTGAAGGTTGTTGTGCTCTTTTCAGATGGATCGAAACCTGCCCTCGTGATTTAACGGCCTCTCGCAAGGCCTCTCCGGACAACGCATAATAGGCTATACCAGCACCGCCTTCCCCGGCAGTGTCGCGCCGCAGCCTTTTAGAGCGCTTACGATTTCTTCCTTGCAGTCCTGGGCATTTTCCGTGCGGCCCATTTGCCTTTCACGCCCCACAGTGTTTCAATCGAACTATTGAAACAGGGGTGCTCCACGAAGTGGGGCTGAGAAATACCCTAGAACCCGATCCGGATAATACCGGCGTGGGAAGCTTTCGAAGCCGTTTGGCCTTCTACCTTCCATTCAGTTGAGTTCCCCTCGTTTCGCTTTGCTCGAAAGGGGAAGTCATGTCCCAATCCTTAGCCGAATCTCATCTTCGGCCATTCGCTTCTTTGCGGTTCTGCTGCCGTCGCGGAAAGACGCTGGTGCTGGCCTGCTGTCTTGCAGTCGTACCTTCTGCGTGGGCGCAGAATCAGGCTCAGCCCCCTGCGAACCCGCCAGCCAATGCCGCGAATCCCGCACCGGCGCAGGCGAAACTTCCCCCGGTGACCACGACCATTACTGTCCATGGCGACACGAAGGACGACTATCTGCCCGAGTCCGTCACGGTGGGCACGCTCGATGGGACAGAGCTGAGGGAGGCGCCTCTTTCCGCTACCGTGGTCACGCGCGATCTGCTCAACGACCAGGTCTCGCGCCTTCTCTCAGATGTGGTCAAGAATGATGCTTCTGTTGGCGAAGACTACGCGCCGGTGGGCTACTACGGCGACTACGAAATTCGCGGATTCCCCATCGACCTGGCCACGGGGCTTGAAATCAACGGCCTTACCATCGCCGGCGAGCAGGACGTGCCTCTCGAAAACAAGCAGAGCGTCGAATTTCTCAAGGGCATCGCGGGAGTGGAAAGCGGAGTGGCTTCGGCGGGAGGTCTTATCGATTACGTAACCAAGCGCCCCGCAGTCATCAAAGCGCTCGACCTCGCGACCGATCATCGTGGAAGCGCGTATGGCGCCGTCGATCTGGGCAGATTGTTCGGCAGTCAAAAGCAGGTGGGCACGCGCCTGAATCTGGCCGGTGAACGAATTCAAAGCTACGTTAACGGCGCCGATGGATGGCGCGCCATGGGTGCGGGTGCCGCTGACTGGAAGATCTCCTCCAAGGCAACACTCAAGAACGACTTTGAATATCAGCACAAGGTTGAGCGTTCGGTTTGCGGATACCAGTTGCTGGGCGGCGATGAGTTGCCCAACATGAGCCTCGTCCATCCCTCCACGATGCTCGGCTATCAAACGTGGGAGAAGCCGAATACCTTTGACACCTTCAACGCCGGCACGCGTCTCGCCTACGATCTCAGCCCTTCGTGGAAGGCCTTTGCGGCAGGCAGCTTCAGCCATTCGCTGATCGACGACAACGTCGTGTACGCATACGGCTGCTATTACGAGGCGGATTGCAACACGGGTTCAGCTCCGGAGCCGTGGTTTTTCGCACCCGACGGAACCTACGACATCTACGACTATCGAAATCCCGGCGAGCGGCGTATCGATGCTGAAGGCCAAGCAATGGCGACCGGGCACGTGAAGACCGGCGCAATCTCGGAGGACCTCGCCGCAGGAGGCGAGCTTTTTCTGCGCAGCGTGCAGCAGCCCGGTTTCAATACCGTTGCCGAGCCCTACGCATCGAATGGTGTCGTGCAGGACGGCGCGGTGTACACCTACGTGGGTTCAGATAACATCTATCAACCGATCACTCCAGTCGATCTCGCCACAGCCGAGTCGCCCTTCGAAGCCGCAGGGCCGAGCCGCCTTTGGGAAGACAGCCACCAGGCAGCAGCCATCGTGCAGGATCGCGTTCATCTGCCAGGCCGCGTGCAACTCATCGCGGGTGGGCGATTCGACTCGCTCCACGATCATAACTATTCCGCCTTCGCCAGCTGCTCCGATTTTTCCATTCCCGGCAGTTGCGATCCCCAGTTGACCTCCAGACACGTCTGGCTGCCCACCTACGCGGCTACTTTCAATCCAGTCGACAAACTCACGCTCTACGGAAACTACGGCGTGCTTTTGTCTCTGGGCCCGCAAGGTCCGTTCTGGACTGACAACGGCAGCCAGTTTCTCGCGCCGTTCTTCTCACGTCAAGTCGAAGTCGGCGCGAAATTCGAACCCAACCAGCGGATTCTCCTGACGACTGCAGTCTTCCGCATGCGCTCGCCGTTCTTTTACCCCAAAATCCTTGCCGGGCCTGACAGCTTTTGTCCCAGCGGCGCCGCAGGAGACCAATGCTTTGAGTCCGAAGGCCGGGAAACTCACGACGGCATCGAATTCAGCGCTGAAGGCAAGGCTGCGAACTGGCTTCGCCTTACAGCTTCGCTCGCTGTCCTCAGCGGAATCTCAAGCAACACCGGAACGCCCGCCTTCGATCACAAGCAGGTGATCAATTTACCCCGCGTGCGGACGACGTTCTTTGCCGATCTCGCTGTGCCCCACGTGCGCGGTCTCAGCCTAATGCCCGGCTGGGGATACGCCGACAGCAAGGAGGCCACGCGCGATGACGCCGTAAGGGTTGGTGGTTACAATCTCTTCAATCTGGGTGCCCGCTTCACTCCCGGAGGCGAGCAGGGCCACGTAACCATGCGCATTTACGCTGACAACATCACCGACAAGCGCTACTGGAAAGATACTGGCGCCAACTACGGCGATACCTTCATCCATCTGGGCGCGCCCACAACGGTCCGCCTCTCCGCCCATTACACTTTCTAGGATGACTGCCCGGCGCGAAAGATGACCCGCAGATGAGCACAGACTGCCAAAAAGTACACGGTATGGACGGCACGATGGTTCCTCCCGACTGGCCGCCGCTGACGCTTGCTGAAGTGCGTGCGCTGCTCTCTCGCTTTCCCGCCCTCAGTGAACCAATAGAGATCGTCTCCACCAGCCCGAGGCCGCTTTCAGCCGCCGGAGTCGTCAGCACATCCAGCGGCCGCGTCTTCGTCAAACGCCATCACCGAACCGTCCGCGATGCAGAAGGCCTGCGGGAGGAACACCGTTTTCTTGCGCATCTATTTCACGCGGGAGCGCCGGTTCCGCGCGTGTATGCCTCCGTGAACGGCGAAACGGCGATCCAGATCGGCGAGTGGACCTATGAAGTTCACGCAACGCCGGAGGGCATCGATCTCTATGAGGAGGCAATCTCGTGGACGCCCTTCCGCACCGCAGCCCACGCTCACGCGGCGGGGCGTGCCTTGGCGCAGCTTCATCATGCCTCGAGGGAGTACGTTTCTCCGCGGCGCAAGACACAGCCTCTCGTCGCGAGCTTCACGATCTTCGCTGCGCCTGATCCGGTTCGCGAACTGGATCGTTATCTTGACGCGCGCCCCGCGTTGGCTACGGATACAGCCGTGCGCGCTCATGGCCTACAGGCGCTCGAATTACTGGCGCCCTTCCATGCGCAGCTTCAGCCGCTTCTGCCGTCTCTTCCGCCGCTGTGGACGCATAACGATCTGCACTCCTCCAACCTGTTCTGGAGCGACTCCAGCGACGGCGCCCAGGCCACGGCCATCATCGACTTCGGCCTCGCCGACCGCACCAACGCCATCCATGATCTCGCCAACGCCATCGAGCGCAACATCGTCGAGTGGCTCGTTCTTGTTGCCGATCCGACGCGCCCCGATGATGTGCCCGTTCATGTCGATCACTTGCACGCGCTGCTCGACGGCTACGAATCCATCCGCCCCCTCTCTGCGGAAGAGGCCGCTGCCCTGGCGCCGATGACTGCCCTCTGCCACGCAGAGTTTGCACTCTCTGAGGCGGACTATTTTCTCGGCGTGCTTCACTCTCGTGAAAAGGCGCGGATGGCGCACGATGGATGGCTCGTCGGCCACGTGCGCTGGTTCCAAAGCTCCGCAGGCAAGCAACTGCTCGAGCGCAATCGAGCAATGGGCCACCGGCCGCGATCGCCAACCTCACAAAGTTGGCGCGCCATGATCGCAAACTACCTGGCCGAGCACGGGCTTGAGATCGCAGGCACCGTTACCACTGTTCTCGGCATCTGGCTCACCACGCGCCGCGTGCTCCTCTGCTGGCCCGTAGTGCTTCTGGCGGATGTGCTTTACCTCGTGGTTTTCTATCAGGCGCGCCTGTTCTCAGACGCGCTGCTGCAAATCTTTTTCGTTGCCTTCACTCTCTATGGCTGGTGGCACTGGTGGCGTGGCGTAGTGGAGGAGGGCGAGGTTAAGGTGGTTCCTTTGCCTCTTCGCGGCTGGCTCATCGGGCTGGCTGCGGGTGCCGTAGGATCGTTTCTTCTCGGCTGGCTCATGGTGCGCATTGGCGCGGCATTGCCTCATCTGGATGCCGCGCTCACAAGCTACTCGCTCGTCGCCAGTTGGTGGCAGGCACGCAAGCACATCGCCAACTGGTGGCTCTGGATCGCGGTCGACCTCATCTACATTGGCGAGTATCTCTACAAGGATCTGAACATGACAGCGGCTCTCTATGCGGTTCTTGTCGTTCTGGCCGTACTCGGGCTGCGCGACTGGCGCCGCGCTCCGGCCACTGCCTAAATCGCTGCCTGCACAACGTTCTCAAGCGGCTCGCCCTTCAAGTAGCGGCGAACTTCGCCGGCCGCCGTGCGCATGCCTCGCGGCGAAAACTCCTTGCTCGACCCGCCAATGTGTGGCGTGATCATCAGGTTCGGGCAACTCCAAAGCGGATGCCCCTCCGGAAGCGGTTCAGGATCGGTTACATCAATTGCCGCGCGAATCCGGCCTGAGTTGAGCGCATCCACCAGTGCATCCGTATTTACGATGGGCCCGCGTGCGGCATTCACCAGCAATGCGCCCTGCTTCATCAAGCCAAGCTGGCGCGCGCCGATCAAATCCTTGGTCTCATCGGTCGAAGGCAGAATCAGCACCACCACATCCGCCCGGGGAAGCAGATTGTCGAGTTCGCTGGCGGCGTGAACTTCCGGCTCACTGCGCGTACTACGTGCAATCCGCAACACATGCACGTCGAACGGCGCCAGCATCCGCTCGATCTCCTTGCCGATGGAGCCATGGCCCACCAGCAGCACCGTCTTGCCTGTCAATTCCTCAAGCATCACCGGAGGATAAACGGGCCGCTTGTCGCCCGTGATCTTCTGCATAATGCTTTGGAGCTTCGAAGCGTCGCTTCCACTTGCCCTCCCGCTGAATCTCGTAGTACATCGGGAAGTACTTCAACATGGCCAGAATCGCTCCAAGCGTCCACTCAGCCGTGCAGATGTTATGCGCGCCGCGCGCATTGCAGATGGTCACGTGCGGCCCCACCAGCGGCGGTATCCACTCCGTGCCCGCCATCAGCGATAGCACCAGCCGCACGCCCTTCAGCCAGGGCCAGGCGCAGCGCTGCCCGGTTTGCATAAGGGTTCGGAATCCACACATCGATTTCGATCTCGCGGTCAGGCGGATCCGGAATCGCGATCATCTCCACTCCGTCGGGAAAATCGCGAAGGAGCTCAACCGGCAATATCTCTGGGTATCCAATTCGCAGCATGGTTTTTTGAGGTGGCCAGCTATGGGAAGTGGCCGTGCCTCCATGCTAACGCAGCCGTAGCGCTCGCTTGCGCTCATTGCGGCGGTTCATATGTAACTGTGAGAAAATTCAACCCGGAACACCCATGCGGCTTCGCCTTAAAAAAACGCATTCCCAGCAGCAGCTTGCAGTCAAGCTGAGGGTTGATCAGGGGCATTCCTCCTTCCTTACTTGGGAACACCGGCGGCTTCTCATTCATGCCGCCAAGACGGCGCTGGCTGCGGCCCTCTGCTGGTGGCTGGCGATGCGCTTCGGCCTGCACGATGGCTACTGGGGCTCCATCAGCGCCATTATTGTTCTGCAGTCCGATGTGGGTTCCACCATAGGCGCCTCCCGCGAGCGGCTGCTTGGCACGCTGATTGGCGCCGTGCTGGGGTTCTCCTTTTCGCTTTTCGGGCCACCGGTTATCAGCTACATCCTTGCGATACTGGCCGCAGTCATCGTCTCCGGCCTGCTTGGCTTCCGCAACAGCTCGAGACTGGCCTGCGTCACCATCACCATCATCATGCTGGTGCACAAAGAAGGTCCACGCTGGAGCCTGGCCGTCGGATCGCGTGGGCGAGGTGCTTCTCGGCATCATCGTTGCGTTGGCTGTCACCACGTTTGTCCTTCCTGACCGCGCGCGCCTGCGTCTGCGCGACGGCCTCGCCCAGGAGTTTCTCATGCTGGGCAGTATGTTTGAGGCCATCCTCGAAGGCTTTCGCGGAGCGCCCTCGCCCCACCTTGCAGATTTGCGCGCCGACGTTCAAACCCTGGTGAGCGTAAACAGCACGCTGCTTGAGGCCGCGCGCAATGAACCCTCCGGTGGACCAGGATGGCGGGAAGGCCTCGTCATGCTTTCCCAATTCGGCCACTCCATCTTTGATGCTTTGCTGGCATTGCAGTTTTCGGTTGAGGGCAGCCGCGAAGATGGATTCGCCCTGCAACTCGAGCCCGCACTCGGCAAACTGGCCGTGGACATTCGCTCAGGCTTCCATCACGTGGCCGGATGCATTCACAAGTGGCAGTTCAGCACGCCCCCGCCGAACATCAATCTCGAGCAAGACATCGCAGACCTTGAGGCGCGCATGGATGCTGTGCGTCACACCGGCATCGGCTTCTCGCAGAATGAGATTCTGCGGGCCTATGCCGTCCAGCTCCACCTCAAACAAATTGCACGATTGCTGCGCGCCTCGCGCGTTGAGACCAGCCAGGCCGTCGGCGAGGAGCAGAAGCGGCAGACAGTTGATCGATCCCTGTCGCATGCTGAGCAGAAATCAGACAGCAAGTAGATCGGTGTAGACTGCCATCCCCACCACTGCATCCGCTCCCAATGCGTCCAGCGCGTCCACTTCCTGCTGGCTGCGAATGCCGCCCGCCACAATCAGCTGGCGCTCGGTAAGCTTGCGCAGGCGTGCCGCGGTGTCAATGGGAAAGCCCTGCATCAACCCTTCGCCGTCCACATGCGTGTAAAGGAATGCGCCCACGAACGGCTCGAGCTGCGGCATCGCATCGTCCGCGGTAAGCTCCACCTGGGCCTTCCAACCCTTGATCGCGATGCGGCCGTTCTTCGTATCGATTCCGGCCACCACGCGCTCCGCTCCCACGCTTGCGGCGAGCTCGGTCGCAAACTTCGTGCGCACGCCGCCAGCTTCAGTAAATAGCGCCGACCCAATGATCACGCGCTGCGCGCCGGCATCCAGCACCTGCTGCGCGCGTTCGATCGTGTGGATTCCGCCGCCTGCCTGCACAGGCAAGCGTTTCGCAATCTGCGCGACGAGTGCAGAATTGTCGCCCTGCCGCATCGCAGCGTCCAGGTCGATCAACTGCACCAGCGGAAATTTTGAAAACTTTTCGATCCAGTATTCAAAGTCGTCGAAGGCAAGGCGCAGTTTTTCGCCTTGCACAAGCTGAACAATGCGCCCGCCCAGCAAATCAATTGAAGGAATCAGCATGGCAACCTCACAGACACGCCGGCCTTTGCCAGCTCTTCTTTGAGCGACCGCGCGCTCGACACGCCGAAGTGAAAAATACTCGCCGCGAGAGCAGCATCGGCCCTGCCGCGCCCGAACACATCAGCAAAATGGTCGACGGTTCCAGCGCCTCCCGAAGCGATGACAGGAATTCCAACTGCCTCGCTTACCGCCGCAGTCAGTTCGCAATCGAATCCTGCGCGCGTTCCGTCCGAGTCCATCGAAGTGAGCAGTATCTCGCCTGCCCCGCGCTGTTCGGCCTCGCGCGCCCACTCCACGACGCGACGTCCCGTCGGCTTGCGCCCGCCCTGCACAAAGACTTCAGCATCGCGCACTGGATCTTTGGCCTTGGGATCACGTCGCGCGTCAATCGCCACGACCACGGCCTGCGCCCCAAAGCTGCGGCCAATGGCATCGATAAGCATCGGGTCCTTGAGCGCCGCCGAGTTCACGCTCACCTTGTCGGCGCCTGCTTCAAACACCTGTGCAGCATCGTCCGCCGTACGAATCCCTCCGCCAACGCAGAAGGGAACAAAGAGCTCTCGCGCGGTCCGCTGCACCGTATCCAGCAGCGTCTGCCGACCCTCGTGAGTAGCCGTAATGTCCAGCAGCACAATCTCGTCCGCTCCCTCACGTGCGTGTCGAGCCGCCTGAGTCGCGGGATCGCCCGCGTCAACAAGATCAACAAACTGCACACCCTTCACGACGCGTCCACCGTGTACGTCGAGGCAAGCGATGATTCTCTTGGTGATCACTCTGCCTCCTTCGCCTGCATCTCAAGAAAATTCCTGAGTATCTTCAACCCTGTTGCGCCGGATTTCTCCGGATGAAATTGCACGCCCATCACGTTGCCGCGCTCGACAGCCGCCGCGAAAGACTCAATGTAAAAAGTCGTTGCAGCCGTATCGTTCGGTGACCGGCCCCTTGAACGAATGCGTGAAGTAGACGTATTCGCCCGCCTCCACGCCCGCAAGCAATCGCGATCTATCTTTCACTTCAAGTGAATTCCAGCCAACGTGCGGCACTTTCTCCGTGCTCTCAGCAAACCGCGTACACGGCTCGGCGAAATGTCCAAGGCCTGGCTGCTGCGGCGCTTCGCTAGATCCGGCATAGAGCCACTGCATCCCTACGCAGATGCCAAGGAACGGCACGCCCCGCGCAATCGCAGAACGAATTGCCGGTGTCAGCCCAGTCGCATCCAGACGCTCAGTGGCCTGAAAGTGTCCAACACCCGGCAACACAATTCGTTCCGCCCGCTCGACAAGCGACATGTCGCCATCCGTCACGATCGGCTCCGCGCCCAGGTGCCGCAGAGCCTTCAGCACCGAGGTCAAATTTCCGGCTTTGTAGTCGATCACCGTTACGCGCATCAATACTCCGGGTGGTTAGAGCAGTCCCTTGGTTGACGGCAACATCTCGCCCAACTGCTTGTCGCGCGAGCAAGCTGCACGCAGCGCCCGGGCAAACGCCTTGAAGATTGCCTCGATCTTGTGATGATTCGAGCGGCCATACATCGTCTTCACGTGTACATTGGCCCGTGCACCGCGCGCGAAGCCCTCAAAGAAGTCGGCAACCAATTCGGTCTGGAGGTCGCCCACCAGGCGCGTGCGCACCTTTGTATCCACAGCGAATGCCGCGCGCCCGCTCATGTCCACGGCAGCAATTGCGAGTGTCTCGTCCATCGGCATCAGAAAATATCCGGCGCGCAGAATGCCGCGCTTGTCGCCAAGAGCACGATCGAAGGCCTCGCCGAGCGCAATCCCCACGTCTTCCACGGTGTGATGCTGGTCCACGTCGAGATCGCCGTCGCACTTGAGGTCGAGATTGAATGCGCCATGGCGCGTGAACAGTTCAAGCATGTGGTCGAAGAAACCGAATACCGGTTGAAACCTTGTACTGCCCGCTGCCTTCAATGGTGAGTTGAAGATCGATGCGCGTTTCAGCCGTATGGCGCACCACGACGGCGGTACGGAGTTTTGGCTCCAGCAGTGCCAGCCGGCCTCTTCTCTTGGGCGGGCGTCTTCTTCTTTATCGTCATTGCTTGCCTCTTTCGCCTCTGATTGCAGCCAGCGCCTCAAGCAGAGCGGGAATCGCCTGTCTCATCTGCTCGCGGGTTCCAATCGTGATGCGCACCAGCCCGTCGCATCCCGGATCGCTCGACCGGTCGCGCACCAGCACGCCCGCATCGCGCATCAGCCGCACGAACTCCGCATGCTGGCGCGCCGATTTCGACCAGAACAAAGTTTGCGCGGCTTGGCCAGCGCCGCACGCCGGCCGCATCAAGAGCGGCCTCGAACTCGCCGCGGGCCGCGAGCACTTCGCCCACATACCAATCCAGATATTCCGTGTCTTCGAGCGTGGGGGGTAAGCAGGCCAGCGCCAGCGAGTTCACGCTGTACGGCGAAAGCACCCTCCGCACCCAGCGCATCAGCTCCACCGGACCGGCCAGCAAGCCAAGCCGCAATCCAGCCAAACCATAGGCCTTTGAGAAAGTCCGTGCCACCACCAGGTTGGGCACCGTTCCCACCAGGTCCATCACCGTCTCGCCAAAGAAATGGAAGTACGCTTCATCCACCAGCACGACAGCCTGTGGCGCGCGCTGCGCAAGCGCAAAAGCTGCTCGCGTGAAGCCACTGAACCTGCCGGGCTGTTGGGATTGGCGATAGCGATGATCTTGGTGCGGGGCGTAATCGCATCCAGCAGGCGCTCGAAAGGAAACGCAAGATCTTCTGCGGCCTGAACGGCCACGATATGCGCATCCGTCGCAGACGCATACACCTCATACATCGTGTAAGTGGGCACGGGCATTAATAGCTCGTCGCCCGCTTCAAGAAATGTCTCGAACAAAACGTGAATGGCCTCATCCACGCCGTTGGTCAGTGCCAACTGTTCCGCCTTGACGCCAACGTTTGCGGCCACGATCGCTTCTACCGGCTCGCGCTCGGGATAGCGCGTGAGCGCTCCGGCAGAAATCTTTCCGAGCACATCGCGCACCTTCGGCGAGCACGCCAGCGTGTTCTCGTTGAAGTCGAGCCGCAGAATGTCTCTGCAACCGAGCGGCGGGTGATATTCCTTCATTGCCTGTACACGCGCGCGTGGCGCCGGGTTCTGCGTTTTCACGGCATCAGCCACGGGGCCTCCTCTTTCGCGCGCGACTACGGAGTCGGACGCGAATTGCTTCTGCGTGCCCTTCAAGTCCTTCAGCAACTGCAAGCAGTGCGGCCTGCGTGCCCAACGCACCGATTCCGTCGCTTGAATATTCTTGTACCGTGATCAGCTTCACAAAGTCATTCACGCTCAACCCGCCGCGCACGCGCGCCATGCCACCCGTCGGCAGCGTGTGATTGGGGCCCGAGATGTAATCGCCCATCGGCTGTGCAGACCAGCGCCCAACGAACACCGATCCCGCGTTCTCGATCCATTTCAAATCGGCCTTCGCATCCACTGTCAGGTGTTCCGGCGCAAGCTTGTTTGTGATCGCGCGCGCCTCTTCCACGCTTCCTGCAACAATCACCAGTCCATTGCGATCGAGCGCTTCTCGCGCGACCACATTTGTCGCGGCTTCGGATCTTTGCTTCTGCCATGACTGATTCCGCCAAATCTCTGCGGGTGGTGATGAAGATCGCCAACGCTTCAGGATCGTGCTCGGCCTGCGCCACAAGATCTGCAGCGATGTCGCGCGCGTTGCCGCTTTCGCTGGTGACCACAATCTCCGTCGGCCCAGCCAGCATGTCGATTGCGCAATCGAAAGCCACCAACCGCTTGGCGGCAGTGACATACAAGTTGCCCGGTCCTACAATCTTGTCCACGCGCGGCACCCTTGCCGTTCCGTAGGCCAACGCGGCCACAGCGTGTGCGCCGCCCAACCGGTAGAACTCCTTCACGCCAAGCAAATGTGCGGCGGCCAGCGTTTCAGGCGCAGGCTTTGGAGAGACAGCAACAATGCGCTTGACACCTGCCACCTGTGCGGGGATCGCCGTCATCAGCAGCGTTGAGGGCAGCGGATGCCTGCCGCTCGGAACATAGCAACCCACTGATCCAAGCGGCCGCACAAGCTGGCCGGTGCTCAAACCCCGCAGCGGAGACGAACTCCACGTGGCCGGCATCTGCTTCTTGGCAAACGTACGAATCTGTTTCGCCGCCGTCGACAAAGCATCGCGCAATTCCGGGCTCGACCGACTTCCACGCCGCAGCCATCTCCTGCTCGGTCACACGCACAAGTCCGCGCCTGCCAGCCCGTCAAATTGCGCAGCGTACTTCAGCAGGGCGCGGTCGCCGCGCCTGCGCACGTCGGTCACAATGCGCCGGACGGCAGGCAGCACTGAGTCCAGTGCCGCCCCGCCGCGTCGTTCCAGCGCGGCAAGCACTTCCCGCGCCTGTACCGCGCCCCGTCCTTTTGTACTGATCAGCTTCATCATTCCCGTCCCAATCGCCTTACAGCACGACCTTGTTCAGCGGATATTCAACAATGCCCGTTGCCCGCGCGGCCTTGAGCCGGGGAATCACGTCGCGAGCCGTGCGCTCATCCACAATCGTGTTCACCGCGACCCACTCCGAATTGCTCAATTGCGAAATGGTCGGCGAGTTCAACGCAGGCAAAACCGCCAGCGCTGCTTCAAGGTCCGCACGCTTCACGTTCAGCATGAGCCCGACCTGCGATTGCGCATCGATCGCGCCGCGAAGCATCATCGCAATTTGATTGAGCTTCTCGCGCTTCCACGGGTCAGCCATCGTCGCCTTGCCCGCGATCAGGTGCGTCTCGCTCTCCATCACCGTGTCGATGATCTTCAGATGATTGGCCTTCAACGAGCTTCCCGTCTCAGTCACTTCGACAATGGCGTCGGCCAGCATCGGCGGCTTCACTTCGGTTGCGCCCCAGCTGAACTCCACCTTCACATTCACGCCCTTTGAGGCGAAGTAGCGCTTGCTCACTTCGACGAGTTCGGTTGCGATGATCTTGCCTTCCAGATCCTCGGCCTTCTCAAAGCCGCTGCCTTCAGGCACGGCAAGCACCCAGCGCACCTTCCGGCGGCTCTGCTTGGCATAGGTCAGTGTGGTTACGCTGGCCACATCCAGTCCGCTCTCCACTACCCAGTCAATGCCCGTCAAACCTGCATCGAGTACTCCGTGGTCGACGTAGCGCGCCATTTCCTGCGCGCGGATCAGCATGCACTCAATCTCGCTGTCGTCGATTGACGGAAAATAAGAACGTCCGTCTGCGTAGATGTTCCATCCCGCGCGCTTGAACAGCGCGATGGTCGCGTCCTGCAAACTGCCCTTGGGAATGCCGAGTCTCAGCTTGTTAGCCACGTGCGGCCTCCGTTCCAGATTCGATCGCCTTGGTAAAGCAGCTCACCGTGCCTTCGTGGCACACCAACCCGTCGCCTTCCACCACCACGCGGAACAGCAGCGTGTCGTTGTCGCAGTCGGTCGCGGCTGAAACCACGCGCAGGCGATTGCCGCTCGTCTCGCCCTTCATCCACAGCTTCTGGCGCGTTCGGCTCCAGAAGGTTACAAATCCGCTCTCCAGCGTCTTGGCATAGCTGATGGAGTTCAAGAAACCCAGCATCAGCACTTCACCGGTCGCCGCGTCCTGCACGATCCCCGGTACAAGGCCATCCATCTTTTCAAAATCGATTGTCGCGTTTTCGCTGCCCATCTTCTTCCTGTCTCTTTTCGTGATGATTGATGCTTCAAGACACTAAAAAACCCGCTGGCGTTTGTCGCCGGCGGGCTTGGTACCTGTTTGAGATCTCTCTGGCCTTGTTACTTCAAGCCATGGCAGTCCGCCGGCATGGGGGTCCCATGATGATGGTGGTGACCGTGATGGCCGAGGCTCTGCATCTGTTACAAAGCTAAAGGCAATGCCCCTTGCGTGTCAACCGCAACGTTCTTGCGGTGACTCAACGCTTCTGGGTACGCTCCAGAGTCCATCATGCGGCCGGGGCAGGCGCAACCTTCTGCTGCAGCAGTTCCACGGCATGCCGATACAGCCGGTTTCGCACGTCGAATCGCTCTGAAGCGCGCGCGATGAAGCGTACCTGTATTTCGGTTCCGCTGCCGGTAGGGCGCAGATTCACTACCGGAGCGGCACTGAAGCGGCTCAGCCTGTCGCCTCGCGCCCCACGTTTCCATTCACTTTCTGCAAGGCGCGAGTCCTCAGCCGTCTCCTTTTGAGCGGCGTCGTGAATCTTGTCGACTATTTCATTTAAGTTCTCATCCGCAGGCACACTTAGCGTGATCTCGTCCCACATCCACTGGCCTGACGTAGAGAAGTTGAAGTACTGGCCTTTGATCGCGAAGCTGTTCAGGAACGAGATGCGCCGGCCCGTGGGATAACCCTGCCCTGCCAGGCCGCCGGTTTCAAGGAGCGTTGTGCTTAGCAGGCCAATTTCAATGACTTCGCCTCCCACCCCATTAATCTCCACCCAGTCGCCGATGCGAAGGCCGTTCTTCCCCATCAGGATGAACCAGCCAAAAAACGCCAGAATGTAGTCCTGCAGTGCGATGGTGAGTGCAGCGGTAGCCAGGCCCAGAATGGTGGGCGTTTGCTGAGGCGTACCGAAGATGACCAGCAGGATCAGCACGCCACCAAGGACCTGCAAACCCAGACGCACAATGGTGCGCAGCGTCTCCATCTGCCTCCGGTCCAATTTAGGATTGGCCAGCAGTCGCTGGGCCAACGCATCGCAAAGCACCATGGCAATCAGGATGAGGACGATCCATGTGAATGAACCGAGAATCAGGTGCTGCACAATGCCGTGCTGCCGGTCAACCTGCGCGCCCCATTGACCGTAGACTTTGGCGAGCTGCTGCTCAGTCTGGATGCGATCGTCGTCGATACTCAGAATCTGCCGTTCCTTGCTTCGGTTTCTAAGGTCGGCGAGCCGGCTGGCCCGATCCCCCGCTTGATCCGCCGTTAGGCCCGTCGCCTGACTTCCAGCCTGGGCCGCCGTCCCGCCTGCGTCCGATGACACTGTATTTGCGGATGCTTCAAGGGCATTGTGTTCTGAGGTGAGCGTGCGAGCTCCGCTCTGTGCCTCTGAAAGCGCCTGCTGAATCAACCCGGAGCGTTGACGCTGATTAAACCAGGCCCTCACCTGAGCAGCCAGCGTTTGGTGGCGCCCCACCGAGATTACGGCCACCTGCGCATCGCCCTGCGATTCGGTATCGTATTTTTTCATCGACGCTTCGTGCGCGGCCAACTCGGCTTGAATCTGGGAGCTCTGGTCACCTGAAGCGCGCTGCAGATCCTGCTGGGCGTCGGCAAGTTCGTCTGAATCCAGTCCAAGTTGTGCTTTCGCCACTTCAAGATCGTCGGCAGGAACGGCGTCGTTCTTCGGCGAGGCCGCGGCCTCCGGTTTTGGCGAAAGGCTATCCACCTGCGCCTTGTCTTGCTTCACAAGCTGTTGGAGTTGAGCCACCTTCTGCGAAAGGGCCAGGGCATCTCCGCTGAGCGCCCGGTGTGCGGTTGCAAGACCCGCCTGCCGCAAAGCAGCAGCAAATGCCTGATCGACTTCGTGATCCGCAAGCCTCTCAGCCTCACGCGCATACTCCGCTTCTTCCGCGCTGACAGCGAGCGGTGCAAGAGCCTGGGCTGTCTGCCAGGGACGCAAGCTTACAAGCGGCTGCTTGACGGTGTCAGAACCGGAAACTAGCGGCTTCTCGCTCAGAAAGGGGAGATGCGCCATGGAGCCGTGCGTTGCAATCGAAAGCGCAATGCACGTGGCGAGCAAAGCAAGCAGCGGCAGTAGAAGGCTGAGCCGCGCCCTGTTAAAGATCCGCGAGCCTGCCGAGCCGTCACGGACGGGAGCAATCGGGGGAATTGCCATAGTTCTATTGTTGCAGAAACTGCCTCAGCGTTTGCCTGAGCTGAAAACTTGTTCCAGCAGTTGCCCGCCGGTTTGCCACCGGCCTGCCAAGCGTCAGAGAATGGAGCCGTGCACGGAATCTTTCGATCGGCCGCGATTGCGTTGCTGCTCTTGGGCGCCTGCGAGGCAATCCTGGCCCAAAATCAGGACCGCGATTCGCGCGGCGTGCCGACTACATCGGACAAGGCTCCTCCTCCCGAAGCCCGCGTCGATATCAATCACGCTACTCTGAATGAGCTACTCAAGGTTCATGGCATGACGCCCAGTTGGGCCGGGCGCATTGTGCGTTTCAGGCCGTACCGCACCAAAGCCGATTTACTCACAAACGGCATCGTGACGTCTGAGGTCTACGACAAGATCAAGGACTTCGTCATCGCCCATCGCGACCCGCAATAACCGGGCTAAGCCTGCTCTTCCTTGGGTCTGTCGCGTCGCAGCAGTCCGCTCATAATCACATACAGCACTGGAATAAATACGAGGTTCAGCACGGTGGACAGCAGCATGCCGCCCACGATCGTCGTTCCCACAGAACGGCGTCCCAGGGCGCCGGCTCCGGTAGCGAATACCAGCGGCAGGACGCCCAGAATAAACGCGAATGAGGTCATCAAAATCGGTCGCAGTCGCAACTCGGCCGCTTCAATGGCCGCATCTGCAATGGACCGCCCCTTGCGGCGCATCTGCTCGGCAAACTCGACAATCAGAATCGAGTTCTTTGCCGAAAGGCCGATCAGCATCACTAGACCGATCTGGCAATAGACGTCGTTTGAAAGCCCGCGCAGGGATACAAGACCAAGCGCTCCCAAAATTGCCATCGGCACCGCCAGAAGGATGATGAACGGCAGTGCGAAGCTTTCATACTGGGCTGAAAGAGTCAGGTATACCACCAGGATGCCGAGGCCGAAGATGATGAGCGTCTTGCCGCTCGATTCAATTTCGTCCAGCGTCAACCCGGTCCATTGGTGCGTCATCCCCGGCATCATCATGTGCGAGGCCAGATCGTCCATGGCCGCAAGACCCTGCGCCTGAGCTGTAGCCAGGCGCAGGCGAGCCGTCAATTTCAACGGAACGGAAGAGATTGTAGTGCGAAATCACCGGCGGCCCTGAGCTCTCCTGAACCGTTACCAGGTTGTCCAGCGGAACCATCTGGCCGGAATCCGAACGCACGTAGTAACTGTGCAACTGGCCTGCCGTCATGCGGAATGGTTGATCGGCCTGCACAAACACGCGATAGGTGCGGTTGTTGTAGTCAAAGTCGTTTATGTATTCCGAGCCCATGAACACGCTGAGCGTATTGGTGATCTGCGAGAGCGGAATATTCATTGTCTTGGCTTTTTCGCGGTCAATCGTCACCAGTTCCTGTGGATCGTTGGCGGAGAACTGGGTCAGCAGCCCGGTCAGATCTTTGCGCGCGCGGCTCGCACCCACGATCATGTGCGCCACGCGGTCCAGGTCGCTCAGCGTGTTGCCGCCGCGATCCTGCAACATGAACTGGAATCCGCCGTAGCTGCCTACGCCCTGCACGGCCGGTGGTTGGAACATGGCCACCAGTCCACCGTTGGGAGCAAACATCAACATCTGCAGCTTGGGTCCAATTTTCGCCAGGATGTCGGCCGCCGAATGTCCTTTGGCTCGCCGTTGATCGACGGGCAGAAGCTTAACGAACATCATTCCGGAGTTTGAGGCACTTCCGGCAAAACTGAAGCCGATAATCGCAAAGGCCCCGCCAACATCCGGATCCTGCCCGATGATGTACTCCGCCCGCTCGGCCAGCGCCTTCGTGTAGGTCAGCGATGAGCCCGGGGGCGCCTGGATGATCACCATCAAGGTCCCTTGATCTTCCTGGGGAATGAACCCGGTGGGTACATGTTGATAGATCCACACCGTTGCGCCCAGGCCTGCAAAAAAGAGAATCAGCAATAGGTACCGTAATCTCAGTGCCACATGGATGAGCTTGGCGTAGGTCTTGGCCAGCCAGGTTACCGCGGCATCTGCTCCATGAATGAACGCTGCAAAGGCACGCGAAACCGGCCGGATGTGCAGAAAGTCCAGCTGGCGGGGCCGCTCCTCTTCTCCGCGAAGGAACATGGCTGAAAGCGCCGGCGAAAGAGTGAGTGCGTTGAAAGCGGAGATGGCGATCGAAAATGCAATGGTGAGCGAAAACTGCCGGTAAAGAATGCCCGTGGTTCCGGGGAAGAAGGATACCGGCACAAACACGGCGATCAGCACCAGCGACGTTGCAATGACAGCACTCGTTACCTCGCTCATGGCTCTCGACGTTGCTTCATGCGGGTCGGAGTGTTCCATGGCAATGTGCCGCTGCACATTCTCAATCACAACAATCGCGTCGTCGACCACGAGTCCCGTGGCCAGCGTAATGCCAAAGAGTGTGAGCGAGTTGATTGAGAAACCAAAAAGCTTGATAAACATCATGGTGCCGATCAGCGACACCGGAATCGTTACGGCGGGAATGATCGTCGCGCGCCAGTCCAGCAGGAAGAGGAAGATCACCGCGATCACGATCGCGATCGCCATCGACAAAGTGATCATCACTTCGCGGATGGAGTCGCCCACCACCGTCGTTGAGTCGAAGGCAATGGCATACTGCAGTCCCGGAGGAAAGCTCTTCGAGAGTTCCACGAGCGCAGCCTTTGCCGCTCGGTCTACTTCGAGTGCGTTGGCATTCGACAGCTGCTCCACGCCGACGCCCAGGGCCTCATGCCCCTGGTATTCCAACACCGAACTGTAGTCTTCAGCGCCCACCGCCGCGTGGCCCACATCCTTCAGCAACACCAGGCCGTTGGCTGAATCCTTCACAATAATGTTGTTGAATTCTTCAGGGCTGCTGAGCCGGCCCACCACGCGCAGCGGAATCTGGAAAGCCTGCTTCGTGTCTGAAGGCGGCTGTCCGAGCTGCCCCGCGGGAACTTCAACGTTCTGCTCCACCAGGGCGCTCACCACGTCGGTAGCCGTGAGTCCGCGGGCGGCCAGGCGCACCGGGTCGAGCCACACGCGCATGGCATACTTGCGCTCGCCAAAAATCATTACATCGCCCACGCCGGGTACACGCTTCAACGCGTCCTTCACATAGACGTCGAGATAGTTCGAAATAAATTCGCTGGAGTAGCGCCCGTCAAGCACCCAGAAACCTGCGCCGAAAACGAAATTGAAGTTCGACTTGGCGATCGTGATGCCCGTCGCATTCACCGCAGCGGGAAGCCTGCCCTGCACGCTGGCCACGCGATTCTGCACGTCAACCGCGGCAATGTCCAGGTTGTATCCGGTATTGAAGGTCGTCGAAATCTGGCTGGTTCCGCTGTTGGTGCTCGACGAGCTGATGTAGCGCATGCCCTCGACGCCGTTGATGGCTTCTTCCAGCGGGATGGTGACTGCCTTCTCCACCGTCCCCGCGTCGGCGCCCACGTAGTTTGTGGTCACGCTCACCACCGGCGGCGAAAGATTCGGGTACATGGCCACCGGCAGATTGGGGATGCACACCGCTCCGCCGAGGATGATCAACAATGCGCAGACTGTCGCGAATACCGGCCTATGAATGAAGAAGTCAACGAACAAGGTAAGCCTTCCTTTGAAACCCCGACCAAATTACCAGTTCAAAAATGAAGTCATGTGTGCGCCCAAAACCCGCCGCACATTTTTCAGCGAAGGAGTGAGACGAGAGCTCAGCCGCCGATCGGCATCACCGGCATTCCGTTCACCAGGAACTGCATCCCCGAAACGATCACCTTGTCGCCCGCGTTCAAGCCCGACGAGATGGAATACTGGTTGCCCACCGTATCGCCCAGAGTGACGGCCTTCTGCACGGCGGTGAAGTGCCCGTTCTGCTGCTGCATCACAAAAACAAACGGCAGCCCGCCCTGCCGCGTCACCGCCAGCACAGGAACCACGGCCATCGGCTTGGTGCTCCAAACCACGCGCGCCTTCACCAGCTGCGCGGTGCGCAGAATCTCGGTTCCCGAGTGCACTGGAGCCTTCACCAGGATTCCCTGCAATGTGGGATCCACCTGCGGCGAAATGAAACTTACGGCCGTCTTCTCAAGTTGATTGCCGCTGTTGTCTGTCAGGATCACTTCCTGCCCCATCCTTACTTCGCTGGAGCGCTCGGTGGGAATGTAGATGTACGCTTCCAGATCCTTGCCCTCATCCACCGTCGTCAGCATGGCGGTCGTCGCACTTCCGGGAGAAACATAGTCGCCGACATGGACTGGAACATCGCCAACAATTCCGTCAAATGGCGCCTTGATGGTGTAGTAATCCAGCAATTGCTCCTGCGTCTTGCGCGACTCCACCGCCGATTCGTAATCGGCCTTGGCATTCTGGTACGCCTGCTGTTCCGTATCGAATGCTTCGCGGCTCGTTACCCCGGCATCAAGCAGTTTCTGCTGCCGGCCCAGTTCCACCGTATTGAAGTCGTAGAGCGCCTTCTTCTGCCGCTCTGTGGCCTTCATCTGGTCCACCGTGGCCTGTTGCTGGCGCGGATCGATCACCATCATCGCCTGCCCGGCCTTCACGTGGTCGCCGGAGCGAACCAGGATCTGGGTCAATTGACCGCTCACCTGGGGCACCATGGTTGCCGAACGGCGTGACTTGATAGTCGCCACAAATTCACTGGTCTGGGCCACCGGCTGAAAGGTCACGGCGGTGGTTTGCACCGGCAGCCCCTGCATTCCGGCTCCTGCCCCGGCTTGCCCTGCATCTTTCTTCTGGCAACCCGCTACCGCCAGCCCCATCAAAAGCAGGCCACCCAAGATTGTGTTTCTCAAAGCGTTCTCTTTCACTTGTCCTGATCCTCTTTCCGGGCCACATTCGCCCGGCATTGCAATTGGGGCCGGGATGTCCGGCTTCTGGCCCGCAGCTTAGGCAGTTACGCTCAAAACAGGTCCAGCGGTCTGTGAGCGAGGTTCTTTCCGGTATCTAATACTTTTTACGGAAAAACCTGCCGGCCCGTTCCTCATCGCCCATCCGTGCATCGCCGCCCGGCTGTCGAGCCTGTTTCCCTTGTGAACGTCTGTTCCATCAGACTCTTCCAACAGGGTCGTCGACGCAAAAATCCGCCGTCAACTCTGTGTTCGGACCCGATTCTCGCTCGTTTAGCGGCCCACCTTCAGGCAGGGCGGCTTCAAACCAGCTGACGACAATCGATTTTTTAATACCTTACGAGGATATCGCAGCCACCCCGCGAAGTCCCGGCCGCGAAATCACTGGTTCGCCCCTCGCACTTCCTGACCACTGACCACGGGCTTCTTTGACACACCTTGCCCAAGTTGGTAGCCTTTATAAGGGCGCGTGCGGCCAATTCCCGCTGTTGCAAGCCCTCCCAGAGCGTCCCCGTCGTCTAGCCCGGCCTAGGACACCGCCCTTTCACGGCGATAACACGGGTTCAAATCCCGTCGGGGACGCCAACAAAATAAAAGGCTTTTAGATATTTTGCCTCTGCGCTCCTCGCCGGAGTGACCCGGTCGTCACAATTTGAAGGCTACCGGAAAATCCAGCTACCGAAGCATCGAATAAGCAGCAAGTCTCGGGTCCGTCCGTGATTATTGCTTCTTGAGAACGGCAGTCCCCTTTTCATCTGCCAAAATTGCGCTCTCGAGCTTGCGAAAGTCCTCAGCCCGCGCCGGCGGAATTTCGACCTGCCGGACCACGTATTCACGCTCGTAGTGGAGCTTGTTTTCCTTCACCGAAATATTCGACTTGTAGCTGGCAAAGTCCATCTCCACGTCCACCGGGTCCGGCGTCTCATCCACCGCGTAGCCTGCCGGAAGGGCAATGTCGAAGCTGTCGTGCCAATCGCCCGTGGCTTCGAATTCAATAGGAAGCGTTCGAGGCTTCTCGTCAAAACGCACCGCATAGTCGCCGAGCACGCGCGGCCGCACCAGCAACAACGGTCCGGCGAGATGCGCATATTGGGGCACGGAGACCTTGCAGTGAAATTCGATTGGCTCATCGAGCGACGGCAACTGGTTGAACTGGAAGGAATCGAGCACCACCCCTTGAAGGTCATGGGCTATGTACTTTTCCCAGAATTCGCGCCGTTTCTTTTCGTCCGTGAACTTGAAGAACAGGCGCAAATCCGCTCCCCCCGGACCGGAACGTGCGTCGTCAACCGTGCCGGTAATCGCGCCATCAGAAGAAAGCGTGAATGATCCCTTCCGATCTGTTCCGTTCGCGTCAGGAGGGAGCACAGGAAGCGCGATAATCTGACTCGCTGGTCCAGCGGCGAGCATTCCGTAACTGCCTTGCAGGCTAGAAGGCAGGTTGCCTACTGGCGCTCTTTCATTGGTGGGATCGAAGATCAGGAAGTGTCTTCCAGCGGACGTCGTCACGACGGCTTCAAGGCGCGGATCTGTGACACCGGCAGGAATCTCGATTGCCGTAATCATGTGGTTGCCATAGAGCGAAGGAGCGTCG
The DNA here is from genome assembly GCA_963820245.1 of uncultured Acidobacteriaceae bacterium. Classification (GTDB taxonomy): domain Bacteria; phylum Acidobacteriota; class Terriglobia; order Terriglobales; family Acidobacteriaceae; genus Telmatobacter. Next base: position 72,109 of record CAWFZC010000016.1, on the reverse strand, counting down.
GGATCGACAACTCCCCGCCGGTTGTCGACAGGCACATAGTAGGCATGGATGCCAATTGCCTGGAGCATCGAGATCAGCAGCGTGGTTTTGTCCTTGCTGTCGCCGTAGCGATTGCGATAGATGTCGGCAGCAAAGTGCGCCTGGAACCCGATTCCACGCTCAACGTTGAAATAGCTGACGTTCCTTTGGATGAATTCGGTGATATTGCGAAGCTTTGCGAAGAAGTCCGGCGCTCCGGCGACGAGTTCCTGGGCTTTGGCGGTAACTTCAGGGGTCGGATCAGGACGATTTGCCTCCAGTTGGGTTAACCACATTCCCAGCGCGCGCCAGTGATCGTCCTTTCCGGCCACCGCGGTCGCTCCCCAGTCCACTGACATGCGCGCGGCCAGTGCCGCCCATTCGAGGCTGGCCTTGATATCGCGAAGATCAAGCTTCTGCACGTTCTTGATCTCCCAGCGCCAATGATTGGGAGCTACCTCCACCGGCCTGACAGGCTGAAATTGGTGCCACGACTCCGCATGAGCCATCCCTTCGGGTAAATCAACCTCAAGCGCTTCGAAGAGGATAGGAATACCGCTTTGGATTCGCCAGACCTTTTCCTGCTGGTAGGGCGCCAGCAACTCTTCAGACTCACAGATCACCGTCGCCCCCACATCGGCAGCAGGGGGGTGAACGACACGCGATTTTTCTGTGGAGAGCATGGTTGGAACGCTCGTATCGCCCCTCTCGGTAAAGTCGGTGGCCTGCGCTTCGAATTGCTTTCCGTCCGCAGTGATGGTCCACTCCCGGAAGTAGTTGATCTTTTCATCCACGTCGTATTCGGTTCGGCATGAAGTGCCGCGACCCTGTAGCTGGAGAATTCGAATGGCCTCTCGCTCCCGCTCGACGGCGCGGCCTTGGGCATCTATGGTCTCCACGTATTCGTCGTAGAGGATCAAGGATCCGGAATCCCTGGCGTCAGCCGGAGTAGGAGTCTTCACCGCATCCAGACCCCACTGTGGTACTGGCTGGGATTTGTCGTGCGAGCCGGCATGCGCGAATCCGCACCCAAACGCAAGAAGTACCGGCATCAGCAACTGCGCATTGACCGAGCGACCGATTTTGATGGCGCACTTCATCAGTTGCCTTTCGCTGGCGCAGACGTGGTGAGAACCAGTTGCTGCTGGTCTGACGCCGCAACCTTTTGATAAAAGCCGCGCAAATCCTGGTACTCCTCCGGCTTGGCTTGCGAGAACGCGCGCGCCAGCGTCCGGCTGACCACAATCTGTCCTGGTGTCGAGACGGTCTTGGTCACCAAAGCAGCATGGCCTGTCCACGGAATCTTTGTGTCGGCAGGAGCACCCTCCACCGTGAAGCCATCCGGCAGGTGGTACACCACTTCCTCAGTTACCTGGTCTCCATAATGCATGTCCACAGCTTCCTGGCGCTTTTCCTGGCTCACGAAAGGTGTGTGTCCCCGCGCTTCAAAAAAGAAACCCGGAAGCAGGAGGCGCTTTGAGGTCGCCGTGCCAAGCGTTCCCTCTGCCTTGACGACGGCCATCAGGATCGAAGCGGGATCGTCCAGGGCCAGGAAGTGATCGACATGCGCCTCCACTCCGTTTGGAACGAGGCCTTCCAGCTCCATGATCGATCCGCTTCTTGAGCTCGGTCTCATCGTATCGCAACGCGACCTGCCGCCAATACAGAGCGGACTGCCCCGACATGGCGACCCGGATGGTCCCCGTCACTCCGCCATGGGCATCGACGTAAATATCGGCTGAGCGCGAAGTTGTGTTGAGCGCGTATGGCTGAGCTGGCGTGGTATCGTATCCCGCTCCCTGAGCGCTTTGGCGCAGACCGCCCGCCTCCGAGTGTCTCCAGCTGAGAGTCTTGAACGGAGCCATCTTCTCGCCCGGATCGACCAGAACGCCTTGACCGTTGATTCCAACCAGAACGACGGTGTCGTCGAGTTGATTCACATTCATATAGCTGGGGTCGAAAATGCCTCGATTGCGTGCGACCACCTTGATTGCAAAAGCGGTCAGCCCTGCCTCGCGCGCCATCGACAAGTACAACAGAGCGATATCTTCGCTGCTGCCACTCTTCTGCTTCCACGTATCCTCGGCGTGCTTGGCTTCTTTCAGGTTCAGCTGCTTCAGCTCCGACTCGCCCTTCTTGCGCGTGTAGTCCGTGTTGTCCAAAGCCTCCACGGCCTTGTAAATCTTCTGTGCCTTCACCAACTTCGCTGTCGCCCGGAGCAATCAGGCCCGCCACCGCTTCGCGAATGGTCTTGGACGGCCCGGCAAAATTGTCCACTTCTTTCGACCAGTCCTTCGCTTCCGAGGCCCAGAAATCCTGGGCGTTCGAGGCGCTACTTGTAGTAGAAGAACACCTTGTAAAGAAAGCTATTGATCGGCGGCATGTACTCCTCATCGGGCTTTGGCGGAATGTCCGTGACGTCGACCGAGTAAAACCCTCCCGCATTGGTCTTGAGAGTCACGCCATCCGGAAGTTTCGCCCACCAGATGAGCGTATTCACCGCCCTTCCCTTTGAATCGATCATCCCATAGACTGCTCGCCTGGTTCACTCCCGGGGAAAACGACTTCTCCGGTGAAAACTGATAGTGCGCCTTATGCACGAAATAATCGCGCTGGATCTCCCACATCGGTGAAGAGTAAGTGTCGTCGTCGTAACGGATCGCGTAAGTGAATTCGAGAATGCTGCCGACCTCTACGCTCGGCAGCGTAAACACCTTGCGCTCGATCTGGCGGTCGCCGTTTTTTGAGACCAATAGATCTTCCGGCTTGCCGACAAGCGGGATAATGGTCCCGTCTGAGTGGATTGTGCGGGCCTTGATGTCGGTGATCTTGAAGTTGCCTTTCAGATATGGAACTTCCTGCGTCGCCAGCTCCTTGCCCTTTTCCGTGAGCACCTTGATGCGCGCGTAGACGCTCTCGTAGTGCAATGGATCGTTGGCGACCTCGTCAATGTTCAGGTACACCGCGGCCGCTCCAGGCGCCTTCGGGTCGGAGGTCATCTTCAGTTCTTCGTCCGTGGGCGCCTGAAACTGTGCCATCAATGGACGTGAAATTGTAGGGGCAAGAGACAGGAGTGCAACAAGAGTAAAAACACGCGCTCGCATGAATTCGTCCTTGATTAATTAATTGATGGCGATAAGTCTACCCCAGCCCAGATCAAAGACCAATGACAATCGTTGCGTGATCACACAGAAGTGTGATGGCGGAGACGTGCCGCTTCAAGAAACCGCCGGTAGTGCAAGCCACTAAGCAGGTTTGGCCTCATGGAATCTGTAGATGACGTACGATTGCCCCTCGTCTTGCATTTCCCATTGAGGGCTGGCGTCGAACACGGATCTCTCCAGCGGGTGAAGGTAGACGACCACGCAATCGCGCGAGTCGTTGGCCAGCGAGCGGGTTAAGCGAGCGACTACCTTTTCCATAACCGCAGCGGCAAACGGATTAAAGAAGAAGCAAACGAGATTGCCGCCCGGCGGGTCGAAGTCCACGGCATCCATGCAGTACAGGCGAATTGGACTCCTGCGCCCAGGGGCGCCGGCCGTATCTCGCACGTTTTGCTCGGCGGCTGCGTGGAGCTCTTCGGCAAATTCAATGCCGATCACCTGCCTGTAAGGAAAGTGCGCCGCATAGAGCACCGCGCGCCCCATTCCCGATCCAAAATCAATGAAGGAGAAATCCGGATGATGAAGTTTGAGACCATCGAGGACCGGAAGTAGCAGGCTCACCGGGGTTGCAACATACGTGCTGCCCAGCAGCACATTTTCACTTCTCACTGTGAGGCCAACGAGGCGAACGACCGGATAAGTTTCGATACCCAGTTCACGATCGAACTCCCGCTCTTCTTTGTCGAAGGCGGCGTCCTCTGGGTCGGGTCCGCGCAGGCGGCTCACCAAGCGATACGCCAGATAGTCAAGGTCCTGAGGAACCAGTTTCATCGCGGGCCAGAAGCCCCGACGCGCAATCGAGTTTCTCAGTTGGCGAATGTACGAGGACTGTTTGAAATTCAAACCATCGCCGCCTTGCGTAGGCTCTTCACGATCACCCAAGGACAGAATCCAGAATTACTCTTCCACCGGCTCCATATCCACCGCGACTTCGAGCGAGTGACTGCCGCCTCCCAGAATCAAGCCGCGCAGTGGGCTTACGTCGCCGTAGTCCCGGCCCCATGCCAGCGTTACATGGCCGTCGCACGGCGCCACATCGTTTGTCGGATCGGCGCCGAACCAGCCAATCCCGCGGCAATAGGCGCTCACCCACGCATGAGATGCATCTGCCCCCACCATGCGCACCTTGCCGGGAGGCGTCGATGTCCGCAGATAACCGCTCACGTAACGGGCGGCGATGTTGATTGACCGCAGGCACGCGATCTGAAGATGCGCAAAGTCCTGGCAAACGCCGCGACGCTTCTTGAAGACCTCTTCCACCGTCGTTCGCACCGTGGTCACCTTGGTGTCGAACCGGAAGTCGTTGTAAATTCGGCTCGTCAGATCCAGCAGTGCCTCGTTCATCGGCCGCCCCGGCGTGAAGGACTGCAGCGCATATTCGGCAAACTCCTTGCGGATGCGAATGCGCGGCGACTCAAACTGAAACTGGTAGGCGTCAAGGCCTAGCGCGCTCTCGTCATCCGCGAGCGAATGCGCTGACTCCTCCCACGGAGGCACTGTGCGCGTCGTCCATTCCGCACCGCCTGAGGTGACCACTTTGCTTCTGGCTTCAATCACCAACTCCTGGTGTGGCTCCTGCACGGTGAAAAAGGTCAGCCGGTTGCCAAAGTAGTCCACGCGCTCGGTAATCGTCTTCGGCGTTGGCTCAATGCGGATTTCATTTTCGAGCAAAACGTTCGGGTCAAATGTGCGCGGCCTCAGGCAGGCAACGTGATTGCCCATGGAGACGGGATATTTGTATTTGTACGTAGTTCGATGTCTGATGTTGTAGATCATCCGCTTCTATTGTTCTCCCACAGTGATCTGCTGCGTGCGCACATGGCTGAAGTACAAATTCGACAAATGATTCGACCAGACCGGCAACAGGCCCTGCAAGTCGCCAAGGAATTCGTCCAGCGGAGCCAGTTCCGCCGGTGCGCCCCCTGTTTTGCCTCTTGCTCTGCCCACCGCCTCCACGGTCGGATAGCGCATCGCGCTCAGATCGATGCTGCGCAGCCGTGTCACTGCATTCCTGATCGTCGCGAGATCGTCCGGCAGGTGCCGGGGAAGCTTCTCGTAGAGTTCAGCCAGATGCTCCAGCTGGAAATCAAGTGAGCGCGGATTGGTCTCATCGGCCATCAGCACGTCGAGCACGGCCACCGGGTGCAAGGTTGTGTAGTAGCGCGTCCGGTAGGTCATCGAGCTGTCGGCGACCTCGAGCAGACGTTCGAGGAACGACCAGTCCTCAACTGCGAGCGGCCTTGAAATCTGGCGCAGCTGCCTGGTCAGATGAATGGCCCGCTCCAACCTCCGCCCAATGCTCAGGAACAACCAGCCAGGTCCCCGATTGATGTTCTCCCGCTCCAGCCCACTGAATGCCGAAAGCAATTGCAGGCAGGCAGTGAGCGTGCCCTGGAAATCGCGCAATTGCATCCCCGGCGCAGTTTGCATCGAATCCCGCAGCTGACCAATCAAAAGCATCATGTCGGCAGACAGCCGTTCGCGCACATTGCCGCCGATCCGCGATACATCCGCGAGCGTTGAGGGCAGGCTGTCTGGCCGCTTGCTGTCCGTCAACATGGCGAGCAGTTCTTTCTCCAGCGCAGCAAACGTTGGAGCCCGCTGCCTGGTCTTCGAAACCTTGTCCTGCCGTGGCCGCAAGCAGCCCTGCAGTCGAACCAGGCTGCCCAGCTGCGACTGCTCCGCGCGGTTGATCCCGGGGATCATGGAACGCAGAATGCGCGCGATACTTTCTGCGCGCTCCACGTAGCGGCCCAGCCAGAAAGTATTGTCGGCCACGCTGCTGGGCACCACCCGCGGAATCCGTCGCAACTCCACCTGTTCATCCTGCCGGCGGAGCAAGCTGAACGTGTCAACCGGATTGTCAGACAAAATCCACACGTCTTTGCTGTGGCCGCCTTTTTGCATCGACACCACGGGCCCATTCGGACCGGCCACCCGCACCAATCCTCCAGGGATGACCATCCATCCGTTGCCCGTATTCAGCACGTACGTGCGCAGCACAACGCTCCGCGAAACCAGGTTCCCGTCCTCCCACACTGGGGCCGTCGAAAGCGTCACCTGTTCCTGCGCCACATATTCATGCGGGCGCGCTTTCAGGCGGTCAATGAATTTCTCTCTTTCCGCGCGTGGCAACTCCGACCCGAACACCGGCTCCATGCCCTGCGAAGGAAACGCAGGCTTCACCACAACCGAATCCAGATTTTTGAGAACCCATTCGAGTGCGCTCGGCTGCCCGCACCACCACGTGGCGACGGACGGCAGCTTGAGCTCCTCTCCAAGCAAATGGCGCGCCAGGCCCGGAAGAAACGGCATGCTGGCGGCCGACTCAATCACGCCGCTCCCCAGCGCGTTCGCCACCTGCACGTTGCCTGCGACGATGGCGTCCACCATGCCGGCCACGCCCAGCAGCGAATCATGCCTCAACTCAAGGGGATCGCAGAAGCTGTCATCCACGCGGCGCAAAATCACGTCCACCTGTTCCAGTCCTTCCACAGTCTTCAGATAAACGCGGCGGTCGCGTACGGTCAGGTCGCTGCCTTCCACCAGCGTGAAGCCCAGGTACTTCGCCAAATAGGAGTGCTCAAAATACGTTTCATTGTTCGGACCCGGTGTCAGCAGCACAATGCGGGGATTGTCGCGTCCGGAGAGTCGCGTGAGCACATCGCGTTGCGCACGAAAGAACGAAGCAAGGCGTTGGACATTCGAGTTGCGAAACAGTTGGAGCAACAGATCGGAGACGATGATCCGGTTCTCGAGCGCATAGCCGGTGCCGGAGGGCGCCTGCGTGCGATCCGACAAAACCCACCACCTGCCATCCGGCGACCGAGCGAGATCGACAGCCAGCATGTGCAGATAGCTATGCGCAGGCACCTTCACACCCACCAGCGGGCGAAGAAACCCGGGATTGCCGTAGAGCAGCGCAGCCGGAAACTGCCCATTCCGCATCAGTTGCTGCGGACCGTAGATATCCTCGAGCAACAGGCTTAAAAGTTGCGCGCGCTGGATGACGCCGGCCTCGATAAATCGCCACTCTTCCGCTGGAATCAGCAGGGGCACAATGTCAATGCGCCAAGGCCGATTGGCGCCCTGCGGATCGCCATAGATGTTATAGGTAATGCCATTCTCGCGGATGCGCCGCTCGGCGCGCGCCCACCGTTGGCTCAGTTCTTCAGGCCCGATGGTGCGCAGCCATTCCATCAATTGGGCCCAATGGGGCCGCGGCGTTACTCCGTTGCTTGATGACTCGTCGTAGGCGGCTCCATACGAGAGCGCAGACTGGTAAAGATCCAACCTCATCGCTGCCCGCCTTCGTTGAGTAGGCCGAGTCTGTCATCGTTGCTCGGGGCCGGAACGCGCAGATCGAGCGTCATCGGATAGATCGGATTCTTTTCTTCCGCGGGAGCTTGCATCCGAGCATTCTCAGGCGCAGAAACGACGAAGCGCTCCATCCTGCGTTGCGTGGCCTCAACAGCGTTTGCCGGCCGGCCTTCATAAACAGTGCCATCGGGCGGCAAAGTGGAATACGAGCACCGGCCAATCGATCGCTCCTTCCACGTGTCAATCAGGTCGAACACCAGCGGAGAATGGACGGGAATGGTCGGATGCAACGCCGCGGACAAGCGTCTGGCGCGGTAGCGGATTGCGGCAATCGCCTGGCCCTGCTCGTTTCTTCCCGCTTCGTTCATCGGCGTCAGCGGCACCCTGCGTCCATTGCACGCCAATGCGAATCGGTCCGCTGAAGTCAGGCCTGTCACCTTCACCTGGATTCGCTCCAGCGAAGAGTCCACCGTGCGCACTGTTCCGCCTGAAGTAGTCTCTTCGGCAAGCACATTCCAGGGTTCCAGCGCCCGGCGCAGTTCCACTTCCACGCCATCCGACTCAAACGATCCGATCTTCGGAAACCGGAATTCGAAATGAGAGGCAAACCATCCGTCTTCAAAGCCGTAGCCCGCTTTGCGCAGCTTGTCCAGCACATCCGTCAGGTCGCGGAACACAAAGTGGGGAAGCAGGAAGCGGTCGTGTAACGCCGTACCCCAGCGGATCAAGCCTCCCTCCACCGGATGCTTCCACAACATGCTCACCAGCGCGCGCACCAGCAGCATCTCTACCAATCCCATGCGGTAGTGTGGCGTCATCTCAAAGGCCCGCAACTCCAGCAGACCTAGCTGCAGTCCGGCGCCTTCCGGCGGGTGCAGTTTGTCGATGCAGAACTCGGCGCGGTGCGTGTTCCCCGTTACGTCCACCAGCAGATTGCGAAACAGTCCATCAAGAATCCACGGCGGGCATTCGTCTTTGGGTAACTGGCTGAACGAAACTTCCAGCTCATATAAGGCATCGGCGCGCGCCTCGTCCACGCGCGGATGCTGGCTGGTCGGCCCCACATATTGGCCGGAGAAAAAGTAGGAGAGCGAGGGATGGTTTTGCCAGAAAGCCACCATGCTGCGCAGCAGATCGGGCCGGCGCAGGATGGGGCTGTCGGCCAGGCTTGCTCCGCCAATCACAATGTGGCTTCCGCCGCCCGTCGCGCTGTGCGTGCCGTCATCTCCAAACTTTGAAGCCACCAGCCGATTTTTGTGCGCCTCCTCCGCCAGCGTCTCATTGATCTTTTCCAGTTCGTCCCAGTTGCTCGCCGGTGGAAGGTTCACCTCAAGCACCCCGGGGTCGGGAGTGAGGCTGAAGCACCGCAGCCTCCGGTCGGCGGCGGGCGTGTATCCCTCCAGCCAGACGGGCTGCTTCAAGTGCGCGCAGGTATCTTCAACAGCCGCGATCAGGTCAAGGTAGTCAGCCAGAACAGCCGTATACGGCAGAAACACGTGCAGGCGGTTTTCGCGAACCTGCACGCAAAGCGCAGGCCTGATCAACTCCGTCGCCGTATCGGCCGTACTTGAAAGCGCGGGCAATGGATCGGGCGCCGGCTCCTTCGCAAAAAGATGAGCCTTTCGCGCCGGACGCGCTGGAATCATGATCCGGTCGGCATTGGTACCCGTTTCGCGCTCATACTTCAACTCGTCGGGCGCAACCCACGGCACCGCCTCTACTGGCAGGCGAAAGCCAATCGGTGAGTCTCCCATCGAAAGCACCAGCCGTTCGGGACGGGGAAACCATAACTGGCTCGACCACATCAACTGTCCGTTGTGTTGGCGGCGTCTAAGCGGCAAAATGTATCCGGCAGGCCCGTCAGCTTCGTTTTCGGGCGCTTCAAGGTTGTAGGCGGGCAAAGCATTTTCCGGGCTCACCTGCAGCCTGCGCCCCAGCGCCTGCGCGAAAGCCGCAGCCTCCGCTATGCCCACCTGCTGTTCCTGCACTTCGTGGGCGATCAGATCGACCTTCTCCCAGATCGGAGCGCCGTCAATCCGCGAAATGCAATGAAATGCCCACCGCGGAAGCGCCTCGCCTGCGTACCATTTTCCCTGGCCAAACAGCAGCATTGCGCCCGGAGCGGTTTCTTCACGCAGGCAGCGCATCAGCGCCAGCCCGCGTGTGCGCTTCAGGGGCCCGAGTGCCTCCAGGTTCCACTGGGGACTCTCCGCCTCGTCAATGCCAACATAGGTAGGCTCGCCGCCCATCGTCAGGCGAACGTCTTCGGCCTCCAGGTCACGGTCGATCGTGTGTGCAACTTCTTGCACTCTTGCCCACTCATCGTCCGTATAGGGCTTGGACAATTGCGGCGTAGCATTCAGCCGGCGCACCTGCATTGCAAAGCTGAAATGCACACCAGCAGGTTCCACCGTGCCGCCAATGGGCGCTGCCTGTGTGGCGTTGGGCGTACACACCAGTGGAATATGTCCTTCGGCCGCAAACAATCCCGACGTTGGATCCATCCCCACCCAGCCGGCGCCCGGCAAAAACACTTCGGCCCATGCGTGCAGTGCTGCGGAGTCCTCCGCAACAATCGGTTGGCCGTCTGGTGCGCGCTCGTCACTCGCCAGCTGGATCAGATACCCCGACACAAACCGCGCCGCAAATCCCAGTTGACGGCAGAGCTCCACCAGCAACCATGCGGAATCGCGGCATGAACCTGTGCCGAGCGCGAGCGTCTGCTCGCAGCTCTGCACGCCGTGTTCCAACCGCGTGTTGTAACCCACGGCCTTCCGGACGCTGTCATTCAGGCCGCCCAGAAAGGCCACCGTGCCCTGGGTTTCAACGGGGACTTTCTTCACAAACGCTGTAAACAGCGGGCCGGAAGCATCGGCAGGATCAATGCGACGATAAGGCTCCAGGTCTTTGCTCAGTTCCGGCGAATAGCTGAAGGGGTAGGTCTCGACTCCCGGTTCAAGAAAGAAAGCGAATGGATTATAGGGAGTCATATCGGCGACCAGGTTCACCTCAACTGAGAACTCGGTAGTCTTCGTGGGGAACAGCACCCTGGCCAGGTAATTTGCGTGGACATCCAGTGACCAGTTCAGGATCCGGTCGGCGGGAGTCACCTCAAGCGAGTAGCTCACAATCCGCGTTCGACAGTGCGGCGTCGGCCGCAGTTGGATCACCTGCGGCCCGAGGGCAACTTCCTTGTCGTACCGATACCTGGTTCGGTGAAGCAGGGAAATTTCTATCGCCATTGATCCTCGCGGGCCAAAGCATCCAGACCCTGTTGCGCTTCATTATGGTTAGAAACCTGGAGACGGGCAAAGTTATCCAAGATAGTCCTTTTAGCCTATCGCAACCTGCGGTTGAGCGCTTCACTTTCTAAGCATTCTCACGGGCTTTTGCCTGGGATCGTCGCGCTCGCAAGCCGCCACCTTCTCTCCACACTCTCACTTAGTTTTGGAGCCGGAAAGGCCTGTAACCCCGCTCCAGGCGCTTGAAGGAAGAACGGGAACCTCCTTCCTCTGCGCAGGTGATTTTGGATTCTCCACCACCTCACCCTCCGCCGTGCTAGAGTGAAATTCCACGGAGGGCGTGATGGCGGCTGGGGTTCAGCTTCCGGGCGGTGGCGAAACGATCGACCTGCAACAGCAGGTGGCGCGTCTGCAGGCGCTGCTTGAAGCCTCGCGCCAGGTTCACTCCACCATCCACGAGAATGAGGTTCTTGAGCAGGTGTTGCGCATCGTTGTGCGCGAACTCGAGATGTCCGGCGCAGCCTTTCCCTCCACCGGCCTGGTTTATGGAGACGACCCTTCTGAAGCCATCGGCGCCAGTAAAGGCTCCCTGCTCTCCTGGCCTTTGGAGGATCGCGATGGAAACCGCATGTCCGACCTGGTCGTCGTGCCTCCTGACGGCCGCGAGCTCACGCTCTACGAGTCCGACTTTATTGAGGGCCTCGCGCTTCAGGCCGCTGTGGCCCTCGAGAACGCCCGCTACCATAAGCGAAACGTAGCCTTCGCGCGCGTGCAGCAGGACCTGGATCAGGCCCGCATGATTCAGCGCTCCCTCCTGCCGCAGACGCTGCCAGACATCGCCGGTTACTCGCTGGCTTTTCGCTCGAATACCTGCTACGAAGTGGGCGGCGACTATCTCGACATTGTCGAACAGCCCGACGGCACTCTGCTGATTGTGGTAGCCGACGTCGCTGGCAAAGGTCTGGCGTCCGCTATCTGGTCTGTCAGTTTTCGGGCTGCCTTGCGCGGCATGGCCGTTACCGGGATGCCTCTCGACGAACTGGCCACCCGCATGAACCAGCATCATTGGGCCGAAGGCGAAGAGGCCCGCCGCCGCTATGTCACCGCAATCTTCCTTCGCCTGCACCCCGCTACCGGCGAAATCGAAGTGGTCAATGCCGGCCACAACCCGGGTTTTCTCGTCGCGCCGGGAGCCGAGCCGCACGAATTCAACGCCGCCGGAACCCCCTTGGGCCTGTTGCCCGGCATGACTTACACCAGCGAACGCGGCCACTTTACCCCGGGCGCCCGCCTGCTTTTCTATACCGACGGCCTGACCGAAGTCTTCAAGGGGGATGAGGAGTATGGGCCCGAACGCCTTATGGATGAATTTTCTAAGTGCCCAGCTGAGAAGGCCGATGGTATCCTCGATGCATTGTGGACAGCTATTGAGGCATTTTCTGAAGGCGGTCCCCAGGGAGATGACATGACCGCACTCACCCTGTGCCGCGGAATCAGCTCCACTGAGAAGGTGGTATGAGCGGAAAGAAATCCACCACGGTTGAAGTTCGCCTGCCGACGCGCCTGGGCTACGAAAAAGTTGCCATGAATGCTGCATCGACAGTGGCCAAGCTCATGGGCTTCCCTGACGATCGGGTTGACGACCTGCGGACCGCCGTCGCCGAGGCCTGCATCAATGCCATCGAGCACGGCAACCGCCTCAACGAAAAACTCTCTGTCGGCGTGGTGCTTTCCGCCGGGGCTGACGAACTTGAAGTGAAGGTGATCGACGACGGAACCGGGATCAACAAGCAACCCGCAAAACCAGATATCGATCGCAAGATGCACGGCGAAGAAGATCCGCGAGGCATGGGCATGTTTTTGATCCAGGCCCTGGTCGACGAAGCGGAGTGGGTCGCCGGCACCGACGGAAAAAGCAGTTATGTCCGGCTCGTCATCAAGCTGGATAAGGAAGCATAACCGGGACCTAATCAAAGCAATAGAAAACGGAGAACAAACGATCGTGCAGAGCGAAACCAAGTCGCGCGTTGACCAGATCACTTCCCCCGCCGGACAGCCGGTAACCGTCCTTCGCTATGAAGGCGACATTGCAAGCACCTCCAAGGCCGCGGTCCTCGGCACCTACCAGGCGCTGCCCAAAAGCGAGGTCAAGCTCATCCTCCTCGACTTCACCAAGGTGGACTACATCAACTCGAGCGGCATCGCGGTCGTCATCCAACTGCTCATTGAGGCCGCCAGTGCGGGCCAAAAGGTCTCCGCCTTCGGCCTCTCCGCGCACTTCAACAAAGTGTTCACCATGGTCGGTATCACCAAATACGCGGGCCTCTTCCCCACCCAGGTTGATGCCCTCGCCGGGCTCTGATTTTCGCTTCAGGGCCTGCGATTCCCGGGTAAATCAACCGGTGTTTTTCCGGAGGGAGCATGAGGCTTCAGCCTCATGAAAAAGTCTCCCTCAATTCTGTAGGGCTTTAGCCCCGGGCCAAATCTCAGAGAGCCGATTAACTCTGTCGCCGCCCGCAGGTTCTAGAATCCTTCCATGAACCTCGAAGCCATTCAGGCCGCTCTCCGCGAAGCCGCTCTCGACGGCTGGCTCTTTTACGATCACCACCATCGCGATCCCCTCGCCACAGAGATTCTCGGCCTCGATCCCAACGCCCACATCACCCGCCGCTGGTACTACTTCATCCCTGCCTCAGGCGAGCCGCGCAAACTCGTCCACCGCATCGAGCAGGGCCGCCTCGACACGCTCCCCGGCAGCAAAGCCCTCTACTCAAGCTGGCAGGAACTGCATGCGAGTCTCGAAACTCTCCTCCAAAACCAACAAAAAATCGCCATGCAGTACTCGCCCAACAACGACATCATGTATGTCTCCATGGTTGACGCCGGCACCGTCGAATTCCTCAGCTCGCTGGGCAAGCAGGTGGTCAGCTCGGCCGATCTCGTCAGTCAATTCCAGGCGGTCCTCACCGCCGATCAGGTCGCGTCGCATCAAGTAGCGCAGCGCGCTATCGACGACCTGCTTGCCGAAGGCTGGCGGCACATCGCCAACCGTCTGCGTCCCGCATCGGGCGCGGCCTCGACGTATACCGAGTACGACCATGTGCAGTGGCTCAGCGAGGCCATGCGGCGCTCCGGCCTCGTCTGGCAGTTCGGGCCGAACGTCAGCGTCAACGCCAACTGTTCTGACTCGCACTACGAGCCCACAGCCGACCACACCGCACACCTAAACGAAGGTGACTTTCTCCTCATCGACATATGGGGACAGCAGGACACCCCAACCGCCGTCTACTACGACATCACGTGGACCGGCGTCATCGGCCGCGAACCGAGCGAAGAGGAGCAGCGCGTCTTTGAAACCGTGCGCAACGCCCGCGACGCCGCGATTGAAAAAGTGGCCCAGGCCTTTGCCGCCCAGCGCCCCATCCGCGGATTCGAAGCCGACGATGCCGCCCGCAGCGTGATCCGCACCGCCGGCTTTGGCGAGTACTTTACGCATCGCACCGGCCACAACATCGCTCACGAGATTCACGGCCCCGGCGCCCACCTCGACAATTTGGAAACGCACGACGAGCGCCGCATCCTGCCCCACACCTGCTTCTCGGTAGAGCCGGGCATTTATCTGCCGAAGTTCGGCGTCCGCAGCGAAATAAATATGATGACCAGCGAAACCAAGGCCTGGGTCACCGGCAAAATCCAGCGCGAGCTCGTGAGGATCTAGAGGCCGTAAGCGGTAGAAACCAGTATTGGAGGAATCGATGCCGAAGAATTTGATCCGTCTCGTGCTCCTTGTAGCCTTGCCGGCAGCAGTCCAGCTCACACAAGCGCAGGCGCAGCCAGCTCCCTACGCGGCCGCGGCTCCTCTCGATCAGTACTTTATCGCGGACCAGGCTTCTGAAATCGAGCTGGCCCGCAGCGCGGCTCCCGCAGCTATCTCAGGCGAAGCGGAAGTGCTGGTGCTGGACCGCGACGGATATACCACCGCAGTCAAAGGCAAAAACGGATTCGTCTGCCTGGTGGAGCGGTCGTGGGGCAAGTCCACGGATGATGCGGAGTTTTGGAATCCCAAAGTCAGGGCGCCCCACTGCTTGAACGCGCCCGCCGCCAAGACCTATCTGCCCATTTACCTCATGAAGACAAAACTGGTGCTGGCGGCAAAGTCGCGGGAAGAGATCGCGCGGGCACTCAAATCCGCATGGGACTCCAACCAACTGCCGCTGCTCGAGCCAAACGCGATGTGCTACATGATGTCGAAGGATCAGTATCTCCAGGACAACGGCGGGCACTGGCATCCCCACATGATGTGGTACGTACCGGGCGACGCGGAAAGGAGCTGGGGAGCCAATCTGGCAGGCGTTCCCGCATTATCCGGATACGTTCCCCAGGACCGCATGACTGTCTTGATGGTAGTAGTCAACCACTGGTCCGA
Organism: uncultured Acidobacteriaceae bacterium; assembly: GCA_963820245.1. GTDB lineage: Bacteria > Acidobacteriota > Terriglobia > Terriglobales > Acidobacteriaceae > Telmatobacter. Next base: position 56,939 of record CAWFZC010000016.1, on the reverse strand, counting down.
CGGCACGCCGGCCAGGCACTGACAGGCGGCGCATCAGATCCGTTTCGATGATCGGGCTTGATGCGTCGATTTGTCCGTTCGTATGCCTTCATTTCTCCCTCTAATGCGCGAAAAATACTCAAAAATACGCTTTCTTGCACGCGCACTTTTCCGCAAAAAATGCGCCGCAAAGTATTCACAAATCATGAGTTATGCGTGATTTTTGAAGAATGCGCGAAACTGCTAAAAACATGCTTCATGTCCAATATTGCAAAAACGCGTGTATTTCTACGCACCCACTTGCACGAATTTCCTCTTGGCGGCCCTGAACGATTCGCACAAACCGAAGGCGCCATCACCCGCACCCCAAGGCTGAGAGCTGAAAGCTGATAGCTAAGAGCTGACCCCTGACCCCTGCTTCCATGCGATATAGTCAAAAAGGAATGGCAACTGCCGCAAACAAGACCGCTGCTCAATCGGATTCCATGCAGGGATTCGTTTACCTACCCCTTATCGCCGGATGGCTGTTTCCAGGAGCCGGACATTTTCTTCTGCGCAAGTGGGGACGCGGCGCCCTGCTCTGCGCTTCGATCGTTGGCATGTTTGTGCTGGGTTTGGCGATGAAGGGCAAGGTCTACAGCGGCGCCTCTGAAATTCTGGACATGCTGGGCATGGCAGGCGACTTGGGCAACGGCCTGCTCTACTTTGCCGCCCGAACCTTTGGCTGGGGTGCCGACCAGATGATGGTGACGACCGCCGACTACGGCACCAAGTTCATTGTTGTCGCGGGCCTGCTGAACGTGATCGCCGCTGTTGACGCGCACAACCTGCGCACAGGGAGGAAAGCGTCGTGACGCACATCTCCCATTTCATGGCCGTGGTTTTGTTCGCGCTGTTCGCGTCGGTGGTGTTCGGCATTACACAGCGGGAGACGCCGCGCCGGATGCTACGGTACGGAACTTACTGCTTCACCCTCTTTGTCGGCTCGGCAATCGTACTAAGCTGGGTCATGTTTCTCATCGCACGGTGAGCGCGAACTACACGCATAATCAGGCGACCTGGTCGCGCTGCCACACGGCGGCGTCGAACCTGTGCTTGCAGGTATAGCCTTCAGCCAAATAGAGATCGACAGCCGACTCGTTGGCCTCAGTCACAGTGAGCGAAATCTCAGTGGCGCCCTGCCGCATGAAGTGGAAGGCGGCCTTGGCCAGCAGCATGCGCGCCATGCCGTGGCGGCGAAAGTGCGGATGGACGCACACCTGCGTGATATGTCCGCTCTCAGCACTGACCCGCGAACCAAGGATGAGCCCGACAAACTCACGATTGGTTCGATGGACCACGACGTGAGAAGTCGGAGCGGAAAAGGTTCCGCAACCCGCGTAGCGCACGATGTTGTTGAGGAAGCGCATGGAGCCGTGCACGGATCTGTACTGATCGTTGATGAGGCTGTCAGGGTGGTTGCGATAGGCTTCGGAGATGAGCCGGGCAGCGGGAGCGAGATCCTCGTCGCGCCAGGGGCGGAGTTCGAGTTCGGAGGGCAGATCGACCTGGGGCTGGGTCCAGAGGCCCTTGAGTGGATGCACCATGAAGAGACGCCGGAAGAGCTTGCAACCGGCTTGGCGAAAGACGTCAGCATGCAGGCCGGAGGGGTGGACGAGCAGCTGGGACTCGATGCGCTCGACCTGGGGAGAGTTGACGAGCAGCTCCAGCAGGTGGCGCAGCAGGGTCTCTTCCAGATCGTGAGTTGGGGTTCCGTTGGCGGGCTGGTCAGGCATGGCGAAGACGTCGCCGATGACCGCCTTGGTTTCTTCGTAGATGCAGAAGACGTAGCCAGTGACAAGGTCGTTGGCCACGGCGGCATAACCGGGGAGCATGCGGTTGTCTAAATACTGCATCAGAAGTCGCGCTGAGGCGCGGTAGTCCCAATGCAAGCGTTGATTCCAGAGTGCGCCTTCGGCCTCAAGCACGGGGCGCAACATTCCGCCTGCAAAGTGCCGCAGGTCAAGAATTTCGCTGGAAGTGCCAGTCGCCATCTTTCTCCCCGGGGTTTGTGCCCTTGCAAAGGACACTTACGCGGCGTCTTTCGCCGCTTTAATCCCTTCCCGACACTTTGACACGAGTTGGAGCCAACCGCAACTTGAGGCGAGCCTTATCCGGTTACTTCTGAATACCGCGCGGGGCTAGGGCGCGCTCGCACGGCCGACGCGATACACCGCGAGCCCCTGTTCAGGCCAACTGAAAACCTGCTGATATTGTCGGCCTTGAAGATACTCGACGAGAGCCGCTGGAGTATCGAGGTCGGCGCCGCCCCGGCCGGTGACGCGCGCGACGAGCAGATGCTCCTCGTCAGGAACGCCGTCCTGCTCGTAGTTGACCACTTCGCGATTGCGATAGAAAGAAAGCCCATATTCGACGTCGCGCCGGACGCGAAAGACGGCGATCGGCTCACTGGCAGGAGCGATAGTGGCCAGCTTGTCCGCAAGGGGGCGGGCGGAGTAGGAGCGGTCTAGTAATTGAATTGTGCGCTTGGATGCGCCCACGGCAGGAATGCTGAAGAACGGGCCCACGCCGTAGAGAAAAAAGACCAGAACGACCAGCACAGAGCAGGTGACGAGCCTGAGCCGGGCGATGCCATAGCCCCTGGTAACCACAAGGATGAACAGAGTGGCGCCAAAGGCAGACAGCAAGGCTGCGGCAAGGGCATGCGAAGGAGGAACCACGGCTCCGTGAGCGACAAACCATGGGAGCAGGAGCACGGCAAGGGTCATAACTCCGCAAAAAGCCGCGTGCGCGACCAACATCCAGCGGTTGAGACCCAAACGGCGACGGCGGTAGAGGAAGTCGCCAGTAAGGATGGCGATGGGTGGTATGGACGGCAGGATGTAGCCGGGGAGCTTGGATTGGGAGAAAGAGAAAAAGACGATGGGAATGAAAGCCCAGAGAACGAGGAACTCAGGGAAGGCGTCCCCTGGCCTGTTGACCTTCGGAGATCCGTTTCTCGAGTGGCGCAGACGCCACTCAGCCACCGACGTGAGTACGCCGTCAATGAGGGCGCGCACGGCGATCACGGTCCAGGGCATGGTGGCCAGCAGGACCACGACGATGTAGTACCAGAAGGGCTGGTTGTGCTGGTAACGGTCCGTGGCAAAGCGCTGGAGATTGTGCTCGAGAAAGAACTCGCGGAAGAAGGTTGGATTCTGGTGCTGCACGGCAAGGAACCAGGGCAGGACCATGGCGAAGTAGAGCAGGACGCCGGGCCACCAGAAGGAGCGAAACACAATGCGCCACTCACGGCGCAGAAAAGCGAAGGCAGCGATGATGAGGCAGGCGAGGAACGGGGCGACGGGTCCCTTGGCGAGGGTGGCAAGGCCGGTGAAGAAGTAGATGTCGTAGAGCCAGAACTTGGAACCGGTCTCGTACCAGGCGTACCAGCCGAGGAGGCCAATGGCGAGGGGAGCCGCCATCTGCATGTCAGTGGACGCGCCGCGGGCAAAACTGATGATGCCGGCACAGGCCACGGTGATGAGCGCCGCGTCCAGGTGCCCGCCGGGACGGAATCGTCGCATGTGCAGGTAGATGAGGCCGATCATGATGAAGGCGAAGGTCGTGGAGGGCAGGCGTGCGCTCCAGTCGTGGACGCCGAAATCCTGAAAGAGGAACATGGCGCGCCAGTAGTAGAGTGCAGGTTTTTCAAGCCAGGGATGGCCGTAGAGATAGGGAGTAACGCATGCGCTGAGGCGGGCCTTGAGCGTTTGAGCGGAGTCGAAGCGGACCAGCATCTCATGCGCGATTTGCGCATAGCGGGGTTCGTCGGCGCCGACCAGGCCGAGGCCATCGCCGCCAAGCATGGGAGTGAGGCCGTAGAGCAAAAAGAAGATGGTAAATGCGAGGAATACGACGACTTCGCGGACGGTGGCCCATGGCGGCAGCCGTTGAGGCAGTTGATCGGGGAGATTCGAAGCAGGAGGTTCCAAGGTTGATTCCACTTCCAGCAATTCTCCAACAGGTCGCAATCGCCTGCTTTGAGCAATACGGCCCGTCTCAGGGCTGTTCTGGCCTCGCTCAGGACGGCTGGGGTACCGATCTGGCCCGAGCACCGTTCGCGGCCTGAAGGAGGTCGCCGAAGGTGCTGAAGTTTCAACTTGGTCAAGGCTATCAGATTCGAGCGGGGGGAGAGGCAGGGAACAAGGGAACAAGGGAACGAGGGAACAAGGGTCAGCTCTCAGCTTTTGGGTGCCGGTGATGGCGGTTGCTGTTGGTACAAATCGTTCAGTCTGCGCACGAGGGAATTTGGGCACATGTGCGTGCTTAGAAATACACGTGTTTTTGGCAATATTGGACATGAAGCATGTTTTGAGCATGTTTCGAAAATTCTCAAAAAACGCGCATAACTCACTCGTTATGAATGCCTTGCGGAGCATTCTCGAAGGAAAAGTGCGCGGGCAAAAAAGAGCATTTTTGAGTATTTTCGGGTATTTTGCGGGCACGAAAGGACGAAATGAAGGCATACGAGCAGACAAATTTGCGGAAGGAGCTGGGCGAACGGCTGTTGCCGTTGCGGCTGGCGTTGTTGCTTTCGCGGCGAGTTGGGGAGGGGAAGGGCGCGGCGAAAGGCGGGCCGGTCCAGGATGGGTGGATCAAGGAGCTCCGGGAGGCGATCGGGATGCCGGTGGAGGAACTGGCGGCGCGGATCGGGGTGCTGCGCCGGGAGGTTCACCGGATGGAGAGGGCCGAGCAGAACGAGCGGATCATGCTGGCGACACTGCGGCGGGCGGCCGCGGGTCTGGGATGCGAACTGGTGTACGGCCCGGTTCCGAAGGAGGGGACGCTGGAGGATCTTGCGGCGGCGCAGACGGTGCAGCGGGAGATTGCGGCGACACGGGGGCGCAGGAAACGGGAGGCGCGGATGAAGCCGTTTCTGAAAAAAATCGGGTGACGCGATACGTGGATGAGAGCTCTGCGGGCGATGCTGCGGCAGGAAGGGCACCGGGTGCGGGATACGAAGACGGACCGCAACATTGCAAACGAGATTGAAGATTTCGAGTGGAAGGTGGAGCTGGTGAAGGCGGCGGAGCGGCTGGGGCCGTTTGGGACGTTTGAGGAGGAGGTGGAAACGAGGGCGAGAAGGGCGGTGGGGAATCGCAGGATTAAGGGGGCTTGCTTGTGGGTTGATCTACGCTGGGGCGTTTTGCGGTACTGATCCAAGGACTGTTTACTGCGATATGACTAGGCGATGATCGAGGGTGTAAATAATTCTGTGTAAACGATCTTTTGAACTCTGTAGAACAGAGTGAGAGGAGATCGGATGGGCTTGGACCAGGAGTTGATCGATAAGCTGCTTGTTGGGTACAAGGTGCCGGAGGATATCACAGGGGATAACGGCCTGCTTAAGCAGCTGACGAAGGCGTTGGTGGAGCGTGCATTGAGTGCGGAGTTGAGCACGCATCTTGGCTACGAGAAGCATGCTGTGGAAGGCCGGGGCAGCGGCAACAGCCGGAACGGGGCCAGCAGCAAGCGTCTGAAGGGGGAGTTCGGCACGGTTGAGATCGCGGTGCCGCGCGACCGGGCTGGCAGCTTTGAGCCGCAACTGGTTCCCAAGGGTAGGACGCGCTTTGCCGGCTTCGATGACAAGATACTTTCCCTCTATGCGCGGGGCATGACGACGCGCGAGATTCAGGGTCACCTGGAAGAGATGTATCAGGTGGAGGTGTCGCCGACGCTGATCTCGAACGTGACTGAGGCGGTGATCGAGGAAGTGAAGGCATGGCAGTCACGCTTGCTGGAGCGGGTTTATCCGATCGTCTATCTGGACGCGCTGGTGGTAAAGATGCGCACAGAAGGCCGGGTGGAAAACCGCGCCGTGTATGTGGCCATTGGCATCACGATGGAAGGACAGAAGGAAGTTCTGGGCCTGTGGACATCGGCTAACGAGGGCGCCAAGTTCTGGCTGCAGGTTCTGACGGAGCTGAAGAATCGCGGCGTCGAGGATGTCTTCATCGCCTGCGTGGATGGGCTGAAGGGGTTCCCGCAGGCCATCGAAGCGGTATATCCGAAGACCACGGTGCAGTTGTGCATTGTGCACATGGTGCGGGCCAGCTTGAACTACGTGAACTGGAAGGAGCGCAAGCAGGTGGCGGCCGAGCTGAAGTCGATCTACCGGGCGGCCACGGCCGAAGAGGCCGAGCGCCAACTGGAGCAGTTCGCCGCGAGGTGGGAAGCGAAGTACCCGACCATCAGCGCACTGTGGCGGCGTAACTGGTTGGGCATCATCCCGTTCTTTCAGTTCCCGCCGGAGATCCGCAAGATTGTCTACACCACCAACGCCGTCGAGAGCCTGAACATGAGCCTGCGCAAAGCGATCAAGACGCGAGGCGCTTTCCCCTCCGAAGATGCCGCTTTGAAAGTCATGTACCTGGCGCTCAGAAACCTGGCCGCAAAATGGCACACCATTCAGGGTTGGAAAGAGGCCTTGCAACGATTCGCATTGCTGTGGGAAGCTCGCTTCCCACAGCAATGCGGCTAACCAACAACCACTTCAACATGATCGTTTACACAAAAAGATGGACACTACCCGATGAACCGCTCGAAACGCCTGCGCTCTTGAACGACGTCATGTTCGGCAGGTATCATTTTTGGCACGGCGACGTAACCTTTCTCCCCGCACGGCAACAGGCAAGCCCCGGTTAGTTCGAGTTCTCGCTTTGTAAACAATTGAGCGCGAGCAGAAAAGGTTTGAACCTATGCTGAAGGCTCTTCTTGTTCCCAATACTCGCCGGGCTCAAGCCTTTCTCACCTGCGCAGCAATTCTCACCCTAGCCGCTTCAACAGCACAGCCGCAGTCAGCGCCGCAGCAGAGCCAGACCACCCTGCGGGTAGAGGTTCCGCTTGTGCTGGAAGACATCGTCGTGCTCGACAGTCACAATCAGCCCGTACACAACCTGAAAGCCGCCGAATTCACCCTCTTCGACAACGGCAAGCCGGTCAGGGCGCAGAGCTTCGACGAGCACGCAGCGGCCACCCCCGTTCAACAGGCTACGCTGCTCGCTTCAATGCCCAAGGTCCCCAATCTGGGAGTTAACGTCTTCACCAATTACACTCCCACCCCGCCTGACAGTTCCTTGAACATTCTGCTGCTCGACGCACTGAACACACCGCTAACCGACCAGGAACATGCTCGCCAGCAGATACTCAAATTTCTCGGCGACCAGCCTCCCGGTCAGCGTATGGCCATCTTTCTCCTCAGCTCAAGGCTCTACCTTTTGCAAGGATTCACCTCCGATCCGGCAGTACTGAAGGCGGCAATTAACAGCAAAGGGACACATGTTCCCGGCTCTCGTCTCCTGGAAGACCCGGTCAGCGGAGACTCAAACGAAGGTTTGTACAACTCCGATCTCTCTGCATGTCTGGCGTGTCCCCTTGAAATGAGGAGGCAATCTCAGGAGGATTCAGCAGCCACTGTCGTCTCAGAAAGGGTGAATCGCACCCTCGACGCCTTCAGTCAGTTGGCCCATTACGTTTCCGTTCTTCCCGGGCGCAAGAATCTCATCTGGTTTTCGGCTGCGTTTCCCCTTTACATCCTGCCCGATTACACCCTTGCCTACAATCCGAGCTCGCCTTCTGCTTTCTATGTGGAACAACTGCGCCATGTTGACGATCTATTGGCGCGCAGCGATATTGCCATCTATCCGATAGACTCGCGTGGGGTCATGGACAATCCAGCCACCCAGGCCTCCCATCTTGGACCAGCTGCTGTACAAAACACGGGGCGACGCAGCAATCCGTTCCTGGCTTCAGAATCCAATTTCGCGCAAGACACCTTTCAAGAACACCAGACCCTCGAGCAGATGGCCCAGGAAACCGGGGGCAAGGCTTTCTACAATAGCGATGATCTGAAAGCTGCAGTCGAGGACGCTATTCGTTCCGGCTCCGACTATTACACGGTGTCCTACACGCCACCTTCCGGAAAATGGGACGGCAAATACCACAAAATCGAAGTTAAAGTCGGCGGCTCTGGACTGCACCTGAGCTATCGCCGCGGCTATTACGCCGACGATCCCGCTTTGGACAGTTCAGGCAAAAAGAGAATTGAAGCCAGCACCATGCAGCAGGCGATGTTGCACGGCGCGCCACAGCTCAGCGAGCTGCTTTTCGACGTCCGCGTCATTCCGGCAGACGGCACCACGGACAAGATTCTTCCTGACACCATGCCAGATCCCAAGCTTATGCAGCCGCCCTATCGCAGCTACGAGCTCGAGACACTTCTCGACATACACAACATGCAACTGGCCCACTCCGGTACCGGCTCTTACCAGGGCTCGCTGGATTTGGCGGTCCGGGTCTACAACGGTACCGGCGATGTGGTGAACTCCATGACCCGCGAAGTGCACATCAACCTGGACCCCACTCGCTATGCCGACCGTCTTGCACATGGCCTTACCGGCAGCGGGTTGATCGATGTTCCGGTGAAAGGAACCTACTTCATCCGCATCGGTATGCGCGACCCCGTAAGCAACCATGTCGGCGCTGTGGAGTTTCCGGTCGAGAGCCTCCAATCGAGGCAAGCAATGATTCTGGCCGGCAACAAGACGGCCGCGAATCAATAGCTTTCGCGCTCAGTTCGTCCGCCCTTCGCGATCGGTGATCCGAAAACTTTGCGCAATGCCGAGTGCTCCTCAAGGTCGCTCTTGAACTGCTCTGCTTTGGTGCTGGGTATGAGGGATTCCTGGCGTATTACCGCCTTTTCGGCAATTACTGGTTGATCAACGGCTGAGCATTGAATTTCGCCGAGTCGACAGATCTCTATCGAAAAGCCAGCTCGTGGGCACCTTGGGGCGGGGTGTCGGGGCTTTACGCGGCTTGCGCCGCGTATACGATTTTTCGGGGATTCGGGGATAAGTTTTCGGCACGAGTAAACTCACTCCCTGATGCAAGGCGCGAGGCGGAGTTTTCTGCGATCCCCAGTCTTCCGCCGCGGCGGACGAGACCGGGGGCACCCGGAGCGTTTTTCTTGAGATGAGCAAAAAGCAAATACCGATTGTTCGGCTGCAAATGGCGTTGTTCGGCTACGATCGGCGCGGAATGCGCGACCATCTCCGCTCCGAATGACAGCCCATTTTGATATGAACTTTGGAGCGGGGAAATTCGCGGTGCCGGGGTCTGCCCCGAGACCCGCTCATCGCGAAAAAACGACCGCGATGAACTGGGCACAGCTTCGCTAGAAGGGACTCTCCAGGCTCATGGTGGTCGGTCGGGGTTGATGAGCGGGCCACCTGCCCACGGCTATGGCTACATGACTTCGGAAGGACCCGCTGGTCTGGCTCCTTGTGTAGGATTATTTCGGTTCACCGACCTCCCCTTTGGATGCGACGGCTATTTCTGTAGAGAGGCCTGGGCGGCTCGAGCGGCTCCCTGCAATGCCCCTCGCCGTCCGGGAGCGTTGACCAGCGTGGTTTCGAATGCCGTGGAGGCAGAGGCGAAGTTGCCCTGTTCGAGTAAGAGCTCTCCGAGTTGTTCGCGGGCGGGAATAATCGGTCCGGGCGTGGCAGGGAGTTTCTCGATTCCGTCCTCGTCGTCGGCTGCGCTGCGCAGGAGAGCAGTCGCTTCATCGGGTCGGACCTCGGCCTGGGCCGACCAAGCGAGCACTTCGCGGGTCATGATATCGACCTGGGTTGCCCAGTAGGTGTTTCCCGAGGCGCGAAGTCTATCTTCGATTTCGCGCAATGCCTCGGCCTGTTTACGAGCCTCCTGGGGATGGCCGCTTCGGGCGGATCCGAGCCCGCGCGCCCACACGGCAATTGCGAGAACTTGCGGCAGAACTGAGGATGGCGGTAAGGAAATCTTCTCAGCCTCGCTCCATTGGTGCCGTTCGACGATATAGCGGATGGGCATTACGGTTGCGGCATAGCCTGACTTGAAGTCGCCCGTGTCAAGATTTTGCAGTGAGCTTAGTTGCTGGATGACCTGGTCCGCCGCTTGGTCGCGTCCGGTTTGCAGGTAGGCGTAGACGAGGTAGTCCATTGCGTGCAACTCTTCACCGGTGTCACCCTGCTGATGTGCGGCAGCCCTTGCAGCGAGATTGGATGCGATGGAGTCGTCCCACATGCCGAGGCGAGTGAAGATGTGCGAAGGCATATGCAGCGCATGCGGAGCTGAGGGAGCAATTTTGGCGTAGGCCCGGGCGGCTGCCAGACCGCGGGATGCGAGCTCCTGGCTGTCGTAGGCATGGATGAGGTAGTGAGGAATTCCTGGGTGATCGGGAAGTTCTCGATACAGAGGCTCAAGCAGAGCGGCGGCTTGTTTCTGCTTGAAATGGGTCTTGTCGGTTGGGGATGCATTGGAGATCAATGCGAGCGCGTAGAAGACCTGAACCTCAACGTCCTTGGGATTCGCCGCGGCGAGGTCGTGCATCGCGAATTCATAGTTTGACGCGCGCGTGCTGTATGGAATGGCAGGATCGCTGAATATGAGGCTGAGCGCGTGGATGAAACCGCGCTCGCGTTCGGTGGCTCCTTTGAACATTTCGGCCCGCCTGATCTCGTTCTGGGCGACGGGGATTCCTTCGGACGGAAGATGCGGCTCCCATAGCTGATGGAAGTGGGCCATCGCCACACCCCAGTGGGCAATCGCACAGTGAGGATCTTGTGCGGCTACCTCGTTGAAGGCCTCCTCAGCGGCTCCGTATGCGAAGGAGTGCAAGAGCGCAATTGCGCGGTCGAACTCCTGCTGGGCTCCAGGTAGACAGGAGGTCGGAAACGAGACCGTGCCCAGTTTCTCGGGCGCAGGGTGGTCATGTTTTTCCTGCGCGGCTGAAAGAGCCGGAAGGAGAAATGCCAAGATGAGGATTTGCTGGATCATTTTGGTCTCCGCGAAACCTCAATGTCGTTCCGAATCTCTCCGATTTTACGATGCACGGCCCACGATGCAGTTGTGGACCTTGATTGGACATTATCTCCGCCAATGCGCTCGTCTACGGCAGACAAGTACCAAGAGGTCGGCTTGTGGGCACCCAGGGGCAGGTTGATCGAGTTGTGACGCGGCTTGCGCCGCGTTCACGATTCTTTGGGGATTCGGGGATGGATTTGCGCGGGGGTTAAAACCTCCGCCTCCCTCCGTTTTGAGTTTTCAAGCGAGTTGCAAAGTCGTGCCCTGATGCGAAAGGCGAAGGGGAGTTTCTTCCATCCCTGGCATGCGACAGAACAAAGTCGCGAGGGTGGTCGCCCGGCGTTTTGCGAAAACTTATGAAGGCTGGCTCGGTCGTGATAAAGATAGAAAGCATGCGCATCTCACTTGCTTCGTTCACCGTTCTCTGCCTTGCCTCAGTCGTCGGGGTCTCGGGCCTTGGGGTATTGCCGCCTGCGTTGGTTGGTCAGTCTGCTGGCGTGACGCCGGACATGGTGCAGACAGGCTCGGATATTCCCTCGAAGTGGGAAGAGCCGCATCCCGGCTATGACTATGACAAGCGTGATGTGATGATTCCGATGCGCGACGGAGTGAAACTGCATACGGAGATCCTGGTACCAAAAGGCGCGAAGGGACTGCCGATTCTGCTGGAGCGGACGCCCTACAAAGCCGGCAGTACCACCCAGGACAAGCCGAAGATGCGCGATGCGGTGTGGGCGGCACAGCGGGAGTGGGTGGACGATGGCTACATTCTTGTGAACCAGGACATTCGCGGCAAATACGGATCGGAGGGCGATTACGTAATGACACGGCCGCCGATGGGGCCGCTGAATCCGACGAAGACGGACGACACGACGGACGCGTGGGACACGATTGAGTGGCTGGAGAAGAATGTGCCGGAGTCAAACGGGCGCGTGGGCATGATCGGGTCATCGTATGACGGCTGGACGGTGACGATGGCACTGCTGGGTCCGCATCCGGCGCTTAAGGTGGCCGCTCCGGAGAGCCCGATGATCGACGGTTGGATGGGCGACGACTGGTTCCACTACGGCGCGTTCCGGCAGGTGAACCTGGATTACTTTACGGAGCAGTCATCCAAGAGGGCCGAGGGCGCTGAAGTGCCGCGGCACGGCGACGACGATTATGCGAATTTTCTTGAAGCGGGAACGGCAGGCCATTGGGCGGAAGTAAACGGCTTTGCGCAACTGCCGTGGTGGAACCGTCTGGCGGCGCATCCGGCATACGACGCGTTCTGGCAGTTGCAGGCGTTGGACAAGCTGGTGGCCGGGAAGCCCGCGAGCGTGCCGACGATGTGGCTGCAGGGATTGTGGGACCAGGAAGACATGTATGGCGCGGTGCACACGTGGGAGGCGCTGAAGGCCTCAGGGCACGGGGCGAACAATCACCTGGTGATGGGGCCGTGGTTTCATAGCCAGATTAACCGCTCGGGCGAGACGTTGGGGCCGTTGAAGTGGCCCGGGGATACGGCGGCGGATTTTCGGCGTGAGGTTCTGGTTCCGTTCTTCGATGTGTATCTGAAGGACCGCAAGGCTGCTGAGCCGCTGGCTCCGGTGATGATTTACAACCCGGCGCTGAAGCATTGGGACCGGTTCGCGGACTGGCCGGGGGTGGATGAGAAGCACCTTACGCCGATGTATTTCGAGGCGCAGTTCGGATTGGGGCTGCAGAAGCCGGAGAAGGGCGAGGACAGCTATGTGTCCGATCCGGCAAAGCCCGTGCCGTTTCTTGCGCCGCCGGTGCCGGCCGACGGAGGCAATCGGTGGCAGACATGGCTGGTGCAGGATCAGCGAGCGGTGGGAACGCGGACCGACGTGCTGAGCTACGAAACGCCTGCGCTGGATAGCGACGTGCGCGTCGAAGGCGCGCCGGTGGCGGACCTATTTGTGAAGACGACCGGGACGGACGCAGACTTTGTGGTGAAGGTGATTGACGTGTATCCGCCGACCTTTGCGGAGCAGCCGGAGCTGGCGGGGTATGAGCTGGCCGTCAGCATGGACATCTTCCGCGGACGCTACCGGAAGAGCTTCGAGAAGCCAGAGGCGATTCCGGCGGGAGAAGTGCAGGAATATCGCTTCCGGCTACCGACGGTGAACTACACGTTCAAGCCGGGCCACCGGATCATGATTCAGGTGCAGTCGTCGCTGTTCCCGCTGTACGACCGCAACCCGCAAACATTTGTGCCGAACATTTTTTTCGCAAAGCCGGAGGATTTCCGCGCCGCAACGATGACGGTGGAGCGGGGCGCGAGCTCGGTGCTTCTGCCGATTGTGGAGAAGAGCACAGCGAAGTGAGCGGGCGATGCGATTGTGAGAAAGGCCGTGCATCCCAGGCTGTTACGAAACGGGGCTGAGGAAGATTCAAACGGAACGGTGCTTCGGATTCGGAGCACCGTTTTTGTATTTTGAAGTGTTGTTTGGGATGGAGGCATGTAGATCTGGGCTGGTCTATGTCAGTGCCGAGATCATTTCGGCGGCGCCGAGCACGTTTATGGAGGTTTTCAGGTTATAGGCCATGGTGGCGAGGCTCAGTTCTGTCTGCGCGCCGGCCAGTCCGCGGAGCAACAGGCGTGGGTGTCCGAAGATCACGTATTTGAGGATCGCGAAGGGACGCTCGACCGTGCATCTTCGCAGTCGCATGGCTTGCGGGGTGGCTCGTTGGTTCATCCTCTGCAGGGCGGCATCGTACATGTGCCGTTGCACGAGGCGGCGCGCCGTGCTCGTACACTTCGATTTCACAGCGCATCTGGAACAGGTGTCGGCCTCAGCAGCATAGAGCACGCTGTTTTTGCTCTTAAGGACTTGTTTGCGATGTAAGGTCTGGTTGGCGGGGCAGCGGAACGTGTCGGTGTTCTGGTCGTAGACGAACAGCGAGCGATCGAACAGGTTTCCGTCTCCCTGGTTGTTGATGGCGCGGTTGGCGGGCACATGGGGCACGATACTCCGCTGTTCACACTGCGCGGCTTGCTCGCCGTTGGAGTAGCCCGCATCGGCCACCACATTGAGAGTGTTCGGTACATCTAGCGCTTGCTGGGCGGCTTCGGCCATGGGCAACAGACTGCGGTTGTCGGTCGCCTCTGTGGTCACCTGTTGCGCCACGATAATGCCGTACTCCGCATCGACAGCTGTCTGCAGGTTGTAGGCAGGCGCGTTTCCCGTCGCCATGCGCATGAAGCGAGCTTCCGGCTCCGGGTCGTTGTTCAGCTTTTCCATCGCTGCGGCTACCGCACTCGGATCGATGACCACTTCGTCCTGCTCGTCGGCCCTTTCCAACTGCTCCAGATAACGCTTCACAGCTTCCCGCTCGCGCACCGCGGCGGCGCTGCTGACGGCACGGAACTTCGATCCGTCGATGGCTACCCACTCGCCGCGCACCAGCCCGACCTGCCGGGCCAGACCCACCATTTGCGCGCCCGCCCGGCTCACCGCTTCACCATGCATCCGACGGAACTCGGCAATCGACTTGTAATCCGGGGTCAGTCGCTCCAGCAGCCACATCACCTCGATGTTGCGCCGGCACTCAGCCTCCAAACGACGCGACGAGCGCACCTGATGCAGGTAGCCGTACAAGTAAAGCTTTAACAGGTCGCGCGGATCGTAGCCCGGCCGTCCCGTATTGGCCGGCTCGGCACGAACAAAACCCAATGCGCTCATGTCCAGCTTGCCTACAAACGCCTCAATCACCCGGCAAACATGATCAGCAGGAATGAAATCGTCCAGCGTTGCCGGAAACAACGTCTGCTGCAACCGTGACTCACCTTGTATGTAGCCCAATGAAAATGCCCTCGCTCTCGCGAGGGCATCTTCTCAAATCATTCAAACCACTTCAAGTGTTTTGTAACAGCCTGATCCACCGGGTTTTTCTGTCTCAGCAGCTTTCGCTTGATGGCGGGTTGAGGGGCGTGGCCACGGTCTGCGCCGGAGCGACTGGGGCGAGATTTATCGCAACTGCGCAAGCCACACTGTTCGGCCAAAACAGCTTTGATCCTCCGCCTGGTGATGGACGACCGTGAAGCCCTGCTCCTCCAGCAATTGGCGGTACTCAGCAGCGTCGAGGCTCGCATGATAAAGCGGCTCTCCCTCCAACTGCCCGACGATCTCTCCGTGCGAGGGCCCGGAGGTGAACATAAGTGCGGTTCCAGGCTCGGCATGATTCCGAAATGTTCGAAAGATCTTTCGCTGATCGCTGTGGTCCAGATGAAAGAAGCTGTCCCACGCAAGGATGCCGTGAAAAGTTTCGGGTAAACAGAGGGCCCGCATATCGGCCACCACCGCGCGCTGTTCGGGCAAGCGGGCCTTAAACATCCTCACCATGGCGGGCGAGGAATCGACACCCATCACCGAATGCCCGCGTTGGATCAGATATCGGGCGATCGGTTCTCCGGCACCGCAGCCGCAGTCGAGAACCGATCCGGCGCTTGGAAGAAGCGCACAGAAGCGGTCCAGCCATGGCTTTTCATAGAGTGTGCTCTCCAGCAGGCGGGCCTGGACCCACTCGTCGGCGTGGCGTTCGTAGAGGGCGATGATGTTTTCGGATTCGACGCTCATGCGCAAATCATAAGGCAGAGATCGACCCCCGGGAGTGCGGGAGACGATTTGGTCACGCTTTCCGCTGATCTACGACTGATCTGGGCGGCGACTGCGGTTGAATGGGGTTGAATGCACCTAGGGGCCGCGTGCCTGACGGATCGCCGGACTCAGGGATGGGGAGGCGGGTCCGGAGGCGGGTTGTCGGCCTTGTGGCTAGCCTCCGGCGTACCGATGTGGTCGGCCAGCAGTGCACCTGTGAAATTGTCGGAATAGCTCGCATCAATCTCTGGCAGCATCGTGGCATTCCAGGCGTCCCACTCCGATTTCAGGCGGGTGTAGACGTCAGGCATGCGCTCCTTGAGGTTGGCGCGCTCCATCGGATCTTCATCAACATTGAAGAGGAAGGTGTTGTCGAGGATCTTGAGATACTTCATATCGCCATCGCGCACCGCGTGCTGGGCGTTGGCTTTGTATCGCCAGAAGAGCTTGCGCGGGACGGGCACGGCGTCTTCAACAAGAAATGGCAACAGGTCGATGCCGTCGGTTGGATAAGCGGGATCAGGCACAGTGCCGGCGGCGGCAAGAAGCGTTGGCAGCCAGTCCATGCTGATGGCCACCTGGTTGGTTGTGTGGCCTATGGCAATGCGCGCGGGCCAGGAGATGATGGCCGGAATGCGCAAGCCGCCTTCAAGCAACTCCGTTTTGCGGCCAGTAAAAGGCCAGGTATCGGCAAAGCGCTCGCCGCCATTGTCGCTGGTGAAGATCACGATTGTGTTATCGGCGATTCCGCCGGCGTGCAGCGCGTCAAGCACGCGGCCAACCTGGAGATCGAGGTCTTCGATCATGCGTTGATAGGTCTTTTGCGAACCGCCGTCAAAATCGTCGAGGGAGTGACCGATAAGCCGCTTGGATTCGGCCTCATCTCCAGGCGCCTCCCAGGGCCAGTGAGGAGCGTTGAAGTGCAGACTCAACAGGAAGGGCTTTCCAGCTTTGGCGTAGCCGTTGATGACGTTGACGGCATGGTTGCCGAGTAGATCAGTCAGGTAGCCAACCTCGTGGATCTTGACGTCTTCGTCCCACAGGTCGTCGGAGTGTGTGAAGTAGTCGGCCCGGCCTCCTCTAAAACCGTAGAAGTGGTCATAGCCGCTCTGCAGCGGGCCATATTTGGGCAGCAAGCCGAGGTGCCACTTGCCGACGAGGGTGGTGCCGTATCCGGCCTTGCGCAGGAGCGACGGCAGTGTGGGATGGGCTGGAGGTAAACCGGTGTCGCGGCCGACGATCGGCTCATCGAGACCACAGTCAAGGCGGTCTTGATAGCGCCCGGTAATGAGAGCAGTGCGCGTGGCCGAGCAGACTGCGGAGTTGGCGTAGGCCTGAAGAAAGCGGGTTCCGCGAGATGCGAGACGATCGATGTTCGGCGTGCGGAGATCGGGCCGTCCGTAGCAGGCAACATCGGCGTAACCGAGATCGTCAGCCAGAATGAATACGATGTTGGGCGGAGCCTGGGGCGATTCGCCCACAAACTTGCCGGCACCGGTGGCAAGAGCGGCCGCGCCCAGCGCTGCGCCCCGTAGCACCGTACGGCGAGAAATCTCTGATGAACTCATGGGGAAGAGTCCTCCCACCGGACTTGCCGGTTTCGACCCAGAATGTCTACAAGTGTATTGATCCCGAGTTGGATTGCAATGTGAAAGGGAACGATCGCCTTACGAGGGATTCTAAGCGTTGTCCATTCGCGCAGGGTTGAGGCCTGGGCTGGTCTCTGGTTGTCCCTGCGCGAGACTCTGAGGCTAGGGTGTGGTGAGGGCGAAGGGGGCTACGCTTTGGCGGAGTTCGGTCATGACTTCATCGATGGCGCGAGGCAGCGGCCCTTCAAGGGTGCATCCGGCGGCGTTGCCGTGGCCGCCGCCGCCGAGGCGCTCTGCAATCTCAGCCACGTTGACTTTGCCTTTGCTGCGCAGACTTAACCTGACGTTGCGCTCGGGCAGTTCGCAGAGGAAGACTGCGACCTCAACCCCGGCGATGCCGATGGCGACGTTGATGATGCCCTCGCAGTCTTCGTCGCTGGCGCAGGTGCGGACCATGTCCTGATGGGTGACCCAGAGCAGAGCAATGCGGCCTTCGCGGCGGAGGTTCTGGAGAGCCGCTCCGAGCAGCAGGACCTTGGACGTGGGCGTGGAGTAAATCACGTCTCTGGCGATGCCGATGGGATCAGCTCCGGCCAAAGCGAGCTCATGCGCAACCTGGAAGGTGGAGGCGCGAACGGCGCCGTAGGTAAATCCTCCCGTATCCGTGAGCAGGGTGGTGTAGAGACAGGTGGCCATTTCAGCGGTGATGGTGGCTCCCGCAGCTTTGGTCAGCCGGTAGACCAGTTCGCCCACGCTGGCTGCGCCCACATCAATCCAGTTGAGATTGGCAAAGTCACGACCGCTGATGTGGTGATCGATGTTGATGAGGAAGAAGTTTTCAAGTCCGCGGAGACGGGCGCGTTGGATGCTGTCGCATTCGAGCACGATGACGGCGTCATACGGCCCGTGGACGCGGAGCGCGTGGCGGATGCTGGTGGCGCCGGGCAGCGAGCGATAGATAGCGGGAACGCTGTCGGCGGTGACGAGGTCAGCGCGTTTGCCGAGCTGCTGAAGCAACATGCCCATGGCAAGGATGCTGCCAACTGCATCGCCGTCGGGGCGAGAGTGGGAGCAGACGAGGAAGCGCTCGCCTTCACGGAGAACCTTGAGGATGGAGGCGATGATCGAGGCGGAATTGTCGAAGGGCGAGGCAGGGGCAGTGGGACCGGCTGCGACAGACGAGGTCGCGGGATCGACGGCAGGCTCGCCGGGATTCGGATTGGGGAACATCTTGGCCATAGGAGCTTATTCCGGGGGCCTATTCGGGGGGAGCTTCGAGCTTTGTTGCCTGCTTTGATTCGACGGGCGCGGCCGCATCGGCCTGCGCCTTCTTCCGCTTGCGGGAGCGGTCCATGAGCTCGTCGATGCGCGCCTGGAAGCGACCGGAGCGGTCGGCGAGAAAGGTGAGTTCGGGCACGTGGCGCACGCCCATGCGCTCCTTTAATTCGAAGCGAATGTAACCTTTAGCAGCTTCAAGGCCGGCAATGGTGTTCTGCTCTGCCTTTATGACGTCTTTGACCGAACTGTCGATGGCGACGTAGACGCGCGCCGACTTCGCGCCGGGATTGAGGGCCACCTCGGTGACGTAGCAGAAGTCGATGCGCGGGTCAGAGAGCTCACCCTCGATCATGGCGCCAATCTCGAGCCGCAGCGTCTCCGCAACCCGGTCCTGATGGTGTTTCCGCGCTCGATGCTCGGGCATGGTTCCTCCTTGCGGGGTAAACCATTCAGCATAGCAGAGCCGCGCCTGGCGGAGGGGGAGCGGGGAGCGGGGAGCGGGTTAGCTTTCGAGGTATTCCCAGAAGGAGTCGGTGAGCTCCGCGCCAAGCTCATTCAACATGCGGCGGGCGGCGCGCTCGACTTCATCAATCAGGCCGTGGAGGTAGTCGCGGGAGCGGGAGACGGCGACTACGCCGATGGTGGCCGACTGCCAGGTGACGGCTTCGTCCATTTCCGCCACGGAGACGTTGAAGCCCTGCTTCAACTGATCTTTGAGCGAGCGGACTACCTGGCGCCTGTCTTTAAGGGACTGGGCGTGCTCGATGCGGACTTCGAGAGTCAACTGAGCAACCGGCATGGACGGCACAGGAATTTACAGATGCAGTGTAAGCCCGTTTTGGAGGATGGGCGCGAATTTATTAACGTGAGTGGAGGGTGAGGCTTGGAGGCTGTGGACTATTGAGGTGGCGAAAACAGCGGAGCGCTATAATCGTGCGTTGCTTCACAAGAAAGCGAAGGAGGACGGAAATGACTATAGTTTTCACGATTTTTCTGGCAGTGGTGGGCCTGATCGCGCTGTCGACGATCCTGGGGAGCTTTTTTACGGTGAACACGGCGCAGATGGCGGTGATTACGCGGTTCGGGAAGTTTTTGCGGGTGGCGGAGCCGGGACTGAACTGGAAGATGCCTTACTTCGATACGGTGGCCGGCGTGGTGAGCCTGCGGGTGAACCAGATCACGCTGACGATGGAGACCAAGACCAAAGACAACGTGTTTGTGACGATTCCGATTTCGGTGCAGAACCGGGTGCGGCCGGAGAAGGTGTACGACGCGTTCTACAAGCTTTCCGATCCGGTGGCGCAGATCAAGTCGTATGTGGAGCAGGTGATTCTGGGTCACGTGCCGGGGATGACGCTGGACGAGGTGTTCGCCACGCAGTCGTCGATTGCGGCGGCTGTGAAGCAGGAGCTGGATGCGGACATGTCCACCTTCGGCTATGAGATTGTGAACGTGCTGGTGACGGACATCGTGCCGGACTCGAAGGTGAAGTCGGCGATGAACGACATTAACGCGGCGCAGCGGGAGCAGGTTGCGGCCAATGCGCGAGGCGAGGCTGAGAAGATCCTGGTGGTGAAGAAGGCGGAAGCCGAGGCGGAAAGCAAGGCGCTGCAGGGACAAGGCATCGCCAATCAGCGCAAGGCCATCATCGAAGGCTTGCAGGTATCGATCGAGCAGTTCCAGAAGGTCGTGGACGGCGCGTCGTCGCGAGACGTGATGCAACTGGTGCTGGTGACGCAGTATTTCGACACGCTGAAGTCCATCGGAGAAAGTGACAGGACGAATACGCTGTTTCTTTCGCACTCGCCGGGCTCAGTGAAGGAAGTGTCCGACCAGATATTGGAATCGATGCTGGTGGCGCAGCGGGCGAACCCGTAGCGCCGATTTCGGTAGCGTCTCAATTTGAGTTCTTTTTGCGGCGCGCTTTTCGGAATGCCCAGAGCGCAAGAATGATTGCGAGCAGGACGACGGTTACTGCTACGATTTCAGATACCGGGATGGAAATGGCGGCTATGCCTGAATTGGACTGCATTGGGGTTTCTCCTCTTCATGCCGCGGTTTTACGCTGCCGCTTTGTCCCGCCGCACCAGACGGTCATAAATCAAGAGCAGAGCGGCCGTCGCTACGCCGACCCCGGATACCGACCACCAGATGAATGCGGGCTGATGCATGACTTCGCCAAAGTGGTGAATCAGGAGCCCGCCAAACCACCCACCCACGAGTGAGCCGATGCCGATGGGCAGGAAGGCAAAGCCCATATACGTTCCCTGCTGACCAGAGGGCGCGAGGCGCGAGATGTACTCGTAGTAGCGCGGTTGCTGCGTGATCTCGCCAATGGCGACGACGATCAGCGTGGCTACTGCCATTGTCACGCTGGGATGCAAAACCAGCAGGAGCCAGGCCAGGCCCGAGATCAGGGCGCCAAGCATGATGCCGCGAAATGCCGGCATTTTCTGGGTGAGAATACTCACCACCATTTGCAAGGCGATCACGGTCAATGAGTCCCAGGAGAGCAGCGCTTCAGTATTGCTGTTTGCGTTTACGTACTCATGGATGTAGAGGGGAAGAATGATGAATTCCTGCCAGAAGGCAATGTAATAGCCCGAGAAGATGATCAGAAACAGCATGAAGCGCCAGTTCGACGCGACGCCCAGAAAGTTTCTGGCGACCTGGCCGAGGCTTTCAGTCCGCACCTCGCCGGCGCGGCGAGGCTCCCTGAACAGAAGCAATACGGCGAAGAACATGACAAAGACGCTGATTGCGGCCATGCCAAAGACCTTCTCAACGCTGAGATGCTTATGCACCCACCCGGCAAGTAAAGGCCCCAGTGCCCCGCCAATGTTCACCAGGGTGTAGTAGATGGAGTAGCCAATGGAGCGCACGTTCTGCTTTGAAGCGCGGGCGGTGGTGCCGACGACGCAGGGCTTGACGAGCGCGACGCCGAGCGCCGGAAGCATCAGGATGAGCGTGACCAGCACAACCAGAGGCATGGCATCGCGAACAGGAGCGAGCCAGGGCGAACCGATGGAGCCGAGCATGAAGTAGGAGATGGCGAGAATCAGGTAAGCGAGCGAAAGTGCCCGGCGAAATCCCATCCGGTCTGCGAGAGCTCCACCGAATGCGGCCAGAAACCACACCAACCCGCCAAACAATCCCGCAAGGCTGCTGGCCCGCTCGACGCCGAAGTTCAGGCTCTCATGCAGATAACGGGGGAGCGAGGCAAATGCCGCATAGTAGGACAGCCGTTCGAAGAGCTCGCTGACATTGGCAACCCAGAACGACCGCTCAAATCCGGTGCGAATTTCGTGAAACCGACTGGAAAAGGTCAAAAGGTCTCCTGGTTCTTTTGGAGCGGAGGCGAGTGCTTTGCGCCTGAATTGCTTCCGCGACAAGAAGCGAAGGCTTTCCGCGGGTTCCCTGGTGAGACAGGACTGCGATTTCTGAAGAGTTTACAGGAGAGGGCTTATGAGGCATTGTCGGGGTTTGATTGACCCCCCAAACTAGACTTTGTTAAACTAACAGTGCGGGGTGGAGCAGCCCGGTAGCTCGTTGGGCTCATAACCCAAAGGTCGCTGGTTCAAATCCAGCCCCCGCAACCATTTACGGGCTTCAACCCAAAAGTTCAACCCAATGGAAACCGGGCGCAAACGCGCCCGGTTTCATGTTTTACGGCCTCAACGCGACGATTGCCGGATCAGGATTTCCCGAGCCACATTGCTGTTTGCAATGCGAAGGTTCTCCATCGGGGTCTCCCCATACTTCAAAGTGGTTGAGATGTCTGCCTGACGCATCAGGGTCTGCTGGACTTCGAGTTGTGTCTTCAGCTTGCTTAAGAGCGAGCGGAACCCGTGCCGGAATGTGTGCCACCCGATGCTACCGAACCCTTTCTTTTTGGCCATGTCACGGCGCGCATCGTGCACCGGGATGTTGTGCCGCTTTCCACGACCGTGCGAAGTGAGTGTGCAGACGACTCCCGGTGCTGCACCGCATTCCGGGCACTCAATCAGACACCATCCTGCCCGGCGGATCCAATCCTGTTGTATCGGAGAGGCATCATAACTGTGCCCGGTGACCGGACTCGGAAAGAGTAACCCGGATTCCATTGGTTTTGCGCTTCCAATCGAGAAGCTTCGTTCCGACTTCGGGGTCGAGTGGGGCCGCATCTTCGGAATACTCCGTCTTTGGAAATCCGATCCTGCCGTGCACAACCCCTTCATTCACCATCATCAAAAGTTCTTCGAATTCGATCGCTGACCACTTGAGAGCAAGTACCTCGCTGACCCGGAATCCCGTGCATTGTGCCACTAGGACCATGATGTTGTACGGCTCTTTGAGAAGTCCGAATACGAACCAGAACTGCGCAACAGTGACCGTCACTGGCTTGCGGCTCCGCTTGCTGATCCCTCGTATTTCGACGAGGGCGATCGGGTTCTCGTGGAAGGAAAGCATACCGTACAGCTTCGCCTTGTTAAATAGGCGGTTGACGAATGCCTTTAGGTGCCCTTTGGTCTTGGGTTTCGCCGTCAGGTCCTTTAGCCACTCTTGGAACTCTAGCGGCTTGAATCTATCCAGCTTGGTATTGCCCCACTTCTCCCGAATGCACTTACACAAGCTCAGATAGGATATTGCGGTTGAATAGGCTAGCTCATCCTTTCCTGATGCGTATTCCCCCGCTTTGCGGCTCCTGATTTCGAGAAGATGCTCTTCTGCGATAAAGGAGTCGAGGAGATCTCCCACCGTGGGGTCGACAATGATCTTCTCGATCTTTGTCGAATTGAGGCGCTCAACGAAGGGCTTTAGATGTGCTGCTATGGACGAGCGCTCCGGAAATTCCGCCCCGGAGAAATACTTTGATTTGAGCGTTCCGGTTTCAGGATTTATGTAGCGCCACTCCCAGGCCCATTGACCATTTGCCCGCGGCACTTGGCGCAAGCTTCCCTGCTCTAATTCTTCTCTAGACCTCTTCAATAATTTTCGCTCTCTTTCTGTTCGTCATCGTTCGACGGTCGATGTGTGTTGAGGTTCGAATTCATCTGCCCTTCGCGCCATTTGCTCAGTAAGGAAAGCAGGAACTGCCATTCCTTTCCCAACTTCATGGCAGGGACCTGGCCCATACGGGCCATCCGCTCGAGCGTTTTGTAATGAATTCCGAGAAAGGCGGCCGCCGTCCGCGAATCAACCGCATCCTCGTGCGGAGGTCGATTGCCGTTTCCGCCTTTTGCGTTTCCCATCCCAAGCTCCTTAGAGATCCGTGAAGTCCAGTGCGCTGGTGTCCGTCGAACCTCGTTCAACACCGCGTGAATCGCGGAGAGCAGGTCCAAACAGTTGGCAGTGCTGTGGATTGGGATGTAAGGTTTTTTGGGAAAGGATTTGGGAGCCAGCGAACGCCAGCGAATGACGGTCAGAGCCAGCGAACGCCAGTCTGAGCCAGCGGGAACCAGCGAACGCAAGCGGGAGCAATCGTGTCTTCCGGAGATCGGGGACGAAGGCCGTTATTGACTGGACAAGGCCGATGCTGGACAGCGCAGCGAGGCCTTTAGGGGCTGGCTTGACACGGAAGAGGTCGCTGGTTCGAGTCCACCATTTATCTGCACATTTTAAAATACTTAGACGCGGAGTTTGACTTGCACCCGGCGAGGTCAACCCGTGAACCGATTTGGCTGACGGAGCATCTAGTTTTCCGCGCTTGACAAAGGGCAAGAGCACGCGAATCTGAAGGGGCCGTATCTCTCTCTTGGCTTCCGGATCCCAAGAATCGCATTGGCGTCCCGATCTCTGAAGAGAACAAACGAACTGACGCGCGGAGATCAGCCACTTCTTTGAGTCGGTGAGCCTCACTGAAGTGCATTTCGCATCATCGCGCTGCCGCGAGTCGCTGGGCGTTTGGTCCGGGCTCGATTGGCGGTTCGTCCATCACCGACTGGCAATTCTGGAGCACTTCTAACACTGCGCGGAGCTACCGAGCCGGATTCGCCTTCGCCGAATGGCGAACTTCGGCCGGCGATGGCCGCATCGGACAATCTCTCAATCCCACGAATTCAGCCGTCAAAGTTAGAATGTGAGAGTCAAGTTGAGCTTGGTGAAAACAATGATTCTGCTGGGCTCGGCGGCTAGTTTGATTGGGGGCGTTGCCCATATTCCCGTAAAGGTAGATGCAGCTGCAAAAATCGATGTGACCTTTGGGGTTTCGCTGAAAACAGCCAAACCAACTGAGGTTACAAAGAAGCTTGTGTCTTCTTCAACCAAGAAAGGAAAAAGGACAATGAAAACAATCTGTGATGGTTCGAAGTACGTTTGGTGGAAAGCATCAGCGCTCCAGGGAGGGTGACGCCCCCAATCGGAACCACTAGTTGCCGTGACCATTAGGCTGTTCCATTGACCAAGTGCGAGCGTGAAGGGTCGGCCCCTTCCCCTCCCACCATTCCTTTGGCTAAAGAGTTTCCGTGCAGTACATCTGCGCGAAGGGGAAATGCGCGCATCTGATCCGTAGCTGTATGAGGGTGGGCCGACGAAGGCTGGGCTCAAAGCGGCGAAAACCGCATTGATACTTAAGGTTTATAGATCGACTACAAGGTCTGCAAAACCTTTATGCGCCGGTTCGATCCCGGCCCGCGCCTGCAAACTTTCACCCCGATAATCCCAATAAATACGAGGAAATCAACATATTAGATTGATTTTCCGCGACATTAACAGGTGTGTCTTTTTCGTTGATTTTCGTGTCTTTTAGTCACTTTTCGTCCGCTTTCGTTTGGGGGGGCGGACCAAAAGCGGACAAAGTTCTGCCCTGCTTGTAGTGCAAGATGGATCGCTCGACTCGGCGGCCTCCGGCCTTCTTGGCAATAGCGAGAAAAAATGGGATGCGCCTTAAAACACAAGGGAAATCCCGGCCTTGTCGATACGAGTGATCTCATACCCATGTTGCCTTTGGTGATCGCGTCCGCAATCCACTTCATGCCGGCATCGATCGCTTTCAGCGATGTCGCGCGATCCGCGACGGGCACATATGTCAGATCGATATCGACGGAGAGGAGAGTTGTGATTGTTTTGCTTTCTAGACATGTAGATACTCCAGCCTCTGGTGCAGAGGCACAGATGGAAGAGGAGAGGTGAATTAGAAGGAAGGGGAGGCGTAGAGAAAAACTGCTGGACAGTACCCAGAGGATCGGGCCGCAGCATCTCTTTGCTGCGTGAGAGATCGTTATCGCACGGCCGAGATCCGAGGCTCGGTGAGTCCCGCTAGGGCGAGTAGAGCCAGGCTGTCGAATACGCCGGGCACGGCCGGACCGTCTTATTGTGGTTTGCCCATCCCCAATGTGCGTGGGCCATTGAAATGAAAGGACGAAAGCTGGGGGGAAAGGGGCCGCCATTTGCGCGGTGTGCGGGCTGCACATCCGAACCGGTCGAGGGGCGGACGAAAGGCCGGGAAGGGTTATGGCAGGAAAAACGAATGATAGATAGACGCAATAGACTAATTATTGCGCGTCTTGATAGACTAATTAGTACACGGCACATTAAACTAATAACCGCAAGACAGCAAAAACTAACGAGGATAGACCGACATGCCTTCACCTTCGGAAAAACTGGCCCAGTCCCTGGAGATCCTTCACGGGCTTCAGAACGTCAACGGCGGCGCCGCCATCCGGGCGAAAGACATAACACGCACCCACCGGGAGCGCCTCATGGCGAACGGTTTTCTGCGGGAGGTAATGAAGGGATGGTACATCCCCAGCCGCCCGGACGAGGTAAAGGGGGAGAGCACCGCATGGTACGCATCATTCTGGCGCTTCGCTGCGGTCTATCTGGAAACCCGCTTTGCAAGGAACTGGTCCCTGTCGCCGGAGCAGTCGCTCTCCCTGCACGGCGGAAACTGGACGGTCCCCCGGCAGCTCGTCGTCCGGTCCTCCAGAGCCAAAAACAACCTGACCAAACTGCCACACGGAACGTCCCTGCTGGACCTGCGGGCCGCCCTGCCAAAACCGGCTGACCGGAACGAAAAAGATGGGCTGCGCCTTTTCTCGCTCGAATCCGCGCTTATCGAGTGCTCGCCGCAATATTTTTCGAGTCATGCGACCGACGCGCGCGCGGCTATGGCCACGGTCCGCGATGCATCCGGCGTGCTGGCGAAATTGCTGGAAGGCGGTCACAGCACAATTGCGGGCCGCCTTGCCGGCGCCTTCCGCAACAGCGGACGCGACCGCATCGCGGATGATATTACGAAGACCATGATTGCTGCGGGGTACGACGTGCGTGAGACAGATCCCTTTACGGACAAGCCGACACTCGCTTTGCCCGCCCGCGAAACCTCTCCGTATGTGAACCGCATACGGCTGCTGTGGCAGAAAATGCGTGAACCCGTCATCGGACGGTTTCCGAAGGCGCCGGGGTTGCCGCGTAATATTAGCGCTTACATGAAACGCGTCGGCGATGCTTACGTGACCGATGCCTATCATTCACTGTCGATCGAGGGCTATCGCGTCAGCCGGGAACTGATCGAACGCGTCCGGAGCAACACGTGGAATCCGGAGGCGAATGAACAGGACCGGGGACAGCGGGATGCCATGGCCGCGCTCGGGTACTGGCAGGCCTATCAGGCCGTTCAAAAAAGCATGGCAAGGGTTCTGAACGGCGAAAATCCCGGCCTGGTCGCGGATGAAGATCACGGAACGTGGTATCGGGAGATGTTCGGCCCGAGTGTGACGGCCGGTTTGTTAAAACCCGCCGACCTCGCCGGCTATCGCAACGGCCAGGTCTACATTCGCCGCTCCATGCACGTGCCGCTGAACCGCGAAGCGGTCGGGATGCGATGCCTGCTCTCTTCGATCTGCTTCGCGAGGAAAAGGAACCGGCAGTGCGGGCCGTGCTCGGCCACTTCATATTCGTGTACATCCATCCTTATATGGATGGGAACGGCCGCATGGGACGCTTCCTGATGAATCTCATGATGGCATCCGGCGGATATCCGTGGACGGTGCATACCTGTCGGTGACCGCAAGATTTACATGGAGGCTCTCGAAAAAGCGAGTGTGGACGAGGATATTGCTCCCTTTGCGGATTTCCTGTCCGGCCTCGTCAGCAAAGGACTGGCGGGCGAGCCGCTGCCAGCAGTACCGAAGACCTAATCATGATTTGAGCATGGTGATCTGACAGCGGCGCGCGCGGGATAGCGGAAAGGACGACCGAGCCGATGGCTGCGATACCAAAATTCGATGAACCGAATCTGCAGGCGCTTTCCGACATTCTCGGAGATAGCAGCACCGGACTCACCGGGTCCGAAATTGGACGGTTCTTGCGGGAATGCGGATTTCCCGATCCTATAGCCGACTGTTCGGTCAAGTGTATTGCACCGAGGAGATGTGCCCATTGTCATTCCTGGTCCCCGGCCGTATTTCAGGACTGATCCGCAGAGCGTCTCTTAGTCGCAATTTAATGAGCGCTTTGATCTGTTATCGACAGCGGACGAACAGGGGCACTTGTCAAGCTAGGCCGTTTTACTGCCAAGTGGCACTGCCGGGCCGTGGCCCGCATGTCAGTGCCTGTATGTAATTCACGGCCTCACTGTGTCAGGGAGCTTTTTAGGATTTTCGGGAACCACCGAACGAGGATCCGGAACGACGCGACCGAGTCTAATAATGTCAGGTGGGGATGCGCACCTACTCGATTTATACGATGTGGAGCGCAATGCCCCACCCTCGGCCATTGCGGAGAACAACTGGATGAAACTTAGCAAAAACCCGACGCGAAAGTCTGAGAACGGTCGGCTTGCGGCGGATCAGCTATCAATACAGAAGGCCAAACGAAGCATGCTTTATGCCGCAATGCGCGCAGACGAACCGCGGGATATTGCATTTCGCCGGATCATTCTCTCGATTCCTCCCGGGAAGGTGAGCACCTACGGTCAAGTAGCCGCTGCTGCCGGCTACCCGCACTTCCATCGAGCCGTGGCGAGGTTGCTGAGAACTGACCCGCCCGATCACCTACCGTGGCATCGAGTTTTGGGCTCTGGCGGCGAGATAAAGCTCCGCGGGGCAGCTGCACATGAGCAGCGAGCACGCCTCAAGCTGGAAGGAGTGCGTTTCCGCGGTGTAAGAGTCAACATGGAACGGTTCGAACATGTGCTTAAGCCGTGGGAGGTCTATAAGGATCTCCAGATGTGACGGTGCCGAGCCGGCTCACCGTTTCTGCGCGACAATTCAGCTCTAGTTCGACTCAACTCGACGCGGCTTAATGAGAAACCATCCCGCAAATGCCCCTGCGAGTACCGAGCAGGCTGCAATCCACAGAACAGATCGATATGCCTGGATAAAGGATTCTGTGATTGCATGAACTGCTCTTGTGTCCTGCGCCTTGATCGCCGCAAGTTGTAACCGATTGGCGTGAATCTGGGCGGCTTCTTCACTCGATAAGTTGAGCAGAGCCAGCCGGTGATCAAGCGCGTGGGTGAAAATCACCACCAGTAGCGCTCCAAAGGAAGCGACTGCGATCAGAGACGCAAGTCGCGACACCGCGTTATTGATTCCCGACGCAACTCCCGCATGAGACTCAGGAACCGCGTTCATCACCGTTGTTGTGAGCGGGGCTACAGTGATCGTCATCCCGAGCGACGTTATAAGCACAGCAGGACAGAAAGATTTCCAGTAGTGCCCGTCTTGGGGAGCCAAGGCGAACACAGCATACCCAACGGCAGTAATGAGTGGGCCGACAGTGAGTGGAAGCCGGGCTCCATAGCGCTCAACCAATCTGCCAGCCCAGCGAGACAGAACGAGCATGATCATTACAAATGGTGAGAAGGATGCGCCGGCTTTCGTGACTGAATAGTGCTGAATCTGAATAAGATCCAAAGGAAAGAAAAACAGCAGAGCAGCCAACGGGGCGTAAACCAAGAACGTTATAAAGTTCGCGCCGGTGAAGTCGCGTGAACGGAAGAGGCTGAATGGAATCATCGGTGATTCAGCCCGTTGTTCGACGATCCCAACTGCCACCAGTGCTAGCAGCCCAGCAAATGCAACGAGTGTCAAGGACGTGTGGCGATTCACGGATGGCCATTCGATGAGCGCATAGGTGAGGCAAGCCAGGCCGACAATCGTGAATGCTGCTCCCAGCCAGTCGAGGCGACTCCCCGAATCCTCGTCTCGCACCTCAGGTACAAAAGTACAGAGAACTACGACAATCAGTGCGAGTGGCAGATTCAGAAAAAACACCCAGCGCCAGCTGAAATGCTCAATGAGCCAGCCGCCCGCTACGGGGCCAACGGCTGTTGTGATCGCAGAGAATCCTGACCAGGTTCCAATTGCGCGTCCTCGTTCACCCTCTGGGAACACCGCGGTGATTAACGCGAGACTTCCTGGGACCAAAAGGGCTGCACCTGCACCTTGGAATGCTCGCGCCGCGATTAGAAGCTCAGTATTTGGCGCCAAGCCACACGTGATCGAAGAAGCCGTGAAAAGAAGAATTCCGCAAACATAAATCATCTTGCGACCATAGCGATCTCCCAGCGAACCACCAACCAAAAGAAGGGAGGCTAAAGTGAGCGCATAGGCTTCCACGACCCACTGCACTACGGAAAGGTTCGCACCGTACTCCCTCTGCAATGTCGGCAGAGCGAGATTGACAACAGTGCCATCCAGAAATGCCATACTCGAACCGAGAATGGTCGCGGCAAGAAGGATGCGTGCCATGCGCGGCGTTGGTGATTTGTCTGTCGGCATGGAGCGGTCCTCTTTTTCTCTTCAACACGAGAAACTCTGTTCAGTATCCAAAGGAGCTTTCGCTGGATTTACTGTTGGCTGCCGTCACGACAGCGATCTGAACCTGTGGCAGGATTTGCTCCATTATTGACATTCTCTGCCAACTGGCTCGGGCATCCATTAGATGCAGGCGACCGATCCAGGAAGCGACATGGTAACCGCGACCACGAGGTCAAGCGATGCTTTGATCGAGCGGCCCATTCTTTGAGAGCGATCGACTGAGAGTTCTGGAGATGCTATGTCGAATCGACGAAACCTATCTGCGAACCTGTGGTATACATTCATTCCCTCTCCCATCGGGCCTCTCAAGCTGGTTGCGAGCAATCGAGGTCTCGTCGGCATCCTCTGGGAAAACGACAATCCAAGGCGTGTTCGTCTTACTGAACTTGTTGAGCGCGCCGAACATCCTGTGCTCGTTCGAACAGAGAAAGAACTGAACGAATACTTCACCGGCATGAGATCCGGTTTCACGGTGCCTCTCGATATGCGGGGAACGCCCTTTCAGAGGCAGGTCTGGGAAGCGCTCCTCGGCATACCTTTCGGGGAGACCCGCACGTACGGCCAGCTTGCAATCCAACTCGGCAACCCAAAGGCCACGCGGGCGGTAGGCGCGGCAAATGGTCGAAACCCCATTGCGATTCTTGTGCCGTGCCATCGCGTCATCGGCCATTCCGGCAAGCTCACGGGCTTTGCGGGTGGCCTCGATGCAAAAGCTTATCTGCTCAAGTTGGAAGGGCGTGGTCAACACCTCTTCCCTAATGAGAGGCAAGCGAACACGCCGCCGCCCGAGCACGACCAGCACGATTTGAGCTAAGAGTGGCAGTAATTGCCCTCTTTTTGTCAGAGTGTCGATTGACCTCCGAACATCCAAAGCTTGTTTGATCGGAGGTTTCAATGGATCGGCGTTTGCTGGTATTGGCTCTTGGAATGTTCGCGCTCGGGACCGACAGTTTTGTCGTTGCGGGAGTGCTCCCAGAAATCTCGCGGACATTTCACACAAACATCGGCGCAGCGGCACAAATGACAACTGCATATGCGATCACGTATGCACTCTTGGCCCCTCTTCTCGCGGCGGTGGCAGCACACGTTCCACGCAAGACCATGTTGCTTACGGCTCTGGGCATTTTCGTCGTTGCTAATCTCATCACGGCGGAAGCACCAACCTTCGCCATCGCCATGGCAAGCCGCGTGTTGGCCGGCGTAGGCGCCGCAATGTTTGCACCGACCGCAACCGGCGCAGCAGTCGCATTGGTTCCAGCTGAACGGCGCGGATATGCTCTCTCAATTGTCATCGCCGGACTCACAGGGGCTACTGCTCTCGGCACACCAATCGGCGCTGCGATTGGAGCGCTCGGCGATTGGCGCTGGACAATGATATTTGTATCCGCACTTGCGGCCGCATCCGCCGTCGGTGTCGGAACACTGCTCACACACGTACCATTACCACCGAAATTCACGCTCATTCAACGTTTAAAGCCTGCGACAGACCCACGCGTCGCACTGACGCTGTTGACCACATGGCTTTATCAGAGCGGCCAGTTCATCGCCTACACGTATCTCACTGTTGTTTTCGATAGAGCAATTGGCCACAATCATGCGACCGTCTCGTTGTTGCTGGTTGCATTTGGGGTCGCCGGCACTGTCAGCAATCTAGTCGTTGGCCGGCTCGCCGACTTGATCGGTAATCGTAAGCTGATCATCGCGATGCTTATCGTACTAGTGCTAGTGTTGGCATCGCTCCCATTGGCTGGCGCGACCCTCTGGACAGCGATTCCCGCGTTGATTATTTGGGGCGCAGTGGGGTGGGGGCTTCTTGCCCCACAGCAGCATCGATTGGTCACGGTGGCGCCGCACAGCGCGCCGGTCGTGCTCGGACTAAATACGTCTTTTACGTATTTGGGCATTACGACCGCCGGTGTGATCGGCGCACTCGGTATTCCCATGTTAGGCGCGCATCGTCTCGGTTACATCGGCGCCGCGATAGTTGCCGTTTCGCTTGTCGTTGCGGAGCTGGCGAGTTGGCGAATTCGCTTAGCGCAGGTGCCTGAACCGGTCAGCGAGCTTGCAACAGTCAGATAGCTTAGCGCAATCCACTAGCTTCGAGTGGATCCATCTCTGATATTCGATGCGGGTCATAAGAAGACCTCGCCGACTACCTCGGCGAGGTCTCTTCGCTTCTGAACTATCGCCGAACACATAAGCGTTGCGCCACAGGCTCGTGAAGAGAGGGCTCTGTGTCAGACCTCGCACACACGCGATAGTCGGATACGAGTTTGCCTTCTTTAGGACCTTCGGATCACTCAAATGTCATGCCAGTGATAGTGGCAGAAAATGATGCATTATTGGCAACACACGCCGATTGCGATCGGGGAATATAGGCGAAGACAAATTCGATCGTGATCGAAAAGGTCGAATCATACGCCTTTCCTCAAAGACCTGACACTTTTGGTTTCTGCGGCAAGATCGCTGCCCCACAAACCATTCAAGTACTCAAGGCGACATTGCACGCAGACAAGTTATCGTCCGCTGTCCCACGTATCGGGGGATTGCAGACCCACATCACCGGAGGAGGTATAAGCCCGTGCAAGATGCGACGTCTAATCAAGGTCGAGTGACCAAGGGTATTGATGATGAAAATGCGTCAGACCCTCTTTTGCAATTAGCCCAGGCTGGTTCCCATCCTGCTTTTGAAACATTGCACAAGACGTACTCACGGCGTCTTTTCAAACAAATTGTGGCAATTACCAGACATCACGAAGATGCTGAGGACGCACTTCAAGACGCTCTCTGTAAGGCTTATGTTGCCTTGCCTCTCTTTGAGAGGCGATGCCATGTCTACACATGGCTAAGCAGAATTGCGATCAACTGTGCCCTGATGAAGGTCCGACAACGTCGGAGTTGCAGGGAGTTCTCAGTCGAAAGCCAGGACGATTCGGATAACCGAGAAGCGCTCTTCGAGATTCCGGATCAGGGATGGTCTCCTGAAGACCTATATGGAGCAGAGGAGTGCCTCAACCAAGTTAATACCGCGATCTCGTCACTTGATCCCCTATCACAACACTTGCTTCGTCTGCGTGTGAAGCAAGACTATTCAATGGAAGAGATCGCGCAAGCTATGAACATATCTGAGCCCGCCGTTAAGTCGAGATTACGCCGTGCCAGGTGCGCGCTCCGGGATTTGTGCACTGCCACTCGTTGCAATGACACCGTGGGGTAAAGCCGCAATGACAGAGAGACTGTCAAAGAGATAATCCAGCAGAGCTGCCTGCCGTTGTCTTTGCCTCAACATAGCGTTTCCATAGAGTGATAGCCGCGTATCCACGCCAGGGTTGAATGGCCCTCAGGTTTATCTCCGGATGCCGTTTAAGCTCTTGCTTTAATGCGTAGTCCGTTGAGGGGAAGGCATCGTTGTCCCCAAGGCCTCGCAAAGCCACGTATTCCGTCGTCCAGGTACCCACTCCCGAAATGCCACGTAACGCTTTCCTGAGCGACCGTATGTTGAGAGGACCGATAAGGTCGAGAGTGCCTTCCTCGATCGATCGAGCGATCGATCGAATGGTGCCTCGCCGGATGGCCGATGTCCGAACTTTGGAAAGGTCTGCTCCGAGTATCTGCTTGGCGGAGGGGAACAGTGAGATCGGCATAGACGTTTTGGGGTGGCGCTCTTGTGATCCTGCAGCCCGCATGAACTCCTGCGTGAGCGCACGTCCGAAGGCCACTGAGACTAGCTGTCCAAGCACTGTAGTAAACACAGACTCATAGGCGCTCCATAGGCGAGCAAGGCGAAGCCCAGGGTGCTGTGCCCAAAGGCCAGTCATGCAACCGTCTGCACTCATGGATTTGAGAAGCCCTTCGGGATTTGCGTCCAGATCGAACATTTGCCGAACTGACTTGGAGATCGTAACGACATCTTCCTCGTCTCCGTTCCACACAGAAAGCAAGAGGGCATGTTCGCTGCTCTTCTTCTCGACACGGAACCAACCCAATCCATGCCTTACGCGAATAACGCGCTCGTAAGCCGAATCATCAACCGATTCGATGTAGGGAAGTTGATGAGCTCGAAAGAACTCGAGTGTCGTCTCCCAATCGTAAGGTGGTGAATACGGCAGCACACGAGAGCAGATAGAAGGCTTGACCATAAAAGGTGACCAGTAATTAGCTTGATCGCCGGGTAGGCCGCAGGACCAGTTCGCCAGCGCAATTTGGGCAGATGCCTTTTAAGATTCCTTTTGCGCAGGACGCGCAAAACGTACACTCAAACGAACATATCATGGCATCCGGCGAGTCCATTGGCAGAGTGGAATTGCATCGTTCGCATTTGCTCTTCATCTCCAACATTGCTCTTCATCTCCGTTCATTTTGAGATTGGACGAAACTACCCCTCCTGAAGTTAGACCTGTCGTCTTCGGTCCTTTACTGGACTACCGCTCCCCGGAAACGTCGCTGCTTGGAGCACTCGTAGCCGGCGATCGTCTCAACCAAGACCTGCCGAAGCGTTCTCGATATTCTTTAGGAGTCATCCCTAGCTGTTGAAGGAAGGCGCGGCGCAGTGATTGCTCATCACGAAATCCAGTGATCTTGGCAATAGCCTTAAGTGGAAGATCGTCTGTCGAGAGATGCGTAGATGCCACCTCTATTCGAAGCGATTGCACCCAGCGAGCGGGAGTCGTCTGAAAGTGCTGTTCAAACTGTCGAGCAAACGTGCGCGGGGTCATTGCAACGAACTTCGCGAGTGTCACCACGTCCAGTCTGCGGGTGAGGCGTGATTTTGTCCAGGCGGGCAGATCACGAAGACGCGTGCCGCTAACGTCTGCCTGCTGTGCGAGGAACGAACTGTACTGAGCCTCCGTGCCGGGACGGCGAATGTACAGGACGAGCGTTTGGGCGATAGAGGCTGCTGCGGCACGCCCGATGTCTTCCTCCACAATCGCCAGCGCCAGGTCGATGCCTGCAGTGACGCCCGCTGTGGTGTACACATTTCCATCCTTGATAAAGATCTCGTTTTTCTCGATAAAGAGCTGAGGATACTGCTGGGCGAGCTTGGCGGCATGGTGCCAATGGGTGGTCACCCGTCTTCCATCCAGCAGCCCGGTCGGAGCAAGCACAAACGCTCCAACACATACTGATACGATGCGGCGCGCATGACCCGCCCGTTTCCGTATCCAGCGAATCAAGTCGTTTGATGGCTCGGCAAATACGCTTTCGCCACCTATGGCCACCAAGGTATCGACCGCGCCGACGTACTCCGAGAAAGGGATGCAATTCGTCACGGTAATTCCATCCCGCCCGCGAACCTCACGCTCAGAATGCATCGACAGAAGTCTCGTCACATACGCAGGCTTACCATCAATCTTGGGATATGAAAACACCGACGAAATTGCTACTAAATTGATGAGGTCCACTGGAGAACCAACAAGAAACGCGACAACCTTTGGACGATGCGGCATGCGGCTAGCTCCCGACGCAAGAACTGACATTGTCAGCTGTTCTGCATTTTCACCGTTACACGCTTGCTGCGAGATTTTCTCGCGGATGAGTCACGCTGTAATGCCTCTTCCGTTCCCTAGCTTTCGTAGGTATCTCAGATAAGCCTTCAGTCTCTCGGGGACCGTGCGGTAGTACACCCCCTGTCCTTCTCTTCGAGACTCAATCAGCCCGGCACTCGCTAGTACCTTAAGGTGGTGGGAAACGGTTGCCGCGCGAACAGGGGTATTGAGGCAAATTGTTCCGCAACGCAACTCGCTTATCTCCGCCAGGTCCTTATAGATGCCAAAGCGATTAGGATCGCCGAGCGCTCTTGCGATCTGCACCGCCTCTCGCTCCTCGATCAAACACATTGCAGGCTCTCCGAACCTCACATTTCGCAGGGATTAAATTCTGCGTGCTTCAAGACTTTCGATGCGATCCGGGCCGATAAGTGTCAGGCTGCCAATGGACGGCGATTTGATTGACTAGACAACGCGCCTACAAGTCGTTAGCTCTTTATCAAGGCCTGGCGGTCCAACCCATAAAGCGCAAATACCCGCATCAATACTGGCGTTTGTCTACCTGAAGTCACTGACGTGATCTACGAAGGTGGGTCAGTTTGAAATCGCGACTTCAGCACGATCGTCCATTTCATCGACCGTCGAGTGGCAGCATTTGCCTCTTTTTTGTCACATCTCTCGTATTCGGTCTTCATCGAACAAGCGTAAAGACGTTGAGCCCTAAGCAGCCAGATCACAGGAGATTAGAAATGTTCAAATTCACCCATCGCAATCCGGAGATGCAGATTGACAAGCAGCACACCGCATTGGTGCTTGCAGACATGCAAAACGAGTTTCTCGAAGAAAAGACCGGCACCTATTACGAGCTCATCGCGGACGCCCTCAAGAAGCGAAACGTGATCGCAAACCTGGAAGAGCTCCTCAAGACTGCCCAGGAGCTTGGGTACTACGTTATCCATTCACCGCATTGGTACTATCCGACGGACCTCCAGTGGAACGTGCCTCCCGGAGCAATCGCGCATTACCTCATTGGCATTGGTTTCTGCGGACGCAAGGATCCTGTGGATCTCGAAGGCTTTCATGGTTCTCGAGCTGACTACTACGAACCTTTCAAGAAATATTTGATGGACGGTCACACCTGCAATACGTCGCCACACAAACACTTTGGGTGTGAGGCCAACGACGTGATCAAGCAGTTGCATATGCGCGGAGTTCGGAAAGTGATCATGGCAGGACCTGTGGCGAATATCTGCCTCGAATCCCATATGCGTGACATCATCGAGGGTGGTTTCGAGGTCGCGATGGTCCGAGATGCGGTTGCCGCCGGAGTGAACGAGGAAGGCGACGGCTATCCGGCCGCAATGGTCAACTGGCGGTTTATGGCGAACGCCGTATGGACGACCGAGGAAGCAGTGAAACGACTGAGAGTCGCCGCGGCATCCTGACAAAAAAGCAAATGATCGCTGGCTACTGCCTGCGCAATCCTGCGGACCCGTGCGCAAATCAACCGAATGGAAAGAGGGAGCTTTTCTATGAGCAAAACAATTCTGGTCACTGGCACTTCCAACGGCTTCGGAAAGGATGCGGCGATGACTTTAG
This sequence comes from uncultured Acidobacteriaceae bacterium, assembly GCA_963820245.1. GTDB lineage: Bacteria > Acidobacteriota > Terriglobia > Terriglobales > Acidobacteriaceae > Telmatobacter. Next base: position 19,779 of record CAWFZC010000016.1, on the reverse strand, counting down.
CTGAAGCCGGGCATCAAGTGTTCGCAACCATGCGCAATCCGAAAACTCGTAATCGTACAGCGGCCGAAGAGTTCCGGTCCAAGGGCATAGATGTACTTGAACTCGATGTCACCAGAGATTCTAGCGTCGAAGAGGCGTTCAAGGAACTGTACAAGAGGACTGGAAGCAAGCTGGATGTCTTGATCAATAATGCTGGTCTCTTCGCGCAAGGTATCGCGGAGACATATACGCCCGAGCAAGTCCGCGACATGTTCGAGGTCAACGTTTTTGGAATCCAGCGTGTCACTCGCGCCGCGCTGCCCGAAATGCGGAAGAGAAAGTCCGGACTGATCATCAATATCGGATCGATCCTCGGTCGCGTGACGATTCCATTCACCGGTCTCTACGGCGCGTCCAAATTCGCTCTCGAAGCTCTGACCGAGGGGTATCGCTACGAATTGTCGCAACTGGGCGTCGACGTCGTCCTCGTCCAGCCGAGCGCCTACCCGACAGGATTGTATTCGGCTACTCAGCAGCCGGCTGATCCGCATCGTGCCGAGGAATATGGAGAAATCGCGGCTCTTCCTGGGGCATTTGTTGAATTCCTGAAAGGAGTCTTCAGCGGAGCGGACGCCCCTGATTCCCATGAAGTCTCGAAAGCACTCGTCGGCTTAATTGCGACGGCCGCCGGTGAACGTCCCGATCGCATAGTGGTAGGCGCACCGTATGGCGCGGACGCAGTGAATGCGGCCGTCAAGCCCATACAGTCTCAAATGATCAGTGGCATCGGCTTCGACAAGCTGCAGAAACTGAATGTTCAGTAGTCCACCTTGTCACGTCCCTCCCATGAGAGTTAGCCAACCGAATTGAGGATTGCAATGAGTACAAATCGCAAAGTCTTAGTTGTAACGGGCGCTTCCCAAGGTTTGGGCGAAGGCTTTGTCAAAGCTTACAGAGATCGAGGATGGAGAGTTGTTGGGAATTCGAGATCAATTAAGCCATCTGACGATCCTGACTACATCACCGTGCCTGGCGACGCCGGCACGCCCGACATTGCACGAAAGGTCGTCGAGACAGCCCTCGATCGATTCGGTCGCGTCGATACGCTCATCAACAATGCGGGCATTTGGCGGCCCGGCCCGATCGAATCGATTTCCGAAGATCTGTATAGGCGAGTGATGGCGACGAACGTTGACAGTGTCTTCTTTGCTACTCAGGCCGCTGTTCCCGCAATGAAGAAGCAGGGTGGGGGCCATATCATCTTATCTGTTCTCACAAGCCTGGTCGAACACGCGGTCCAAGACGTTCCAGCGGTTCTAGCCTCGTTGTCAAAGGGCGCCTGCGCTGCCGCAACCCGTGGACTCGCCATGGAACTCGCGTCATCGAATATCCGAGTCAACGCGGTTTCGCTTGGCATCATCAGGACGCCGCTACACGAGGCGGATTCGCTCGAAGCGAAGAAGGGCTTCTCCCCACTGAATCGTTATGGCGAGGTTTCCGACGTTGTACGGGCGATTCTCTACCTGGAAGATTCGGATTTCGTAACCGGCGAGATCTCATACATCGACGGCGGTCGAACCGCTGGTCATTGATTGGTTGTGGGCGGGGAGCAAAACTCTGCTTCTCCTTGACAAGCGAACTGACCGTGACCTCATGGAGCGCGACAGTAACGCAAGAAATCGTCCAACCGGGACTAGCCAGATTATCCCTTGGGGCACCCAGCCGCGGTTGCAGAACTCAGGTGAACTGAAATGCAGGAGACAGACGTGTCAATGAGAGCTTCGCTGAGTAGACATTGGCCCGAGTATTTGATCGAGTGCTGGGCGCTGGGTTGTTTCATGATTGCTGTCGGCTTGAACGTAACGATGTTCGAGTCGCCAAGATCACCACTCTACACACTTTTGCCGATGGCGACCGTACGCATCGCCCTCCTGGCAGGAGGCATCGGTCTGGTTCTCACCTTGCTGATTCAATCTCCATGGGGGAAGCGCTCGGGGGCCCACATGAATCCCGCGATCACACTCGCCTTTTTGCGACTGAAGAAGATTCATCCATGGGATGCCCTGTTCTATGTCGTTGCTCAGGTGATCGGGGGAACTCTTGGAGTCTTGCTCGTGGCTCGGTTCGCTGGCAGCCTCTTTACCGATCCACCGGTCAGCTATGCAATCACGGTGCCCGGCTCGAAGGGTGAGGCCGTCGCTTTTGTAGCTGAATTGGTAATTTCGTCCACGCTCATGGCGATCATCCTGGCTTTCACGATCTCGCCTCGCCTGATTCGCTTCACGGGCGTTGCGATCGGCGGTCTAGTAGCTTTTTGGATTTTTGTTGAGGCACCCCTCTCCGGCACAAGCATGAACCCGGCGCGAACGCTGGCATCCGCAGTTCCGGGGATGATGTGGCAGCACCTTTGGATCTATTTATTGGGACCTACGTTAGGGATGCTCATCGCTGCACAAATTCACCTCAACGTTCATGGTCGCGATCTACGCGGGTGCGCGAAGCTGCTACATCCGCGTAGCGTCCGATGCATACATTGCGGCTATCTCTGCCATTAGGGATGAGCAGTCACGCCTTTGCGTGCCGGTTTCCGCCAGACTATTTGCGCCGTCGTGTTTCTATACCGGTGCAGGCGCCGCTTCGCTAAGCACGAACCACTGAAGTTCGCCTCAATTGTGATCGTGGCAGAATTTGACTTTTTTATGTCACATCGAAGCTAAGTCGACGTTCATCTATAAGTTCGCCAGCGCTTGATAGGAATCGCCACGGATTCGGAGTGGTGAGCCACATATGCGTAGCGGGTTATCCCAAAAGGACAGGTGTGAAATGAAACCAATCATCGCGAGCGCAACAACGCAGCAACAGTTGGACAAGATCGAAGCGTTCCGAAAGTTACATGTTCCAGGAAACCCGATCGTCCTCTACAACATTTGGGATGCCGGCAGCGCACAGGCTGTTGCGAAGTCAGGAGCCAAAGCCATAGCAACCAGTAGCTGGGCGGTCGCGAAAGCTCATGGCTTCAACGACGGGGAACAGTTCCCCTATGAGCTAGCGATTCAAAACCTTCGCCAGATAGTGGAGGCGGTCGCGCTCCCGGTGACGTTCGACCTCGAAAGCGGCTACGGGGAGGAACCATTCAAAGTCGAAGAGAGCATTTCTCTAGCAATTGAGACTGGCGCAGTGGGCTGCAACTTCGAAGACAGCATTCCAGGTAAAGGAACGATTCGGGATACAGCGACGCAAGTAGCTCGCATTCGAGGTGCAAGACAGGCTTCAGATGCAGCCAAGGTTCCGTTCTTCATCAACGCCCGATGTGACTTGTTCTTTCAGGGGCCATCCGTTAAGCACGATGACAAACTACTCGCGACGGTCATCGAGCGGGCCTTCGCCTACGCAGAAGCAGGGGCGGACGGGCTATTTGTGCCCGGATTGGCAGCAATATCGCTGATATCTCATCTGGCGAAGAACTCGCCAATTCCCCTAAATATTCTGAGTGATTCATCGATCTCGCTGCAGATGCTGGCCGACAACGGTGTGTCACGGGTGAGCTACGGAGCTACTCCATACATCGATGCGACTAACGCCTTAGAGCTAGCCGCTCGCGCCTTAGGCGGCTAATGGCGAGCCACAGTAACTTTCGGATCGGTCTTGCCGTGAGCGCGCCTGATAGATCGAGTTGCCCAATCTGCGAATGCATAACGCTGAGGGATGGAAGATTCGAAGTCTACGGAGATCGACTCAAAACAACTTCTTGCGGGAGAGAAGAACAATGGACAACACAATGACTGAAACAACGGCCAACTCCACGAACGGAGACAACCCCGTATTGCGGAGAGCAAGGGTATACGCGGGTATTGCAGTTCTAGTCGCACTCATCGTAGCGACAGCGATCATCGGTTCACAACTGTCGCATGGGGCATCGGTTCGTGCAGCGGCACCGACGCCGACAGTCAGTGTCAGCCAGCCGATTCAGCGGCAATTGCATGGACGAATGCAATTTCTAGGCCAATTCTCTCCAGTCAACCAGGTGGAATTGAGAGCGCAGGTTGGAGGAACCCTTACATACATCGGATTCAAGGATGGTGATGTGGTTACTAAGGGCTCGCTGCTATTCATCATTGACCCGACTCCGTATCAGATCAAGTTTGACGAGGGTACAGCCCAAGTCGCAAAAGCGCGAGCTCGACTCGAACTCGCAACAACCGAGCTGACCCGCGCACAGACTCTGCAAAAAACAGACGCAGGGACTGTCGAAAACGTAGATCAGCGTTCCTCGGAGCAACATTCCGCCCAGGCGTCACTTGACGAGGCAGAAGCACTTGTCCGCGACGCGAAGTTCGACCTGGATCGCGCTCGGGTTTATGCCCCTTTCACGGGCCGCATGGGAACGCACCTCGTCTCCGTTGGAAATCTGGTGTCGGGAAACCGCGGCGGAGGTAGCTCCACCACCCTTCTGGCAACCATCGTCTCGATCGATCCCATTTATCTGAACTTCGACATGAGCGAGGGCGACTATCTCAACTTTGAGCGCGAGCGGGCATCCCGAAAGAATCCTCTAGCAAACATTGTGGACATCGCGCTGAGCGACGAAAACCACTTCGATCGGCACGGCACATTGAACTTTCTCGACAACGGTCTGGACCGTTCGAGCGGGACCATTCACGCCCGTGCCACGGTGCCCAATCCAGACTTGCTCTTGACCCCCGGTGAATTCGGTCGTGTACGAGTGAACCTGCTTTCCTCGCGCCAAGTGCTCCTCGTTCCGGATGCCGCCGTATCAGCGGATCAGACGGACCGCATGGTACTGGTTGCCGGATCTGATGACGTAGTGAAGGAGAAGAAGGTGCAGACAGGTGATCTTCGCTACGGTTTGCGCGTCATCTACTCGGGACTGGCTCTCTCGGATCGAGTCGTTATCGGCGGCCCGCCCGTCGTCCCCGGGGCGAAGGTCCTGCCCAAAAATGACACGATCGCTGTTGGCTCGGATGAAGGGAGTAACCAAGACCAGCCATGAAACTTACCCATTTTTTCATTGAGCACCCCCGCTTCGCGATTGTTCTGAACATATTCATCGTGTTGGGCGGCCTGGCAACCATGTCGACACTGCCAATCTCCCAGTACCCGAACATTGTCCCCCCGACGATCAAGGTCACAACTCTGTACCCTGGCGCTTCAGCCGATGTGATCGCCCGCACTGTCGCAACGCCGCTAGAACAGGCAATCAACGGCGTGGAAGGGATGGAGTACATCAGCAGCCAGTCCACGGGCAATGGGCAACTCACCCTTACGATCATTTTTAAGATTGGAAGCAATGCGGATACAGATCTGCTGCTCACCCAGACCCGCGTTCAAAATACGCTCTCGCGTCTGCCGCAAGAGGTTCAGCTTCAAGGGGTGCAGGTAAAGAAGACAATCGACGACCTTCTTTTGGGTGTGCATGTCTATTCGCCAGATGGCTCCCGCTCTCCCGAGTACCTCTCGAACTACATGATTCACATCCGGGACGAGATCGCTCGCCTCCCCGGAGTCGCAGACTTTCAACTGTTCGGCGATCGGCAATACGCCATGCGCGTCTGGATCGATCCGGATAAGGCCGCTGCATACAACATCAGTGCGACGGAAATTCTCGCTGCACTTCGCGCACAGAATGCGCAGATCTCCGCAGGTGTGTTAAACCAGCCGCCAGTATCGACGAAGGGAGCGTATCAGCTAAATATCGAGGCGCTGGGCCGTCTCAGTACACCCCAGCAGTTCGAGGACGTCATTGTGAAGACGGACGGACAAGGACGAATCACCCGAATTCGCGACATTGGACGTGCCGAACTGGGTTCTGCAGACTACAGCTCGTTGGCGTATGCGGACAGATATCCGGGCGCCCCGTGGTTCGTCGTTCCGACACCCGACGCAAACGTTGTGGAATTGGAACATGCGATCTGGAAGCGAATGGCTGAACTGAAGAAGACTTTCCCATCGGGCGTGGACTATATAAGGATCTACGATCCCGCCACATTTGTGAGCCAGTCGATCCACGAAGTCATCACCACTGTGTTTATTGCCATAGGGCTTGTTGTGCTGGTTGTTTACCTCTTTCTCCAGAGCTGGCGGGCGACAATTATTCCGGTTGTCGCAATCCCAGTCTCGCTGATCGGAGCGTTTACGATCTTGACGGTGCTGGGCGGCTCGATCAACAACCTGTCCCTGTTTGGATTGGTGCTTGCTGTCGGAATTGTCGTAGACGACGCCATAGTCGTAGTTGAGAATGTCGAGCGAAACATGGCGCAAGGTTTGTCGCCTCTCGATGCCGCTCACGAGACAATGACGGAGGTTTCGACAGCGCTCATTGCCATCGCTTTGACACTGTGTGCCGTGTTCATTCCGGTCGCATTCATCTCAGGAATTCCCGGACTGTTCTTCAAACAGTTTGCCATCACGATCGCTGGATCGACCATCATCTCGTGTTTCGTGTCGCTAACTCTCAGCCCTGCTCTTTGCGCAATCCTTCTTAAGCCGCACGATAACGGCTGCTTGCACTGCGAGCCAACCGGGCTGGCGCGTCTGCTGCGTCCGTTCTTCAATCTCTTCAATATGGCTTTTGAATGGCTATCCAACCGATATGGCGCGATGACGAGCCGCTTCGTCAGAGCCACTGGCGTCATCCTTGTCGTCTATCTCGCTCTGATAGGTCTAACCGGGTTCCAGGTCTCACGGATGGCGACCGGATTCATCCCTCAGCAGGACATTGGATATCTCGCGATCGTTTGCCAGCTTCCGCCGGGATCGAGCTTGGAACGAACAGATGAGGTGGTTCGTCGTGTCAATGACATAACGCTCAATACTCGCGGAAGCAAACATACCTCCCCGGTCGTCGGGCTTGACGTAACGACGAATACGGTCGCTCCTAATGTCGGAACAGTTTTTACCTCGCTACCTTCACTCTATGGAGAGCACCTCGAAGGAGTTAACGCTGCATCCATGGTGGCGACCTTGCGCAAGAAGTTTGTTGGTTTCAAAGGCGCCAACATTCTTGTCGTGAATCCTCCCGCCGTAAAGGGACTTGGCTCAGCCGGCGGTTTTAAGATGATGCTCGAAGATCGCGCAGAGTTGGGACCGGAGGCTCTCGCGGCGGCAACAAACAAGCTCGTCGCTGCTGCCAGGAAGGACCCGAATTTCGCTGCGGTCTTCACGCTTTACAATGCTGGGTCCCCAAGCGTGTATGCGGACATCGATCGCGAAAAGGCCGAGAAAGTTGGTCTCTCAACCGCCGATGTCTTTCCGACCCTTGAACTTTACATGGGCTCGCAGTATGTGAATGATTTCAATCTCCTCGGGCGGACATATCCGGTGTTCGTGCAGGGAGATCAACAATTCCGCCAAACGACAGATGAGATCGGAAGGCTGAAGGTTCGTAACGCAAGCGGTGAGATGGTTCCGATCAGCACCGTCGCGACCTTCAAAGAGAAGACGACTCCCTACCGTGTACCCCGTTATAACCTATATCCCGCTTCCGAAGTGATGGGCGAGCCGGCGCCGGGTGTCTCCTCGGGAGTGGCGCTCAAACGCATAGAGGAACTCGCGAAGGAAAACCTTCCACCCGGAATTAGTTTCGAGTGGACGGATCTTGCGTATCAGCAGGCGAAGAAAGGCATTCCGACGGGTGTGATCTTCGGTGCCTCTGCTCTCTTCGTCTTCCTAGTGCTCGCTGCGCAGTACGAAAGCTGGAAGATTCCTCTGGCGATCGTATTGATCGTACCGATGTGTTTGCTCGCGGCAACGACGGGTCTAAATATCCGAACAATGCCGATTGACATACTCGCGCAGATTGGTTTCGTCGTGTTACTTGGCTTAGCCGCTAAGAACGCCATCCTGATTGTCGAGTTTGCCAAACAGCGGCAAGACCATGAAGGCGTAGATGCGCGAGAAGCCGCCGTTCACTCCGCGCATGTACGTCTTCGCCCAATCCTGATGACGTCCCTCGCGTTCATCGCGGGTGTCGGGCCGCTCGCGGTCGCACATGGCGCTGGCGCAGAGATGCGGCAATCACTTGGAACCACAGTGTTCTTCGGGATGCTCGGCGTAACCATATTCGGGCTGCTGTTCACGCCGGCGTTCTACGCGCTCGTGCGCAAAGCAAAGGTCGGGACGAAGCGCACGACCCGCGCGTCTGCTCTGACAACTACTTCAGCGTGTCTGAGCATCTTGCTGCTCAGCATGTTCCTCCAGGGATGCTCCGTTGGTCCGAAGTATCACGCACCTCCTCCGCCCGGATCGGCGCTCGCCCCATTTCACAATAAGCTGGAGGTTTCGAACTCGGCGGGCACACCCGCTCCATCGCTCGATGAGTGGTGGGCGGGATTTCATGATCCGATGCTGGTAACGATCGTGCAACGGGCCCTGCGTCAGAACTTAGACCTGGCAGCATCGCTGGAACGCGTTAATCAGGCACGAGCTGTAGCCGCCGGTGCTGGCGCGAGGCTATATCCGACAGGTGAACTCGACGCTTCCGCGATTGCCGCGCACCAGAGTCTAGAGGGAAATCTGGGCACGATTTCGCGTGACGCCCCAGGCTTTAGAAGGAACATTCACGAATACATAGTCGGACCGGCCGCAAGCTGGGAGCTCGATGTGGCAGGCGGAATTCGTCACAACGCAGCGGCTGCGCGAGATGAAGTGCAAGCTGCTGAGGCGAATCAGATCGGTACCCGTATTATCGTCGTTGCCGATGCTGCCGACGCGTATTTCCAAATCCGGGGCTATCAGGCTCGAATCGTGATCGCGACAAACCAGATCGAAACGGATGAACAACTGTTGAAACTGGTCGAGAACCGCTACGATGCTGGCGCCGCCACGAAACGTGAAATCGCACAAGCGCAAGCCCTCTTGCGGCTTGCCCGCTCCACGCTTCCTCCACTCCAGCTTGCCCTTGAGAAGCAGCTAAATCGTTTGGATGTTCTTATGGGTGCACAGCCGGGCACTTACGCACACGAACTCAGAACAGTAGCGCCTGTACCCTCTATTCCCAGCATCGCGAGTCAAGAACCGACCGATGTCCTGCGTCGGCGGCCAGACATCATCGCAGCTGAGCGGCGCCTCGCGGCTTCGAACGAGCGAATCGGAGTCGCCCTCGCCGAGTATTACCCGAAGATTTCCCTAGCCGGCGTACTCGGCTTCGACAGCCTAAACTCAGGCAGTCTGTTCACTTCGGGTGCGTTTCCAGCCTGCTGCTGTCGCTGGTTTGAGGTGGCGGCTTTTTGACTTCGGGCGGGTTAATGCGGAGGTCAAGCAAGCTCGCGGGATCAATGCAGAGGCCCTGGTGGACTATCGGCAAACTGTATTGAAAGCCACTGAGGATGTTGAAGACGCCTTGGCCTCGCTCACCGAGACTGAGGCTTATAGCGTCGAGGTTCAAGCGGAGGTGGAGTCGTTGACGCGCGCCCGCGACCTCTCGCAAGACGCGTATCGGGCGGGTTCCATCACCCTAACGGATGTACTGGATGCAGATCGTCAGCTGCTGACGGCAGAGGATCAATTGGCCTCCAATCGAGCTGATACAGATCGAGCTGCAGTAGAGGTATTTCGCTCATTCGGGGGCGGTTGGCAATCGCCAAACCAGCCCACGCATTAATCTGGGAGAGCCTCCTTCACTTAAACGGTATCCGGGCGCGACGATGTTGCGCCCGGTACACAGATCCAGCGCCTGAATCACAGCATTGGGAAGCTGCCTCAAGGCGAACAGCCGCGGTCGCATAGATTGCTACGTGCGATACTGACGGTATGGCGGGCCGCCCACATCCCGTGATCGCTTTTCTGGTACCGTCTCCGTTCGAAATCCTCGATCTGACAGGTCCGGTGTCAGTTTTCGAGCGTGCTACGACGAATGGAGAACGCCATTACTCAGTCCAAGTCTTGTCCACCCAATCGAGCGGCACTGTGGAGACCGCAGGTGGAATGACCATCGGCAACGCCCTTAAATACTCTGACTATACGGGAACAATCGATACGCTTATCGCGATTGGAGGCGACGGAGCTGTCGCTCCGCAGTCACCAGAACTCGCGAAGTGGTTGCGAGAGCGCGCTCCTTACGTTCGGCGCATCGCATCGATTTGTACGGGGGCGTTTCTCCTTGCCGGTGCAGGGCTGCTCGATGGGCGCCGCGTTGCTACGCATTGGCTCTGGTGCGATATTCTCCAGAGTCGCTATAAGGATCTCAAGGTGGAACGTGATCCCATCTTCATTAAACAGGACAAGTTCTACACCACCGCGGGCGTGACCGCGGGAATTGATCTATCTCTTGCGCTTGTCGAGGAAGACCTAGGGCACGCGGTTGCCGCTGAAATTGCGCGAATATTGGTGCTCTTTCTGAGACGCCCAGGAGGACAATCCCAATACAGTACGGTGTTGGCCCAACAAGAGGGCATAGAGAACGCGCGAATGCGTGACCTTCCTGTCTGGGTCAAAGCGCATCTGCACAGAAAACTGGATGTTGAAGACCTTGCGGACGCCGCTGCGATGAGCTCGCGGACGTTCATGCGACAATTCAAAGCTCAGTTCGATACAACTCCCGCTCGCTGGGTGCAATCGCTTCGCGTTGAAGCCGCAATGCAACAGCTTGAAGACCGCAATACGTCTTTAAGCAAGATCGCACGTGACACCGGGTTTCGAGATGAACAGGGCCTGCGCCGAGCATTTCTCCAGCAAATTGGAGTGACGCCAAAAGAATACCGCGAACGCTTCGGTGAATTGGACCGTGATCGTGTAGGAAGTCAAGGGCAACGCTTCGAAAGCGAGTCTAAAATCTAGCCGGACTGGAGGCACCATGGAACGTCGTCGTCCCGTGATCGCTTTTCTTGTACCGTCACCCTTCGAGATCCTCGATCTGACGGGCCCCGTGTCAGTTTTCGAGCGTGCTACAGCCAAGGGAGAGCGCTACTATTCAATCCAAATCCTCTCCACGCGATCAGACGGCGCAGTTAGGACTGAAGGCGGGATGGCCATCGGCAATACCTGTAAGTACTCTGACTATGTGGGACCAATCGATACCCTTATTGTGAGTGGAGGAATAGGGGCCGTTCCCCCTCAGTCACCGGAAGTGACGAAATGGTTGCGTGAGCGCGCTGCGCGCACTCGGCGCGTTGCATCCACTTGTACCGGGGCGTTTATCCTTGCCGGTGCTGGGTTGCTCGATGGATGCCGCGTGGCGACGCATTGGCAATACTGCGATGCTCTCCAGAGCCGCCATAAGCAACTCAAGGTGGAACGTGACCCCATCTTCATCAAAGAGGGCAAGTTCTACACCACTGCCGGCGTGACCGCGGGTATTGATCTTTCTCTCGCGCTCGTCGAGGAAGACCTAGGGCATGCAGCTGCCGTTGCGATCGCCCGCACGATGGTGCTATTCCTGACGCGTCCAGGGGGGCAAAACCAATACAGTTCTTTATTGGCACAGCAGGGGGGTATAGAGGACGCGCGAATGCGCGACCTCCCTGTCTGGGTCAGAGCGCACCTGAGTCGAGAACTGGAAGTAGAACATCTGGCGGACGCCGCGGCAATGAGTCCACGAACATTCATGCGCCAATTCAAAGCCCAGTTCAAGACGACTCCCGCTCGCTGGGTACAATCGCTTCGCGTTGAAGTCGCGATGCAACATCTCGAAGACCGTAGTACGTCGCTAAGCAAGATCGCCCGCATCACAGGGTTTCGAGATGAACAGGCACTACGCCGGGCATTTGTCCAACAAGTCGGAGTTTCGCCCAAACAGTACAGAGAACGATTTGGAGAATTGGACGCTGGTCGGGGGCAGGATCAAGCACGACGCCACGAAGGCGAGTCCAGCCTCAAGCAAGAACAATCGCTATGAGCAGAAGTCCGGGCGAAGGCTTCAGCGATATTGGCCTAAAAATCATCACCAAGGGCATGGTATTTCCGTGCGCCCCAAGAAGCCACCCGTTAAGTCTATCCTCAACAAGTTGTCGTTTTCTGACGCCGTATGGCGGCAGAGGCTAGCATTCCACTTTGACGTATCGTCGCCTATGGTGACTTGTGTTTATCGCAGTCGGGATTCATCGCGTATGTGGACGAGCGATAAATTGCCGAGTCACTCACCACAGTTTTGCGCGTAAGAGCTTCAATCCTCTTCCCGAGCGCCTCTTCGACAGCAGCACCCTATGCTTCGGGTGGCATCAAGCGTTCTCGATCAAATCGTCTACCTTTTTCAAAAGGCCTGTCTGAATGCCAGACGGCCCGAAAAGAAGCGAATTGCCAGAGAAACGTGCGTAGTCATCACGTGGTGTCATTGTCAGCCTGTCGATGGCAGAAATGTCGATTTCGTGGCCCAAGACAAGAACTTTGGGATCCCCGGCGAACTGAACGATTTCTTCGCGGATCCTGGGTCCTAGAATGCGAAATGGAAAAGTTTGCCACATCTGCTGTACGGGGGCCATGAATGAACTCCGAGCGTCCGCGAATCTGATAAGGGGATCTAGGCCGGGTAGGCCCGCCGACCTTGCCTGTGACAACATCCACGAGAACGAGCGGTTCGCCAATCCTCTGGATTCGTGACCGCCGCCCACATCACAGTGATCTCCTGGGAACCATCTTTGGAACAGCGTCTGATGCGGCTGCTTGGCGCGCCAAAGATGGGGCATGTAGTCGGTCCGGAGCTCATGCAGGGCAAGTGCATGGGCTGCGTGCGTGATATTGGGCGGCAGGTGGGTCTGATGGTATGAGTTGAAGCTCCGCGTCGCAACTGATGCCGCAGAGGGAAGTCCGAGCGCCTCTACAGCATCCCAGATTCCCATGAAATAAATCGGGAGCGAAGACCACTCAAGATCGTGCTTGGCGAGGAAATCGCGCGTTGAGCCTTTGAGGTGATGCGTGATACCCCGGCGCAGAGCCCCCGAGTCGCCTTCCATGAATTCATAGATGAAATACGCCTCATCGATGGCCCTATCCAAGTTCTCAAGGGGAAGACTTCGTAATGCCAACCCCACGCAGTCAACAAAGCCCGCTAAGGATCTTGCGGCGAACGCTCCGCGTGAAAAGCCGAAGAGGAAGATCCGGTCACCCGGCACGTAGTGTTGAGAAAGGAATTTGTAGGCGAGCCGGATCATGTGGGCCATACCGGCGCCGCTCGCCGCCGGGAGGAAGCGAGGTACATGCATGGTCTCCGCGCCAATCCCGCTGAGATAACCGGTCGGATCTGTCCAAGCTGGGTGTCGCGGACTGGCGCCGGCATCAACCGGGCGGGCGAGTTTGTCTGCGCGCCTAATGGATGGTGCATTCAGATAGTGAGCAAGCCCCTCAACATTTGTTGGGATTGACTGAGGATCCTCCGGCCCCTGCCGGGTACCGTCGATCATGAGGACGATGTCCTTGCCAGGAGAGTTAGGCACCTTTCTCAGGCCTCTCGACGGATTGGTCAATATTCATCGTCAGTTCCAATGATCTCAACCGTTCAGATTCATCATCCCAGATGCGACGTGCCGTTCGGGTTCTGCACCACGGCTTCCGGACCGCCACCGAGGACTCGAGCACACGGGTCTGTATGGGTTTCGACAGGACAACGACAACTTCCGCTTCTTGATGTGCATTCGCTTCTCGGAAGAAGCCTTCGCGGTCACAAAACACGACGCTGCATAGCGGTACCGCAGCCGAAATGAGCGCTCCCTCAATATGCCCGCGGCCGGCGAAGCCACGAGCTGCGACTTCCGAAAAGGCAAAAGAAATCGGCACACCAACGGAAAGCGTGTATCCAGTCGTGCGTGCCTCTATGGCCTGGATGTCAACGATCCCGCGAAATAGAACACTTGTATCATCCTCGGAGTGTTTCCTCAACGATTCTTGCCACTCATGCACTCGTGATCTGACAAATCCCAGAGCGTTGTTGTCGACAGTACCGCATTCATGACCTGCGACTGCGAGGAATATGTTCTTCATTATCGACAGCCGGCGATTCTCTTCCGGCTCCGTGCGAGGGCGACTGCTACGCTTCCATTCGACCCAAAAGGGCTCAACAGCCTCGTAAGATACCTGCTCCATCCGTGCTTTGCTCCTGCGCGTTGGGTGGACACTGCAAACGCGATCTGATGCTTTCTCCTATTCTGCGAACGCCTCCGGCAGAGCAAAAGGTTCACCTGTCTCAGTATCTACTATGACAATTCCCGCAGCTCGGTATCTATCCCATCCGTCCAAGTGTCCGAATTGCTTAAGCCGGTCGTGCTCCTGCTTGGTTATGGTGCAACCTACCGCGCTCATGATGATCGTATCGACGGCATCGGGGCTTGCCGAGAGCAGAGAATCGACCATCAGCGATCTCTGAAATACATGGTCATGTTCGAATTTGGTGCCAGGAGGGCCGGAAAGGGCCCCTTGTGAGCGAAACCTGGTCTTGTACTTAGTGCGTCCCTCGGCTTCGGTGACCTTCCAGAGCGCCAGTTTAAGGAACTCTCGTCGATGTTCCGGTATGAGACCCGCCATCTGCAACAGACCTTTGACGAGCGCATGCGCCTTTGCTCTTCCATAGTCCTCGCCCGTTCCCGTTCCTCGCGGGCAATGGCCCGCTTCATCTCGCCCATGTCTTACCGCCGATCTGAGGTCCGTGAAGGCTTCATCAGCAGGTCATGGGATAGCCGACCCCGGAAAATGTCGGTCGGCAAATACCGGCGCTTCTCATCGCAGAGCGGGCACTCGGCGACGATCCATGAGTCCGGCATTGTCTGGACTGGTGCCTTGATGTTCTGCCGGCATTGCTTGCAGATGATGACGAACGGATAGATGCCGGACGTTGGTCCCTGGAACATAAAGATAGTATAGGCGAATAAACGACGAAGATTTCAACAACTCCTCGACGCGCCAGATCAGCAGCCGGCTACGCCGGTTTAGTCCAGGGTCAGAAATGAAAGAGACGACACGCCTAATGCGCTTTGCTGATCGAACCGCTGACCGGCCAAGGTTGTGCGATCTCCGGGGGCGTTTTCAGTATTTATACAAGCGGACGCTCGGGGTCACGGTTAGAGCAAGTTCGCGACCTAGATTTTGCCCAGTTCCGCTCCACTCTCCAGAGGCTGACTTGGGGCTTCGGTCCTTGGCGGTTTATATTGTTGGCTATCCACAAGATAAGGCAAAGCTACCGGGGAAATAGGATGGCAACGACGAGCGCGATCGAAATGGCGATCCAGGCGGGCATCAGCCCCAAAAGGTTTCGCCAAGCTTTGCGAAAGCACTGGCGGCAAGGCAGTAGAGATCTTTCTTGGCACATTCGGAATGAACGTTGGACTGTTGAGGTCGGGAGTGATCGCCACCTGGCAATGGCGGACGTGTTGCTGGTAATTCGCAGCCAAGAGTCATCCGGCATTAAATCTGGAGCAGAGAGAGTAGGAAAGCGAAATGGCTCGTCCTTCTAGCGTAAAGAAGCTCGATGAAATTCTGGCAGCTGCAGGTCAATGGAAGGCAAAATGCCTGCTAGCGGACGGCTCCCTTTTTGGTGAAAACCCACTTTGGTCCGCAAAGAATCTTGATTTGCTGGATCAATATTTCATTCAGAACCCGTTGGAGGGGAAATCAAGGTTCATTGATAAATTTAAGCAGCAGCTCGGACCTGCGCCGTCGCAGGTGAAGCAGCTCGCCGCCGAAATGTTGTGGGCTCTTCTTCTATTCTCCGATAGCATCGGTGGAGAGAAGAAGCGAGAGACTGTTCTATCGATCTGGTCGTGGTCCATCGAACCCATCAACGCGAACGATCCCCTGCTTGCAATTCTTGATTACGGAATCGGCGGTACCGGTGTCGCGTTTAATACATATCGGCCGGCTGAATTGACGTTTTTCATCCAAGTGATGCAGCGCTGGAAGGCAGAAGAACGCGCGGTACAGGATTCCTTGTTGTCCGACCCGTGGCTGTTTGGTAACTGGGCTGGACGGGCTTGTGAGAATTGGCGGCGATCGCCAATTCCGGCACATGTTGCTTTATCTGCTTTTCCCTGATACCTACGAACGCATTTCCTCCAGGTACAACAAGCGGGAGATCCTCTGATGCGCTTTCCGAAGTGCCATTCTCCAGCGCGACAATCGCAGGGGACTCTCCCGCGGTCTCGGTTGATCGTCAGTTGCTGGCAGTCCGCCGGTCATTGGAAAGTAAATACGCGAATCAGGAGATTGACTTCTACCAGCCCCCCGCTAGAGGGCTCTGGAAATCAGTGGACGAACCAGAACCCCCGATAGAAGACGACACACCGCCTTCTTTGACAATCACATCTGATTACACGGTCGATCTCGCACTCGAAGGTATATTCCTGGAACGAGACTCATTCGTTGAGATATTGGAT
Source organism: uncultured Acidobacteriaceae bacterium (assembly GCA_963820245.1). Classification (GTDB taxonomy): domain Bacteria; phylum Acidobacteriota; class Terriglobia; order Terriglobales; family Acidobacteriaceae; genus Telmatobacter. The sequence goes on along the minus strand of CAWFZC010000016.1, from coordinate 3,487 downwards.
ATTCTCAGGTCGAAGCGAAATGTCATCCTATCCGGCCCACCCGGCGTGGGCAAGTCCTTTATCGCTCAAAGACTGGCATATGCCCTGATTAAGGCAAAGGACACTAATCGAGTTCAGTTCATTCAGTTTCATCAATCATATTCATACGAGGATTTCATTGAGGGGTATCGACCCACAGCCGCAGGCGGATTTGAATTAAAGCAGGGTCTTTTCCGCGTTTTCTGTAAGAAAGCCCTAGACGATCCCCAGAACCAATATGTGCTGGTCATAGACGAGATCAACCGTGGAAACTTGAGCAAGATATTTGGCGAACTGCTGCTCCTCATCGAGCATGATAAGCGCAGGCCGGATTACGCATTAAATCTTGCATATTCGTCTGACCGATTCTATGTCCCACCCAATCTGTATCTGATTGGCCTCATGAATACTGCAGACCGCTCACTTGCGCTCGTGGATTATGCACTCCGGCGACGGGTCTCGATTCATTCCATTGAAGCCGATGTTTAACTCTCCAGCTTTCATGAATGGCTAGGTGCAAGGGCATCCGAGTCCCTCGTGAAAGCAGTCGTGAACCGGCTAACGGAGCTGAACGCTGCGATCGAAAACGATCGCTCTCTAGGGTCTGGCTTTGCTGTGGGTCACAATGTTTTTGTCCTGATGAGAGGGAACAGAATGTAGATGAGCGTTGGTATCAGAGGGTGATCAAGACCGAAATCGAGCCATTGGTCTACGAATATTGGGTCGATGATATCGATCGGGGAAGCAACCTGATCGCTGGCCTGAAGGCGCCGTTGTGAAAGTTCCAATCCAGAATATTTACTATTTGCTCTGCTTCGCTTGGGAGTTCGTACCCGAGGAGCTTGCGTTAAACGTAGAGGATATTCCTGCCTCGATGGACGTTCAAAACCTATGCGCTCACGTGCTCCTCAAAGGTACAGACCGTCTCTTACGACGAGGTCTCTACCAAGGGTACCTGACTAAAGAAGAGCAAACGTCACGGCTCCGAGGGCGGATTGACATCACAAAGACGGTTAAGAGACGTGTACATTCTCAACCCCACAAGCTGTCTGTCAATTTGACGATCTTGACCCAAACGTACTGCATAACCAGATAATTCGCTCGTCAATTGGGTCCCTAATTCGAGCAGATGGAATAGACCCGGCCCTGCGGTCTGGTCTACTAAGCACCTACGGCAGGTTGTCTGGAATCGACTCAGTTCAAATCGTTGATGCGCTCTTTGGCCGTGTGCAGATACACCGCAATAATAGGTACTACAGATTTCTATTGCACGTTTGGCAAACTGCTTCATTCCTTGAAGTTGCCAGGGCATGGTCAAGGAGGTCAAAAGTTCAACGATCTTCTCTCCGACGACAAAAAGAAGATGGAGAAAGTCTTCGAAGCGTTTCTCCGTAATTTCTATAAGGTGAAGCAGCGTGTGTTCGGTCGCGTACAATCGGAACACTTAAAGTGGAATACGGAAGCGGCGTCGGGACAAAACCTTGAGATGCTTCCAGTGATGATAACCGACGTTACACTTCGCAACGCGCACAGGACCATTGTGTTGGATGCAAAATACTACAAGGATGCCTTGCAGGAGCATTACGGTGCAAAGAAAGCACATTCTGAGCACCTATATCAGTTGCTCGCCTACCTTCGGGCAGAAAATGCGGGCGAAGGGTTGATCATTCCAGAGGGCATTCTTGTCTATCCGACTGGAGAAAGCAACGTGAATGCGTCATTTGTAATCGACCGCTACCCCGTGCCGACTCATCAACCTCAATCAAAGTTGGCATCTCATAGAGAAAGACCTTCTCGCACTTGTAGGTTGCTAAAGAGCCGTGCTGAGTGCGAGGTGGGACTTGTGTGAACAACCAAATGAAATGGGCTGATCCTTACTTGCTCCTTGAAAAACGGCGGCCAATTGCTAGAATCAGTTTGACAAAATCCCCCGAAGCATTAAAGTCGCGCAACCCTCGATGGATGTCCTGCTGATCGGCTCCCAAAGGTCGGCCAATGTCCACCGATTTCTATTCACTCAATTGGTCTGGACGGGGACCAATCCATTTAGCGAGGCCATCTGCTTTGTGAAAACGGTTCGTCGGACAGGAGAACGGCGAGCTAATTTTGAGTGTCCACGGCAACGGCGTTCGGCAGTAGAATGGTAGTGAGTCGCAAGTCGCTCTCAATCCCCCGGAGGTCGACTCATGCTGATCCTTGTACCGTTTAAGCCCGTTGTTATCGCTTTTGGATTCCTCGCTGCTCTGATGCTGTTTTGCTATTTCGGAACCGCGCTGGTTGAAGGAAAAAACCCCTTCGCCCCGTACGGGGACGTTGCGAACCGCGTCACTTTTGGGCAGCCGGCGGCGCACTCTGCGCCGGAACATAAACACATTCACAAACCCAACCCGGCCAAGTCCGATTAGGACAGCGGCGCCTGGCGCACCTACTCTTTCGGCGAGTCGCGTACTGGTCCTTGCCGCGACATGGTAGGCGCGTATTGCGATCCCCATTCGGCGAGGGTGCCGATCAAGTGCAACACGGCAGCGCCTAATGAAGTTTCTAGCGAATACTCCACATGTCGTCGGCGGCCACTGAGATCGGACCGGACAACGATGCCATCCTGCTCCAGCTCGCGCAAGTGCAGAGTAAGCATCTTCTTTGAAGCGTCAGGAAACATTTTGCGCAGTTGACTAAGCCGCATTGGCCCGTGCTTGAGTTGGGTCAGAATCCTTAGCTTCCACTTCCCCTGGAGAAGACTGATCGTGAGTTCTGCAGGCCACTCATTTTCACCTTCGCGAATCAAATCGATCTCAGATCGCCCGACACGCTCCTGTCTGTACCCTGGCTTCATTCACCTCTGGTTCGCGCAAGTCTCTGGATGAATGCAGATTTTGTTCCACTGCCAGCTCGTCGCCAACTTGATCCGACAGAATCTCGATCACGCTTCACCGCCATTCAACGTCGAAGAATCATCTTGATTGCTGCGGGACATCCTGGCGAATTTGCCCCTCATTTACTAAAGGCACTTTCATCCCGGCTTTGTGGCACACGGGGAAAACTATTTCGTAATCTTGAATGTATCCGGAAGTTGGCTATACTCGGGCTCATGAAGCGGCTCGTCTCCCTGGGATTGATGCTTTCATATGGATTCATACGGCCGTATCTGGCAAGAGCTGACATGGAGTTGGGCCTCTTCGACCGGGAACCCGGCTTTGGATCAGAGACTGGACGCCGCTGCCAATGCAGCCTGGCCGTACGCTCGGCTCTGTGCCTGAACATACCTCAACGATCACCCGCCGCCCACGACATCATGGATCATGCGGTTGAAAACGCTTCTGGCTATATCGCTCGTCACCCGGACTTTTCGGACAAGAAGTTGCTGTCACGGATCAAGAGCGTGCTCAAGCGTCGCGCCCGTCATATCGCTGCGAAGCAGAGCCGGAGATTCTGTATGGCCTATTTGTCGATATGGAAGACTTGTATGTTG
>CAWFZC010000015.1:0-7274 GCA_963820245.1 uncultured Acidobacteriaceae bacterium | reverse complement strand
CCTATTTTAAATGACGAAGCGGATTTGAATGACGAAGCAGGGCCTTTGCCCCTCCAAATGGATGACATGGGAGGGAGCAGGGCTTTCGGCCCCCTCAATGCACGCTCTCCATGAGGATGGGCTTCAGCCTCGGGCCCTTGCCCGCTGACGCAGACTCACTTTGCAGATAATTACCCTTGCCCGGCGCACAATCATGGAAGTGTGGTTTCCGCCCTGCGCCTCCCAGGAGAAGCGCTGCCGCAAACCCCACAAAATCAATATTCTGCGGCCAAACTGAGCAGAGCCACGAATTTGGCACACAATAGCTTTCTTAAACCATTGCAAACGCTCTACTTCCATCCAGAAACCTTTTAGGGAGGGGGGATATGTACCCGGAATGCCGTCACATCATGCCGAATGGCGTCCACTGCCATTCGCCCGCCATGCGAGGCATGGCTTACTGCTACTTCCACGTTCCGGGGCGCCGCAGCTCACAAGGCCGCAGTCAGGCCCGCCTCAGACCGCTTAAGCTGCCTGCTATGGTCGATCGCAATGCGGTCCAGATCGCCCTAACACAGGTCCTCAACGCCATCGGCCCCCGCAAGATCAGTCAAAAATCTGCTGGGCAGATGCTTTTCGGCATCCGCATGGCCTTGGATAACCTTCGGGATCCGGATCAGCTATCCCAACCGAAAAGAGCGGGGAGCACATCGCGGGACACTCAACCGGAGCCATTGACGCGGAACGGTGTCCGGCTGCATCTACAAAAGAAGAGGGTTCAGCGTTGACCGACACAAGCACAAACGTCGCCGGTACGGGCGCAACTACCCCGGGCGCGGTGGTTCCAGGTCAGAAGAATGCTGTGCTGCAGGGCCGGCGCCCCCAGGTCGTCATTGTCGGCGGCGGCTTTGGCGGGATGCACGCTGCCCTGAGTCTCGCGCATCTCCCCGTGGATGTAACCGTCCTCGATCGCCGCAATTATCACCTCTTCCAGCCGCTCCTCTACCAGGTGGCTCTCGCCGTCTTGTCCCCGGCCGACATCGCCCAACCCATTCGAACCATTCTCAAAAACCAGCCGAACACTGAAGTGCTGATGGACGAGGTGACTGGGATTCATGTGGCCGATCGGACCCTGACCCTCACAAGTGGTTCCGAGGTCGGATACGACTACCTTGTGCTGGCTACCGGCTCATCGCACTCTTATTTCGGAAAGGATGAATGGGCGCCATTGGCGCCGGGCCTCAAGACGATTGAAGACGCGACGGAAATTCGCCGGCGGGTTTTGCTTGCCTTTGAGCTGGCCGAGCGGCAAAAGGTGGAACATGGGTGGCATCCGCCATTGAATTTTGTGGTTGTCGGCGGAGGTCCCACGGGCGTGGAACTGGCGGGGGCCATCAGCGACATTGCGCAGCTTTATATGCGCAAGGATTTCCGCCACATCGATCCCGCAAAATCGCGTGTGCTCTTGCTTGAAGGTTCGCCGCGCGTACTGGCCGCGTATCCCGAAGATCTTTCCGCCAAGGCGGAAGAATCGCTTAAGAAATTAGGCGTTGAAGTTCATACGCACACCCAGGTCACCGGCATTGGGCCGGGATGGGTTGAGGCCAAAGGGATTGGCGTGAACGGGCGGATAGATGCCGCGGTCACGTTGTGGGCTGCCGGTGTGCAGGCCTCGCCTCTGGGCAAAATGCTGGGTGCGCCGCTCGACAAGCGGGGGTGCGTGCTTGTGGATGACCGGCTCAATCCGCCGGGACTGCCAGAGATCTTTATTCTTGGCGACCTGGCTCATGTTGAGCAGGATGGGCACCAGGTTCCGGGCGTAGCGCAGCCGGCGATGCAGATGGGCGACCATGTGGGCAAAATGATCGCGGCCGATTTCGCCGGCAAAAAACGGCCGCCCTTCCGCTATTTCGACAAGGGCGACATGGCTACCATCGGCCGGATGTCTGCGGTCGCCAAGGTGGAGTGGCCGTTCAAGGCGCACATGAGCGGGTTTCCTGCGTGGGTCACCTGGCTGACAGTGCACATTTTCTTCCTGATTGGTTTCCGCAACCGGTTCTCGGTTTTTGTCGCATGGATCTGGACCTACTTCACGTTTACGCGTGGAGCGCGGCTGATCACGGGCGATCAGAGGCTACCGGGATGGCAGGACCAGATTGACGCCGGTGGAAAAGAACGTGCAGAGTGATTGGATCGCAACTTCTGACGATCATCCTTCAGCCCGCGCTGTGACAGCAGCCTGCATGCGGCGTGAACAGGCCATGCTGTAGCATCCACCTATGATTGCGGGTGTTTCCTGGACATGGTGGGCTGGCTTTCACGCGGTGGTTCTGCTGCTGCTGGTTGCCGATTGGCTGCTCAACCGGCATGCATCCCGCCATGCACAGCTGGTTGCCTGGTCCGTAACCGCCGCATTGCTGGTCGCCGCTCTCGGCTTTGCCGGTTGGATCGCCCACGCCCAGGGGCACCAGTCCGCGCTGGAGTTTCTGGCCGGCTACACCATCGAAACTTCGCTCAGTGTCGACAATCTTTTTGTCTTCATGGTTCTCTTTCAGGGCTTTCGCATCAGTTCGCAACGCCAGCACACGGCCCTTGTCTGGGGAGTTGGCGGGGCTGTTCTGCTCCGCGGACTTTTCATCGCCCTCGGCGTAACCCTGATCAAGCGCTTCGACTGGGTCACCTGGATCTTCGGCCTTTTTCTGCTCTATGCTGCCTGGCGGCTGCTGCAGGGCGGTTCTGCCCGCGCCGCAATCCCTGACTGGATCAGGAAACTGCAGCCGGCCAAAGGCTCGCTGCTGCCGGTCATTCTGGCCGTCGAAGTCACTGACCTGCTCTTTGCTCTGGATTCCATTCCCGCGGTGCTCGCCATCTCCCACAATCCCTTTGTGGTCTACACGTCGAACATCGCAGCAGTCCTGGGCCTGCGCTCCCTCTACATGGCCATGTCCGCCCTGCTCGATCGCTTCCGCTACCTGCACTTCGGTCTGGCCGCGTTACTCGGCTTCGTCGCCCTCAAGATGCTCGCCGCGCGCTGGCTTCAAGTGCCCATCACCCTGTCGCTCGCCATCATCGGCGCAATCCTGGCAGTCTGCGCCGTAGCCTCGTGGATAGGGGCGGCGAGGGATCAGGGGTCAGGGATCAGGAACCCCAAAAACCTCTAAGCTGATATTTGCAGTTTTCAAAATCTCGGAAGCAGCTTCTCTGAACCGCTGTGCGTTAGACGCCAAAGTTTTTCTGACCCCTGACCCCTGATCTCTGACCCCTGTCCTTACGCCAGCGCCAGGTTCAGATTGTCGATCGCTTCGTCAATTTCTGCCGTGTTCTTATAGCCCACGGTCACAGTATCAACGCCGGCTTCCCTGAAAGCGAACCGCATCGACTTCTGCCGATCCTCGTGGTTGAACGCGCCTTCGCCGATCAGCTTCATGCTGATCACGCCCATGCCTTCCTTCTTCACTTGCTTCACGTGTGCCACAACTTCAGGCACGTTTCCTATTTCCTTCATGTCGTATGATTCGGCATCCATGATCGTGCCTTTGTGGTTCATACGGATCATGGCCACATCCAGCCACTTGTTGCCCGGCATCTGCCGCAGCGCGGGCAGCCCGTGCACGCTGGCGCCGCGGCTCTTGATGTGTCCCTTCCCCTGCGCCTCCATCACCGCATCCTGCCAGTGCTTGGTGTCGTCGAACCATGTTGCTGTGTGCTGCCAGTGCAGCAGCATGATGTCAAAGTAATCCGTGTTCGAGTTGCTGCGCAGTTCCTCCAGCTTCGCCACCGGATCCACACCGTCCTGCGTCGTCACCTTCGACATCAGCGCATAGCTCTCGCGCGGAATCCCCTTCAGCGCCACGGCCAGCATCTGCTGCGAGCTGTCATACGATTCCGAAGTCTCAAAGAACCGGATGCCGCGGTCGTAAGCGTAGCGCACCAGCTTTGTGAAACCCTCCTGGCCCAGGTCCTGCTGGACTCGCCCGCCGTGGGTTCCCGTGCCAAACGCCAGCCGCGTCACCTTCACACCGGACCGGCCCAGCGTCACCCAATCGGTTGCTTTTTCTTTCTCCGCCTGTACCTGCAGTCCGCCCGCTAGCGCGCCCGCGGCAACACCCGCCTTGATAAAACTACGCCGTGACAATGAATCCATTGAATCCCTCCAACCTATGTCTTTGACCTTACCGCGTCAGGCTCATTCCGCCACGCAAAAAATCTGTCGATCTCTCGTTCCCTCGGTCCCTTGTTCCCTCGGTCCCTGTCCTCACGCCAGCGCCAGGTTCAAGTTCTCAATTGCTTCGTCCACCTCGGCCGGGCTCTTCGTCCCCACGGTCACGCAATGCACGCCCGCGTTTCTGAAGGCAAACCGCATCGACGCCTGCCGGTCCTCGCGGCCGGTAAACGAACCCTCGCCGATCAGCTTCATGCTGATCACGCCTTTCCCGGCCTTCTTCGCTTCGTGCACATGGGTCACCACTTCGCTCACATCGCCAAGGCCGCGCGTATTCGGGTTCTCGGCATCCATGTGAACTCCCTTGTGGTTCATGCGAATCATGCCTATCTCAAGCCACTTCGCGCCGGGAACCTGCCGCAGCGCGGGCAGCCCGTGCACGCTGGCTCCATGCGTCCGCACCGCCTGTTTGTGCTCGTTTTCAAGAATCACATCCTGCCATTGTGCGGTGTCGCTCACCCAGGTCGGAGATTTCTGCACGTGCAGCAGCATGATGTCGAAGTAATCCGTCTGCGCTGCCCTGCGCAGGTCGTCAATCTTGGTTTGCGGGTCCTTGCCGTCGCCGGTCGTCATCTTGGTCATCAGCCGGTAGTTCTCGCGGGGAATCCCTTTCAGCGCGATCCCGAGCATCTCGTGCATCTGCGGATAGGCCCCCGCGGACTCAAAGAACCGGATCCCGCTGTCGTATGCGTGGCGCACCAGCGCGGTGAACCCATCCTGGCCCAGGTCCCGCTGCACCTTGCCGTTGTGCGTTCCTGTTCCAAACGCCAGCCGCGTCACCTTCACGCCTGACCGGCCCAGCGTTACCCAATCGGTGGCTTTGCCGCGCTCCGCGAGCAAGGGTAGCGAGCCAACACCGGCCAGCGTGCCTGCTGCAAGTCCGGTCTTTACAAAATCTCGTCTGGAAATAGAGCCCATGATGAAACCTCCACGGGGAGAATCGGCCAAGGGGGGCCAATTGCCCGAAGATTACCACATTCCGCGCCGGCACCGCATCAATCGAGAGTCGGAGTTACGAGAGCCCGACTTGCAGAGCCCGGACCTGCGTGCATGGGCCGCCGAGCGCCGGCCACTCCCCCTCTGTTAGCCTCAGGTCTGATGTCACGGGCCGTCGAAGTTGATTTTCTTGTGATGGGTGCAGGCGTTGCCGGCCTTCGCGCCGCCGTCGAGTTGGCCCAGCACGCCGAAGTCCTTGTGGTCACCAAGGAGTCGCTCTCCGAGTCGAACACTCACTATGCCCAGGGCGGCATCGCCGTCGCCACCGAAGGCGATGAAGACATAACCCTTCATCTCGAGGACACCATCAAGGCGGGCGACGGTCTTGTCTATCGTCCCGCCGCCGAGGCGCTCGTCGCAGAAGGCCCCGTCCGTGTTGCCGAGCTTATCGAGTGGGGCGCGCGCTTTGATACCGAGCATGGCGAACTGCTTCGCACCCGCGAAGGCGCTCACTCGCTCGCGCGCATTCTTCACTCGGGCGGCGACGCGACCGGAGCCGAGATCAGCCGTTCGCTCGTCGAACATGCGCGCAAGCAAAAGCGCATCCGCTTTGCCGAGTGGACCATGGTCACCGGTCTTGTGACTGAAGCCGGCCAGATCGCTGGCGCCGATCTGGCTGCCGCACACCCAGGCCAGGACGCTGCGCAAACCGCGCTCCAGCGCATTGCCGCTCGTGCCGTTCTCGTTGCTTCTGGTGGAGCAGGCCAAGTCTACTCTGACACCACCAATCCGGCCGTAGCCACCGGCGATGGGATCGCCCTCGCTGCTCGAGCCGGAGCCGAGCTGGCCGACATGGAGTTCTACCAGTTTCATCCCACCGCATTGTCGCTCCCCGGTGCTCCGCGCTTTCTGCTCTCTGAAGCACTTCGCGGCGAAGGCGCATATCTGCGCAACCAACGAGGCGAGCGCTTCATGGAGCGCTACCATCCGCTGCTCGAGCTCGCTCCGCGCGACGTGGTGGCCCGCGCCATCGCCCGTGAAGGCATCGCCGTGGACGGCAGCGCGCAGCTCGTCCATCTCGACATGCGCCACGTCACGGGCGTCAACCTCCACGAGCGCTTTCCCGGCATCACCGCTTTTCTCGCCCCCTACGCTCTGGATCTCGCGCGCGACCTGATTCCGGTCCGCCCCGCGGCCCACTACTTGATGGGTGGGATCAAGACCGATCTCGCCGGCCAAACCTCGCTCCCCGGTCTGTACGCCGCCGGGGAAGCTGCCTGCACGGGCGTGCATGGCGCCAATCGCCTGGCTTCGAATTCGCTGCTTGAAGGGCTGGTCTTCGGTGCACGCGCCGCCCAATCCATGCTCGCTTGCAACCTGCCGCTCCTGCCGCTGGAAGCGCCTCAAGCTTCCCCCAAATCGTTGACAGCAAGCGAAGAGGCCCAGGTCGAAGAGCTGACCGCTCGGCTCCAATCCAACATGTGGGCCAACGCCGGGCTGCTGCGCGACGTACAAACTCTGCACCGCGGCCTCGAACTCCACGCCGCTATCGACGCCGCTCTCGCCGAAATCGCAGATCGGGGCAACTTCAGCCGCCGCCTAGCCGAGGCGCAATCGCTCAGCCGTGTTGCCGGCGCGATTCTTCTTTTAGCCCTTGCCCGCACTGAGAGCCGCGGCGCGCACTTCCGCAACGACCACCCCAGGCGCGATGACCTCAACTTTCAAAAGCACTCTGTGCTCGGCCGCGATGGGAAGGTCACTCTGGAGGAATGGTAGAGCTTTAGCAGCCCTTTAGCTAACCGGCGTCCCCCTTGACGTGCCTCCCGATTTCACGGTACTTTCTGCTTACACGGGAAAGGAGGATGATCCAGCCTATGAGATTTGATTGTTCCAGTTGCATCGTACGTGAGGTGACTGAGGCCTGAGGCCCTTGCGCCCCAGCTCCCAGGTAAGTCCTGCAAGAATCCGGTAACGGGTTCCACGTCATGGCTCTGGCTCTCGCGACAGCGCGAAGGCCTCCAGTCCAATCCCAACAGTTCACCGGCAGCGGCCTGAGAAGCGATTCTCAGGCCGTTGTTGCATTTGCGCTAAGTTGCCGTTTCCCCATTTACGCCGTTTTCTCTATTACATTGCGAGG
>CAWFZC010000014.1:0-113839 GCA_963820245.1 uncultured Acidobacteriaceae bacterium | reverse complement strand
CAGGGACTGCGCTTAGGTCGCTGGGCTGGATCACGCGTACCGTCTTTCTTCCCCGGTCCTCAAATGCGAGGTACCGGAGGCGCCCTCATCAGGGCTTAGAAAGGTCACGAGACCGGAGTCAACCGCCAAGTGTTTGTCAGAAATGATCTTACCTTGCCCGTCTACCTATTTTTTCGTACAAACCCATTCCAGATAAGTAAAACGCAACTCGCTAAGATCATGCCTGTACATGACGTAGACGCCACAGTGACCCAAGTGCCTTCCAGGTGCAAAACAAGAGTTCCAATCAAGTAAACCAACCCAGATATCAGTGCACCTATCAACAACAAAATTGCCACTGCAGAGATTGCCGACCTTCTCTTGAGCGTCCGGTACAAAGGATAGATTGGGGCAACACATAGGATCAGGATTGCTCCTATAGCCAGCGGGTTCCCCCAGAAGCTTGAGGCGGCCTGCTGGTTAAAAGCCATCCAAATTAGTACCAAGGAAAAAGCAACCGCCAGTATGAGAACGATAGCCGCCCGACCTTTATACGACATGGAGATCTCTCCTATTCTGAGGTTGGCGCTATTGCTGTTGCATACACGCCGTCTCACCTTGCCAAATCGACGTCCGTTCCGCGCCGAAATTCACTACAGAAACCAGCAACTCGACTACAGCGACACCGCCTTCACATTGCCCAATAAACGGTCCTGTGTAAAAGCAGCCCACCACCAAATTTCCTAAGCTGACACCCGAAGCAATTTCCGTGATAAACCCGCCCTTTTCCGCTTTGCTCGTGACTTGAGCGGAGCACTGAGCATATTTCAGGATAGGATCAGACGGTTTTGGCACCACCGGGTTATTTGGGGCAATAATGCCTGAGAGCCCCGCCAAGTTACAAGCTCGGCAGGCGGCTTCACGATTCAGCATTCTCCTTCTTCACGCGTAGAAAGAAGTAGGCCAGAGTTCCATAGAGCACTGCATTCAGCACGGGCATGAGAATCTCACCCGCTAACCCTGGCAGCAACCAAAATGGGCATGTAGCATACACCAAGTACCAATAGGCAGTCGTCCAGGTCCCTTTAGCACTGAACAAAACAAATGATGTTATGCCCCAAAATAACGGCATAAGAAAACCGATGATTGCCCAAAGGGCCACCTTGCGTCTCATTGTTCTGCTCCTGGTTTCTGCTACCTGCAATAGTCCTTAGGGATGATAGAAAAATACAGGCGAACGCGAGTAGCTCCAAGGTCAGAGGACTTCGCTGCGGCGTCGCACAAAGCTTGATTACATGCTTGAAGTCCGGGGTCTTGAATGAGTGACAGATTTGACCACGGCGAATACCCTAAACGGTCGTAGCATTCGTCGTGAGCTTTACAGGCAGCATCGAGTTGGTTGACTGTCGGACCTGCACCTCCGGGACCACACCAGTGTGTACCAAAGAGACGCTTCGGATATGGATCGGATTGAGTGTTATTTGGGGCGCACCGAGACTGCCCAGCCTGAAGCGGTCCGGAGCCAGCAAGACATGGCAGATTCTTACCGCTGCCAGCTCCGCCACCACCGCCTCCTCCTCCGCCACCACCGCAGCCTGCCATGGGATGGATTCCTCCACCTGTCCCGACCTGTGGACAATTCGGTGGAGGAGGGGTAGGGTACCAGATTCCAATGGGAGGACCGGGCGGTGGGAGTGTCATTAGCCCAAACGGGTCAAAAAAGATCGACGGCTGGTTCATGACGTACGGATATCTGTTCAGACTCTGAGGATTCTGAAAGTCCGTGCTCCCGCCGTAAGGATCAGGCCGATTGAACCTGCCCATCCACGGATCGAGATTCCGGAACACGGCATACTCGGTGGAACTCTGCGCGTCGTCGCTCTCGTCATCGGTAAACCGGTAATGGTTCGCTGAGGCAGTCCCGTAGTTTGCGTACTGGTAGCCGAACGGAAGGTTGTCAATGTCATCGTCGAGCGTGCCTGAAGAGGTTCCCGTCACCCGCACCGATCCAAGATGGTCCTGAAACAGGAACACGCCCGTGCCTGAAACAGGTTCCGACCACACGCGCATCCCAGCAATATAGACCTGCCGCCCAAACGACAAGCCGGAGCTATTGCTTTCATCAGTCACGCCAGCCCTCCAATATATTCACCTTAAAACAGAAATGCGGCCCCGTAGGCCGCCCTCTGCTTGACTGATCTTAATGGTCGGGACGGGGAGATTTGAACTCCCGAATGGCTCGGCTTTGCCTCGCACCCCTCGCAGGCTAAATAGGTGCGCATTTGCTGCGCAAATGCTATTGGGGTGCTCCGCGGTCGGGAGCTGAGAATGCGTGCTCCATTGAACTTTAATTTAGAGGGGGAATTTAATGGTCGGGACGGGGAGATTTGAACTCCCGAATGGCTCGGCTTTGCATCGCACCCCTCGCAGGCTAGATTGGTGCGCATTTGCTGCGCAAATGCTATTGGGGTGCTCCGCGGTCGGGAGCTGAGAATGCGCGCTCCATTGAACTTCAATTTAGAGGGGGAATTTAATGGTCGGGACGGGGAGATTTGAACTCCCGAATGGCTCGGCTTTGCCTCGCACCCCTCGCAGGCTAGATAGGTGCGCATTTGCTGCGCAAATGCTATTGGGGTGCTTCGTGGGTCGGTCACGAAAGCACTGCTAAATGGAGATGTTTCGGAGTAATTAAATGGTCGGGACGGGGAGATTTGAACTCCCGAATGGCTCGGCTTTGCCTCGCACCCCTCGCAGGCTAAAAAGGTGCGCATTTGCTGCGCAAATGCTATTGGGGTGCTCCGCGGTCGGGAGCTGAGAATGCGTGCTCCATTGAACTTCAATCTAGAGGGGGAATTTAATGGTCGGGACGGGGAGATTTGAACTCCCGAATGGCTCGGCTTTGCCTCGCACCCCTCGCAGACTAAATAGGTGCGCATTTGCTGCGCAAATGCTATTGGGGTGCTTCGTGGGTCGGTCACGAAAGCACTGCTAAATGGAGATGTTTCGGAATAATTAAATGGTCGGGACGGGGAGATTTGAACTCCCGAATGGCTCGGCTTTGCCTCGCACCCCTCGCAGGCTAGATAGGTGCGCATTTGCTGCGCAAATGCTATTGGGGTGCTTCGTGGGTCGGTCACGAAAGCACTGCTAAATGGAGATGTTTCGGAGTAATTAAATGGTCGGGACGGGGAGATTTGAACTCCCGACCCCTCGCACCCCAAGCGAGTGCTCTACCAGGCTGAGCCACGTCCCGACACAATGCAGCCGGCTCGAGGGAGCCGGCTACGGGGTCTGATTTAGTTTACACCAGTTGGACTGGCTGGACTTGCGCTCTGGGTCGCCCCAAAACACTGGGCAGAGACCCGGAACATGCGACTGTCCGTTCAGTGCGTGGGGGGAACGAACTCTGATGGCAGGGCCGAGCCTGTGCCGAAGAAGAACTCTTCCATCTGCTCGACCAGGAACTGCTGTGCCTGAGGCGTCCAGGGCTGGAGGCGGTATTCGTTGAGCAGCATTTTCTGCCGGTCGACCCACTCGGCCCACGCAGCTTTCGATACGTTCTTGTAGATCTTTTGACCAAACTCGGAGTCGAAGGGCGGTTCGTCCAAGCCCTCCATTTCCTTTTTATTGCGCACGCAAAATACGGTATGTGCCATGCTTTGAGCTCCTCCAGTCATTGTATTGGATTGACCGGATTCGAGGGCCAGGGGAGGGTCTTTCAGAGCTTCAAATCAGGTCGTGGCCGACCGGGCGGCATGAAACGGATTGGAATTTTTACTTGACAATGCGTTGCTTTGTGAATTCTCTTATGTCATTCTCACGTCACGCCTTTCGGCGTATCCGTGGCCGGAATCTGCTCCCCATCAGTGCAACCGGCTTTGAGTGGGCAATACCCTATTCCACAATTCAGGTCTCAAATCCAAAGGAGCAAGACATGACTGAAGAAGCTACTCAGAGTGGTCTCAGCGATACGGCCGCATCAGGCCTTGCGTATATCACAATCGTGCCCGCGATCATCTTTCTGGTTGTCGCGCCATACAACCAGAACTCGACGATACGCTTTCATGCCTGGCAGTCCCTTTTCCTCGGGATCGCCTGGTTCGCCATCAGCCTCGTCGCCATCATTCCTATCCTCGGATGGCTCGTTTTCGCGGTGGGATCGCTGACGCTTTTTGTGGTGTGGATCCTGTGCATCCTGAAGGCGTTTCAGGGTGGAAAGTTTGTTGTTCCGATCCTTGGCCCGCTGGCAGCAAAGCAGGCTGGGATTTAATCACCGATCCTCGAGACAGAGGGGCATGGAAGAACAAGGCTCGCAGTCAGGGATTGACAAGCGAGCGGTGCGCTTCGGCCGCAGAAGGAGTGATCGTGACTGAAACGAATCAAGTTGGACTAACGGATAATGCCGCCGGCGCCTTGGCGTATGTGACCATTGTCCCTGCGATCGTGTTCCTGGCTCTGCCGCCTTACAACGCCAGCCCATTTGTGCGCTTTCACGCGTGGCAGTCGATTTTTTTGAATATCGCGGCGATTATTTTCTACATTGCGCTGAGCTTCATGGCGGTGTTCAGCGTGATGTTTGGCATGTTCTTCTTCCTGATGATCACGCGGCTCATCTGGCTTGCATGGTTCCTGATCTGGGTGCTTTGCGTGGTGAAAGCCGTCAATGGGGAGCGCTACAAGTTGCCGGTGATCGGCGATCTTGCGGCGAAGCAGGCCGGAAGCTAGAACGAACTCAAACGGCGGCGTTGCGAGTCCTTTGTAATTGGACTCTAGCGCCGCTTCCCTTTTCTGGGCGGTTTTTTCCTGCTTCTGCTCTGTGGAATTGAGTCGATCTTCCGCTTCTTCTTTCCCTTTGGCGAAGACTTTGGAGCGGGCTTGCCTGTGAGCGGGATGCCTTCTTGCACGATGGAGAATTGCAGCCTGCGTTCCTGGGCGAGGATGCGGTCGAGAATGACCTGCACGCGGTCGCCTGCACGGAATCGGCGGCCATTGCGTTCGCCGATGATCTCATGGGTGTTCTCGCGCCAGGTGTAGCGGTCGTCGCGCAGTGAGTCGATGGGAACGAGGCCCTCGACAAAGAGATCGGTGAGCTCCACGAAGAGGCCGAATTTGGCGGGGTTCAGGACCAGTGCGGCGAATTCCTCGCCCACACGGTCCTGCATGAAGCGAACCTTCTTCCACTCGACTAATTCGCGTTCGGCCTCGGCGGCGCGGCGCTCGGTTTGGCTTGTTTCTTCCGCGATTTGAGCGAGTTCCTGCTCGGGGATGGGTGGTTCTCCCAGGAATTTTCCATTCCCCGGTCTCAGACGCGAGACCGGGGGCACCCGGGACTCGTTGGGGGGATGGGAAACCCGGTGTTCGTTGGGTCGATGGGGTACCGCGCCCTCGCTGGGGTGCGTCCACGGGGAACTGTGGCGGCCTTGTTCTACCGTTCCTTCGCCGGGTACGCCTTCGCGGAGGAGTGCCTTTGCTATCCGATGCACGATCAGGTCGGGGTAGCGGCGGATGGGCGAAGTGAAGTGCGTGTAGGTGGGGGCGGCTAGAGCGAAGTGTCCTTCATTGATCTCTGAATAGCGGGCCTGGCGGAGCGAGCGAAGCATGAGGTAGCTGAGGATTCGTTCTTCAGGCTTGCCCTCAATGCGCGCGGCCAGCTTCTGGTACATGCGGGGCGTGACTGGAATGTCTTCAGGGATTTCGTGCTGGCGTGGGTTACGCCCTTGACCGCGTGCGTCGCGGCGATCGCCACGCATGACGATTTTCTTAACGGGCAGAGCACCGAGGCCTAGCGAATAGCCGAAGCTGGCAGCCAGCTCTTCAAACTGGACGACGCGTCGTGGTTCGGGTTTCTCGTGAATGCGATAGAGGGATGGAACTCCGAGGTCCTCAAGCCACGTGGCGACGCACTCGTTGGCAGCGAGCATGAATTCTTCAATGATTCGGTTGGCCCAGGTGCGTTCCGACTTGGTTACGCCGCGCATCTGGCCTTGTTCGTCGAACTCGATGACGGGCTCAGGCAGGTCGAAGTCGATGGAGCCACGCTCTTCACGGCGTTTGTTCATCAAGCCGGCCAGGTGGCGCATTCGCTCAAAGCCGGGCACCAACGATTCGTACTGTGCCCGGACTTGCACGGCTCCTTCGAGGATGGCATGTACTTCTGTGTAGGTCATGCGGGCGACGGAACGGATGACGCCTTCGACGATTTCGTAGCTTTCAATCCGCCCATTGGCGTCGAGTTGCATGATGCAGCTGAGGACTAAGCGATCTTCTTGCGGGCGCAGGCTACAGATGTTGGTTGAGAGCTCCTGGGGGAGCATGGGAATGGCGCGATCGGGGAAATAGACGCTGGTTCCGCGCAGACGCGCTTCGAGATCCAGATCGGTGCCCGCGTGAACGTACTCGGCGACGTCGGCAATATGAACCTGGAGTTCATAACCGCCATCATCCCGCGTGGTGACCAGAACTGCGTCGTCGAAGTCGCGAGCCGTTTCACCGTCGATGGTGACAATGGGAACCGCGCGAAAATCGCGGCGGCTATCGGCTTCAGCCGAGTCAAGATGAGCCACCCGCCGTGCCTCAGCCAACACACTTTCAGGAAAGATGTGGGGCAGCTGATGCTTGCGGATCATCATCTCGACATCGACGCCGAAGTCGTCGGGCGAGCCTAAAACCTCAATGACACGTCCAACCGGGGGGCGTGTCGGGGTGGGCCAACTGGTGATCTCGACGTCGACGACCAGCCCCTCGAGGTTTGCGTGGGTTGCCGCTGAAATGGCCTCAGAGCCCAATACACGGTGGGACGAAGCGGGGACGCTGGCGTCTGGCAGCTCCTGCCCGGCGGGTATGACGATGTGCTGTGTCATGCGTTCGTCGAAGGGGACAACGGTATGTCCCAAGGCACGATCGGAGCGGGCATAGTGAAACACCCCGACGACGGTTGGATTCTTGCGTTCGAGGACGCGAACAATCCTTCCCTGACGACGTCCGTCAGCCTTAGGCGGTTCCACTTCAACCAGCACTTGGTCGCCCTGCATGGCACCATTGATCTCGTTGGGAGGGATGAAGATATCGTCGCTCCCCTGCTGCTGGCGAGCGTTGGGACGGACGAAGCCGAAGCCGTCGCGATGCAGATCGAGGCGTCCGGCCGACAGGTTGTCCCGCGTACCCAGCGGCCTGGGGATGCTCCAATGCTCGCGGTCGAGCTTGGCGAGCTGACCGCGCACGGTCAGCCGAGCGAGCTGCTCCAAAAGCAAGCGGCGTTCCCGCCCACCCGCGAGGCCCAATTCGCGGACAAGTTGTTTGTATCCGGCCTTGCCACCGGCAGAGCGTGCGATCCGCGTCACCAGCTCACGATCGGTCATAGGTTTAGAGTAGGCTATGAGAGCGGTTTCGATTCAAGTGCTGCGATTTGAAGTTCATGCGAGGTGGCATTTTCTTAAGAAAAATGCCACTTGGCGTCTACGTTTCAGTAAAGAGTAGAATCGAAACCGCTGTAGCAAGCCGGATGCGGTTAAGCCAATTTGGGACGACTGGACAAAGTTGGGTTACCAAGGTACTCGTGCAGTTACCGGGAATGGCCTTAGAATAGCGGCAATGGATTTGTTTGAACGGACCGCTGCGGGAATTCAGACCGTGCGTGGCCGCAAGTGTTCGTACTATTGAGATTTTTCGGCAGTTGGCATTCTTAAGATTTTTAGGGGCACTCGGCGATGGCCCTGCCTTGGAATCCCCCCGTCCCTTAGGACAGAAAAGGAAATACCTTGAGCGCAATGTGGAAACCCACTCAGACTGGACCAGCGAATCCCACCCCCAACCCGGAACCGGCCCGTCCATCAACGCCGGCTCCGGTGTTCGAAGCTGCAAGCCGTCCGGCCGCCGCAGTGACCGGCGATCAGGCGACGATCGGCAAGGGCCTGTTCATCAAGGGCGAGATCAACGGCTCTGAATCGCTTTATATCGACGGCAAGGTCGAGGGAAGCATCAATCTTCCCGGCAACCGCGTCACGGTAGGCCGCAATGGCCAGGTGGCGGCCAGCATTACCGCACGAGAAATCGTGGTGCTTGGCAAGGTGCGGGGCAACGTGACGGCGACCGACCGGGTGGATATCCGCGCGGAAGGGTCACTGAGCGGGGACGTGACCGCAGCGCGCATCAGCATTGAGGATGGCGCGTTCTTCAAGGGCGGCATCGACATCCGCAAGCCCGAAGGCAAGCCGATGCCGGTTAATACTGTTCCTGCAGCTGCAATGATGCAGGAAACGGCCCATCCCGTTCAGTAGTCCGGCAACGGTTGCACTTTAGAAAAGGCAATCCAGGATAGACGCCTCCGCGCTCGCGGAGGCGTTTGTCCTTTGGTGCTTCGGGAAGGATTTAGACGCGATTGGGGCTGGGCTGAGATCGGTTCACGCCAATCCGAGTCGTTTCATGGCTACGCGGGGCAGGGCCGACCCGGATTTTTCAAGGGTGGCTATGCAGACGGCCAGCCAAACCGCCGACCCTGCAACCAGGACCAGAAGATCGGATCCGCGCGTTTGGAGGAGCAAGGCAACGCTGGGCAAGTGGAGAAACAGGCTGTCCGCGGCCCAGACGGTGGCCCAGGATGCGGCACAACTTGCGGCGGCGGCGAGCAGACAGCGGCCCAGCTCAACAAAATCAAGGCTGGCCAGCGAAACCATGTGACCCCGATGAAGCAGCAGGGCGATGGTGAGGGTCTGCATGGCGATGCCGACGTCCGATGCGATGGCCAGACCCATGGCACCCTGCCAATGGAATAACGCGAGGTAAATGGGCCAGGAGACCACAGTGACGACGGTGCCGGCGATGGCGGGCGTGATGGTGTTGCCGGCGGCGTAAAAGGCGCGCGCATAAATGGCCTGCGCCGACCAGAGAAACATGGAGATAGAGAAGATGGCGAAGTAGGCAGCGCATTCGCGCGAGTCGGCTGCCGTGAAGCGTCCGCCTGTAAAGACCAGATCAATGGCGGGTCGGCCAAGAGCTACCATACCCGAAGCGGCAAGCAGGCTGAGGGCGGCGACGCGCGAAACTGAATCGGCCACACCAACGGCAAAATCGTAGCGCTTTTCCTGGGTCCAGAGACTTGCAAAGAAGGGCATGGAGGCAGCGCCCGCTGCCTGCGCGAGCATGGCCATAGGCGCTGTGAAGAGCTGCTTGGCGTAACTCATCAGCGAGACCGCGCCGCCGATCTTCGAGGCAAAGTGGCCAATGATCCAATTGTCGACGGTGACCAATGAAACACCGACCATTAAGGGGAGCGAGAGTTGGAACCATTCACGCAGTCCTTCGTCTTTCCAGTCGAGGATGATGCGGTAGCGAACGCCAACTCGCCTGGCAAAGTACCAGTTGAGCAGGAAGGGGCCGCAGATTGCGCCAGCTACCGTTCCCAGGGCAAGCGAAGAGACGCCGATGCGGCTGACGAGCAGAATGCCGCCGACAATCGTGCCAAGGCCGTAGATGAGTGGCGCCACGGCTTGCACGCTGAATTGCTTGCGAACCAACAAGACCGCGCCGAAGACGCCGCCGGCAAAGAAGCACAACTGGGCGGGCAGAAGAATGCGCGTGAGCTTGATGCAGAGTGCGGCTTTTTGCGGGTCAAATCCGTTGAACCACCATTGAACATACCAGGGTGCGAAGATTTCAGCGAGAACGATGGCAGCGCCCAGTACCAGGTACATGGTGGTGAGGATGACGGAGAGGGAGCGCTCACCTTCCGCGTCACGGCCAGATTCGCGATAGCGCGTGAGGATGGTGACAAATGTGATGGAGGCGGCGCCACCCACAAGGAAGTAGGAAATGGTGTCGGGCAGAACAAAAGCGGCGTTGAAAGCATCTGCCGCCACTCCGCTGCCAAACAGCAGCATGATGTATTTGACCCTGACAAGGCCAATGATGCGCGACAGGAATGTGGAGACCATGAGCACGACGGTGGCGGAAAAAACCGAATGCGCGTGGGAAGGGCGCATCAGGTTAAAGCCACGCGTCCACCGCGAGCGACGAGAGGGATGAGACTGGGACACGTCTGCCACTGGTGTTGATTTTACCGGGATGGCATCGCAGGCGAGGGGAACGTGGTCACAATCCGCTACCCAAGCGGGTATTCTGTCCATAGTTCATCACGGGCGCTCGGGAGGCGTTTCATGGGGCGGAGCTTTGGATTGGCGGGTGTGTTTTTGACGGTGGCTTTGGCAAATGGAGTGGGACAGACGATTCACGGGCGCGGGGGAATCTCACTGCCTGCGCCACCCGTGGTGGATACCAATCCTGTGACTGACGACTACTTCGGGACGAAGATAGTCGATAATTATCGCTGGCTTGAAGACGCAAAAAGCCCGGAGACGCGGGCGTTTATCGCCGCGGAGAACGCCTATACCGGCCGCTACCTGAAGCAGGCGAGTATCCGCTCGCAGGTGGTTGACGATCTGGATGAGCTGGAAAATGTTTCCGCGGCCGGCGCTCCTCTGCAGCGCGGCGAGAGCTACTTCTTCAGGAAGCGGCTGGCAGGCGAACAGCAGTATTCCATTTATGTGCGCCACGGCTGGACCGGCAAGGACCAACGATTGGTGGATCCGGCGGTTCTAAGTACGGACACGAATCTGTCCGTAGGCATTGAGGATGTTTCACGCGACGGCAAATTGCTGGCTTATTCAGTGCAACATGGCGGGGCCGACGAGAGGAGCGTTCGCATTTTGAACGTGCCGACGGGCAAGCCGCTTGAAGATGAGTTGCCGACGGCACGCTACTTCAGTGTGGTGTTCGCTCCGGACGGGGCAAGCGTCTACTACGCGCGCAACAACAGGGAGGGGACACTGTTGTACCAGCATGTGCTGGGACAGCGCAATTCGCGGGACACGCTCATCTTCGGGCGCGAGTTTCGGGGCGAGCCGCTAACGGGCAATGACCTGTTCGGGGCGTATTTTACCGACGATGGCCGCTACCTTGTAGTGGGGATCGGCAGAGGAGTCCCAGCAAAACGCGAAGACATTGTTTATCGCGACATGAAGAAACCAGATTCGCCCTTTGAGGTCTTGGTCTGGGGCCTTGATTCGAGATTTTCAGCGGACTACGCCAAGGGAGCCTGGTACGTGAAGACGGACTACAAGGCGCCCAACGGAACCGTTATGCAGGCAGACCCGGGCATCATGCCCGACAACTGGAAGACCATCGTGCCAGAGGGGTCAAACGTGATCGATAGCTGGTCGATTGTGGGCGACAAAATCTATGTGGACCGCCTGAAGGACGTGAACACCGAAACCACGGTGTACTCGCTTGAAGGCAAAAAAATAGGAACGGTGGACTACGACGGAATTGGGTCTGCCTCAGGTTTGGGCGGGCGGACAACAGATCGATACGGCTTTTTTTTATTTCAATCATTCATCCTGCCGCCGACGATCTATCGGCTCGATACGACGACCGGGAAACGCGATGTCTTTTTCCAGCCCAAGGTGCCGTTCGACTCGAGCCAGTATGAGATCAAGCAGGTCTTCTACAAGTCGAAGGACGGGACCACTGTTCCCATGTTCATCGCCGGGAAGAAGGGCCTGAAGCAGGACGGGACAGAGCGGCTGCTGATGACTGGCTATGGTGGGTTCAACCTTCCCGAACTTCCGGTATGGAACCCACAGTGGGCATGGTGGCTCGAACAGGGCGGATGGTTTGCCCTGCCGAACATGCGGGGTGGTGCCGAATATGGAGAGCACTGGCACGAACAGGCCATGTTTGAGAAGAAACAGAATGTCTTCGACGACTGGTTTGCGGCGGCGGAGTACTTGATCGCGAATAAATACACGTCACCGCAGCACTTCGCCATCACGGGCCGCTCGAACGGCGGACTCTTGATGGGAGCGGCCATCACGCAGCGGCCGGAGTTGTTCTCAGCGGTGTGGTGCGGCTACCCGCTGCTCGACATGCTGCGCTACCAGAAGTTCCTTGTGGGTGCTTATTGGGTGACGGAGTACGGCTCGTCCGACAAGGCGTCGCAGTTCCCCTACCTGCTGAAATATTCGCCTTATCAGAATGTGAAGCCGGGCACGGCCTATCCGGCGGTGATGTTCTTTACCGGCGATAGCGATACGCGCGTGGATCCGCTTCATGCACGCAAGATGACCGCGCTTTTACAGTCGGCTTCGTCTAGCGGCCGCCCGGTGCTTCTGCATTACAGCCTGGCGGGCGGGCACTCGGCCGGCGTGAGCGTGGACCAGCAAATCCAGGATGACGCGGATCAGCTCACGTTCCTCTGGACGGAAACCGGACAGGCGGACAAACACAAGTAGGAATCGCTAACTCAGGTCGTTTTAACAGACCGTAAGGTAACCGACCCGGTACTCGACCGGATCGTTTCCGCGTAACCTCATGTCCTTTGGCATTCTTCCGATAGGAAAGGTATGGAACCTGCGTGTCAGGTTCGGCGGAAGTCCTTGTCTGCCTACGATGGGTGAAATTCCCGGGAGAGAGCAGGGTTAGTTTGGGTCTTTTGGACCCAGGTAGCCGACACGCTGGGGAGTCGGGAGAAAATGTCAGCGACGGAAGTTGAAGTGAGCCAAATCGAAGGGCCGGAGGAGGAAGCGCGGTTGTGTGCACTGGCTTCGACGGCGATTCTGGACACGGAAGCGGAATCAAGCTTTGACGCAGTCACGCGTCTCTGTGCCGAGTACTTCCGAGCCGACACAGTGCTGCTTGGGTTTGGCGATGCAAGCCGGTACTGGATCAAGTCGTACTGGGGCGAGGCAGTGCGCGAGTTGCCGAGGAAGGGGTCGGTCTTCGAGCGGGTGCTTGCCGAAGATGGACCGATCGTGGTCCCCGATATCTCAAAAGAGGCGCAACTCGCTGAACGCCGAATGAGGTTGAGAAGAATGGATGTGGCATCGTTCGCGAGTGTTCCGGTGCGCTCAGCAGAAGGCAAGATTCTCGGCTCGCTGACGATCTTTGGGTGCCAGGCACGGCGGAGCATGGCTCGAGACGAGTTGCAGATGCTCGAGAGTCTTGCTGAGATGGTGGCGAGTCTGCTGGAATTGCGGAGGCTGCGGAATCGCTACAAAAAAGCTGAGCGGCCGCGGCCGTCTCGGCCAGCGGTTGAAGGTTCGAGGAAGTGGCCGAGCAAGCTGGATCTTCGCCGTGCACTGGATCAAGGCCAGTTTGAGCTCTACTACCAGCCGGAAATTGATCTCGCGACGATGAGGATTGTCGGCCTGGAAGCTCTCATTCGCTGGAATCATCCTGAGCGTGGACTGATTTCACCTGCAGATTTTATCCCTTTAGCGGAAGACAACGGAATGATCCTGCCCATTGGCGATTGGGGACTTGAGGAGGTCTGCCGGCAGATCCAAAAGTGGTGCCTCGACGATCCTGCCCGCCACACGTTGAGAGTCTGCGTCAATTTATCGGCACGCCAGTTTTCGCGTGAAGGCCTCGCCGACCATGTGGAGGCACTGCTACGCCAGTCGGGCATTTCCAGCAGGCAACTTGGACTGGAGATGACTGAGTCGAGCCTGATTCCCGATATGCGAACGGCACTGGAAGTGCTTGGGAGTCTGCGCCGGCTTGGAGTTTCGTTGCTGATGGACGACTTTGGCACTGGCTACAGCTCGCTGAGCTACCTTCATTCATTTCCGATCGATGTGATCAAGATTGACCGCTCGTTCGTGGGCCGCATGACGGATGGCGATCAGCCGCTGCAGATTGTGAGGACCATAATTGAGTTAGCCAGGGTGCTCGGCATGGACGTGGTGGCGGAGGGTATCGAGACCTGCGAGCAGTATCATTTGCTGCGCGACCTGGGCTGCCGCTTTGGGCAGGGATTCCTCTTCGCGCGGCCTCTGCCAGCTGAAGACGTAACGCAATTGTTGAGCCTGCCTGGTCGCGTCCTTGCCTGTCCGACTGGTTCAAACTGGCCTGCGGGGTAGGATCCTGGCACAGTTCGAGATGGCGTTTTCCTTACGATCCATTTCGGGAATGATCGGTCCGTCGCCTTTTTCGGGAATCACAAGTTGGCTTTCCAGACAATTCGATCCTGGTCTTGGTGTGAGCATCTTCTATTCTCGAAGCCATGCAGCAGGCTGCAGCCGATCACGCGAGCAACAGCGGTATTTCTTCAGACCGAGGATGGTCCTCGCTCCCTCCGTCGTCGTCCAGCTTCGCAGGGTTGCTGGCGTCGCTGACATCTCCAGATCCAAGCCCCGCAACCGCGTGGAGTGTTGACGATCTTGCCGACGACGTGGCAACGCTGAGCTACGAGAGCGCTCTTCGCGCACATGCTCGCTATAAGCCGGGAATGCCTGGGAACGGGGATCTCGCGCATTCGGTCGAGACGCAGACCTGCCGTAGTTGTGGAGCACGCAGGGGCGCCCCGGCTACGTCAGCCAAGACGGAGGCAGAGCCAGTTGATTCGAATGGGTTGGATGACCGTTCAGTAAATTCAAGCCACGCTCATTTCGCAGTGAATCGAAGTGGCAAGAAGTGCGCCAGTATCACGATCAGGATGAGCGAGGGTGACTGCGAGCAACTGAAGGTGCGGGCGGCAGAGGCCGGGCTCACAATCTCAGCCTATCTGCGTTCGTGCACATTTGAGGCGGAGACCCTGAGAGCCGAAGTGAAGAAGACTCTTGCAGAGATGCGGAAGCCTGCATCTCCCGAACGGAAGATTGTATCCATCAGAGCTCGCAGTGCATGGTTTGAGTGGTTGTTGCGGCTCATCCCTCTTTGGCATGTGGGGCCGCGGGTGGCGAGAGTCTAGTTACTCAACTTCAAGAACCAGACATTTCAAATATTCGGTCTCAGGCAGGTTAAGGATTACCGGATGATCCTGTGCGGCACCTCGGCGCTCAAGCAGGCGTACGCGGCGGGAGGCATCCGCAGCGGCGGAGGCAACAGTAGCTTCAAGGTCGGCCGCGCTTACGTGGTGCGAGCAGGAGCACGTAACGAGCAGGCCGCCGGGCCGCAGCATTTTGAGCGCGCGCAGATTCAGCTCTTTGTAGCCGCGCAAGGCGCCTTCAACGGCCCGAGTGGTTTTCGCAAAGGCAGGCGGGTCGAGGACAATTGCGTCAAAACGCTCGGCCGCGTCAGACCAGTCGCGGAGGATTTGAAAAGCGTCGGCTTCCACCCACTCCACTTGAGCCGCAAGGCGGGAGCGATTGGCCTCGAGATTCTGTTCCGCAACTTCGAGAGAGGCTCGGGAAGCGTCGATGCCGACGACATGATGGAAGTCTTGGGCTAGATGGAGAGCAAAGCCGCCCTGGTAGCAGCAGACGTCGAGCGCTCTGCCGCCATCGTTTCGGGCTTGAAGCTCAAGCTTCTGAGCCCAGCCTGCGGCGGCGGCATAATTGCTGCGCTGATCGAGAAACGCGCCTGTTTTTTGGCCGGAATTGGCGTCGTATTGAAATACGAGGCCGTTGAGCCGAAAACTCGTGGCAGTGGACACGGTCGCGTCGGCGACAAAGAGCGGAGCAAGCGCCGGCGCGGCCAGCGACTCGAGTTCGCGCATGCGCGGATCAGGGCGTTCGAGAATTGCCTGTGGAGACAGTTCCTCGCGCAGCACACGGACGCAGGTCTCTCTTGCTTCGACGGTATCAAGTCCTTTGGTCAACAGCTGCAGAATCACCAGTCCTGCGTATTTGTCCACCACGACACCGGGCAATTCGTCGGCTTCGCTAAAGCAAAGCCGGCACGCATCATTGCGCTCATCGAGCAAAGGCCTGCGGCGGGCGATGGCTTTTCGGAGCCTTGCTTCGAGCAGAGTGAGCCATTCCGATTCGCTGACTGCCTGGCGGGAGATAAGCCGCAACACAATCTGCGAGTTGGGGCTATACAGCGCAGTGCCCAGCAGGAGACCGCGATAGTCGGATACCTGCAAGAGCGAAGGCGGGGTGTTGTCGGCGGCGGGCAGCTTGAGGGCTTCAACGTCGGATGCATAGACCCATAAGTGGCCGGCGCGCACACGATCGGCAGCGCGGCGCGAGATACGTGCCCCGCACGGGCCCTTTTCGGAATGCGCGACTCCGGGCGTTTTCGGCTGCGGCTTCGCTAGCTTGACCATTTGCTCCCTCAGGGCCCAGGCGCGCTGAGCCAGGGAGCGTGGCTAATCCGACTGCCTGTCCCTACTTCGCCTGAAGCGACTCCAGATAGCGGCTCAAATTACTGATTCTGAGCTGCGTTTCCTGGGTGTTGACCTGGTCCATCTTATCAAGGACAGGCCCCCATACCGGCATTTCGACGGCGCCATGGGCCGGAATGCTGGAGCCAAACAGGAGGACTGAATTGACATGGGCCGATGGAAACTTGCCGCCGTTTTTCCTGCTCAAGAGGGTCAGGTCAGCTGGTGGGGTCTTCAGCGCAGTGGCGGTTGGACCGTTTCCTTTCAGATTGGCGCCATGGCACGACGCGCAATAGCTCGCGTACATCTGCGCGCCATTCGCGGGATTGATTTGCCGTAGTGAGACAACGACCTTGGAAGTGGACTGATCGGCGCGTCCCGATGCGGCGGCATAAACACCTGTAATCGAACCCACTGCCAATGCAGTAATCAACAGTTTCTTTAGCATAAACTTCTCCAATTCTGGACGTCTGCTCCAGTCCGATAGAGTACTCCGGTTTCGTTATCGACTGGATGTGATTCGGGACACGTAGAAGGGGGACGGCGCGCACCGACAGTTGTGTAAGTCGCACATAGCATTTAATTGGAAATTCTGTGCAAAATTTTCCATCACCAAGGCTTTTCGGGCGGGGACGCGCACTCCGCTTCAATCATGCGGCCGGAACAGAAGAGGCCTATAATGAAGCATGGCGACTGTCCGGGAGACCATACCGGAGGAAGTTCCAGGCTCGTCTCTGCCCTCCGAAGGGGATAAGCAGACGACTGCGCGCCTCCACGACCAGCAGACTGCCGGCTCCTTGGCTGTTGATTCGCGCCAGGTAGAAAATCGCTTTGAGGCGCTTCTCAGGCGCGTACAGACGAACCGTCCGAACGAAGATGTTTCCCTGATCCGCAAAGCATGGGACTTCTGCGTGAAACACCATGAAGGCCAGATGCGCGCCTCAGGTGAGCCGTATATTATTCATCCCCTTGAGGTAGCCGAAGTACTTGCGGAAATGAAGATGGATGCCACGTCCATTGCCGCAGGGCTGCTGCACGATTCTGTCGAAGACACCCCGGCGACCAACGATGAGATTGCGGAGGAGTTTGGCGACCAGGTTGCGCATATCGTCGAGGGTGTGACCAAGATCGACAAGATCCAGTTTGCCAACCGGGAGGACCGTCAGGCGGAGAATGTCCGCAAGATGCTGCTGGCCATGGTGTCCGATGTGCGGGTGGTGCTGATCAAGCTGGCAGACCGATTGCACAATATGCGGACGCTGCAGCATCTGCAGCCGGACCGGCAAGAGGCAATCGCCCGCGAGACGCAGGATATTTATGCTCCCCTAGCGCACCGTCTGGGTATGGGCAAAGTGCGCGGCGAGCTTGAAGACCTGGCATTTCGCTACACCGACCCGGTGAGCTTCGAGCAGGTTTCAGCCGCTGTTGAAGCGCGGCGCACGGAGGGCGAGCAATTTCTGCGTGGGGTTGAAGAGACGCTCGTGGAGCAACTGCGCGAAAACGGCATCGAGGCTCGTGTGGAATGGCGCATCAAGCGGCTCTATTCCATTTACCAGAAGATCGAGCGATCCAAGGTCTCCTTCGACCAGGTGTATGACCTGTTGGCGGTACGCGTCATCACGCAGGATGTGGCGGCGTGTTACGCGGTTTTTGGGCTTATCCACACGCTGTGGCGGCCGGTGCCTGGACGGATCAAGGACTTTATTGCAATTCCGCGAGCGAATCGATACCAGTCGCTGCACACCACCGTGATGGGAGAAGGCGGCCACCAATTTGAAGTGCAAATACGCACTGAAGAGATGCATCGCATTGCCGAGGAAGGAATTGCGGCGCATTGGAAATACAAGGCCGGCGAAGGTGCGGTGACGGCCCGGGACGAGGAACGGCTGAATTGGATCCGGCAGCTTGTGGAATGGCAGAAGGAGATGACCGACCCCAACGAGTTTCTCTCCAGCCTGAAGATGGACCTGTATCCGGATGAGGTTTACACCTTCACGCCCAAGGGAAAGGTCGTGGTGGTCCCGGCCGACGGCACACCGATCGACTTTGCCTACACAATCCACACTGAGGTTGGGAACACCTGTGTGGGCGCCAAGGTCAACAGCCGCATGGTGCCGTTGCGGACGAAACTGCGCACCGGCGACATTGTTGAAATCGTCACGCAAAAGGACCACAAGCCGAGCCGCGACTGGCTCACGTTCGTCAAGAGTCCGCGCGCGCGCAACAAGATCAAACACTGGCTGAACGAAGACCAGCGGCGCCGGGCAGTTGAAATTGGCCGCAAACTTCTAGAGCGTGAGGCTCGCAAGTATAAAGTGCCGATGAACCAGATCGACGACCAGGATCTGAGCCGCATTGCCAATGAGTACGGCGTGGCCACAGCAGCCGATTTGCTGGCCGCATTGGGTCTCGGCAAGCACTCGGCACACCAGATTCTGAACAAGCTCGTGCCTGGACATGCCAATTTGGCCGAAACCGAATCGGCTCCGGAACCAAAGCCCGGATCAGGTGGCGAGGCCGGCATGTCGGATGCGGTGCGCAAGTTGCATCTGACCGGCTCTGACTCGCTGCAGGTTGAGGGGCAGAACGACCTGCTGGTCTATCGCGCGCGCTGTTGCAATCCGATCCGCGGCGAAGAGATTGTGGGTTATGTGACGCGCGGGAAGGGCGTGGCGGTTCATGCGCGCAGTTGTCCAAACGTGCAAAACCTCCTGTATGAAAGCGACCGCCGCATTGCCGTGGAATGGTCGCGGGTAGGCGACGATTCGGCGGGCAAGGCGCAGCGTTACCCGGTGAAGATTACGATTTTCTGCGATGACCGAACCGGCATGTTGAAGGAACTGACCGCCGTGATCTCCGACGACAATACAAACATCCGCGGCGTGGAAATGCGCCATGAAGACGATGGCGAAGCGGTGATCGAGTTCGTGATTGAAGCCGAAGATGTGCGGCATCTGAACCGCATGGTACTTAGTTTGCGCAGGGTCGCCGGTGTGCGGGCCGTGCAGCGGACGCAGAAGATATAGCGACGCTGACGACGTTTAAACTTCCTGAATTGACCCGGAATTGTCTTTGTTTTTCGCTCATTCCGCGCTTAGTGGGCGCGGGAACTCTCCGCTCCAACGCATCACCGGTCTGAACTGCTCAGACTCTCCAAGATGGCCATGCGACGCTGACGTGGTATGCCGGATTGTGTGAAAACGCACGATCACCGGCCAAGGAGATCCCATGTCGTTCGGACTTTATTCTGCCGGTTTTGCAATCGTCATCATTGGGCTGGCGTACGCCGCACACCTGGTACGTATGCCCATGCACTGGATCGTGGTGGGAGCGGTTGTGATGATTGGCATTGGGATCTTGTCGGGCGTGAAGGCGACGCGCCAGCGAGACCCCGGCCAATAGTCACTTTGCGACCTGGCGAGGTATCTGCGGGCCGGGAGGCCCCCAGGACAGCCGATCAGGAGATCGGCGCTACTGACAGATCGGCGCTTCGATGCCGGCCCGCGTCCACTCAACATTGTTTTCGAGTTTGCGGTTTAACCGACCAGCGCCAAAGCTGCGCGTCCCTTGCCGGGCGGGACAAACCGGTCGGCACGCGAGGCGATTGAAAGTTTTTCGCGACTGAGGAGCTTGCGGATCTGGGAGCGCGCATGATCGGCCCAGGGCCCCCGGTTATCCAGGCGCACATAGCACTGCCAGTGGCGCAACGCCGGGCGGTGAAGGCCTTTCCTCTCGTAGGCGAGGGCAAGGTTGTAGTGCGCATCTGCATAGCGAGGCGCGAGGGCCACCGCGCGGCAATAGGCTGAGATTGACTCATCCAGGCGCTCCAACTCGTCCAATACGTTTCCAAGATCGAAGTAGGCAAGGACGTAGCCGGGATCTGAGATGGTGGCGCGGCGGTAGAACTCTTCAGCCTGCTCGAACTGGCGAAGATGAAAATGCAGGGTGCCGAGATTAATACTGGCAGGCGCGTAATCCGGATCGAGCTGCAGGATTTCTTCGTAAAGAGTGATGGCTCGCTGCTTTTCGCCGGCCTCTTCGGCCTGGACGGCGGCGAGGAAGCGTTCCTGGATGACTTGGGTTCCGGCTTCGGTCAGGTTGCGGAGAGTGGCCGGATGGGCGCATGAAGATGCGCCGGATTGTTGTGCAGACCTGTCGAATCGTTCGAAGTCGAACAGGAGCTGGCGGCGAATTGGATCGACCATGGAGCCATGGTGGCGGAATGCGAGCCGCGTTCCGGTTCGCACCAAACTGGCCTCGAGTAGCGGATTGGTCATTCCTGAAACGGCCTTCATGGCCAGGATTGAGTCGCGGATGGAGGCTGCGGGGACGTCATCCTCGCGCAACACCCGAAAGATTCTCAGCTGGCCCAGATCCTGGAATGAGTAGATCTGCTGCGGGGGGATGAGTCCGGCTCTCTCCCACCCCTGTAACTGGTGGGAACTGATCTGCAAGATGCGCAACACGTCCTGACGGCTATAGCTGGTCACTCTTGATTACTCCCACAGGTCGTACGCACTGCCTCGGGTTTTGAATTCCGATTCTGAAACCATTGAACTGGAATTCCTGGTGCAGGTCTCCGACGTAGCTCCCGAATTGGGAACGGAGAAACTGCTCCAGGTGCGATTATGCCAAGAGCCGGAGTGGATAAGCTGGTCCGAATTGGGACGGCAAGCAAAAACCCGTGGATAATGAGTGCTTGTCTTGGTACGTTTTGGGCCCTGATAGAAGAGCTCATCCAGCTGGGGGGCATTGTTGCAGTCTGGGAAGGCCACATCGTCGGCACCCGAGGATTGTCTTTCCAGCCATTTGGCCGATGAACTAATATCGGCATGTATCCACTTGACACAATTAAATTCCGGAAGTGTATGACTGGGCCCCCTGTTCAAGCGAGAATCCGCTTCGTGCTCGACGAACAACTGACAGTGCTGTCGGCGAGTGCGGGCGTGAACGCGCTGCTGGGCTACAGTGCGGAGGATTTTCTCACCGCAAGAGTTATCTTTGGCGACCTGATACATCCCGGCGACAGCGATATCGCCGAGATGCTGTATTCTCCAAGGCCCCCCGATCAATCAGGTGCATTTAATCTTCGCTTGAGGCACGCTGACGGGCGCATTCGGTGTGTCTGCGGGCAATACACTCGTAAACCAGCCGATGACGTGCAAACAAAGACAGTCGATCTCTGGCTTCAGGATGCGAAGAGCCAGTTTGAGAGCCAAGGTGCGCCAGAAAGCCTGACCACCATCGACCCTACGATGGACATTGTCAACGAAGCGCTTTATTTCAAGAACCGCAATCATGTGTTTACAGCAGCGAATCGCGTGACGCTGATGGCGTTTCAGAGCCTTTGCGGCAATGTGGTGGGTCTGACCGATTACGATCTCTTCCCTGAAGAATACGCAGACGCGTTTTACAGGCTTGAGACGGAGGCGCTCGCGGGGAACATGGTAACTCGAGAAACCCAGGCAATGCTGCCCGAGGAAGGCGAGGAGCGATGGGTAGATAACGTCAAATACCCGGTGAGGGATCCCAATGGCGAGATCATTGGCCTGTTTGGCGTGGGGCGCGACATCACCCAGGAAAAGATGTTCGATGCGAGACTTCGCGCGAGTGAAGAGTCACTGCGCGATGCGCAAACGATTGCCGGGATTGGCAGTTACGAAACGGATATCAGGCGCGGGGAATGGACAAGTTCCGAAGTCCTGGATCAGTTGTTCGGCATCGACAAGGACTATGTACGGAACATCGAGGGGTGGGTTGCCCTGGTTCATCCCGACGAACAAGAGCAGATGGTCGCCCATTTTGTAGACGAGGTGATTGGCCAGCGCCGGCCTTTTGACAGGGAGTTTCGCATCATTCGCCAGTCGGACAGGGCGGTGCGCTGGGTGCATGGTCGGGGCAGGCTGGAGTTTAATGCGCAGGGTGAGCCTCTCAAGATCTTTGGCACAATCGAGGACATCACGGAGAGAAAGCTGGCTGATGCCGCGTTGCGGGAGAGCGAGGAGTCGCTCAAAGAGTCGCAGCGAATTGTCGGCCTGGGCAGCTATGTGGTGGATATCGACACCGGGATGTGGACCAGTTCGGAAGTGCTGGATCAATTATTCGGCATCGGCAAAGACTACGTACGAAGCGTGGATGGATGGGCGGCTTTGGTGCACCCGGACGAACGCCGCAGGATGGCCTCCTACTTTGCCAACGAGGTGCTTGGCGAGGGCAAAGCATTCGATAAGGAGTACCGCATCGTCCGGCACTCCGATGGGGCGCGGCGCTGGGTGCATGGGCTTGGCCGTCTGGAATTCGATGCCGATGGCCGTCCGGTGAAGATGCATGGGACGATCAGGGACATCACCGAGCGCAAACAGAATGAGATTGAGCTGCGTGAGAGCAAGGAGCTGTTGCAACTGTTCATTGAACATGCGCCGGCGGCGCTGGCGATGCTTGATCGCGAGATGCATTATCTTGCGGTGAGTCGTCGGTGGCTTGAGACCCATTCACTGGTTGGCCGCGACGTGATTGGGCATTCACATTACGAGGTGTTTCCCAAGCTTAATGACGGTTGGAAGGAGGAGCACCGCCGGGCCCTGGCAGGAGAGGTGCTGCCGGCTGATGAGGGGCTGCTGGAGCATGCGGATGGCTCGACACAATGGATAAGGCGACGGAGCCAGCCATGGAAAACCGGGGCGGGCGAGATCGGTGGAGTGCTCCTGTTCTCAGAGGACATCACCAAGCAGAAGGAAACGGAAGAACGGCTTCGCTTGGCGGCCAGCGTTTTTACAAACGCGCGTGAAGGGATAGTCATCACCGATGCAAATGGCACCATTCTCGACGTAAATGAGATGTTTACACGGATTACCGGGTATGGGCGTGAGGAGGTGCTGGGCCAGAATCCCCGCATTCTGAAGTCAGGCCTGCACGGCGAGGAATTCTACGCCAACATGTGGCGCTCGCTGGTCCAAGAGGGAGAGTGGTCGGGCGAACTATGGAATCGGAATAAGGTCGGCGATGTGTACGCCGAGATGAAGACGATTACCAGCGTGCGCGACGAGAGCGGCAAACTGGTACGGTACATTGCGCTCTTTTCAGACATTACCCAGATGAAAAAGCATGCGCAGCAATTGGAGCATGTAACCCATTACGATTTGCTGACGAACCTTCCCAATCGTGCCTTGCTGGCAGATCGTCTGCAGCAGGCCATGGCACAGGCGAAGCGCCGGAGTCAGAACGTCGCAGTCGCGTATCTTGACCTTGATGGCTTTAAGGGCGTCAATGACGAGCATGGCCGCGATGTCGGAGACCGGCTGTTGACGTCACTGGCCTTCGACATGAAGTGCGCTCTGCGGGAGGGAGATACTCTGGCCAGGATCGGCGGGGATGAATTTGTTGCCGTGATGCTAGACCTGGACGATACAGATGCGTGCGCGCCGATCATGGTCCAATTGCTGGAGGCTGCGGCGGAGCGTGTGCAGATTGGCGACGTGGGCCTGCGCGTATCAGCGAGCATCGGCGTTACTTATTATCCTCAGTCGGGCGAGGTGGATGCAGACTTGCTCCTGCGTCAGGCAGACCAGTCAATGTACCAGGCAAAACTCGCGGGAGGAAACCGCTACCACATCTTTGACCCCGATCAGGACCACTCCGTGCGCGGCCGGCATGAGAATCTGGAGCGCATTCGACATGCGCTTGCGGCCCAGGAGTTTGTGCTCCACTACCAGCCTAAGGTGAACATGCGGACCGGTGTGGTGGTTGGCGCCGAGGCCCTGATCCGCTGGCAGCATCCAGAGAGAGGACTCTTGCCGCCGGGAATGTTTCTGCCGGTGATTGAAGATCAGCCGCTGGCGATCGAGGTTGGTGAGTGGGTTATTGAGAGCGCCCTGACCCAGATGGACCGCTGGCGCGAAGCCGGGCTTGAGTTGCCTGTCAGCGTGAACGTCGGAGCCCTGCAACTGCAACAAGTGGATTTTGTGGATCGGCTGAGTTGCCTGCTTGCTGCACACCCCGGCGTCAGACCCTTCAGCCTTGAGATCGAAGTGCTGGAGACAAGCGCCCTGCAGGATGTTGTGAAGGCAGCGCAGGTTCTGAACGCCTGTCACGCCATCGGTGTGGCGTTTGCACTGGACGATTTCGGTACCGGCTATTCCTCTCTCACCTATCTCAAACGGCTGCCTGCGAGCATCCTCAAAATCGACCAGAGCTTTGTAAGTGACATGTTGGACGACCCCGAGAATTTGAATATTCTCGAGGGCATTCTTGGCCTCGCGTCTGCCTTCCATCGCCAGGTGATTGCCGAGGGTGTGGAGACGGTCGAACATGGATTGATGCTGCTTCAACTAGGATGCGAACTGGCCCAGGGCTACGGCATTGCAAGGCCCATGCCGGCATCTGACCTTCCCGGCTGGGTCTCGGTATGGAAGCCCGATCCGGGCTGGGCAGACGTACCAATGGTTCATTCCGGCAATCGCGCATTGCTGTATGCCAGCGTTGCGCACCGCGCTTGGTTTGCCGCTTTTGAAGCGTTTGCTCATGGAAAACGTCATGCTCCGCCTGCGATGAATCCGCGAGAATGCCGGTTTGGCATGTGGCTGGAGTCTGAGAGACAAGCCGGTCGAGGTACTTCGCCAGACTTCAAGTCGGTTGACGAAATCCATCAGGCCTTCCATAAATTGGCCACTGAAATTCTTGCTGCCCAGCTTCAAGGCAGAAAGGCCGAAGGGCTTGGAGGGCTAGGTGGCCTGCAAGGCATGTGTGCCGATCTTGTAAGGCATTTGGAGACCTACGGGCAGGCATAACGTGGCTGAATGTCTTGTTTCCGGATAGAGTACGCTGCACGCTTTCCGTGCGGCCATGCTGATTTTGGACAACGAAAATGGCTTCCTTTTTAAAGGAAGCCACTCTGGGATAACATCTGCTCTGCCCGTGGGTGAAACTGGAGCCGAAAGTCGGACTCGAACCGACGACCTGCTGATTACGAATCAGCTGCTCTACCAACTGAGCTACTTCGGCTTGTTAGTTCGATTGTATCGTTGTGCCGGGGGAAGGTAAAGTCAAGGCGTGCGGTGGCATTCCGGCTGGTAGCCGGCATTGAGGACTGATTTTCAGGCGAGGTTTCTTATGACGATCCTGGCACAGACAGTTCAGCTTGCTTTCAAAATCGCAATTGTGTGGACCGGAGGGTTTCTGCTTGCGGTTGCAGTAAACGCCCTGCTCCCGGACAAGCTGGGGATTACGCTCTACGGCAAGGAGTCCACCTTGCTGGTGCCGTTCAATCGCATTGGATTCTGGACGTGTCTGCTGGCGGCGGTGACGGTGACTGCTCTGGTTGTCGTTCGCGGGATGCTGGCGGATATTGGCTGGCGCTCATTCCAGTAGAGGCATTTCGGGTGCTCGGATCGGAATGTGGAGGCTATTCGCTAGCCGGATAAGATCTCTTGGGAAAGTGCCCAAGAAACGGAAAGAGCCGCCCGGCAACAGGGCAGCTCTTCCCTCAGGGAGAATAGTTCCAACGGAGGCAAAACCATCAGAACTTTCTGGCTGCATAGTAGGAGCGGGGGGAGAGAGTGTCAAGGAGAAATCTCGGTCGAAATAAAGTGATTATTATCAGAGCGTTACGGGAGCTCGTCCACAGGGGGAGCGGCCTGGATGTTCGATGGATGTTCGCCTTTGATGGATCGGGATTTACCGCTATTTAGGGGTGTTTCTTCGGGTTTATGTCCTATTTTCCACAGGCAGGTGCTGTAGTTAACCCTTCGGATCCGGGCCTTCGGCGGGTCCAAGCGTCTCAGTCCATTTTTCCCGCAAATCAATACGAATGAACTCCTCGTCGAAGACCGACGAGGCCGGCCTTCCGCGCATGATACGGTACATTGCCCTGCCACCCCCGAGGAAGAATCCCAGCAGGAGCGCTGCGCTACTGCCGACGATCACAAAGGCGGCGATGCTCATGAGCAGCTTGGCCGTCTTTGCCACCTCGGTTTCACCACCCACCTGAGGCAGTGCTGTGAGGTCGGCGTCATAGTGGACCATTTCGAGCAGCTTGTGGCTCTCGTCGGGGATTGCGTCTCCGCTGACAAAGGCGACCAGGGGGCCGCTGCGCCGCACTTCAAGCGAAGCCTGGTCCGAATCGACGAGGGGCTTGGACCAGGGCGGTTGAGCAGAGCCGCCGGCCTTGAGGTAGTCGCGAATCTTCGGCTCCTGCGCCTCCGCCATCTGCGGAGTGGGGTAGTCGATGATGGTGAGCGTTGCAGGGCCTGAAGTGAGGCTATAACTTGCGGTGACGGCCTCTGCGCCGCGATCGAAGCCAACCAGATCGGGGGGCAGCACGCCGCCGGCGCCTGCGTAACCGGCAGGCCCGATTGCATAATGAGTTGTCTGCCCGTCAAGCGCGTGCTGGGGCAGATTCGCGAGGACGGGCGGCATGAGAGCACGGGTTCCAGGTAGATCGGGGATATGGTGGGCAAGTTCGCGCATTTCGGCAGCGGACATGGTGCCGATTTGGGAGAACGTCGCATCGACGACCGTGTCGCCCTTCCAGAAAAGTACGCGATTGTGGAAGGAGGCGGCCCCGGTGCCGATATCCTCCTTGATCCACCCGTTCTGGCGATAAAAGGAGTAGGCGCCATAAGCGCCTGTTGCGTCCTGAAACCGGAGGGTGCGGACGGTGAGTGTTTCGCCTTCGCGTTTGTAGGTTGCGGAGGCACCGCCGTTGTAGTCGTATTCCTTGAGGGCAGCTGCGTTGGCAGGGTCGGCCTGCGTCGGATCGGCAAGGACTGTCGGTGCAGAGTCGCGGACCCATCCATCGAGTGCTTCGGGCAGCATGGCGGCTGGCGAGGTGGGCAGCACGACGGATGTGACAGTCTCATGCGCTACTTTTGACGCTGCATTGCCGGGCGCAGACTGAGCCGTAGCAAAAAAAACGCCTGCAACAACACCGACCGAGCAAGTTAAAACTTGAATCCAACGCTTCAAAATGTGCTCCGTATTCAGGGTACACGTCCGCGCCGACACGAGCGGCGGCTGCCCCCTTCTACTTTGACACTGCCAAAGCGGGAAAGGTTCCCGTGCTCAGGCTTGAGGGCTATTCAAGAGTCTGCTGTTTGGTATCAAAACTCACGGTTACGGGGCGTACGACTGCGAGCGTTCGGAGATTACAGGATGCAGGGCGGAACTACGGCCGGGCAATCCCGAAAGGTCTGATCGCAGATGCTGGAAGAGCCGTTGGGTAGAGCAGATCTCCGAGCACTTTGTAACGGCCTCCATAGAAGACCAGCGCATATTCACGAATGCCCGTGCTCAAGGGCCCACCCAGGCCGATGCCCCCGATCACGGCGAAGACGAAAGCGAGGAGGCCGAAGAAGCCTTGGAGGAGAATGCCGACGACAGCGGGCCCACCGGTGGTATCCGCAAAGAATGAGTGAAGGCCGAATTCAACTGCCGCAACGGCAAAAGCCAGAGCCAGTCCCGGAATCAAAATCACGATGAACATGGCGAGGGAGGCGACGATGGGCAGCGCAATGCGCAGGAGGGCGTACACGAAGAATTCCTTTTTCTCGGCCATGATGCGCGCCCAGGCACTGCCGAAGGCTTCGCCGACCGTTGCGTCCTCGAGCGCGATGTGCGGGAGCATCCAGTCGCGCAAAATCATTTCGGCCGCGATTCCGGCCAGCGCGAGCAGCAGAAAAATCGGAATCAGGGGAAGCACGAGAGACAGCAGTAATCCAAGATCGGGCTTGCCGTCCTGCGTGATCTGCTGAAAGAGCTTGATAAATCCGCTTACGAAGGGGATCGCGATCAACACCATCACGCCCAGGAAGCCAAATCCCACGCCGATATTCAACCAGAAAAAGCGCATGGACTGCGCGCCATAGAGGCCCCATCCGGTGCGAATCAGCTTGGTGTTGGTGGTGAGGCAATGGAAGTAAGCGAAGCGCAGCCGCGTAACCAGATAGAAGATCACGATGGACAGAAGAAGCATGACGGCCAAAGCGGCGCCAATGGCCGCAACCAGTCCGGGCGTGAGCCAGCTGGGCCAACCAGACTCAGGCCAGCCGTGCGGCATGTGGAACGGCGAATGACCCGCCGGCGCATTTCCATTCGACCCAAATGAGTGCGACGAGGAGCGGAAGAAGTTGCCGCCAAGTCCTTCGGTGATGATCGCGACCAGGCTCAATTTCAGATACGTTCCCCAGGTGAATTGCCTGAAGAGAAACTCCCTGGTGCGTTGAACGGCGAGTGAGACGGAGTCTACGGCGGAGATGGGAAGCATGCGAGACCTCTCTGGAGCAGGCACAGCGTATCACTGAATTACGCAGAATCTATGCCCGAAGTTCCGTAACCGGGTGCGGAATCGCGCCCCACCAGGCATCGAACGCCGCCAGAGAGCGTTCGCACACAATCCGGTGGCGTTCCTTCTTATCGCGGACTTTCTTGCGCAACTCCTCCTCGAGGGGCTCCAACAGGTCAAAGGTAATGTTGGCGGGTTGAAAGTGCCTGGGATCGGCGTGGGTAATGTAGTGGACCAGCGAGCCGAGCGCCGTGGAGCGTGGAATGGGTGCAGGCTCTTCGCCGCGCACAATGGCAGCCGCGTAAAGCCCTGCCAGCATGCCCGTTGCAATGGACTCGGTGTAACCTTCGACGCCTGACAACTGGCCTGCGAAAGAAAGGTCTGGCTGCTTTTTCATACGCAAACTTTCGTCGAGGAGCAGTGGTGCGCAGATGTAGGTGTTGCGATGGATCTGGCCGTAGCGCAGGAAGTGCGCGTTTTCAAGGCCGGGAATCAGGCGCAATACGCGAGCCTGCTCGCCGAACTTGAGGTGGTTCTGAAAGCCGACGAGGTTGTAACTGTCAGCCCGCACGTTTTCCTTGCGCAATTGCACAACGGCCCAGGGAGTTTTTCCGGTGCGCGGATCGCGCAGGCCCACGGGCTTCATGGGGCCAAAGCGCAGTGTGTCGCGTCCGCGCCTTGCCAGCACTTCGATGGGCAAGCATCCCTCAAAATAGTCCAGCTTCTCCCATTCCTTTGCCTCGGCTGCCTCTGCGGCAAGGAGGGCATCAAGAAAAATGTCGAACTCTTCGCGGTTCATGGGGCAATTGATGTAGTCAGCCGTGCCCTTATCCCAGCGCGCGGCCATGTAGACGCGATTCATGTCGATTGACTCGGCATCGACGATGGGTGAGATCGAATCGTAGAAGGCCAGATGATCTGAGCCGGTGAGTCTCACAATTTCGCGGCTGAGCGCGTCAGAGGTCAGCGGCCCCGTGGCAAGAATGGTGAGTGCATAATTCGGATTGGTGGCCAGGCTCGTAACCTCCTCACGGACGACGCGAATATGCGGCTCGGCTGCGATGGCTTCAGAGATAAGCCGCGAAAATTCGACGCGGTCGACAGCCAGCGCGTGGCCTGCAGGTACGGCTGTTTGGTCGGCGATCTTCAAGAGCGCGGACCCTGCGCGGCGCATCTCCTGCTTGAGCAGCCATGGCGCCGTATTGGGCGATTCGCTCTTGAGGGAGTTGGAGCAGACCAACTCGCCAAAGTCAGTGGTCTGGTGGGCGGGCGTCAGGCGTGGCTTGCCGTCAACCAGGGCGCGCATCTCGTAGAGATCCACGTCGCAACCATGGCGCGCAGCAGTCAGTGCGGCTTCAGGGCCGGCCAAGCCTCCGCCAACAACGCGAATCCTCATGGTTCAGGCTCCAGCTTCACTTCGGAGCCTGCAAGCCGGAGCAGCGGTTCTCCTGAGATGCGAACATTTCGCCATTCATCAAGGAACTCTGCGCCCATTGCACGATAAAAGTCGATGGCCGGGGTATTCCAGTCGAGGACCTCCCACTGCATCCGGCGACAGCCTCGCTCGACTGCGAAGGCGGCGACCTGCTTAAGCAAGGTCTTTCCAATGCCCAGGCCGCGATACTCCGGCTGGACAAACAGGTCCTCAAGATAGACTCCTGGCTGGCCCTTCCAGGTGGAGTAGTTGAAGAAGTAGAGGGCGAAGCCGACCGGCTGGCGATCGTGTTCGGCGATCTGGCAGAAATAGAATGGGTTGGGTCCGAATCCATCGCGGCGCAGACCCTCTTCAGTGGCCGTGACGGCGTCTGGCGCGCGCTCATAGGCGGCTAGCGCTCGGATAAAAGCCAAAATCTGCGGGACATCCGCAACGGTTGCGGTCCGTATCGTGGTACCCATTTCTTCATTCTAAAGTGTGATACAGGCCACATGTAATCAGCCATCTAAGGTACTAGGATGGTGGATCGAGGCCGGTGAGTGAGGGCAGCGGCAACGCCCGGGATGCAACCCTTGACTGGTTTCATCCGTCCACGTGAATTGGGGGGAGCGGGTTTTTGGCTCCAACTGGGCTAACAGCCCTTGTGCCGAGCACACGGTTGGATTTAACTTTGGTTCTGCCGAGAAATCAGATCTGCGCGACGGGCCAGCTGTTTCAAGAGGCTCCCATCTGCAGGGGAATGTGATTTCCGGCTCTTCAAGTTTCGCAGCAAGGCGTGTTTTCGGGTGCAGTGGATCGCCTGGCTTGACTGGTTGGGGATGAGGCGCAAGCCCTTTCCAGCACAGTAAAAGAGAAAAGATTTTTTGAGCGCGCGGGCAAGATGGTTCGTGATGCTCCCAAGGAGAAGAACATGAAGCGCAACATTTCACTTTGGCTGGGTCTACTGGCCTTCGCCCTTTTACCCACGTTTGCCCAGACCCCGGCCCCAGCGGGTCCCACGGGCAAAGTGCATGGTCATGTGACCAATCCCACAGGTGAACCCCAGGGGAATGGCACTGTAAGCCTTTCGACCGATGGCGGAGCCACACTGAAGTTCACTTTCCCAGTGGGTCCCGACGGCAACTACGCCGGCGACGCGGCTCCTGGTACGTATTCGGCAATCTACCGCGCCAGCGATACGCCGGTCGGAAAGATGGTCGATATGCTCCGGGGTGTCAAGATCGTCGAAGGCACGGATGTGGTGGCAGACATTGACATGTCGCGGCAGGAATTCATCGATAAGATGCCGGCCGACCAGAAGAAGCAACTTGAGGACTTGAAGAAGGCCAACGCAGAAGCCATGAAGACCAACCAGGTGATCAACAACTTGAATGCCGACCTGAGGGTCGTGAATCAGGACGTCAAGGATGCTGAAGGCGCGCGAGCGCAAGCAGCCCAGGACCTGGGTGCAGCCGCCACTCGCGAAGCTGTTGAAGCCAAGGCGGACGAGATCAGAACGGCCAAATATACAGAGATCGAAACCTTGATGAAGAAGGACACCGAAGTTATGCCCGACCAGTCCATTCTGTGGACAAATCTGGGGCGCGCGGATGTAGGTCTCAAGAAGTATGACGATGCGGAAACCAACTACAAGAAGTCTCTGGATCTTGAGAACGCAGCCAAGAAGCCGAAGCCGGAAGTCATCGGCGTTGCCGACGCGGGCCTTGGGGAAGTATACGCACGTCAGGGAAAAGTGCCCGAAGCGAATGCAGCGTTTGACGCAGCGGCCAAGGCAGATCCGACCCGGGCCGCCTTCCATCTGCGCAATGAAGCGGTCATCTTCTTCCAGGAGAAGAACACGGATGCGCAAGTTGCGGCATCAGATGAGGCGCTCAAGGCCGATCCCAACCAGGCGATCCTTTACTACATCAAGGGCCAGGGCCTGATTCAAAAGGCCACGATCGATCCGAAGACACAGCGAATCGTTCTGCCCCCTGACTGCACTGACGCCTATCAGCACTATCTTGCGCTGGCTCCCACCGGTCCTTACGCCGCCGAGGTGAAGGGGATTCTGGACCAGGCTGGTGAGAAGGTGAGCACGAACTACAAGGCTCCCAAGTCGAAGTAGCTTTCTGTGTCACTCGGTTCTCTCGTAAAGGGCGCGTTCGCACTGCGGACGCGCCCTTCAGCGTTTAAGCACTCTGCCAGGCAAGGCTAACCGATACCGAAGTCTCCTCGAACCTCTACAATCCATTGCATGAGCTCGGAACTGCCCAGCTACGAAGAAGCCGCTGCGCTTGTGGCCGTATACGCAGGACAAGGCGGCCGGATTCAGGCTTCCTGCGAGCGGGTTGAAATTGGTCGCGCGCCGGGCCGCGTTCTAGCGAAGCCGCTGTTTGCGGATCGCGATATGCCGCCGTTTACCCGTTCCACGCGCGATGGCTTTGCCTGTAATGCGCGGGAGGCATCGGCGCATATGCCGTTGACGGTGGCCGGTATGACGCGCGCGGGTGAATCACCCGCAGGCACACTGCAGCCAGGATCTGCGTGGGAGATCATGACTGGTGCTCCAGTCCCCCCGGGAGCCGATGCGGTGGCGATGCTGGAACACGTTGAAACCGAAGACGGCAAGATAAGATTGGCGGCCAGGCGCAATCTGAAGCCGGGCGATAACATTGTGGCGCAAGGAGCACAGGCACGAAAGGGAGATGAGCTGCTTCCGGCCGGAACGGCGATTTCGGCCGCGCAGGTGGCATTGGCAGCGGGATGCGGACATTCGGCTCTGGAAGTCTTTGCCCGGCCGCGCGTGGCAATCCTCTCGACAGGCGACGAGATTGTTCCCATCAAGTCTTTGCCCGGTCCCGGACAAATTCGCAACTCCAACGGTCCCATGCTGGCGGCGATGGTCGTGGCGGCGGGTGGCGAACCCTGGATTTTGCCAACAGCTGCGGACAATGCCCGGGCTTTGGATGGGGCACTTGCCCAAGCGATGGAGGCAGATCTCTTGCTGGTGACCGGGGGTGTTTCTGCAGGCAAATTCGATCTTGTGGAGCCAGCATTGGCCCGTGCGGGAGCGCGCTTCCACTTTACCGGTGTGCGCATTCAGCCGGGCAAGCCACTTGTGTTTGGTGAATTACCGAAGCAACAAGAGGGGAATGGAAAAGGGCATGGGAACGGGGAGACTTCGAAGCCCGGTAAAAAGACGTCGCGCTCGGCGGAAGCAACGTATCTGCCATTTTTTGGACTTCCCGGTAACCCCGTCTCTTCCGCAGTGACGTTCCTGCTGTTTGCTGCGCCTGTATTGGCCATGCTTGCTGGCAGCAGTGAATCCAGCCCGCGCTTTGCACTGGCAAAGCTTGCTTCGCTTGCTGAGAGCGCCAAGGCCGGCCTCACTCGATTTCTTCCCGCGAAATGTACTTTCGGTTCCGGCGGCGGAATGCCTGAGGTTTCGCTTGTTTCATGGCAGGGTTCTGGCGACCTGGGCGCCATGGCCCTTGCCAACTGTTTTCTCGTGCTGCCCGAAGGCTCCCGGCATCCGGAGCCGGGCACAACCGTACGAATTCTGCTTTATTGAGGAAGCTGAATGCCCCGAACCACAAAAGCAAAGTCTGCAAGCCAGGCAAAGTCTTCAGGGCCGGCAAAGTCGTCGAAGCCGCGCAATTCAAATGCGCGCCTTTCCCATTACGACAAGGCCGGACAGGCCAGCATGGTGGACGTAAGCGCGAAGCCGGACAG
Organism: uncultured Acidobacteriaceae bacterium; assembly: GCA_963820245.1. Lineage (GTDB taxonomy): Bacteria > Acidobacteriota > Terriglobia > Terriglobales > Acidobacteriaceae > Telmatobacter. Next base: position 80,335 of record CAWFZC010000014.1, on the reverse strand, counting down.
CTACCGAACTGCGACTGCCTCGGCTTTTGTTGAGTTATCGGCTGCCGTACTGACGGCGTTGCCTTCCAATCCCAAAGGAAACCCGCTTGAAGTGGCACGGATTGCTGGTATTCAGGCAGCCAAGCGTACAGCCGAACTGATCCCCATGTGCCATCCGCTGGCGCTCTCGCGAGTTGACGTACAGACGAAGGTCGAAGGTCGAGGAATTGGGATCACGTCAACGGTGACCACAACCGGACCGACCGGCGTTGAGATGGAGGCTCTGACCGCGGCCGCAGTTGCCGCTCTTACGGTTTATGACATGACCAAGGCACTGGACAAGTCGATCGTGATCCGCTCGGTGCAACTTGAAACCAAGACAGGCGGCAAAAGCGGCAATTACTCAAGAGGAAAGGGCTGAGAAACGTTTTAGACTCAGGCTTTCGTCCGGTGGCCAATTGGATTAGGATTCTTCTTCGAACCGATGGAGGCACGATGCCGCGCCGAGTGATTCTTGCGGTTTGTTGTACGTTATTTTTCCTTCAATTTGTTGGTGCTCAAACCATCGCTGTTTACCAGACGACCCCCGACCTTCTTGAGGCTCTTGCGCAGCTCCACTCGTTGCGCTTCTCTTCGAAAGCAGACCCCGCTGACGCTTCCCCATTCATCGCTGTCGACGACAGTCAGCGCTTCCAGGAGATTGATGGGTTTGGGGCATCGCTGACTGACTCGGCCGCCTGGCTGTTCTCGCACAAACTCACTCCCGCACAAACGGACGCTGCCTTCAAATCCCTCTTCAGCCGCAAGGACGGCATTGCCCTGAGTTTTCTCCGCCAGCCCATTGGTTCGTCTGACCTGGCGGTGACGTTCTATTCCTATGACGATCTCTGCGAACAGACGGACAAGGCATGCACGACTCCCGCGGGAAAGGCCGATCCCGATCTTGCGCACTACTCGCTCGCGCACGACAAGGAATACATTCTTCCGCTGCTGGTGAAGGCGCTGGCAATCAATCCGTCAATCCACGTGATGCTGACGCCGTGGAGCCCGCCGGGATGGATGAAGACTTCAGGATCGATGCTGGGTTCGAATGCAGAAACGAAAGTGGCCTCAAGCCTTCGGCCCGAGTACTATCGGAGCTTTGCCGGCTACCTTGTGAAAACTGTCCAGGGCTACCAGGCTGCCGGGGTGCCGGTGTTTGCGCTCAGCGTACAGAATGAGCCGCTGTACACGCCGCCAGATTACAGCGGGATGCAAATGCAAGCCACGGAGCAAGCTAATTTTCTTGGGAACGATCTTGGTCCTGCAATGGTAGCCGCGGGTCTGCACACGAAAGTAATGGCTTATGACCACAACTGGGATCACCCGGAATATCCCAGGGCCGTGTTAAGCGATGCGAAGGCAGGCGCGCTCGCTGCCGGAACAGCATGGCATCACTATGCCGGTGATCCGGCTGTGATGACGAAATTTCACGCGGAGTTTCCGATGAAAGATGAGTGGGTGACCGAGTCGAGCGGAGGCACGTGGCAGAAGGGCAACTTGCTTGCAGAGGTAGCAGGCGAGTTGATTGCAGTGACGCGAAACTGGTCAAGAAGCTACGTTCTATGGGCGCTCGCCACCGACGAGGAACACGGGCCACACGTAGGTGGTTGCGGCACATGCCGCGGCCTGATCACAATCGATCTGACCAAGCCGGGGGATCCTGTTACGCCGGAGCCTGACTACTATGCCCTCGGCCAGGCCAGCAAGTTTCTGTTGCCCGGAGCAGTCCGTGTTGCTTCGGACGGGCCCGAGGAAACAGACCTCAAGCATGTTGCATTCATGAATTCGGACGGGAGCATCGTGCTTTACGCTCTGAACCCCGGAACCAGGAGCCAGGCTTTCCGGATTGGCTTCCATGGAAAAACAGCGGCCACCGTCCTTCCTGCAGGATCGGTGGCCACGTTCATCTGGAAGTCAAACTAAGGTTCCTAGTGTTGCATCGGAGGCATGGGAGGCATTCCGCCCGCTGGCGGTGGGCCTCCAGGCCCGTTCTCCTTCGGAATGACGAATTCTTCCGGATCCAGATGGCCGCGATGGCAAGTGCCGCAGGTCAACGGCGCTGCGGGTGTTTCCATCTTGTCCATTTCAGCAACCTTGGCGATGTAGTTCTTTTTCATGTCCTCGGTCATGGTGTACATGATCCGGGCCATCTGCTTCTCGGGTTTTGAGTCGTCGTCGAACTTGAGGCGCGGGCGGCCATTTGGGCCCGGGCCGCTTGGATCGGCTGCGTGGCAGGTGTCGCAATGGACACCGAGCGAACCGGCCCAGCCTTCCATGGTTTCGTGAACCTGCTGCCCGGTGAAATCCTTTGGCAACACTTTCAGGTTGGTTGGTGCGGGATAGCTTCGAGGCATCCGTCCGCCGCCTCCGGGCGGAGGGCCTTGCGGAGCCTGCGCAATGGTGGCAACAGCGAATACTGCCGCGGTAAGCAATGCGACAGCGGCGGCCGGCTGGGACAGGGAAGTGATTTTCAAGCGGATTTTCCTCGCGGGTCAGAATCGTTCTACCCGATGGACGGAATTCTAACCAAGAAAGACGCGCTTGCCTACTGGAGCTTTATTCCAGTATTTCGGCCCGGAGACGCAGTTGTGGTCCGGCAGGGCAAAACGAAGCGGCAAATCGACGGCATGGCTGATGCCGATTCGGGGCGTGACGAGAACTTCATTTACCTGGAATCGGTCATCGCGTAGCTGCAGGGGAGATTCAGGATCGAGCAGATCAAGGCTATCGTGTGCGGCTCGTGTGAGGGCGAGGGCCTGGCAGAGGCGGCTGGGGCCTGAGGTGAGTTGCTCGGCTCGAGCGCCAGCTGGAATGCCGCGATTCAACGACATCTGGTCGAGGTTGGTGATCGGCTCAAGGGCGCGGATTAACAAGCATCCGGCGTGTCCATCGGTTTCGCACGTGACGTTCATGCAAGAGTAGCGACCGTAGATTGCGTAGACGTAAGCGTGCGCGGCCGCGCCAAACAGAATGCTGTTGCGCGGCGTGGGGCCGCGAAAAGAGTGGGCAGCCGGGTCAGGGGTTTTGTGGTGAGGGCCCAGGTAGGCCTCCACCTCGACAATCCGCCCGGCCAGGACACCCGATGGAGTTCGATGGGCGAGAATCTTTCCCAGCAACCGCGGAGCCACACGCTCCGGCGGCGCCTCGAAAAACGCGCGGGGCATTGCGCGGCCGGGCATGCGGTCCTTCAACGTGGGAACGCGTTTCAGGTTTCGCGAGGTCTGTCCTGCTGCTGCGCCCCTGCGGCTTATTTGCGGGTCTTTTTCCATTCCTCGATGAGTGCAAGCACTTCTTCTGCGTGGCCTTGCGGCGTAACCTTGGGATAGATGTGCAACAGGGTGCGGTCAGGACCAATGACGAAGGTGGTGCGCTCGATGCCCATGACCATCTTGCCGTACATGTTCTTTTCCTTGAGCACGCCAAACTGATTGCAGACTTTCTCGTCTACATCTGCAAGGAGTGTGTACGGCAGGTCGAACTTGGCGCGGAATTTTGCCTGGTCGCGGGGTGTATCGCGGGAGATGCCCAGTACGACCGCACCGGCAGCCTGGAGTTTCTTGAAGGTATCGCGGAAGCCGCAGGCCTCAATGGTGCAGCCAGGAGTGTCTGCCCTGGGGTAAAAGAAGAGGATGACGGGTTTACCGGCGTAGTCTGACAGACTGACGGTTTTGTCTTCATCGGTTTGCAGGGTAAAGTCGGCAACCTTTTTGTTGAGTTCCATGGGGAATGTCCTCTTGGGTTGGTAAGTTGATTGGAAGGCCAATTGCGGCCATCAGGTTCTGATTATTTACGAGGTGGGTGGCAAGTGTCATTTCCGGGGAAGAGACTTTTGCACATGCGGCTGATTCTCAAGTGGGCAACGGTTCTGGCTTGTGCGGAGTTGCTTGGGACGTTGACAGTTGCCGCACAGTACCCGGTGCAGTCTTCCAAGTCCGATCAGAATACTCCCGAAGTGCGGTCTGTCGGGGTGCTGGAGTGGACTGGCGACCAGACCCATCCCAAGGCCAGCCGCCTTGTTCCTGTGAGTGTTTATGATGGAGCAGAATTGCAGGACGGCGGCATTTATCTGGCCCGGCCAGCGCCCCTCGCGCTGAGCAGTGAAGTGGAATACGAGTTGAAAGATAACGGCAAGACCGTGGGATTCTTCGACATCGACAATGCTGGGCAGGTGCAAGGCTCGTGGGTCGGCTTCGGCGTGTGGAAGCCTTTGCCCAAGCCGAAGCCTTTGGCACACATAACCGCAGCTGCCTCGAAGGAAGTTTGGGCCGACGACGCGCAAAGCGACCGCCCGGTTTTACATCACAAGGCGCACTCGGGCGATTCCTCAGGGGCCGACAGCGACAAGGGTGGCTCCTCTGGAACCGCGCCCGATCCTGACCGGCCTACGCTGCACAAGAAAGATTCGAGCGATAGCGGTAGTGATGCGAGCGGAGGGTCGGGGCCAGCACCCGATCCGGATCGGCCAACGCTGCACAAGAAAGCCTCAGATGACGACTCTGCTGGTTCTAGCGCGTCGGCAAGCGGTGCCCCGGCAAGTGATCCTGATCGTCCGATTTTGAAGAAGAAGGGCAAAACGCCGGAAGACGTGGCCTACGTGGATTCTGTGAGCAAGCTCAGTGATCCTGATCGGCCAACGCTGCACAGAGGCAAGTCTTCAGGGGATGGCCCCGGTGTTGCGCCCACGCTGCTGGGCCTGCCGCCGGACATGCGCCAGGTTGTCGCCGTATCCGACGCGAAGAACCGTCCGGAGCATCTGTGGAGTTATAGCTGGGCCAATTCAGGCGATGAAGCCAAAATGAAGGCCAACATGGAAGATCTGGCCAGGAACGCTCTTGGTCTTGCTCCGCCTTCAGCCGCGCCAGTACCGGCTCACAAGACTGCCGCATCCACGAGGAAAAAGTCCAATCCGCCTCCGCCTCCTGCACCGTTGCTGGACGAGCAGTTCAAGGTCTTCGAGCTGGCCTATGGCTCAGGGGCAACCATGGTGCTTTCGGCTCATACGGACGGAACAGGGGCAAAGGAAAAGTTTGTAACGCTGGTGGCTCAGCCGGATCTCTATGGGAACGTGCTGGTGCTCCTGAAGAATGTGACCGATGCGGCGCACCTGGACGACAAGCCGCGTATGCGGCTTGTTGACGCAGTGGATGCGATGGCCGACAACCGCGGCGAATTGCTGTTTGAACTTCGGGGTGAAACCCAGCGCCAATTTGCTCTTTATCGCGTTCTGCGCGGACAGGCCGACAGACTTTTTGCCACGGGCCCGGGAGAAATTGCAACTGCCCCCACTACCAGGGAATGAACCTTCAGTTCGCGCGTTGGCCGCAAGTGGACAGCGATAAATGGGATCGCCAGCATACGCCGTCCGTGCCGGAAAGCCGGAAAGCCAACAAAAGGCTATACGTCTTTAGTAATCTGACCTGCAGCTTCCTGTGCAGTATTGACCACTCTCCAATACAGCCCCTCCTATACAATTGAGCTGAGAGGTGCGGATCTACCCTCTGCGAGGATCTTCCCTAAACATGGCAACAGTAACAGCCGTCTCTTCCCATGAAGCAATAACCGTCACAACAAGCGAACCGATTCAAACGGATTCCGGCACGACAGCCACTGTTGCGGCCCACACTGTTCCTGCACGCCAGATGGTCAAGATGGGCCGCGCCGCCACGGAGAGCGACGGCATCAACTGGGTCACACTGTCGTTTATGATCCTGTTTCATGCCGGCGCTCTGGCCGCGTTGTTTCTGTTCAGCTGGCAACGCTTTGCGGTGATGGCTGTGCTCTACGTACTTGCCATCAACGTCGGCATCGGCATGTGCTATCACCGCCTGCTCACGCATCGCGGCTATCACACGCCAAAATGGGTTGAATACATCATGTCGGTCTTCGCGACGATGTCGCTTGAGGGTGGGCCGATTTTCTGGGTTTCAACACATCGCGTACATCACCAATTGAGCGATCATGAAGGCGACCCGCACACTCCGCGTGAAGGCGGTTGGTGGGCGCATGCCGGATGGGTTCTTTTCGGTGCTGCTTTGCATGCGCAGACAGAAACGCTCTACCGTTACTCGCCTGACCTGCGGCGCGACCGATTTCACGTCTGGCTCAGTACGTATCACTGGGTTCCCATCACTGCAAGCGCTGTGCTGTTGTTCGCGGGCGGATGGATTTGGGGCGGACTGTTGAATGGCATTGCGATGGTGTTGTGGGGTGTTCTGCTACGGGTAACGCTGGGTCTGCACGCCACCTGGCTTGTGAATTCGGCAACCCATCTTTGGGGCAGCCGCCGGTTCGAAACTCGCGACGATTCGCGCAATAGCTGGTGGGTTGCGCTGTTGACTGGTGGCGAGGGCTGGCACAATAACCACCACGCTCATCCGGTCTCGGCGCGTCACGGTTTGGCTTGGTACGAGATCGACCCCAACTTCTGGGGCATCTGGCTGCTCTCGAAGGTTGGCCTGGCAAAGAAGATCCAGGTGGCCAAATTCGATCCCCAGAACCCGAAGCCTGCTGGTTTGTAGACTATTCGCAAGAATCGAAAATGCGGCCTGTCCCCCCTGGGGCGGGCCGCATTTCCTTTGCAGATGACTTTGGATGGATTGTTACTTGCGGAGTTTTGCCTTCAGCCAGAGAGTTCCAAAGATCGGCAGCGCAATCAGGAGAACGAGAACTCCGGCAGGAAACCCGATGTAGAGGTAAGTATCGGCGAAGTCGATTTTGTGAGCGCTTGCAGCATTCCAAATGAGAAATCCGAAGATGGCGATGCATGTGGTCGCAAAAAAGGTGAAAAACGCCGCCGCAAATGAGAGCAAAAGGCTGGTGAACAGGCCAAATCCCTCGATAGGAAAACCCAGGATTCTTGCGCCGTCAGCGTGCGTGGGATGGATGGATTGCGTCATTGTCGCGGCCTCCTTCGACTAGAATAAAGCTTCATGGCCAGCACTGCACAAATCGAACTATGGCACGCAGAGAAGGTTGCCACCCAAGTGACCGTCCTTGAGGCGGCAAACGGGATTCACTATGGAGCGTGGGGCGAGACGCGCATCTCCGATTCCGACCTCGAGCAACTTGTCGGCGCCGTACCTGCAACGATGTCAGCTGCTCTTCGCGAACGTGCGTATTACTTTGTTCCATTAGCCCTTGCCGATACCGGCGACATCATGATTGCACCGGCTTACACGGTGGACCTGGGTGATCGAGCCATCTGCCATCGCAATGCGGTTTTTGGCACCACCGAAGCGGTATTTCTTTCTACGCGGCTCGTCGAAGATCGATTTGGACTGGCCTTTGAGTTCTTCATCAATGTGGCGCACAACTTTGTTGAGGCGGCTGGCGTGCCGGAGAGCTTTTCTACGCTTGTGTGGTCGCAGGCTGAGGCGCAGGTTCGCGGCGAGACAAGCCAGGATGCATGGGAGACGCGGCGTCGTGCGCTGGACAACGTGGCCGGACAAAAGGGAATTGACGAGCGCGCCCGCAACACTTTCTTTGAGTCAACTTTTTCTGATGCTCTGGCTGTGTACATGCTTTCGCTGGCCGTTGACTTCGACTACCACGATCTTCGCGAGCGCGAGTACCCGCTGCTTTCCGCTCCTGCGTTGGCCGAGCGCTTGCGCCATGTTGCCGGGCTTTTCCCGTACGAATGCGGGATATGATTTCCAAATACTTTATCGCCGCAAAGGGTAGAGAAATTCCCACGAGCCCAGTCTCAGAAAGCACGTTTCTGGTCTCGCCCGCAATTGCGCGCTGTTTGCCTATCTAAGAGCTTACCGATTCCTGAGAAATAATCTGCAAAAAGACCGTCAGGCCGTCAACTTGCGTAAAGATTCGTATTGATGAATCGGTTGCGGAGCTTGCCTTTCGGGTCGTAATGGCTCATGAGCTTGCGGAAATCCTCGAGCCGCGTGTAGCAGGGCGCCAGTTGCGCCTCGTCCAGCGTGAATAGCTTGCCCCAGTGCGGGCGCGGAGCGAACGGTTTGAGTGCGGCTTCGATCAACGGCAATACCTGTTTGACATCAGGCCATTCCGGCTTCCATGTGAAGTGAATTGCAAGCGATTTGCGCTGATACGCCATGCTCATCCAGAGCTCGTCGGCCGCGATTGTGCGCAGTTCTGTCACAAACAGATGCGGCGAGATGCGCTCGTGCAGCTTTTCGACGGCACTCACGGCTTCGAAGCCGCGATCGTAGGGGACGAAGAATTCGGATTGCAGTTCCTGGCCGCTTGAGGGGGTTTGTCCGATGCGGAAATGGGGAAGGCGATCGTACCAGGGGCCGGGAATTCCCTCTTGTTCAGTGCAGCTTACAGCGGGGTGATCTGCCAGTGGGTGGAGTTTTACGGTTGAGAGCTTTGCGCCGAAGAGCTCGGGCTGCCACTGGTTCTTGTCGCCTTCGGCGAGACGGCGCTTGACCCAGACCTGGGTGGCGCGATGCTGCTCCCAATCGGTGAAGACGCTGACACTGTAGCCGCTTGAAAAGATTTCGTCGAAGTGGCGGCCGAGCTGGTCGAAGCTCAAATCGCGATAGACGGATTGCGCGACTTTGTAGGTTGGCTGCAGGTCAAGCGTGGTGCGAGTGACGACGCCGAGGGAGCCGAGCGCGACTACGGCTGCGAGGAAGCGGTCGCCGTCCTTCTGGCGGGAGAGGTTGATGAGGCCGCCGTCGGCGGTGGCGATTTCAAGAGCGGATACGGCGGTGGCGAGGTTGCCGTTGTGGACGCCAGAGCCGTGCGTGCCGGTGGCGCAGGCACCGGCTACGGTGATGTGGGGGAGCGAGGCGAGGTTGTGCAGCGCAAAGCCGCGCTCGTCGAGCCAAGGTGCAAGCTGGCTGTAAGTGACGCCGCCGCCGACGGTTACGGTGCGGGCTTTTTCGTCGAGTTCGATGCCGTCGAGATGCGCGACGGAGATCTGCTCGGAGTCGCTGTCGGCGATGGTGTTGAAGGAGTGGCATGTGCCTAAAGCGCGGAGGCGGGTGGCGCTGCTGAGGGCTGCGCGCAGTTCGTCAACGGTGGCCGGGGACTGAAGGTTGGTGGTGCTGTAGGTCTGGTTGCCGGACCAGTTGGTGCGCGGGGCTGCCGTGGGCTGGGCTGCGGCGGCGACGCGCGAGAGGAGGGAGCCGGCGACCAGGGTGCCGGATGTCTTGAGGAATTCACGCTTGTCCATCGGTTCTTGACGACCTCACTTGCTTGAGCCGCGGCGGGGGGCGCCTGCGGTTGCCGGTACAGGATAGGGGTTGAGCGTGAGAGGAGGCAATCGGGAATTGTTTTTTGCAATTTGCGGAATCCGTAACTTAGTTAAAGTGTGTATTTTGCGCTAAACGTCCTGAAATGTTCGCCTTTATACATCCAAAACAGTGCGAAATGTTCAAGCAGATGGTTACGAAACAGTGCGAAATACTGAATCAAATAGTTACGATTTTCGACATACTTGACCTGGAAATTGTTTGAAATAAGCTTTTTAAAACCCAGAAATTTCGCATTTAATAGATGTGCTTCGACGAGAATTTCCCGACAAAATGCTAATTGCGCGTTTTTGGCATTGAGAACATGCGTTTCGGGCCTTTCAAGCGGCTTTTTGAGGTCATTCTGGCGGGTTTTTCGCTGCTGTGTGCGCCGCAAAACAGGGATCAGGGGAAAGTGGGGCGCAGGACCCGGAACTCGGCTTTCAGTAGATTTATCTCTTAAAAGCCAGACATGGACGTTCGGCTCTCGTTGATCCATTGATTTGTGAGGGACAATTCTGTCGCCCCTACGGGGCTGGGGTCATGTGTTTGGATCCTTTCCCAGGGTTGCGTACGTCGCCGTTGGCGACGTACTACACCCTGGGCTATTGTCGGACGGCCCCTCCGGGGCCTTAGGCACCCGGTCACTGGATTGCGGATTGGAACTAATCGAGTGAGTCGAGGCGGGCTTGGATTTCCCTGGGTAGGGTGAGTTGGGCTGCGGCGAGGTTTTCGCGGAGGTGGTTGACGGAGGAGGTGCCGGGGATGAGCAGGATGTTGGGGGAGCGGTGGAGGAGCCAGGCTAGCGCGACCTGCATGGGTGTGGCGTTGAGTTCGGTGGCGACGGTGGAGAGCGCGTCGGATTGGAGCGGGGTGAAGCCGCCTAGCGGGAAGAAGGGGACGTAGGGAATTCCGGCGGCGGCGAGCTCGTGGATGAGCGCGTCGTCGTGGCGATGGACAAGGTTGTACTGGTTCTGCACGCAGACGATGGGGGCGAGGGCGCGCGCCTGCTGGACTTGTGATGCGATGACGTTGCTAACGCCGATGTGACGGATGAGGCCTTGCCGCTGAAGTTCGGCGAGGGTGGTGATCTGCTCCTCAACGGGACCGCTGCCGGGGCCGTGGCCTTCGCCGAAGAAGCGCATGTTGACGACGTCAAGGGCGTCGAGCGAGAGGTTGCGGAGATTGTCGTGGACGGCGGAGACGAGTTCGGCTGGGGAGGATGCCTGATGCCAGGAGCCCTTGGGGCCGCGGCGGCCGCCTACCTTGGTGACGAGGGTGAGGCCTGCCGGATACGGGTGGAGGGCTTCACGAATGATCTGGTTGGTGATGTGGGGGCCGTAGTAGTCGCAGGTGTCGATGTGATTGACGCCGGCGGCCACGGCTTCGCGGAGAACGCGGATGGCTTCAGGGCGGTCTTTGGGTGGGCCGAAGATTTGGGGGCCTGAGAGTTGCATGGCGCCGTAGCCCATGCGGTGGACGGTGATGGTGGTGTTGGGGAAGGTGAAGGTGCCGCCTAGGGATTTTGGGTTCGACATGGGGGTCTCCGGTTGGTGGTGCGCGTGGTTGTCAGCTTTCAGCTTTGAGTTCTTGGGTCGGCTGCTTCTTATCCCCGGTCTTCCGCCGCGGCGGACGAGACCGGGGGCACTCGTATGAACTCAAGGCCCGGGGCTAAAGCCCTCGGGGATTTTCATTCTGCTTCAGGGGCCTTAAGGCCCCTGCTCCCTCCGGGAAAACCGAATACGTCCAGTTTGATCTCAATCCAAGAACCCGAAAGGCTCGAGGGGAAGTTGGTTCTTTCCCACCCTAGGCGCAAAAACAAAAGCGCGCCGAGGATGGGGCACCCGAGCTTCATCCGGGATCTGACTTGAAGACCCGCTCATCGCGATAATAAAACTGCGATGAACGAGGCACAGCTTTCTCTTTCGAGCCATTGTCCTAATCCCGGAACCCAGTGATGGCGCCCCAGGTTCCAGCGGGGGTTTAGAGGCCGGTCATTTTTTCTAAACGTTCTGGGTAGCGTGCGCCTTCTGCCTGCAGTTTGTTTGCGCCTTCGTTGATGGTGGTGAGGTCGGCGGGTGTTAGTTCGATTGCGACTGCGCCGATGTTCTCATCGAGGCGTGAGAGTTTTGTGGTGCCGGGGATGGGTACGATCCACGGCTTTTGCGCGAGGAGCCAGGCGAGGGCGATTTGCGCGGGCGTTGCGTTCTTCTGCTTTGCAATGGAGGAGAGCAGATCGACAAATGCCTGGTTGATCTTCAAGGCTTCAGGCGTGAAGCGCGGAAGGCTGGCGCGGAAGTCGGATTTATCGAGCTGATCGTTCGATGTGATTGCGCCGGTGAGGAAGCCTTTGCCGAGAGGGCTGTAGGGGACGAGGCCGATGCCGAGCTCTTCAGCCAGAGGGATGATTTCTTCTTCGGGCTTACGCCACCAGAGGGAGTACTCGTTTTGCAATGCGGCGACGGGCTGCACTGCGTGGGCGCGGCGGATGGTTTTTGCGCCGGCTTCCGACAGGCCGAAGTGTTTGACCTTGCCGGCCTGGATGAGTTCCTTGACGGCTCCGGCGACGTCTTCAATGGGCACTTCAGGATCGACGCGGTGCTGATAGAAGAGGTCGATGGAGTCAATGTTGAGGCGCTTGAGCGAGGCATCGGCGACCTGGCGGATGCGCTCGGGGCGGCTGTTGAGTCCCTGCCAGCCGGGGCTTCCGTCGAGATTGAGATTGAAGCCGAATTTGGTGGCGATGACGACCTTGTCCCGGACGGAGGAGAGCGCTTTGCCGAGGAGGATTTCATTGGAGAAGGGGCCGTAGACTTCAGCGGTGTCAAAGAAGGTGATTCCCCGGTCGACGGCGGCATGGAGGAGAGAGATCATGTCTTTCTCTTCGGGGTGGGGCAGATAAGAGAAGGTCATGCCCATGCAGCCGAGGCCGAGGGCGGAGACTTCAAGACCGGTGGAACCTAACTTGCGCTTTTGCATACGTTTTTGCATTGGTGCTCCTGGTGGTGTTCGAGTCGGGTGCCCGGGTGGAGTTTGTTCTTTCCCAGGTGCCTCCGCCGCGGCGGACGAGGCACCTGGGGCACCCGTCCTCATCTGCTGGTGGAATGATGTACGGGCTGAAGCCCGTACCCTTCAGATCGAGTTAGTCGTTTTTGAGTGAGGCCATGTCGATGGAGAAGCGGTATTTGACATCGGACTTCACAAGGCGCTCGTAGGCTTCGTTGATTTTTTGTGCAGGAATGACTTCGACGTCGGAGGTGATGTTGTGCTTGCCGCAGAAGTCGAGCATCTCCTGAGTTTCTGCGATGCCGCCAATGAGCGAACCGGAGAAGCTGCGGCGCTTGAAGATCAAGCCCATTGCGCCGATGGGCAGCGGCTCAGGAGGCGCGCCCACCAGCGTGATGTTGCCGTCGCGGGCGAGGAGATTGATGTAGGCGTTGAGGTCGTGGGGCGCGGCGACGGCGTCGAGGATGAAGTCGAAGCTGCCGGCGTGCGCGTTCATCTGGTTGGCATCCTTCGAGAGGACGACTTCATCTGCGCCGAGGCGAAGGGCGTCGTTCTTCTTTGATTCGGATGTGGTGAAGACGACGGTGTGCGCGCCGAGGGCGTGGGCGAATTTGACGCCCATGTGACCGAGTCCGCCAAGACCGACGACGCCGACCTTCTTGCCCTTGGTGACGCCCCAGTGGCGCATGGGCGAGTAAGTGGTGATGCCGGCGCAGAGCAGCGGGGCGGTGCCGGCGAGATCGAGGTTCGACGGCACTTTGAGAACGAAGTGCTGGTCGACGACGATGGAGTCAGAGTAGCCGCCGTAGGTGACGCCGCTGGTGTGCTTGTCAGGGAAGTTGTAGGTGAGGGTCATGTTGTTGCAGAACTGCTCGAGACCGGCCTTGCATTCGGGACAGGTGCGGTCAGAGTCGACCATACAGCCAACGCCGGCCAGGTCGCCGGGCTTGAACTTGGTGACGGCGGAGCCAACCTTTGTGACGCGGCCGACGATTTCATGGCCGGGGACGCAGGGGTAGACGGTGGGCATGGTGCCGCTCCACTCATTGCGTGCCTGATGAAGGTCAGAGTGGCAGATGCCGCAGAAGAGGATTTCGATCTGGACGTCGTTGGGGGTGGGATCGCGCCGGGCAATGGTGGCTGCGGCGAACGGCGACGTTGCGCTGGAGACGGAATAGGCTTTCGCTTTGTACATGAAGAACCTCTGAATTCGTGGAAGGTTTTTGAGATGGTTGAATCGCCGGCGTTCATTGCAAATGCGGTCAAACGCTGCGCGGGCTGGAGGTTGCGTTCTATGTTGCGTGCTTGAAGGGCCAGGAAAAGCTCGGTTGGTTGCGGGCTTTGCTGGTCACAAGAACTTGGATTCGTCTTCGGCGACGGCCGACTCAGCTTCCAAGTAGAGAGTACGGAATTTTCATAGAGGAGCGGTATCCTGATTCTGCCGAATGATTGCCTGATTCTGCCGGAAGATGGATTTTTGTGCATGCGGAGATGGATTTCGCGCTAGTTTAGGTTTGAGGGGTGATGATGCGCATGGAAGCAGCGAAACACAAGGGTGCAAGCGGGGAGTCGAGGGTGGCAGGCCTGCGGATGGAGCTGGCCCGCAGGATTAGCAGCCGCATGCAGGAGGATGGCTTTCGGCCAACCGCGGTTCCGGGGATGAGCTTGTCCCGGAAGTCGACGCCGACGGAGTGCTATTCGGCTGCGTACGAGCCCAGCCTGGTTGTTTTTGCGCAGGGACGGAAGCGGATCAACCTGGGCAAGACGACGTATGTTTGCGACAGCTCGAATTTCCTGCTGACCTCCGTGGATTTGCCGGTGGTGAGCCAGGTGATTGTAGCGACGGGGCAGGAGCCGCTGCTGGGGCTGGTACTGAAGTTGGAGATGGGCGCAGTGCGGGAGATTCTGGCGCAGCAGGAGTTTCACGTGCGCGAGGAGGCCGCAGGCGCGATGGGGATGGCTGTAGGAACGACGACTGCGGAGTTGCTGGATGCGTGCCTGCGGCTGATGGACCTGCTGGATGCGCCGGAGGACATTCCGATTTTGAGCAGCCTGATCCAGCGGGAGATTATTTATCGGCTGTTGCGGAGCGAGCAGGGGCGGCATCTGCGGGCGATTGCGACTTTGGGCGAGCAGGGGCACCGGACGGCGAAGGCGGTGGAGTGGTTGCGGAAGAACTATGCGAAGCCGCTGCGTGTGGAAGAGCTGGCGACGATGGCGCGCATGGGCGTGTCGACGCTGCATCACCAGTTTCGTTCGTTGACGGCGATGAGCCCGCTGCAATATCAGAAGCAGTTGCGGCTGCATGTGGCACGGCAACGGATGCTGGCCGATGGGCTGGATGCCGCGAGTGCCGCGTTTGAGGTGGGGTATGAGAGCGCTAGCCAATTCAATCGGGAGTACAGCCGTTTTTTCGGATTGCCGCCGATGCGGGATGTGAAGGCGCGATTGCTGGCGGGGGCGGAGGCTGGTGAGTGATGGCAGTAGCTCAGCTTCGCTTTTAGCTCCTAGCTTTCAGTAGCTCGAAGCGAGTTTGTTCTGTCCCACCCATTGCGCATGATGCGCGCGATGGATGAGGCACGTGCGGTGCCGTGAATTGGGCGAAAAGCAACGGCAAAAGCTCGAGGGTTGGTTCGTTCTTTCCCAGGTGCCCAAATGCGAGGCACCTGGCACCCAAATTCGTGCTCATGGATTTTTTGAACGACGGGCGGGGACGCCCGCGCTTCCGCCGCCGGGAGGCCAGCGCTACACGATCATTCGTTTGCGGGCTCGGGCGTGGTGCACCCGCGCTGTGCTCGTGACTCGGGACCAATGCGACGCTATGCGGGGTTGGTGTAGGCGATGCGGCCTTCGCTGATGGTCCAGCGGATTTTGCCTTGCATGGTCCAGCCGTCGAAGGGGGTGTTCTTGGCCTTCGATTTTGAGTCGGTGGCGCGGTAGACCCATTCGGTTTTTGGATCGAAGATGACTACGTCAGCATAGCTGCCTACGGCGAGCGTGCCGCGGCCCTTGAAGCCGAGGAGCGCGGCGGGCTGCGGGCTGAGGAGGCTGATGACGCGGCCGAGGGGCATCTTCCACTCCTTGTGAAGCCAGCGGAGCGAGAGGCCGAGAGCGGTTTCGAGGCCGGTGATACCGTTGGGGGCGTTCTCGAATTCGACTTCCTTTTCGTGGGTGGCGTGGGGCGCGTGATCGGTGGCGATGGCGTCGACGACACCGTCGAGAATGCCTTCGATCATGGCGTCGCGGTCAGCGGCGGAGCGCAGCGGCGGATTCATTTTGCAATGCGTGTTGTAGAAGCCGACGTGCTCCTCGGTGAGCAGGAAGTGGTGGGGCGCGACCTCGCAGGTGACGCGGAGTCCATTGCGGCGGGCCTGACGCACAGCAGCGAGTGCGCCGGCGGTGGAGGTGTGAGCTACGTGAAGGTGGGCGCGGGATTCGCGCAGCTCGGCGACGAGACGGATGTCGCGCTCGACGAGCGAGGTTTCGGCTTCAGGGGGCATGCCGCGGAGGCCTAGCTTGAAGGAGACGGGGCCGAGATTCATACTGGCGCCCTGGGTCATGCGGGTGTCTTCAGCATGCTGGATGACGCCGAGGCCGACGCGCGCGGCAGAGGCGAGGACGTCGCGCATGATGTTGTCTTTGAGGATGGGGTGTCCGTCGTCGGTGACGGCGACCGCGCCGGCGGACTTGAGAGCCGCGTAGTCGTTGAGGATTTCGCCCTTGGAGCCGCGCGTGGCCGCGCCGATGGGAAATACGCGCACGGATGCGCCGCGCTCGGGGGCTTGCATCCAGCGGGTGATTTCAGGCGAGTCGTTGACGGGGGTGGTGTTGGGCATGGCAGCCACGGCCGTGAATCCGCCTGCGGCGGCTGCGGCGGTTCCGGTGGCGATGGTTTCCTTGTGGGTTTGGCCGGGCTCGCGGAGGTGGACGTGAATGTCGATGAGGCCGGGGGCGATGGTGAGGCCCGTGGCATCGATGACTTGAGCGCCGTTGGCGAGCTTGAGCTTGCCGGGGGCTGCGATCTCGGCAACGCGGCCGTCTTTGAGGAGGATGTCTTTGGCGGCGTCGATGCCGGCGGAGGGGTCGATGAGATGGCCGTGGCGGATGGCGATGGCGGCGGCGGTCATGGGCGGGCCTCCTGGTGAGCAGCGACGAGAGCGCGTTCCATGACAGCCATGCGGATGGCGACGCCGTTGGTGACTTGCTCGAGGATGGCGGACTGGGGGCCGTCGGCGACGCCGGCGGTGATCTCAAGGCCGCGAATGATGGGGCCGGGGTGCATGACGACGGCGGCGGGCGCGAGAGCCGCGAGGCGCTGGCCAGTGAGCTGATAGCTGGCCTTGTACTCCTCGAGGTCGAGTTGGAGGCCCGCGATACGCTCGGCCTGAATGCGGAGCATCATGATGGCCTGCGACTGGCGCATGGCAGCCTCAAAGTCGCGCTCGATGACAATGCCGGGGCCGGCGTGGGCGGCCATCTCAGGGAGAAGCTCTTTTGGTCCGCAGAGCATGACGGTTGCGCCGAGGCGCGGGAGCAGAAGCATGTTGGAACGGGCGACGCGGCTGTGGAGGATGTCGCCAACGATGGTGACGGTGACGCCGGAGAGCGTTTCAGGAGTGACGGTGGTTGCGCTGTCGCGCAGATGGGCAAGGATGGTGCGGAGATCGAGCAGCGCCTGGGTGGGATGCTCGTGCATGCCGTCGCCGGCGTTGATGACGGGCAGATGCGTGGACTCCTCAAGGAGCCAGGCTGCGCCGGAGGAGTTGTGACGGAGGATGATGGCCTGAGCGCCGAGTGCGCGGAGGGTGAGTCCGGTGTCTTTGAGCGACTCGCCCTTCTCAATGCTGGAGCTGAGGTTGGAAACGAGCGTGGTGTCGGCGCCGAGAGATTTGGCAGCGAGCTCAAAGCTGGTGCGGGTGCGCGTGGACGACTCGTAAAAGAGCAGGGCGATGCGACGCTTCAAGAGGATGTGGTCGCGGAGCAGCGGGTCTTCGTTTTCGAGGGCAGTGGCGCGGGTGAGGATGTGGGAGACTGCGTCAACGCTGAGGTCCATGACAGAGAGCAGCGAGCCCGGATGCTGAGGGAACGGCAGGGCGGGCGCTGGAGGCGGATGAATGTGGCGGCGAACGGGAGTTGCGGCTGGGTTCATTTGGTTCGGCTTCTTGCTAACTTTACTAAGCCCTGAATTGAAAAGCTGTGCGGGCCGTCATGGCACTCAGGGGCTAAAGCCCAATTTTGATTTGCTGGAGAGATGTATGGGCTTTCAGCTTGCTGAAAAAGTCGAGATTTGGAAGGGAGCCGAAGAGAAACAACCTCCGGGGCTGAAGCCCTTATTGATTCTGTTGGCTTCATGCGGGGTTAAAACCCTCGCCTACCTCCGTTTTGAGTTTTTCCGCAAACAGAACGCCCGTACTCTTCAAAAATTTCCTTACTGAAAGAGCGCTTCAATTTCCAAAATCGCTTCGATTACCTATGTGTGTAGCTACTTTTGCATGGCCCGGTGAAACAAGGTTGGCGCTTGCCCACTTCAGCCGACGCGTTCGACCAGGAGAACCTGATCGTTTCCGTCAACTTCGCTGAACTTGACTTCAATAATCTCGCGGCTGCTGGTGGGAATGTTTTTTCCGACGTAGGTGGCCTCAATGGGCAGCTCACGATGTCCACGATCGATGAGGACGGCGAGCTGCACGCGGCGCGGACGGCCATGGTCAAAGAGGGCATCAAGCGCGGCGCGGACGGTGCGGCCGGTGTAAAGGACGTCATCGCAGACGACGATGTCGCGGCCCTCGATGTCAAAGCCGATGGCGCCGGGGGTGACGAGGGGACGAACGCCGGCGGTGGATAGATCGTCGCGATAGAACTGGATGTCGAGGACGCCGGTGTTGACGGGGCGCTTTTCGATTTGGGAGATGAGCTTGCCGAGGCGCTCGGCGAGGGGAATGCCACGGCGCTTGATGCCGACGAGGGCGAGGTCGGAGCTCCCATTACTTTTTTCAACGATCTCGTGCGCCAGGCGTACCAAGGTCCGCTCAATCTCAGAGGCGGACATCAAGCGGCCCTTCATGCGCAGGCCGGGACTGTCGTTGGAATCGCTCATGGATACTCTTTCGCTGCGTGGCTTGTCTCTCGACGGATGATACGAGGGGCCGGGGGGTGGGGGCAAGTTGTGGAAATGGGGGAAAAGCAGGGAACGAGGGACCAAGGGAACGAGGGAACTAGGGAATGAGGGACCAAGGGAACGAGGGAACTAGGGAATGAGGGACCAAGGGAACGAGGGAACTAGGGAATGAGGGACTCGGGACTCAGGGAACAGCTTAGATGGTGGGGCGGCGGGCTTTTGCTGTGAGGCGGGCTCCGATGGCTCCTCCGGCTACGGAGAAGAGCAGCAGGGCCATGGAGAGGAGGATGAGGGCGGCGAGGAGCCAACCTGCGCGGCCTTCCGGGGGCAGGAGCCAGGACTTCATCATGGCGATGGACTGGGCGTCAACGCCCATGGACTGCCATTGCGCGGCCATCTGGTTGTTGACGAGGTTTTGCCAGAGATCGTCGTAGAAGCTTCCCTGATGGAACCAGAAGCGCATGGCGAAGAGGGTGAGGCCGGTGCTGGCAGCAGCGATCCATCCGCCGAGGACGCCGGTGACGAGACCGATGCGCGCGCCGGCTCCCACGGTGATCCATGCGGGGCGCTGGCTGCGGACGTAGAGGATGACCGCCCAGGCGCCGGTGGCGGCCATGAGGGGCATTCCGAAGATGCTGAGGGGCGAAAGCATGGAGCTGAGCAGGCCGGCGGGGATCGCGAGCATCAAGGCCGAGCGGATGGCCGGCTTCCAGTCCACGCTTGCCGCATCGCGCACGGCCTCGTTCCAGCGCTCAGGTTGTCCCTGGCCGGCGGCGGCTTCGGCGTTGTAGACGAGCTGGGGCAGTCCGCAGACCGGGCAGAAGCAGTTCTCTGCCTGAACGGACTGGTGGCAGCGCGTGCAGGTAATCTCCATACACTTAAAAGCCTATCGTACTTGGCTGGTTTGATGCTGGAGGCGGGCCTCAACGATGGCCTCGGCGGCGTGGACAGCCTCTTCGAGGGTCATGTTGGTGGAGTCGAGCAGGACGGAGTCTTCCGCGGGGCGGAGGGGCGAGTCGGCGCGGTTGCGGTCGCGCTGGTCACGGGCGCGCAGGTCGGCGATGACTTCCTCAGGCTGCACGACGGGCTTGCTGTCTTTGCCGCCGAGCTGGTCGTAGCGGCGGAGGCCGCGGACTTCAGGAGCGGCGTCGAGAAAGATTTTGACTTCAGCATGGGGAAAGACCACGGTGCCGATGTCGCGGCCCTCCATGACGACGCCACCCAACTCGGCGAGCTGCTGCTGCAAGCGGACCATCCAGGCGCGAATGACGGGGAAGACGCTGACCTTGGAGGCTGCGTCAGTGACGGTTTGATTGCGCAGCAGGCCGGTGACATCTTCGCCGTCGAGCAGGACGCGGTTTTCCTTTTCGCCGGGCTCGAGATGAATGGTGGTTTCAGCGGCCAGCGCTTCGAGGGCCGTGTGGTCGTCGAGCGGGAGGTGTGCGCGGAGAGCCTTGAGGCCGAAGGCGCGGTACATTGCGCCGGTTTCAAGGTTAAGGAGTCCGAAGTGCTGCGCCAGATGGCGGGCGATGGTGCTTTTGCCGGCTCCGGAGGGCCCATCAATCGCGACAATGATCTTCCGGCCCAGCTGGGTGGGCCGGAAGGGACTTTCCAGGGTGCTCATCCGCGCTTCTTCGGGTTCGGTTTGCGTGGAGCGGTAAAGCCGAAACGCTTGCTGTTGCCAGCCTTGGCTCCTGCAGTGAGAGCGGGCTTGCGGCCATTATGGGAGGAACGCGCGTCAGTGCGGGAGTCTTTGCGGGCCGAAGCGCCGTTGCGGGCCGAAGTGCCGCTGCGGACGAAACTGCCGCTGCGGGCGCTGTTGGCCGGCTTGGCCGCTGACTTGCCGTTCTTGCTGTGGCCGTTGCTCGCATGACCGTTGGTGCTGGCGTGGCCGTTGCTGCTGTGTCCGTTGCGAGGAGCGAGAGGCAACGGCTTGCCGTTCCTGCTATGGCCGTTGCCGGCTGCCGAGTTGAGCTTGGCGTGGCCGTTGGAACGGGCACCGTTGCTGGTGCTGTGTGCACCGTTGCGGGAGCCGTTGGTTGTTTTAGCGCCGTTTGAGGACCAGCGAGGAGTTGTCGAGTTGGTGCGAGCGCCGTTGGCTGGACGTGCTCCGGAAGGACGAGCGCCGGCAGGCCGGGCCGAAGAGCTGCGGGTATCGGGGCGGGCGCTGCGCGCGGTGCGCGATGTGGAAGAGCGACCGGCAGGGGTACGTGATGAACCAGCGGATTGCTTGCGGTCGCGGGAGTGGGGCGCCGGGCGCGTGAAGCGGGGCCGCGCAGCCGCGGTCTTGCCCGCCGGAGCAGACTTGCGCGGGGCAGGAATCCGGGGAGTGTGGGCCTCAGGGGCCTTGGCGGACGCCGGGATGGCAGGCGCAGGCGGCAAGGGCAGCGGCTGAATGAGGGACGGCTGGACAGGCGACAGGTTCACGACCGGAGCCGGGGGCATATACGCGTGATGATCTTCCTCATGCTCGTGCGAGTGGAGGAAGTAGGCCGAGGCCGGCATGGACGAACTGGAGTAGCTGGTGGAGGCCACGGCAAACTCGGGCAGGGTTCCGGCGACGTAGAAGTGCGGGGCGTGTCCGAGAGAGATGGTGTGGACCTGGCGCGTGGCGAGGAGACCGCGGAGCACTTCGCGGACCTTGCTGCGCGCAGTGAGCGGGGCCAGGAACATCTCGACCTCTTCCATGCTGGCGGCGATGACGGCCTGCAGATAGATGGAGGCGAGGACGGAGATGGCGGTGACCTGCGAGGTGGACGCGCCTTCCGCAATGGCTTTCTGAAAGCGGGTGCGGAGGAGCTGCCACTTGGCGGTCTGGCCGGGGGCCTGGATGACGGGAATGATGCGCAATTGCTGCCAGAGCTCAGTGATGGCGCGGAGGACGGCAGTCTCAGTAACCTCGCGACCGAGGGTGTGCTTGAGCGAGGGAATGGTGGTCTCGTTCGCCTCGAGCAGCTTGTAGGCCTGGACGGCCAGTTGAGAAACCTGGCGCGAGCCGGTGAGCTGCGGGCTGCGACGCCAGTCGCGATCGCCACGAAGGGCGTAGACATAGGGGAGAACCCAGGCGGCAACAACGAAGTCAGGGTGTTCCCCCGGCTGACCCAGCAGGTTCAAGCGAACCGCGATGCCGTCAAGCTCCAGGCGAACGAGCAATTCCTCGGCAAGCGCGATGTGTTTGGGATCCGGGGTGGGGTTGTGTTGACCCGCAACGGCCTCAACAAACGACGGCGCGACGGAGGCGGAAAACTGCCGTTTGGGCAGGAAGAGGCACAAGCCAGTCTCTTCAATCCAGGTCCGGGCGTCCTCAAAAGTGAGAGTGCCGTGTCCGTTCAGGCGCATCCTTTCGGAGCGCGAAGCTTCCAATTGCTCTGCTGTCAAAGAAAAACCTCATTTCAGGCTGACGATCGGGCATGCTCCCAGGGCTATGCAAGTCGCCTGAGCTCTTTTTTGGGCCGCTGTTGTTTAATCCCCCTCATCCCGGGGGTTTACAGGGCTTGACTCTTTGGCCTACCTGAATTTGTTCCGGAAACTGCTCCGAACCGGGCTGCACACGCTCCTGAGAGGGGGGCAGCCAACCACCCATTCATTCTAAATGCGAATTAGATTCGATGGAAGGCCCGTTGAATATCCTTCCAGGAATACTGCAAAGCTATTGGACGTCCGTGGGGGCAACTTGTTGGGTGCTCAGTCTTTGCGAGTTCCTGGAGTAACCACTCCATGCGGGTGAGGTCGAGGGGAGTGTTGACCTTGATGGCAGAATGGCAGGCGATGGAGGCGGCAATGCGGGTGCGAACGGCTGTAAGGTCCTCATTTTGCTTGACTTCATCGGGGTCGGCGGCGGACTGCTCGATGACCTGAGCGAGCATGCGCTCGAGGGCGGGGCCTTCCAGGCCGACGGGGGCGGATTTGACTGCAAGTGTTTGCGGGCCAAAGGGTTCCACCTCAAATCCGTTGCGTTCGAGTTCGCCGGCGATGGAGGCAAAGACGACCATTTGCTGTGGCTTGAGCTCGACCAGCAAGGGCATCAGTAACCTCTGGCGCTGGACTTTTTCCACTTGCCGGTCGCGCAAAATTTTTTCAAAAAGAACGCGTTCGTGGGCGACGTGCTGGTCAATAATCCACAGTCCGTCGTCGCCGGTGGCCAAAATGAAGGACTCGCGGAGCTGCGCCAGGGGTTTGAGGGAGGCGAGGTGGTTGAGGGTTGAGGAGGCCTGTTCCGCTTCTACCAGGGCGGTGGCGACGGCGGAATTTGCCGAAGACTGGCCGGGAGAGCAGTTTTCAGGGCCGGAGAGTGTTGGCGGCTCGAAAAGGGCGGCGGCGGCTTCTCCCCAGGCGCGTGTATCGAAGCCGGCTGCAGCGTTGCTGAAGGGCAGGCTGCCGGGGACTGGCATAGGCTGGCGCGGCGTGAGGGTGAAGGGTTCAGCGTCCGATTGAGCGGTTTCGAGGGTCTGGGGGTCGGAATCAGGCGGAATCGGGCCGGATGCGGGTGCGCCGGGAAGGGGGGACGTGGCCGGGGGCATGAGCGAAGGGCTGGCCGTTGGCTGGGCGTCGAGGGCGGCGAGGAATCCGGCGGCGGGGCGGGCCTTGATGAGAGCCGTGCGGAGGCTGTCGCGGACGAAGTCGTGCACATGGCTCTGCTGGCGGAAACGGACCTCGGTCTTGGCGGGGTGCACATTGACGTCGACTTCCTCGGGAGGCATTTCAAGGAAGAGGAGTACGACCGGGTAGCTGGTGGGGGGGATGACGTTGCGATAAGCCTCAACGATGGCGTGCATGAGGAGGCGGTCGCGGATGAGGCGCTTGTTGACGAAGATGTAGATGGAATTGCGATTGAGTTTTTGCAGTTCGGGCCGGGAGAAGAAGCCGGTGAGGCGGAGGGTGCCGGGATCGCGGACGGGCTCGTTGGGGTCCTTCTTCCAGGGCGGCGGCTCGGGCAGTCCGGCGCGGTCGAGTGGCGCTTCAGCGGCGACGGGCAGCAACTGGCTGAGAGTGTCTTTGCCGAAGACCTGGTAGATGCGCTCGGCGGTGCGCGTGACCGGAGGCGCGGAGAGGATGGTGTGCGTGGCCGAGAGCAATTCGAAGTGCTTTTCTGGGTGAACGAGGGCGTAGTGGGTGACGAGTGCGGTGACGTGGGCGAGTTCAGTGGACTCGGCGCGAAGAAATTTTCGGCGGGCTGGCGTGTTGAAGAAGAGATCGGCGACGGCGATGGTGGTTCCGCGCGGCAGGGCGATGTCGTCGACGTGATGGATTTTGCCGCCGGCAATTTCGATGCGGGTTGCGGTGGGTTCTTCGCCTGTGGCGGTTTCAAGGGTGACGCGGGCGACGGAGGCGATGGAGGGAAGGGCTTCACCGCGAAAGCCGAGAGTGGCGATGGAGAGCAGATCGTCGGCGGTGCGGAGCTTGGAGGTGGCGTGGCGCTCGAAGGCAAGAAGAGCATCGTCGCGGCTCATGCCCTGGCCGTCGTCTGCGACGCGGATGAGCTTGCGGCCGCCGGCTTCGACTTCGATGCGAATGCGGGTGGCGCCTGCGTCGAGGGCGTTCTCGAGGAGCTCTTTCACGACGGACGCGGGCCGGTCGACGACTTCGCCGGCGGCGATCTGGTTGGCGACCTGATCGGAAAGAACGCGGATGCGGCCCATAAGAGTTCAGGGTAAATCAGCAAGGCAGGGAACGAGGGAACAAGGGAACGAGGGACCAAGGACTAGGGTGCGCCGAAGTAGTTCTTTGTCGCGCGCGGCTTCCAGGAGCGGGGCGAGGTAGTCCCAGAGGGCGGGGCAGCCGGCTTTGACTTCTGGTGCTACGCGGCGGACTACGCGTTCGTAGCTGATGTTGTTTTCGCGCCAGCTTTGCCCTTTGTTGTTGAGGTTGAGGAGGACGGGCATGGCTCGATCGACGGAGTGGGCGAAGCGGGACTCGGGGGTTTGGGCGTCTTCAAATTCCTGCCAGAGGGCAAGGTAGACTGCGGCCTGGTCGGAAGGCAGAAGCCCGAAGATGCGGGTGACGCTGGCGAGTTCGGCGGCTTTGCGCTGCTCCCAGCCACCTTCGACGAAGACCATGGTGTCGCCGGCGTCGATTTCGCCGATGTCGTGGACTAGAAGCATGGAGATTACGTGGTTGATGTCAATGGGGGATTCAGCGTAGGGGGCGAGGGATGCGGCCATGAGAGCGATTTGCCAACTGTGCTCGGCGGAGTTTTCGTAGCGGTCGAGACCGAGGGGCTTGACTTTGCGGGTGACGGCCTTGAGCTTGTCGAGCTCGAGGATGAAGTCGATGATCTGCTGCATGGAGGGCCTTTCGGCTGAGGGTTGGAGTCGGAATCGGGTTGAAGAGAAATCCCTCAGGGGCTAAAGCCCCAGGGTTTTGGGAGGGCATGATGTACGGGCTAAAGGCCGTACCCTTCACTAAAGCCCTTGCCGTTCGTGATTCATTCTCTCCCAGGTGACCAAAGGCGAGGCACCTGGGGCACCCGCCTGGTTGAGATTTTCCCTGGTCCCTCCGCCGCGGTGGACGAAGGGACCGGGGCACCCGGGTGCGTGGGGTTGTGATGAGGTGTGCGCAAAGCAAAAGATGCCGCGCGAGGGCGGCATCCGTTTGGTTGGAGCGGAAGGGGTGGTTTAGATGCCTACGCCGAATTCGCTGGCCTGCGACTTCACCGGCGTTGGCGTAGAAGTCATAAGGCGTGCGTTTCTTGAACTTGGAACGGCTGCGGAGCTCAACGCCGAGATAGACGGTAAGGGCGGCGACGGCCATGCCGACGGAGAACCAACCGATAACTTTGAGAGCCCGTGAGCCGGATTCATTATCGAGTTCGGTCTCTTCTACGGGCACGAGGGATTCGGAATCGTTAGGCATGACGAGAACTGCCTCCTGCTTTATCACGATCATGATACCTCAGAATGCTATCGGCCGGCCCACATCGCGGTGCAGCTTTCGTGTGATATTAACTACACGATTGAGTTGATTCGGGATAACCATTGCGACTTATCCGAATCGGGAAGGAAGCTGGCGCGAATGGAGTTAGCCGCAAGCTGGCGCAGCTCGGCGCGGGTGAAGGCCTGCTGCTTGTGGGCGAGCAGGTATTCGTTGGCGAGGTCGGAGCCGAAGAAGGCGGGATCGTCAGAGTTGATGGTGACAAGCAGTCCGGCGTCGAAGCAACGGCGCAAGGGGTGGTCGGCGAAGGAGGCGCAGACGCCGGTGCGGACGTTGGAAGTGGGATTGAGCTCAAGCGGGGTGGCGTTGTTTTTGAGCTCGTCGACGAGGGCGGGGTCGTCGAGGACGGACAAGGCGTGGCCGATGCGCTCTGAGCCGATGGAAAGCGCTTCGCGAATGGCGTCAGGTCCGGTGGTTTCGCCTGCGTGATTGGTGAGGCGCAGGCCTGCATGGCGCGCCTGCGCATAGAGGGCGCGAAAAGGCTCGGA
Organism: uncultured Acidobacteriaceae bacterium; assembly: GCA_963820245.1. Lineage (GTDB taxonomy): Bacteria > Acidobacteriota > Terriglobia > Terriglobales > Acidobacteriaceae > Telmatobacter. The sequence continues at coordinate 54,560 of CAWFZC010000014.1, read as the reverse complement.
GCCGGTGCGACGCTCGTCTCCGCCGAGGCCGATGCCAATGATGGAGTCGTAGTGATGGCGCATTTCCGCGGCCTTGCGGAAGACGCGGTCGGCTTCCTCGACGGTGAAGTGGCGCACGGCGTCGAAGATCCAGTAGAGGGAGAGATTGAGTTCACGGGCGGCACGCTCGCGGGCGCGTTCGAGCGCTTCAAAGATTGGTTCGAAGGCGCGGGGATCGAAGTTGCGCCACATGTAGATGACGCCGACGGAGATGTAAACCTCGGCGTGGACGATGCCCTGCTTTGCGAGCTGTTCCATCATGCGCCAGGCGACGAGTTCGTAATCTTCAGGCGTGATGAGGCGGCGGGTAACGGCCTTGAAGGCCTCAATGAATCCGGTGAAGTCGTCGAAGCGGTAGTAGGCTTTTGCCTCGCGCAGGGTCATGGGGTGCGGGTCGTGGCGTGCGCTCAGATCTTTGAGCGTGGCGGGCGTGATGGTGCCCTCGAGATGGAGGTGCAGCTCTGCCTTGGGGAGGCGGCGAATGAAAGTTTCAATCGACGTCATAAATCAAGTTTACCGGGAAGGGCGGCGTGCGTGAATAACACGAGACGGTGAGCGGTTGTTTCAAGCAAACGAAGTTAACGTGCTTTGACCGGGGCGAACTCTGAGCGGTGGCGGCTGTAGAGGAAGTAGATGAGGAGGCCGATGAGGAGCCAGGCGAAGAAGGCCATCCAGGTGAGGACTTCAAGGCCCATCATGAGGACGATGCAGAAGATGATGCTGAGGACGGGAAAGAGCGGGCCAAGGGGAGCTTTGAAGCCGCGTGGGCGTTCGGGCTCGCGATAGCGCAGGATGAGGACCGCGATGGAGACGAGCACAAAGGCGAAAAGGGTGCCGATGTTGGAGAGATTGGAGACGGTGCCGATGTCGAGCAGTCCGGCGGGAATGCCGACGGCGAATCCAGCAACCCAGGTGGCGAACGCGGGTGTGCGGAATTGCGCGTGGATGCGGCTGAAGATGGTGGGCAGCAGGCCGTCGCGCGACATGGCAAACCAGACACGGGCCTGGCCAAGCTGGAAGACGAGGATGGAGGAGATCATGCCCATGAGCGCGCCTATGAGCACGAAGAGGCGCACCCAATGCAGTCCGGCGCCACCGGGCTGAAGCGACAATCTCTTGAGGGCGTTGACGACGGGCGCCGCATCGCCCATGACGGACTGCCAGGGAACGATGCCGCTGAGGACGATGGCGACTCCACCGTAGAGGACGGTGCAGGCGACGAGGGTGGCGAGAATGCCGATGGGCATGTCGCGCTGGGGGTTGTTGCATTCCTCGGCCGCAGTGGAGACGGAATCGAAGCCGATGTAGGTGAAGAAGATGATGGAGCCGCCGGTGAGGACGCCGGTCCATCCGTTGGGCATGAAGGGGTGCCAGTAGTGGGGCTTGATGAAGCTGGCTCCGAAAAAGATGAAGACGAGGATGGCGGCGATTTTGACGAGGACCATGATGTTGTTGGCGCGGGCCGACTCGCGGATGCCGCGGACCAGGATCACGGTGAGGATCATGACGACGAGGAAGGCGGGAATGTTGAAGCCGAAGTGCCATCCTGGATCGTAGAGGTTATTTCCCGCGAAATCCTGGAGACCTGTGGGGAGATAGGCGGGAGAGATCCACATGAGGGGCAGGTGCACGCCGAACCAGTCGAAGAGGTCGACAATGTGGGCGGCGAAGCCAACGCTGACGCTCATGTTGGAAAAGGCGTATTCAAGGATGAGATCCCAGCCGATGATCCATGCCGCCAGTTCGCCGAGCGTGGCGTAGGTGTAGGTGTAGGCCGAGCCGGCGATGGGAATCATGGACGAGAGTTCTGCGTAGCAGAGGCCAGTGAAGGCGCAGACGATGGCGACGAGCACGAGCGAGAGGGCGAGTGCCGGACCAGCGCCGGGCCGGCCGGCCATGGCGGAGTGAGTGATGAGCCAGTGAATGAGCGGCGTTGCGCCGATGGTGGGCTCGTCGAATTTTTGCCCGGCCATGGCGGTGCCAATGACCGTAAAGATGCCCGAGCCGATGACAGCGCCAATGCCGAGCGCGGTGAGCGACCACGGCCCAAGGCTCTTTTTTAACGAACGCCCGGGCTCTTCCGATTCACGGATGAGCTTGTCGATCGATTTGCGGGCGAGCAGTTGGCTGGCCAGTTCAGTTTCTCCTCACACCGCGGGGCGCGGAGCCCACAGGCGGAGTTCTGTCACAGAATACAGTGCATCTGGATGGGGAGGAGGCGGAGTTGCAAGCTGTTAGCTCCTAGCTTCTAGCCTCTAGCTCGTCTTTTCCGGATCTCAGCTCGATCCAGAAAAAATAAGCTAGCAGCTAGAAGCTAGTGGCTAGAAGCTGCGTTTAGCGCTTCGACTGGCCACGTGCGAGCTTCTTAACCTTCTTCTTCTTCTCGCCGCGGGCACCGGTGCGGGGCGCCTTGGGGGCGGCCTTCTTGCGTGAGGCGCGCTTCAGTTTCTTGCGTTCCAGCTTGTCTTCAATCTTGGTGGTATCTGCCACGTGTAACCTCTTTCCCTCTAATCTCTTCACTGTGCCCGTTTTCCGGGCTGTGCGACCTTTATGGTAACAGGGAATGGGAGCGCGTGAAAGCCGGGGGCACGGGTTGCAGATGCGCATTCGCCTGCATTTCAGCCGCTTTTTGAGCAGTTCTGAGCGTACAATTGAATCTGGACACGAATCTGTTCAGCCTTGCTCGGCGCTTGCCGTCTTTATTGCTTTCTGACGAGCTCAGTACCTCCACGCAACAATCACCTTGTTCGCCGGAGTTCGTCATGCGTTCCAACCAAATCCACAAAGCCCTTGCCCAGGGAATGAACCGCTTTGAAGTTTGCCAGCTTGTTTCCAAGGGTGTAAAGGCTACCCACAAGACTGGATCGCGCTTTGAAGATTCAATTAACGATGTGCTGCAGTATCTGGGTACTCACGAGACAACCAAATCGGGCATGCACCCGGCCATTCCCCAGGTAAGCGTCAAGAGCCTGAAGCCCGCGGCGTAAGGCAGAAGCTGCCGGCGCTGCCGGAGCGTCATTTTTTATAAGAGAAAATAGCTTGTCGGGTTTGAGTACTACTTCTGATTGCCGCAGAAAACCGAAAGACTCCTCAGTCGAAAACTCAGCAGACGCAGAAAAGGGACGGCAGATTTGCCGTCCCTTTTCATGCTTAATCCTGAACTGGTTGTACGGGGTTAACCGTTAGACAACCTGAACGTTCTCTGCCTGCCAGCCCTTGGGGCCCTTGGTGACATTGAACTGGACGCGCTGGCCCTCTTGAAGCGAACGGAAACCGTTCGACTGGATGGCGGTGTGATGAACGAAGACGTCCTCACCGTTTTCACGGCTCAGAAATCCAAAACCCTTGGCATCATTGAACCACTTGACTGTGCCTTGTTCCATTGTGTTGCTCCTCTAGTACTTATTTACCGCGAACGCAATGTGGAAGTGTTGCGTGAAGGCGGTAACCGGAACAGGCAAGAACTTCAGATCGAATTCTACGATTGGATTGAGTGTAGCACGGAATTGGCAAGTCGCCTGTAAATCATTTCCGTTCAAGAGGGAAAAGGCAGGCCTGGAACTGGGCGGGAAGTGTGACGGCCGTACCAGCATTCGATTGCGGTTACGGCGTAGACTCGGGATCGCTGTGAGGGGAATTTGACGTTGGAAGCCGAGACCCAAAACGGAACTGCCGGGCGGGAACTGGAAACGCGGAGCGAGGTGCTGGCGATCAATCCGGGATCGACTTCGACCAAATTCGGGCTGTTCACGCGACAGGGGGCCAAGTGGGTGCGGACGGTGCGCCACGGCGATGAGGAATTGAGACTGTTTGGCGGGCGGCCGATGATTGCGCGGCTTGAGTATCGCCTGGAGATGATCACGGGGGCGCTGGAGGCGGAGGACTACTCTGCCGGGCGTTTGGCGGCGGTGGCCGGGAGGGGAGGACTACTGCCGCCGGTCACATGTGGAACTTACGTTGTGGACGAGGCGATGGTGGAGGAACTCGGGCTGGCCCGGCGCGGGGAACATGCGTCCAACCTGGGCGCGCTGCTTGCATTGAAGTTTGCGCAGGCTGCTGGGGTAAATGCCTACATCGTTGACCCGGTAACAGCGGATGAGTGGCAGGATTGCGCGCGGCTTTCGGGGTCGCCGCTGATTGAGCGGTCGCCGATTGGGCATGTGCTGAATACGAAGGCCGTGGCGCGGCGTTATGCGAAGGAACTGGGGCGGCCGTATGAGACGCTGCGGTTGATTGTGGCGCACATGGGCAGCGGAATTACGGTATCGGCGCATCGAGATGGACGGCAGATCGACAGCAACACGATCGAGGAGGGTCCCTTTGGACCGGACAGGACGGGCGGGCTGCCAGTGCGGGCGCTTGTCAAGCTTTGCTATAGCGGCCGGTTTGGGCAGAAGGAGATCGACCACAAGGTTTTTGGCGATGGTGGGCTTTATGCGTACCTGAAGACGCGGGATCTGGAAGAGGTGGAACGGCGGATGGATGCGGGCGATGGGCAGGCTGCTTTGGTGTTTGATGCGATGGTTTACCAGATTGCCAAAGAGGCCGGCGCGATGGCGGCGGTGCTGGAGGGAAGGGTGGATGCCGTGCTGCTGACGGGTGGAATGGCGCACTCAAAGCGCGTGGTGGCGCGGCTTCGCGGATATCTGGAGTGGATTGCGCCGGTGAGGGTGTATCCGGGCGAAGATGAGTTGCAGGCACTGGCGGAGGGCGTGTTTCGGGTGCTGGATGGCGAAGAAAAACCGAGGCGACTGCGGGAAGAGGGTCGCAACGCTACCGCGCCTCAGGAATCCCGCGCGCCGCTTGTAATTGGTATGGAATAAGTTCCAGCTTCAGAGCTGAGTCTTCTGTGAAGACTTCGTCATAAACGATTTACGAAAGTGTAGGGCCGCTCCCAATTCATCGTTGACACTCCACTTGTCGAGGTTTATTGTCCAGTCCAAATCCGGCACACCTTCCCTGCGACCATGCCAGGGAAAGTATTGGAGACGAGCCCATGACCTCCCCCCGCTCCTGGACGCTCCGTGCGACTTCGCTCGTAGTTTTGTCTACCGCAATCTCACATGGCATCCCCGCGACCGCTCAATACGGCCAGCCGCAAGCGCGCCCGATGAATGTGCGCCCCATCGCAAATTCCGTGATTCTGCAGGGCGGGTCGCAAGCGCAGACGTTGCAGCGCCTGCGCGTGGTGCGTCCGTATGCGCTGCAAGAGCTGCGTTCAAATCCGCGCGTCATGCTTGGCCAAACCCAGTTGGACTTTACGCCTGTGCTCAACAATCCCAAGGCGCTGCCCAACATGGCCGCGCGGCTCCAGGCATTGCCGCAGCATGTCCAGGTGCAGGCCAGCACTTCGGAAATCAATGAAGTCGAACAGGGCCTCGTGATTCACCATGTGCTGACATACCAGATTCTTCCCGGCAAGTGCGCCGATGCGGGAGCGAAAGCCCAACTCGCTGCGGCGGGAGTGAACTGCTTCACGCGCGGCACGATGAATCAACGCATGGCCGAGTTCAGCACGCCGCGCAGTGCGCGTTATGTTGCCGATCCCGGGAGGCGTCAGGCCGCCATTGCGGCTTACGAGCAAAAAAGCGCCGCAGCGGATGCCGACGCAAGCAAGCAGATTGCGACGCTGCGAGCATCGTTGGCGAATCCTTCGCAGCGCGCGGCCATTGTGGCCAAGGTCGGCGCGGCGGAAGCAACGCGCATGAGTTCCCTGAGCGACGACGACCTGAAGGATGAGCTCATCAACATGAGCACACAGACGGTTGAAGAAACCATGTTCGTGCCCAAGCTGGAAACGGCGAATTATGCGCACCCGCAACACCCGGTGAACGCAGTCGCCAGCCCCGCGGAAGTCGCGGCAGGCGAGGGACTGATGCGGGGCGGAGCCATAGACAATGCAAGCCCTGCGCAATTCCCCAAGCTCCTCAAAATTGTTCCGAGTTCGGCGCTGCACCTTACCGGCTCCGGCCAGCCGCGTGGCGATCAAACCGCCAATCTGACCATAGGGCCTTATTACTATCTGACCGGCTTCACGATCGGCCACGACTACGAGTGGCAATGGGGCGTTTCGATCTCAATCAACTGGTGTGTCGTCGGCTGCACATCGACCTACGGCATAACGCTCAATGCCGGCTTCAACTACGCCTTCGGACTGCGCTTCCCGATTGAGGCGACGATGCAATATCAAACCATCGTTCACCCCAACAACACAGCCGAGGCAAAGGTGACCACCAAGTTCGTCCCCATTGAGGGAGACCAGAACGCTTTTCAGGACGCAGGACTCGATGCCAGCGAGTGGTACAACGAGCAGGAGATCGTGGCACAAGTGGGCGCTAATGCCGGCTTCAGCGTGAACCTGCCCGTTTTGAGCAACAGCCAGAATTTCCAGGTTGGCGTGGACTTTACGCAATTACTGCCCGCGCCGTACACGGGCGGACGGTTCCAGCCGCCTGCTCCGGGTGCGCACGGCATTGATTCTCCTTACGTGTTCAACACCATCGATCTGTTAGGTGGACTGCTGGATTTCGGCGTGGTCGCCGGCACCGTGTATCCCGCGATCAATGTGAATCTGCACTCTGACAGCTTGCAGTTCACGCTGAATGACGAGTTGCAGAAACGATCCACCACTGTCAATTCAGGTCAGACCATATCGTTGGGCGATGCTACCAGCCAGAACGGCGCTTACAGTCACTTCAGCGTGGGAAACCCCGTCTATAACCTCGGCTTTACGTTGACACCGGGCCTTGCCCCCACCGCTTCCGTGGACATCGCCATCTGGTCGGATCAATGGCAATGGATGGTCTGGTTCCCGCAGTTAGCCATCAGCCTGCCGCCGGGCGGCATGAACTTCAGCTGCCACGCCGGCACCACTTGCGTGAACGACTTCCAGCCTGTCTTCAACGCTGCCACCGGACAGGTGCAGGACATGAGCAAAGAGCGGGACGTTGCGGATCGCACGCTTACGCAGGGTGGCTGCGATCGGAATGGCGCGGAGGGCAATTATCTGTGCCCGGTCAATGGCATGCTGGGCCTTTGCAACGCGATGCTCAAAAACGGCGCGGTGCTGAGCTGCGGCGCGCTCATTCCTACGTCGACCGATCAGATTCTGCGGCGTGGAGGCTGCACGGAAGACGGCCAGACGGGAACGTTTGCTTGCCCGTCCGGCATGATGGGCCTTTGCCAGCTCTACGTTAAGAACAAGGTTGTGCTGTCGTGCCGCCAGAAGTGAAGGTGGCAAGAAATGCCGGAAGCTGCCACAAGTTGTTTTGCATTGCGGAATGATCGTCATTCCGAGAATGCAGTGACGTTAGTCACATCCGAGATGCAATTTTCGGGGGACTATGCATCATCGAAACAAAAAGGGGCCCCAGCGATGGATGCAGCAACGTTGCTTTTGCGATTGATTGAGATTGAAAGGGCAGTAGAACAACATGCGACCCCGAAGGTACGCACGATGCTGATGGAAGCGCAGCAATGCGCATTGCAGCTGCACCGGGACAGGATCAACATTTTGAATGAAAATGTGAGACTGCGGAGCGACGCATTGGCTGTGTTTGTCCGCGTCGATGAACCGATGGCGGCGCTGAACTCGTAACAATCTGCTATCGAAGGATCGTGAAGGACTGACGACGCCTGGGACCGAAGCGGAAAACTGCAAAGTGATCGTCAAGAGATGCGGCTCGATCAATGCCCAGGCGATTCATGACCGCGAAGCTGGTGCGATCGACGATCGAGAAATCCTGGTCGCTCCAGGAAGTGCCCATCGACCATGCCGTCTCAAGGTCAGCAAGAGCGACCGGTTCGATCTGTGCGACACCGCTTCTGAGTCCGTGCCAAAATCGTTCGGCTGCAGCGCGTTGAATTCTGTAGCGGAGCAACGTCCAGGTCTCAATCAGAATGAGATCGGTGGTCACCAGTGCCTCGCCCGCGCTGAGAATGGCCTTCGCGCGAAGATTGCTGCGGTCAGATGAATCCGCAGCTGCATACCAAATGGATGTGTCGACGAAAAGGCTCATGGCCGGCAGAAAGCCTCAGTTGCGTGGTGTCCTGACAAGCGTGGAGGCAAATGCCTCGCCGATCAATGAGTCCTTTTCGGCGGCAATATCGGCCCCCCCTGAAACTCCAAGGTCGAAGATGCACGTCAGATCGACTTTGGGCTCAGGATGGACCAGATCTCGGGCAACGAGGCGGCGTACATATTCTGCAAACGACACACCAATCTCTCTGGCGCGCCTGTGCGCCTGCTTCTGCAGCTCCTTTTCGAGCGTGATCTGGGTTCGTGACATCATGATGGCACCATCATACCATCATTCCGAATTTCAGGTCACTTTCTCGGCCCTTGGCCACTGGAAAATCACCATTTACCATCGCTTCATGCCGCTGGTTCAGGTCAACTCGGTTTCGAAGAGCTACGCGCGCCGTGCGGGACTGCGCAGTGAACAGCATGCGGTGGTGGAGAACGTATCACTGGCGATCGAGCCTGGGGAGACGCTGGGGCTGGTGGGTGAATCGGGCTCCGGCAAGACGACGCTTGCGCGCATGATTCTGGGGTTGGTGAAGCCAAGCAAGGGCACCGTGCTGGTGGATGGCACGGATGTAGCGCGGGCAACGGGAGCGGCGATGCACAGGCTGCGGCGACAGATGCAGCCTGTGTTCCAGGATCCGTATGCGGCGCTGAATCCGCGCATGAAAATTGTGGAGATTGTGACTGAGCCGCTGGTGATCCATAGCAAGGATGCCGGGCTGGAGATTGGGTCCGGAGCCAAGCGGAGAGCGGCGCTGCGCGGCAAGGCTGCGGAACTGCTGGCCGAGGTTGGAATGGACGAGTCGGCGCTCGACCGGCATCCGCATGAATTTTCAGGTGGGCAGCGACAGCGAATCAACATCGCGCGGGCACTGGCACTGCGGCCACGGCTGCTGATTCTGGATGAGCCGGTGTCGGCGCTGGACGTAAGCGTGGGAGCGCAGATAGTGAACCTGCTGCGGAGGCTGCAGAAGGAGCAGGCGCTGACTTATCTTTTTATTTCGCACTCGATGCCGCTGGTGCGCTACCTGAGCACGCGAATTGCAGTAATGCAGCGGGGACGGCTGGTGGAGACTGGCGAAGCGGAGGCGCTGTGCGCGCATCCGCAAGAGGCGTACACGCAGCAGTTGATTGCGGCTACGCCGGAGCTTCCGCAGCCTTAGCCACATTTCTCACACGCTGCGCAACGACCCAGAATTCAAGTTTGGCGGAGCATCTGAGGGCCGGAAGGCCCTCAGGACAGCCGATCGGGAGATCGGCGCTACGATTTTCAGCCACCTGTGAAAAATGCGAGCCAGGTGCTCCGGCGTCCTGGCCGCGTTACTTTGGTTGCGCAGGGGTGGCTTGCGGTTGTGCTGGCTGGGCCTGAGGAGCGGGCTGCGCTTGAGGCTGAGGCTGCGCAGCTTGCGGCTGGGCCGGCTGCGGATGTGGCGGCTGGGCCAGCATGCCGGGACGCTGCGTGGTCATGCCGGGATGGTTCGCCGGCATGGCGAAGTCTTTCACATCCATCAGTTCGACATCGAAGATGAGATCGGTTTTAGGCGGAATGCCGGGATGGGCCGCGTCCGGTCCTTCTCGTCCGAGCTCGCCATAGGCCATTTGCCATGGGATGAAGATGCGGCGCTTGCCGCCGACTTTCATGCCGGTGAAGCCCTCGTCAAAGCCGGGAATGGCACGGCCGGCTCCCTGGATGAAGGATAGGGGTTGCGGAGGACCCAGCTTGACCTGGTCCTTTTCATCGCGGAGCATTTTGCCGTCTTTATCGGTGAGGGGCGGGCCGGGGTGGTCGTAGGAGGAGTCGAATTTGCTGCCGTCAGAGGCGAGCCAGCCCGTGTAGTTGACCGAGTAGATCTTGTGGGGAGCGGCGTCGGCGCCGGTGCCGACGACGATGTCCTGATAGCGCAGGGAGAAGGCGGTGATGAGGCGGGCTTTGACGGGCGGAATGCCCGGCGGCAGCTTGATCAGCAGAGTTTGAGCCGCGGGATGTGCCGTAGGGGTGCTCGTGGATGTGGAATGAGTGGAAATTTTCGGGTTGGTCTGGGGCGCGGGCTTGGTTATGGACTGGGCGCCGGCTGCGGCCGAGGCCACGAGAAGGACAAGAGCTGCGTGCTTCATGGTGTTGATCATCTCTCTTATAGGTTAACGGCTTGCTGTCAGAAGGCAACAGGTGGGGCGGGAGCAATCAGCCGGCGAGCAGGGCTGCGAGCAGGGCGGTTCTGGGGGCCAGTTGCTCGACGACGACGGATTCGTGACGGGCGTGCGCGCCTTCGCCCACCGCGCCGAGTCCGTCGAGTGTTGGAATGCCGAGGGCGGCCGTGAAATTTCCGTCGGATGCGCCGCCGGTGGAGGCTTCGTTGAGGGCGAATCCGAGTTCGGAGGCGAGGGCTTGCGCCTGCTTGAAGAGACGAACTGTTCCGCGCAGACGCTCCATCGGGGGTCGGTTGATGCCGCCGGTGAGCTCAAGAGAGCAGCGCTTGTCTTTGGGCTTGAGAGCGGCAAATTTGCGCTCGATGCGCGGGCCGTCGGCCTTGCGAGCGATGCGCACATCGACTTCAGCCCAGGCATGGGCGGGGACGACGTTCATCTTTGTGCCGCCGCCGGCCACCCCCACGCTGACTGTGAGGCCGCGCTTGAGGTCGGTCCAACTGCTGACGGTTTGAATAATGCGGGCCAGCTCAAGGAGAGCGTTGGCGCCTTTCAGGAAGTCGACGCCTGCATGCGCGGCGACTCCACGGACGTCGATGCGCCAGTTGCCGGTGCCCTTGCGCGCAGTTTTGAGAGCAAGACCCTGGGCGGGCTCAAGAACAAGAACGGCGCCGCACTGCTGCGCGAGTTTTTCAGTGATGGGGCGGGAGACGGGACTGCCGACTTCTTCGTCGGGATTGAGCAGGAGAATGATTTCCTTTTGGAGCGAACGAGTCTCGACGAGCATTTCAATGGCGGTGAGGGCCATGGCAACGCCGGTTTTCATATCGAGGGTGCCGGGGCCGTGGAGGCGGCCGGCGCTCAACACGCAGGGCATGGTCTTGAGTGTTCCGAGGGGCCAGACCGTGTCGAGATGGCCGAGAAGAAGGATGCGGTTTTTGGGGTTGGTTGTCCGAGGTCCGAAGCGGGCTTCGAGTACGTTTCCGAAGGCGCGCTGGCGGTGAAGTTTTACGCGCCCCCCCAACTCCTTTGCGCGGGTGGCCACGAGGGCGACACATGCGTCGACGGCGGATTTGTTGTCGGACGGAGATTCGGCCGCGACCAGCTGACGGGTAAGGTCGAGGAGGGCGCGCTCCTTGCGGCGGGCTCCGGCAAGCAAGGCGCGCAGGGAAATAGAAGAGTCGGGGTCGATGGGCACGGTTGGGCCTTTCTAGAAAGAAACTGTAATGCAAGTTCGACAAAACAAAAGAACGGAGAAAATGCCCGGGACTGAAGGCCCGAATTACCGCATTCCACTTTCAGGGGCCTGAAGGCCCCTGCTCCCTCCGTAAGTACAAACCTGCGTCGACCTGTTTCGTTCTTTGCAGGACGGCGAAGCTGAAAGACAGGTCACAAGCAATTCTGGGAACCATTCTTGCAAATATGTCTGGCGGGTGAACTTTCTTCGGGTTTGACCCTTGTTTTGCCGGAAATTTGCCGATGTTTCTCTGATTCTAAGCCTGTTATCGACAGGATTTCCGCAGGCGAATTGTTCCCTTCCGGTTGCCCCATATCCGCAGAGTGTGGCGAAAATGCCACAGTGCGGATTTCGGGTTCCCGGTCTAAGCTAACCCTTGCACGTTTTATAAGAGAGTTGGAGAAATTAATTTGGCTCATCCCGCCCACCTGGAACAGACCATCGCCGCACAAATTGAGTTTACGGGCGTAGGGCTGCATTCCGGTGCACCTGTGACGATGCGGCTGCTTCCGGCTCCGGCCGGATCTGGGATCGTATTCCGCCGCACGGATCTGGACAACTTTGAGATTCCTGCGACAGGCAGGAACGTGGCGAAGGTGAGCTACGCGACGAGCCTGATGCGGCAGGGCGTGCTGATTTCCACGACCGAGCATCTGCTTTCGGCGTTGATCGGCATGGGCGTGGACAACGTGATTGTGGAGCTGGACAACCTGGAACTTCCGATCCTGGACGGCAGTGCGCTGCCCTACGTGGAGGCGTTTCTGGAGTCGGGCATCCGGACGCAGAGACGGCGGCGCGAGACGATTCGCGTGCTGCGGCCCGTGGAGGTTCGCGAGGGCAACAAGTTTATTGGCGTGTATCCGGGCGAGGGATACCGCATTCAATATGCGATCGACTTTCCGGCGCCTATCGGGCAACAGACCGCGTTTGTTGACCTGGCTGCGGAGACGTACGGCACGGCGATTGCGGCTGCGCGCACCTTTGGCTACAAGGCAGACGAGAAGCGGCTGCGGGACATGGGGCTGATACGCGGCGCGGGTCCGGAGAACGCGATCATCCTGGGGAAGAACGGACCGGAGAATGGGCCGCTGCGCTATGCGGATGAGTATGTGCGGCACAAGGTGCTGGACCTGATCGGCGACCTGGCGCTGGCCGGACGACGGATTGAGGGGCACGTGGTGGCGGAACGTGCGGGACACGCGATGCATACCGCGCTGGTGTCGCGGCTGATCAAGGACCGCTCGGCGTGGGAGCTGGCGCATGTGCCAGTGCAGGATGAGCCAGCCGAAGAGGTGAGCGCGGCTCGGCTGCATGGAGCGCATGTGGGCGCTCATGCGCTGGCCGGGATTTAGAACAGATTCGGAAATTGTTTAGACCGACGGGCTTTCCCTCAGGGGCTAAAGCCCGTCTTCTTTATGGATGCTGTACGGCACGGCTAAAGCCGTGCCCCTTCAAAACTGGTCCACGGTAAATCCGAAAAAATGCCTTAAGTAAAGAGGATGCGCATGGGCGCCTCGACGGGGAAGCTTTTGCCTTCTTCGGCGAGGGCTCCTGTCTTGGGATCGCGCTTGAAGACGCTGATGTTGTTGGAGTCCTGATTGGCGACAAGCATCCAGCGCTCGGAGGGGTCGAGCGTGAAGTTGCGCGGAGTTTTTCCGCCGCAGTTGGAGCGCTTGACGGCGGAGAGAGTGCCGGTGAGCGGGTCGGCGGAGAAGGTGTAGAGAAAATCGTTGTCGCGGTTGGCGAAGTAGACGAAGCGGCCATCCTGCGAGATGACGGTGTCGCAGCCGCGGGTGGGCCCGGTGTATCCCTCGGGCAGAAGCTCGATGCGCTTGACGAGCGAGAGACTGCCGTCCTGCTTGTTCCAGCGGAGCACGTCGACAGTGGAAACAATCTCGTTCATGCAATAGGCGGTGTGGCCGTTGGGATGGAAGTGGAGTGTGCGCGGACCAGAGCCGGGCGCGCCCTTATACGTGCCTGCGGGGACCATTTCGGCGGTTGAGATGTTGGGCTTGTAGATATGGATGCAGTCGCCGCCTAGATCGTTGATGTAGGCGAATCGATTGTCGGGCGAGAAGGAAGCGAAGTGGGCGTGGGCGGAGTTCTGACGAGCGGCGTTGGGACCGTGGTAGGTGTAGTGCTCAGTCCAGACGGCGCTGGAGAGTTTGCCGTTGGCAATGGTGAAGCTGGCGGCACTTCCGCCTACATAATCGGCGGAGATGAGCATGGTTCCCGTGTGGTCGACGGCGACGTGGCATGTGCCGACGCCTGCGGAGTTGACGGCTGAGAGCGGATGGAGCTGGCCGCCTTCGTTGCGAAAGCTGGCCACTTCGCCTGTGGGCTTGCCGTTGAATAGATCGAGCTCGGACGCGGAGTAGATGAACTGGTGCTCGTGGGAAGAGGCGAGCCAGGCGACCTTGGGCACTTTTGCGGAGACGCCGGCTGGGGAGAGCTCTCCAGTGACCGGATCCCAATTGAAGGCAAGGATGCCGTCAGGCGCGCTGGAGCCGACGAAGACGCGGCGGTGACGGGTTCCGGCAGCGTCCGGCTTGGCGTCGGGCGCTGCGGTGGCGAACGTAGAACTGGCAGCAAGTGTGGCGGCGGAGGCGGCAACGCAGAATCTGCGACGAGAGAGATTATTCATGGCAGAGAAATTGTCGCCGATGGCGGCTGGGCTGCGCTAGTGCAGGGTGCCTAATCGTGGAGTGTGAAGATGACGTTGATGGTGGTTTCAACTTCAACGGGTTCGCCGCTCAACAGGTAGGGGCGATAGCGCCAGGTTTTGACAGCGTCAATGGCGGCCTGCTGGAGCATTTGCGAGCCGCTGATCACGCGGAGATTCTCGATGGTGCCGTTACGAGAGATGGAGGCGGCAAGAACCACGGTGCCCTGAGTGCCTGCGGCCTTGGCGATGGCGGGATAGACAGGCAGCCGCTTGTCGATGAGAAGACCTTCGACCACCATTCCTGAGACGCGGACGGGGCCCTGCGGCTGCTGATGGACGACGGGGCGGTTGTGCGCCACGGCGAAGGGATCGTTGCCGGTGCCGCTATCCAGCTCTGCCACGTTGACGCCTTCGATAATTTCCGGCCGGTCGGTCATGACGATGGTGGTTGGAATTTTGCGCGGCGCGGAGAAGGCATCTCCTGGGAATTGCGTTTTGACGAGGACGGCGTTTGCGGGGCGCGGCTGCGGTTTGGGTTCAGGCGCGGGCGTGTGCGGCGCTTCGACGAGGAAAGGGATCACCATGTTCGGCAATGTGGACGGATAGAGAAGGGGAACGAGGATGAGCGCGAGGAGGATGGAGCCATTGAAGATGCTGGTGGCAATCATCCATCCACGGCTGCGGGTGCGGATGGTTCCGAGGGATTCGAAGGTTGAGTCTTCAAACATGGCCTGCCTCCCGACTTCGATTTCAGTGCGTCCGAACGGGAGGAGGCGGGTGAAAGAGGCGCAAGAGGCTTGTCTGCTCTACGCCAAGCCTGTGCGTGGAGCGGGAGTTCAAGGGCCGCCGCTCATCCCGTTCAGAACCACTGTGCTGGTGTAGACACCGTGCTGGTTGAAAGTGTTCCCAGTGCGGTGGGCTCGGCGAGCGAAGGAGACATGGGAAGCGTTACACTCCGAAGCGTTGCGATTGTTTTATGTGGAGCCTGGATGAAATTGTTTCGCTTTCAAATTTTCTTAGCAGCGATGGTGTTGATGGTGGCCGCGCCTGGTCTGGGCGTGCGTGCGCAGCAGGTTGCCGCGCCGGATGCGACGGCGACGTTGAACTACATTCATGCGGCATGGGACACGCTGACGCGGTCTGCGACCGATTGCAATTCGCTTACCGATGTGAAGGTGGAAGGAGGCGCGTCGGAAGGGGGCGCGAGTGCAGCGGCTGTCCTTTATCTACCTGCCGATATGCCGACAAGCGCCAAGCTGAACGAACTGACGCGCACCTGTCATGTACGAGTGATGCTGCTGCCGAGGAAGATTGAGAAGCTGGGCGACGTGCGGCCGGAGGAGTTGAAAGCGCCGGGACTTTTGTATCTGCCCAACGCGTATGTCGTGCCGGGCGGGCGGTTCAACGAGATGTACGGCTGGGACAGTTTTTTTATTCTTCTTGGATTAGAGGCTGACCACAAAGAGGCTCTGGCCAAGGGAATGGTGGACAACTTTCTGTTTGAGATTGAGAACTACGGAGCGGTGCTGAATGCGAACCGGACCTATTACCTTACGCGATCGCAGCCGCCGTTCTTGACGTCGATGATTCGAGCGGTGTTTGAAGATCCGGCCAGCTTTGATTCGACGCCGAAGGGGCGCATGGAGGCACGCGACTGGCTTGCGCATGCATACACGCTGGCGCTGAAGGACTATGCGACATGGGAACGGCCGGAGCACAAGGCGGGGATCGACGGGACTGTCGCGGTATTGGGATTATGGGATCGGGCCGGTGCCGGAGATGGCAGACGACAGCAGCTTATTACACCGATGTGATTCGCTGGCTGGTTGCGCATCCGCATGAGGGCGGCGATGGATTTCTGGTGAAGGCCTCGGAGCATCCCGATGCTGCGGAGGCTGCACGGCTGAAGCAGACGAGCTGCGATGTGCACGAGAGCGTGGTGTGCGCGCGGGCGTGGTTTGGAGGATACCGGTTGAGCCGCGAGTTTTATACGGGCGACCGGGCGATGCGCGAGTCGGGGTTCGATACATCGAATCGGTTTGGGCCGTTCTCAGGAGCGACGGAGGAGTATGCGCCGGTTTGCCTGAACAGCCTGCTCTACCGCTACGAGCGCGACCTGGAACACCTGGCGCTGCTGCTGGGCAACGATCGGGATGCGGCTCACTGGGACCGGCGGTCGCAGCAACGGGCGGCGGCGATTCAGCGGTATTTGTGGCGGGCGAAGGATGGGGTGTTCGCGGATTTCAATTTTGTTCATGCAAAGTCGTCGGACTATGCCTTTATTGCTTCGCTCTATCCGCTGTGGGCGGGATATGCGACGCGGGAAGAGGCGACCGCGATGGAGTCGAAGCTGAATTTATTTGAGCGGCGCGGAGGGTTGTCGACGAGCAACACGAACACGGGACTGCAGTGGGATGAGCCGTTCGGCTGGGCGCCGACCAACTGGATCGTGGTGGCGGGGCTGGAAGCGTATGGATTTCGCGCGGATGCGGCGCGCATTGCAGAGCACTTTGATGCGACGGTGGATGCGGGGTTTGCCACGGATGGGACGATTCGCGAGAAGTACAACGTGGTGAAGGGGAACTCCGACGTGAAGGTGAGCACTGGGTATACGGCGAACGTGATCGGGTTTGGATGGACGAATGCGATTTATTTGAAGATGAAAGAAGTGCTGCCGAAGACGGATGAAGCAACGCATTAACGAGGCATGCGCGTGGTGAAGAGCTGTATCTTCCCCGGTCCCTAATTGCGAGGGACCGGGGGCACCCGCAGGTGAGGAGATTGAATAACTTGGCGGATTTGACGACGATATGGGTTTTTAACGGTCCCGGGTCTGAATTTCCAAGTGGCGTGTTTTCTCAGCGGAACATAGCCGAGACTTGGATCAAAACGCGTGGCTTGTCGGGAACTCTAACCTGCTATCCAGTGGATACCGGGGTATATGACTGGGCGTTACGGAGCGGCTTTTTCAGACCCAAGAACGAAGGGCAACAAACCGCAGCATTCATTCAGAAATTCAGCTCAGCTTCTCAAGAGCACTTTCATTATGAGGACGGCAACCCTGCTTGATGCCGTAGATAGCGTCGTGTTCCGAACGCTGCCTACGGCATCCGTTTTAATTAAAATCGTCCCCTGCTGTTTGCGATTCGTGATGGCTTATTCGGGCAAAGTCAATTTGCCTTGGATTTTGAAGAACCATTGACTGCCGGGGCGCCGGTGTCGGGCTGGCCGCCGCCTACGGAGATGGTGTAGGCGCCTTCGGCAACAACAGGCTCGCCGGCCGCGGTGACCATGCTCATGTCGCGCGGTTTGAGTTCGAAGCGCACCTTTTGCGATGCGCCGGGCTCGAGGTGAATGCGCTGGAAACCGCGCAATGCCTTGATGGGCGCGCCGGGAACGTTCGGGAAGGTGAGATAGAGCTGGGCCACTTCGTCGCCGGCCTTGGTGCCGGTGTTGGTGACGGTGGCTTCAGCAACGAGCAGGTCGCCGGCTGCGAGCTTTGCGGGGACGGTGAGGCCGCTGTAGCTGAAGGTCGTGTAGCTCAAGCCGTAGCCGAAGGGATACAGGGGCTTGCCTTCGAAGTAGCGATAGGTGCGGCCCTTCATGGTGTAGTCGTCGAAGGGCGGCAACTGGTCAGTACCGGTGTAGAAGGTGATGGGCAGGCGGCCTGAAGGATTGTTGCGGCCGGAGAGAGTCTGGGCGACGGCGGTTCCACCCTCTTCGCCGGGATACCAGGCTTCGAGGATGGCGTTGGTGTGTTCCTTTGCCCAGTTGACGGCGAGAGCACTGCCGTTGGTGAGTACGACGACGACGGGCTTGCCGGCCGAGGCGATTGCTTCAAGCAAGTCCTGCTCGGGCTTGGGCAGGTCGATGCTGGTGCGGTCGCCGCCGAGGAAGCCGGGCTCGTTGACGGGCATCTCTTCGCCTTCAAGCTCGCTGGTGATGCCGACGACGGCCACGACTACGTCGGCGTTCTTTGCAGCTTCAATCGCGGCGGGGTTGACTTCGCGATCGATTTTGGCCCAGATCATGCGCAGGTGCAGAGCAGCCGTGTCTGTGGGGCTGTAGTCGACAACGAGGTTGTAGGGCTTGCCGGCTTCAAGATGGACTTGACCGGTGAGCTGCTCAACGCCGTGAGGATAGTTGGCGTTGGTGACGCGCTTGCCATCGAGCGACACGCGGATGAATCCGTCGGTTTCAACGCCGAGATTGTAGTCGCCGGTTTCCTTTGGGGTGAGAGTGGCTTCCCAGCGCACGGTGAGTGGGCTGAACTGCAGCAGCCTCAGCGGGCAACGGCTGTGCTGTGACGTCGATGCGTGGGTTCGATGCGGGTGGCGAGCGGTGCGGCCTTCTGCTGGCTATCGTTCGACGATTTCGACCGAGACGATGTCCTGCTTGAGGTAGATGACCTTGACGCCGGGCTTGCCGTCGCTGGTGAGACACGTCGGCGGGCACGGGCAAGGTCTGCTTGCTGAGGAAGCCGGTGCCGGGAACGTAGTTGATGGTTGCGCCCGCGAATTCCTTGTGGAGGCCTTCAAGGATGGACACGGTGTGGGAGGGAATTCCGTTGTAGTTGCCGAGCAGGACGTTGGTCTGGTCGGCGAGCGGGCCGATGACGGCGATCTTTGTGCCTTCAATCTTGAGCGGCAGGACGCCGTCGTTCTTGAGCAGGACCATGGACTCGTTGGCGAGTTTGAGCGCAAGGGCGCGATGCGCGGCGCTGTCGAGGAGGCTCTCGTCGATTTTGGAATACGGCACCATCTCAGGCGGATCGAACATGCCGAGCTTCATGCGGGCGGTGAAGAGGCGAACAAGTGCGGTGTCGATCTCGCTCTCTTTGAGGTAACCCTGCTTCACGGCGTCGATGTAGGGTTTGTAGTCGTGATCGTCGTGGACCTTGGCGCGGAAATCGATGCACTCGTTGTCCATGCCGCGCTGGAGGCTGATGGCGGAACCCTGGGGCTGGGTGGGCTCGTAGTGATGGCCGCCGACGATGTTGCGCACGGCACCGCAGTCAGAGACGACGTAGCCCTGGAAGCCCCACTTGCCGCGGAGCTGGTCCTCGAGCAGGAACTGGTTGGCGCAGGCGGGCTCGCCGTTGATGCTGTTGTAGGCGCACATGACGGAGTCGGCCTTGCCCTCAGTGACGGTGGCGCGAAAGGCGGGCAGATAGGTGTCGAGTTCGTCGTGCTTGCTGACGGTGACATCGGCGGAGTGGCGGGTTGGCTCAGGGCCGCTGTGGACGGCGAAGTGCTTGGGTGTGGAGATGACGCGGTAGTAGCGGGGATCGTCGCCCTGCATGCCGGTGACGAAGGCCACGCCCATGCGCGCGGTGAGGAAGGGATCTTCGCCGTAGGTTTCCTGGCCACGTCCCCAGCGGGGGTCGCGGAAGATGTTGATGTTTGGCGCCCAGAAGTCGAGGCCTTCAAAGATGTCGCTGTGTCCGGCGCGCACGTCCTGCGCGTGTTTGATGCGGCCCTCGGTACCGATGGCGATGGCCATCTGGTGGATGCCGGGGGCGTCAAAAGTGGCGCCCAGCCCTATAGGCTCAGGAAACTCGGTGGTTCCATTGACGGCGACACCATGGAGAGATTCGCTCCACCAGTCGTAGGCGGGCACGTTGAGACGAGGAATGGCGCGCGCCTGGTTGACGAGCTGCGTCGCTTTTTCTTCAAGGGTCATTCTGTGAACCAGGTCGGCGGCGCGCTGCCCGGGGGGAAGGGTCGGATCCAGGTACGCGGGCTTCTGCGCATCCTGCCCGAACGCCATGTAGGTTGCGGCACATGAGAGCAGGATCAGGACGAGAAGGACCGGGCGAACCCAAACCGGCAGCGCCAGCGGCAACCGAAACTTTTTCATCGTCAACCTCGTGGGCGGTTCGGCTTCGTCAACGACGATTGAGGTCAAGAAAATGCAGCCCTGCCGCCGGGCCCAACTTTAAAGTGCGCTGGGAAATACCTGTCAAGCTTGGCAAGACGCTGGAAAATCGCTTTATTTATGTATCTTGCGAATGAAGGCCGGGACCGGGTGAGGGGCGGCGAAAGGGGCTTCAGCGGCGAGTTTCAATTGCGTGTAACCTTTGTGGGTTCGGGCACGTAAGGGGAGATAGAAAGGCAAGCGGATGGGCGATGGATCGAGCGGCGTGCTGAGCCAGGAATTCGATCTGCTGGAGCTTTTTCGCGCGGGCGATGCGGACGCCTTCGAAGTGCTTTTCCGCACTCATCAAAGGAGTGTTTACGGATGGGTGCTGCGCATCGTGCGCGACGCGGCGGCGGCAGAAGACATTACGGTGGAGGTTTTCTGGCGCATCTACAGGGCGCGGGCGCGATTTGGGGCCGGGCGGGGATTTGAGCCGTGGGCGCGGCGGATCGCCACACACGCCGCGCTCGACTGGCTGCGGGTGCAACGGCCCGCGAGCGAACTGACGACCGAAGTAATGGCGACGCACGGGGCGACGGGGGCCAATCCAGCCGTGACTGCGGAGCTTCGCGTGAAGACGGCGCAGGCCTTTGAGCGGTTGCCACCCCAGTTTCGCGTTGCTGCGCTGCTTGCGGTGGTGGAAGAACGACCGCACAAGGAAGTGGCTGAGGCGCTGGGCATCAGTGTGACGGCAGTGAAGCTGCGCGTGTTTCGCGCGGTGAGGCTGCTGAGGAAAGATCTGGAAAGGCAGGGAATGAAGCCATGAGCGGACACGATGAGGAACGCATGAAACAAGTGCTGCGCGCTGCACTGCCGCCGGTTGACGCCGGTGCTGAAGCGAGTATTGATCTTTGGCCGGCGGTGTTGCGGCAACTGGATGATGAGCCTGCCGCGTCGACTGGGTCGCGCTGGGTTTGGTTCGACGGGGCGCTGCTTGCCGGTCTTGCGGTGCTAGCAGTGGCTTTTCCGGCATCGATTCCACTGCTTGTTTACTACCTTTGAAAGCGGAGTGCCAGGGCACGGATAAGGGGCGGAGTTCCATTTGGGCGGTGCATGGGGTAATCAAGGTGGGGTGGATTAGACAAATGCAGCAAGTTAGCCTCCGCTACGCGGAGATGGCAAGTTAGCAAGTTGGCCTCCGCTACGCGGAGATTGCCAGTGAGCAAGTCAGCGATGCCGATTGCGTATGAGGCTTTATTCCCTCGCTGGTTGGCAACGAGGGAGGACGAATTAAGCAAAGGAGAATTCGATGAACACGCATCCGTACTTACGTGCATTTCTTGCCGGAATTTTTGTGCCCACGCTGGGGTTGCTGGTGTTGCTCGCCGGCTTCATTACGGTCCGCCTGGTGTTGGCCGTGCCCGTGCCCATTGAGCGATTCATCATTTTTCCGATGGCGGTTGTACCGTCTCTGTTCGGGCTGTGGAACATGCTTTACCTCGCAACCCATGAGCGCACGCACATGACGCTTGGAGTGCACGGCGCGATTTTGCCGTTTCTCGGCGCACCTACGGGAGCGTTGGTGGCCAGTTGCCTCGGCATGCTGCAGTTCGGTTCTCAGGGGATCCTCTGGTTCCAGATGGTCCACATCCCCTATGCGCTTTTTGCGGTCGCATTTCCGGCGGCAGCGGCGGGCTACTACCTGATATGGAAGTACATTGTGGGGTTCCTGAATGGGGTGCTTGGGATCGCGTAAGGACCAGCTTCCAGCCGCTAGCTCCTAGCCGCTAGCTAAGGGCTCGTGCCTCTCGGTTGATTGGCGATCTGGGCCGCGATGTCTGGGCAGGGGCTAGTTGGTGCCTGGCTTGAAGAAATCGCCTAGCCCAGCGCGATCGGCGTGGGCGGCCATCGAGGCTTGAATTTCCAGAGCGAGTTCGAGCGCTGCCCGTCCCTGGTGTGCCGTTACCTTGGGAGTCTGCCTTGTGCGGACCGACTCAAGGAATGAAAGAATCTCGAGTCGCAGCGGCTCGCCGGGCGTGACCTCCGGCTTGACAAACGAAAGGCCCGGCGCCGGGCCGTCGTGAGTTCCGCCCAGGCTCTTTGCAATCTCTTTCAGCTTTTCGGGATCATTCTTCGCGGCCGCGATCTGCATGATTGTGGTGGCGGGAATCTGACCCGAAGCGAGCAGTTTCTGGATCATGGCTGCATCGAGTTTTCCCGTCGCCAGAAACTCGGTTGCTGCCTGGGCCAGCTGCGCTGAAGCGCCTGAAGCTTCACCGTTGGGTGCAGCGTCGTCAATGCGAATGACAAGCACATCGCGGCGGGCGTAATCAATGGAGACGTACTGGCGCGGCTCAAAGAAGCGGAGCTTGCGGACGCGCTCAGTGGAGACGCGCGAGGCGGTGAAGTTGGCGACGCAACCGGACTCGAATTCGACGCGCACGTTGGCGATGTCGACCTTGGGCGAGAGGATGGGCAGGCCGACGGCGCGGACCTCGCGCACCGGTGAGGCGGCGAGGGTGAGCACGATGTCGAGATCGTGAATCATGAGGTCGAGGACCACGTCCACGTCGAGAGCACGCGGGGTGAAGATGGAGAGCCGGTGCGCCTCAAAGAACATGGGCCGCCTGACTTTTGGCTCGACGGCAAGGACGGCGGGATTGAAGCGCTCGAGATGGCCGGGCTGCAGGATGCGCTGGCCTTTTTGCGCGCGAGCGATGAGATCGTCGGCTTCAGAGAGGCTGGCGGCAAGCGGCTTTTCAATCAGGAGATCGAGTCCGGCGTCGAGCAGGGCCGAGGCCACCGCATGATGATGCACGGTGGGCACGGCTACGGTTGCAGCGTCGAGATGGAGATCGGCGGCGAGCAACTGCTCGATGGAGGAGAAAACGGGGATCGAGTATTTTGACTCGGCGTCGGCGGCTCGGGCGGGGTCAGGATCGACGGCGGCGACGAGAGCGACACCGAGGCCGGCGGCTTCAAGTTCGCGGTAGACGCGCAGATGATTGCGTCCAAAGGCGCCGGCACCGGCAACGGCGACCCGCAGGATGGATCCGCTTGCTATTTTGCGGCCTCTTTGCCTTCGACGGCCTTGAGGCAGCGGCCGTAGAGCTCAAGCAGCTGGGTTACGTGTTCATCGGGCTTGGTGCCGGCCGTGCCGGTGAAGCCGGTTGAGGGTGCAGCGGGCTTGCCCACACCGGCCGTAGCGGCGACGAACTTGAGCAGATCGAGTGCGATATCTTCGTTGCGGCGAGCGCCAAGGCCCGCGCCGTTAAGTGCATCCATTCTGAACAATCTCCAACAAGGATGCTAGCAGATGACGGTTTGGGTAAGCGGTGATGGGCCGGGGTAGAGGATGGTTCGGGAAAAGGTGATTGATCCACAGGGGCAGCGGTTAAAGTTCGCGTACCCTGAAGGGGATGCGGACCGCATGCATTGGCCTGGGCGCGAACCTTCCCAGCAAGATCGGCCCACCGGAGTCCACGCTGGCGGCGGCCTTTGCTCGCCTCGAGGAACTGGATGCGATCACGGCCTGCTCATCGCTTTACTCGACGGCGCCGGTGGGGTACGCCGAGCAGCCGCGATTTTTGAACGCGGTGGTGACGCTTGAAACGGAGCTGACGCCGTTCCAGTTGCTGGGAGCGCTCTTGAAGATCGAGCGGGAGTTTGGCCGCGACCGGCTGTCTGCGATTCCCAATGGCCCGCGGACACTGGACCTGGACATTCTGCTCTATGACGATTTTGTGATTGGCCTGGCGAGCCTGGCGATTCCGCATGAGCGGCTTCAAGAGCGGGCGTTTGTGCTGGTTCCGTTGAACGAGATTGCGCCGCATGCGATCGATCCGAGGACAGGAAGCAGCGTGTCACAATTGTTGAAGCAGTACGAAGGTCTTTTCCCCAACCCTCATGAAGCAGTCGATGCGGTGGTTCGAATCAAGAGCGATCTATGGGAGCCTATGGCTCCTAGGAACCCTGCTGCATCCGGCTGGCCTCTTCGGTCAGGCTTCGAATAGCGGTCAAGCTGGGCCGTCTGCCCAGGCGAGTACGAATCCTCAATCGCAAACGATACCGGCAACCGCGACGACCACCGTGACGGTGACTGCGTACCGGACACCGCTGAGCGATCTGGAGAGCCCGGCCACGACGCGGCTGCTGAGCGAGAGCACCTTGAGCACGGCGGCCACAGTGACACTCGACGGGCAGGTACGGCAGATTCCGGGACTGGAATTGTTCAGGCGATCGAGCTCGCTGGTGGCGAATCCGACTTCGCAGGGCGTGAGCCTGCGGGGGCTTGGATCGACCTCAGCGAGCCGCACGCTGGTGACGGAAGACGATGTGCCGCTCGCAAATCCCGTGGGCGGATGGATCCAATGGGAGGAACAGCCGGAGTTGGCGATCCGGTCGATCGAACTGGTGCGCGGCGGGGCCAGCGCCTTGTACGGTTCGAGCGCCATTGGCGGCGTGATCAACGTGATTCCGTTGCGGCCGACGCAGGACCTAGTTGAAGTGCGTTCAAGTTACGGTGGCGAGGGAACCTATGACTCGAGCCTGCTGGCCGAGGCGAAGCGCGGACCGTGGGGCGTGCTGACGGCGGGCGGGCTGCTGGGCACTGACGGGTTTATCCAGGAGGCTCCGTTGCAGCGCGGGCCAGTGGACGCGGCGAGCAATGTTCGCGCGCAGAATGCGTTGGTGCTGGGAGAACATGAACGCGGCGGGTTGAGGCTGTTTGCGCGGGCGAGCGGCTTTAATGAAGCGCGGCACAACGGGACGCCTTTCCAGCGGAACTCGACACGCGATGTGCGCTATGCAACCGGCGCGGACTGGCAGGCTCCTCGAAGCGCTTCGCTGGGGATGCGGATTTACGGATCGTCGGAACGATACCGGCAGACGTTCTCGAGCATTTCGAACGCGCCGAATGCGGCGAATGCAGGGTGCACTTATCGCTGCGGGGAGACGCCGACCAAGTTTTCCTACGATCCGGATAATGAGCTGGGCGGAGCTGCGCACTGGAATCAACCTGTGGGCGCGGGACTGGTGCTGGTGGGTGGAGCGGACGCGCACGATGTGCGGTTCTGGGATCGCGAACAGAGCTACGGGGCCAATGCGACGTTGACGAATCTGCGCGATCACCAGCGGGATTCTGCCGCGTACGTTGAGGCGATGGGTGTGCGTGGTGGATGGACGCTTGCAGCAGCGGGCCGCATGGACTGGTTTCAGAACTACGATGGACTGCTGGAGGCCTGGAACGGAACGGCGTTTGTTCCGGTGCCGGGTGGCCCGGCCACGCAGCCAAGCCAGCGCGACGAGCGCATCTTCGATCCGCGGCTTGGGATCAGCCGGAAGATCGGAGCGCACTGGGCGTTCAATGCATCGGGGTTCAGGGCGTTTCGCTCGCCGACGCCGAGCGAACTTTATCGCGCGACGCAGGTGGGCAACAAGCTGACGAATCCAAACGGGAACTTGCTGAGCGAGCGCGCCACAGGCTGGGAGACCGGTGTGGCGACGGAGTGGACATGGGGCAGCGTGCGCTCGAGTTATTTTCTGACCGAGGTGAATCGTCCGATTGTGGCGGTGACGGTGAACCCAACGTCGTCTCCGATTTTGCTGGTGCGGGAGAATCTTGGGCAGATCGAGAGCAAAGGCGTGGCGCGTGGATTTTGAATTGAAGCCGCTGTCGTGGGCGAACGTGGACGGCGGCTACCAATACGCGCATGGAACGGTGTCGCGCGGCAGCCAGGATTTGAACAACTGGATTCCGGAGGTGGCGCGCAACATGGCGACGCTGAATCTGCGCGCGTACAAGGCGGCGATCGGGACGTTGAGTCTGCAGAGCCGGCTGAGCGGGCGGCAGTACGACGACGATGCGAATGCTTTTATGCTGCACGGATATTTCCGGCTGGATGCTTTTGCGTCGCACCAACTGGGGAAGCGCGTGGAGCTGTTTGCCGCAGGCGAGAATCTGCTGGACCGGCAGATCGAAGTGTCGAAGACGCCTACGACCACGTTGGCAACTCCTCGCACGGTGCGAGCGGGATTCACGGTGCGGTTGGGCGGCGGGAAGTAGACGTGCGGCTACCGTTAGAATCGACAAGTGAGTTCAACGTTTGAGGTGATTGCGGAGTCGGCTGGCGGCGGACGGCGAGGGCAGTTCTGTCTGCCGCACCGGACCGTGCAGACGCCTGTGTTTATGCCTGTGGGCACGGCGGGCACGGTGAAGGCCGTTCCGCAGGATATTTTGGAGACGCTGGGCGCGGAGATCATTCTCGGCAATACCTATCATCTGTATTTACGGCCGGGGCACGAAGCTGATTCGAGGGCAGGGCGGTCTGCATAAATTCATCAGTTGGCCGCGGGCGATGCTGACGGATTCCGGCGGCTTTCAGGTGTTCTCGCTGGCAGCGCTGCGCAAGGTGTCAGACGAGGGCGTGCGGTTCCGGTCGCACCTGGATGGAAGCAGCCACTTCTTTACTCCTGAACATTCGATGGACGTGCAGATTGCACTGGGGGCCGACATTGCGATGGCTTTCGACGAGTGCACAGAGTACCCGGCGGAACGCGGCCGCGCGGAGGAGAGTTTGCGGCTGACGATGGCGTGGGCGCGCAGATCGCTGGATCACTTCAAGGCTCATCGCGATGAAGTGGTGTGGCGCGAAGAACTCGGC
Organism: uncultured Acidobacteriaceae bacterium; assembly: GCA_963820245.1. GTDB lineage: Bacteria > Acidobacteriota > Terriglobia > Terriglobales > Acidobacteriaceae > Telmatobacter. The sequence continues at coordinate 27,927 of CAWFZC010000014.1, read as the reverse complement.
GGGCGCACGCAGAATCTGTTCGGCATTGTGCAGGGCGGGATGTATACCGATCTGCGCAAGGCCTGCGCGGAGCGGCTGGTGGAGATGGAGTTTGACGGCTACGCAATTGGCGGCTTGAGCGTGGGCGAGCCGCGCGCGCTGACGCTGGAGATGATTGCCGAGGTGCTGCCGCTACTGCCCAAAGACAAGCCGCGCTACGTGATGGGCGTGGGCTATCCCGACGAGATTGAACAATACGCGCGGATGGGCGTGGACATGATGGATTGCGTGCTGCCTACGCGGGCGGCGCGGCACGGATTGCTGTTCACGAGCGAAGGGCGGCTGAACATCAAGGCCAAGCGCTATGCGGAAGACCAGGGCCCGCCTGATCCGGAGTGCAGTTGCGCCGTTTGCCGCCGCTACTCGCGCGCGTATCTTCGCCATTTGATGCAGGCGGGGGAGGCGCTGTCGGCGACTTTGAATACGATCCACAATCTTGCGTATTACCTGGGCGTGATGGAACGCGTCAGGCAGAGCCTTGGTGGCGGGGCCTGAAGCTGGCTAAGGGTCGAATAGCTTACTTTTATCCGTGAGTCGAAGACCGGGAAGACGGTTTCCACTTGGAGAGCTCAGCGACTACCCGCTCGATGAGGCCGGCCCAGCCGCCCGGCGTGGACTGCCGGAAGAGGCGGGCGGTCGGGTACCAGGGGGTTGCCTCAAGCTGCTCCATCCAGCGCCAGTCGGCGAGGTGGGGCAGGAGGATCCATACCGGCTTGGCCATGGCTCCGGCAAGATGAGCGATGCAGGTGTCGGTGGTGATGACGAGGTCGAGCGAGGCGATGAGGGCGGCGGTTTCAGCCAGGTCGCGATCTTGGCTGGCGGCGTCGAGAACGGACAGGCCGGCGGGCAGAGCTCGGATCTGGCGGGTGGCATCGGCTTTCTGGAGCGAGATCCAAGAGCAGTCCGTGGAGCGCAGCAGCGGAAGGAACGTTGACAGCGTGGTCGATCGCAGGCGGTCGGCCTTGTAGCGGGGGTTACCGGCCCAGGCGAGGCCTACGCGCAGTTTGGGGCGAGCCGCCGGGAAGAGACGCTGCTTGTTGAGAGCCTCTTGCGTGTCCGGAGCGAGATAGGGGCCGGGCCAGGGAACGGTATCGACGATTGTGCCGAAGACTGCGGGCAGGCTGAGCAGGGGACATTCGAGATCGAAGGGTGGGTGCGGGGCGGGCGATGCGTCGCCTAGACGCGTGACTTCGATTGAGCCGGCAGACAAGGAGTGCATTAGCCGTTCGACCGGCTGCTGCACCTGGAGAATGATCTTGCCCCCGCTCGCGGCCACGAGCGTTGCATAGCGGCTGAATTGAATGGTGTCGCCGAGGCCCTGCTCGGCATGAAGCAGGATGCGTCGACCGAGAAGGGGCTCGCCCAGCCAGCGGGGCACGTCGAAACGCCTGGGGTTGGGATGGACCTCGCGAAACTGCCAGCGTGCTTCATAATCCTGCCAGCCGGTCTGCCACTGTCCAAGGCGCAGGCGGGTGAGAGCGAGGTTGTAGCGAGCGCCGGGATGAATGGGATCAGCTTCAACGGCCAGCTCGTGGGCGTGCAAGGCCTCCGGCATCCGGCCCAGATCGAGAAGTGAGTTGCCGCGGTTGGACGCCGCGGACTTGCAGCCGAGCAACTCAGCGCGCTCGAAGACGGAGACGGCCTGAGCAAATCGGCCCTCGCTATGAAGCAGGATGCCATGCATGTTGACGGCCTCAGCGTTGCAAGGGTCACCGAGGAGAGCCCAGCGGAGCCAGGCCCAGGCGCCTGCGAGATCCTTTTGCGCGGCGCGATACTGGCACCAGGCGATGAGCGTTTCAATCTGTGCGGGATTGAGGACGAAAGCTCTGCGGAGATGCGCCTCGGCTAGTTCCGGCCTGCGCCGTTCGCGTTCGAGAATGGCAAGGTTGATCCAGCCGGCAATGAGGTCGGGACGCAGTTCGACGGCGCGATGGAGAGCAGCGGAGGCCCACGCATCCCGCCCGCGTTCGCGAAGCAGGCTGCCGAGGCTGACCCACGCAGCGGCGAAGTCGGGCCGCATGGTGAGCGCGCGGCGGTAGCGCGTTTCCGCTTCCTGTGGCCTGCCTAGCCGGGCAAGAACGAATCCGGCGGCGTACTCCGCCTCAGGCAGGCGCGGCTTGAGAGCGAGAGCCTGTTCGTAGCATTTGAGGGCATCGATGTTGCGATCCTGAAGGGCGAGAGCGTTGCCCAAACCGAGATGCGCGGTGACCAGTGATGGCTGACGCTGGAGCGCGAGCTCAAATTCGCGCACCGCTTGCTCGCCCAGGCCTTCAGCGATGCGCAACTCGCCAAGGCCCACACGCGCGAGAACGTTCATGCCGTCGAGCCGGATGGCGTGGTTGTACGCGACATCCGCCTCGGGACTGCGGTGTTGGGCGTTGAGAGCCTGGCCCAGGGCGACCCACGCGGAGCCTTGCAGAGATGAGCCCTCGGCTGCGGCGGATACGGCGGCGGCGGCCATTTTGACGGCGGCCTCGGACTGCCTGCTTGCGAGTGCGACCAGGCTTATGGCGATGAGAGCTTCGGCGTTGAGCGGGTCCCGCGCGAGGATGCGCTGACAGGCGAGCGCCACCTCAGTGGGCCGGGTTGAAAGCGGGCCTGGGCGATCGCCCGTCGATGCCGGGATTCCTGGCGACACACGAGCCTGACCTGCAAGTCAGGAACCGGGTTGGGGCGAGTTGGTTGAGATTTCTCCAACGACTGTGCACGGTGGAAGCTAAGACAAACCTGTGCGCTGGGCCGCAGGCTCGGCCGGTAAGGCAGACTATGATGGTGCCGTGCCTGAGCGCGATCACCTGGGCGACCTGCTTGCCAATGCCATTACGCATGGGATCGGCGCGGCGCTGGCAATTGCGGGCGCGGTGTTTCTGATTGTCGAATCGACGCGCAGGTCTTCGTTGGTGGTGACGAGTTGCTCTGTCTTTGCCGGCACGCTTGTGCTGGTTTACGTCTGCTCCACGCTTTACCACTCGCTGGTGCGGACACGCGCGCGCAGAGTGCTCCAGATTCTCGACCACTCGGCCATCTACCTGCTGATTGCGGGAACGTATTCGCCGTTCACGCTGGTGTCGCTGCGTGGCCCGGTGGGCTGGACGATGTTTGGCCTGGTGTGGGGCTTGGCGGTTGCGGGCGTGGTGACAAAAAGTGTGGCGATGGAGAAGTTCAGCCGCGGTCCTTTAGCCGTTGTGTCAGCGTGTGTGTACCTGCTGCAGGGGTGGCTGATCGCGTTTGCTGTGATTCCGCTCTACCGTGCGATTGGCCTGCACGGGATGGCATGGCTTGCCGCAGGCGGCATGGCCTATACGCTGGGCATTGTCTTCTTCGCACTCGACCGGCTGCGCTACTTTCATGCAACGTGGCACTTGTTCGTGCTGGCCGGCAGTGTGGCACACTACTTTGCCGTGCTGTTCTACGTGGCTCGGCCGCAGTGATGAGCAGGGCGTGCCGGAGCCGCTTTCGGCCGCTGGATTATTGCAGCCGATTGCGTGAATCGTATGATGTGGATGGATTCAATCGCGGGTATTGAGGAGGAAAGCCATCGCGTCGCACGAGGTACAAGGTACGGCCGTGCATGCAAGCGGCTCTCGGTTTTCCGTTGTGATCGTGAATTACAACGGCGGCTCGATGCTGCTCGATTGCGTTCGGTCGGCGATCTTGGAGGGCGTTCCGGCAGAGCAGGTCGTGATTGTCGATAACGGCAGCTGCGACGATTCAATCCACACGGTAGAGGGCCAGCTGCCCGGCGTTTCGATGATTCGTAATGCGTGCAATGCGGGATTTGCGCGGGCTGTAAACCAGGGAATCTCGCTCGCCTCGTCCGAATTTATTCTGCTGCTCAACAACGACGCCACTCTGGAGCCGGGAGCCCTGGGGGCATTCGCGGACAGCTTTGACGCGTTGCCGAATGTGGCTATCGCCGGAGGGCAACTTCGCTTTCCCGATGGGCGTTTGCAAAATGCTTTTGCGCCGCTGCCGTCGCTGGTTGAGGAGATTCTGCCACTGGTTCTGCTCAAGTGGATACAACCGGAGCGATTTCGCAGAAAGGCGCTCGCTGAAGCCCCCATGGCGGTAGAAAGCGTGCTGGGCGCGTGCATCTGCGTACGCCGCTCCGCTTTGCCCCGACTGGGGCTTCTCGACGAGGATTTCTTCTTCTTTTTCGAGGAGATCGACTGGTGCCGGCGCGCCTGGGAGATGGGCAGTGAGGTCTATCACCTGCCGCAGGCCCGGGCGGTGCACCGGCAAGGACACACAGCCAATCGCTTTCGGGGCCCGGCGAGGGTTGAATATCAGCGCTCCAAGCTGATCTATTTCAAGAAAACGCAAAAACGCGCGGGCTTTGCTGTTTTGTCGGCGGTCCTTATCTCGAGAACCCTGGTCAATGCCCTTGCCGGTGTGGTGATGTGTGCGGCAACCCTATGCCTTGACAGGCGTTTACGGCTTAATACCCGCACCTATTGGTATCTTCTCTGCTGGCATGCTCTGGGCCGGCCGCAAAGCTGGGGGCTGCCGGGAAAGTGCCCGTCGGGGGCTGGAAAGCTCTGAGGCTCGGCCCGTTCGGCAGAGGTCGAGCTTGGCGCGGGGACAAACGCCAGCGTTCAATTGACCCCGACACCGTTTTGACGATAGAATCGTAAGGTTCGGCGATGCACTCCTTTGCGGGTGCGCGGGAGTCAGTTGGGTTCACCGCCAGGAAGGCGAGTGTGCGGCCCGCTTCCCGATGCAGTTACTGTCTGTATCCGCCCCACCTGAGCACACGGATTTTGATTGTATGCGCCCCGTTGAATGCAGCGGCGCTGGAGGAGTTTTTATGTACGCAGTGATTCGGACAGGCGGGAAGCAGTATCGCGTGGCGCCGGGCGACGTGGTGAAGATTGAGAGCGTCGTGTCGGGGAACGAAACGATCGAGTTCAGCGACGTGCTTGCGGTGAGCGGCGAGGCTGGAACCGTGGCGAAGCCATCGACAGCGAAGGTGACGGCAGAAGTGGTGGGCGAAGGCCGCGGCGACAAGATCCTGGTGTTCCACCTGAAGCGGAAGAAGCAGTACAAGAAGCTGCAGGGACATCGTCAGAACTTTACCGAGGTGCGCATCAAGGCGATCGAGGCCGATGGCGTGACCTACACCGCAGCCAAGTAGGCGCGGACCAAATTTTTGAAAAGGGGATTGGGCAATGGCACATAAAAAGGGTGGAGGCAGCTCCACAAACGGACGGGATTCAAATGCACAGCGGCTGGGCGTTAAGGCCTTTGGCGGGCAACTGGTGACTGGTGGTTCGATCATCATGCGCCAGCGCGGCACCCGCATCAAGCCGGGTGTGAACGTGGGCATCGGTTCCGACGATACGCTTTTCGCGAAGGTAACGGGCCGGGTGAAGTTTGTGGATCGCGGCGGTCGCGGGCGTTTTGCGTCAATCGAGCCGGTAGCGGCCGAGTAACTAAAGCTCAAGAGAGAAGACAAAGGCCACGGCGGTTGCCGTGGCCTTTGCTGTCACTGGCCTCTTTTCAGCTTGTTGCTGATTGGAAGCCTTCCTCCAGGAAATCTTGAGCCGCAAAGTTTATCGCGAGCGCCTGCCCTAGGACTCAGACTCGCGACCTTTGAGGTTGCGAGTGAGGACCTTTTCAACCACCTTCTCGACATCGGTGAGGAAGAAGCTGTTTGCCGGCTGCTGGACGGCGATCTGCGTTCCGGTATGGCCGAGGGCAGAGGCGATCTCGTTCCAGCGATAGATGGTTGAGTTGGCGGGCATCATGACGGGCTTGCGCACCGCCTCAGGAAGCACGCAGTAGAGCACCCAGACGGCAAGGGCGACCAGGATCGTGGCTTCATAAACAAATTGCAGAACGTTGGTCATGCTGGGCTGTCTTGGAATCAAGGCGGCAAAGACGAAGTCGTTTGCGGACATGAATCCGAAGCCGAGCGCGATACCGAAGGCCATGTCACGAATGGTGAGCCGGAGCGCGTTCATGCTGAGGCAAAGGAAGGCGAGCAGGCAAAGCTCGAGAATGCTGACCGAGCGCATGAGTCCGACGGCCACATCGGGCACGGCGGCCAAGCCGCGGTGCACAAATGAAATGGAAGAGAACGTGAGGACAACTGAGACCAGGATGGCCCAGCGGAAGATCACGATGCCGATTTTCATCAGCCCAGGCAGTGCCGACAGAGCAGAGCGGAAAACCTCAATGCAAACGAGCAGCAGGAGCAGCGCGCTGGCGATATAGACCGCCCAATACGGGAAGAAATAGACCCAGTAGTAGCCCTGGCCCCATGGCCTTGACTGCACATACAAGGCAGAGAGAAGCATGGGCGTGGAAGCAACGCGGAGGCCGATGTAGGAGGCCATGTAAGGGAAGCGGCGATAGAGCTTGCGCTTCCAAAACAGGAACGCGAGCGAAGCCCAAAGGCCGAACTCCGCCGCGCTCATGACCGACATTGCGAGTTGAGAAGACATTTTTGGGCTACTCGCGATTCTAAGATCGTTCTCAGAATACGCTTATGACCGTCGCCACTCAACCGCGAAAGCGGCGTGAATCGTGCCACTTTCGTGTTACCGCCGGCGTCTAGCGGAGGTTGCCACTGGGAGGGTCGGGTGGGCAGGGCACCCAGGGGCCGCAGATGGGCACGGGCAAGGCGCTGTTGGCGGCCTGGCGGCTGGTGAGGGCATGCGAGGTGGCGGGTGACAGGGAAGCGGCGGCAGCGCCGGTAACGACGAGGCAAATGGCGAGAGTGCGGAAAGCGAGTTTCATCGGAGGTAACCCTTTCTCATTCGGCTTAGGCCGGAATTGGCTTGGAAATCTAGAGAAATGGTAGACTAGTTTTTGAATCAAGTCTAATATTTTCAAATATATAAGCACTTAGTAACTAGTTGAATTACTAACGTCACCAGACTAGGCCGAAAAGCGTTCAAAAACACGGTCATAGAATCCCCCGAAAGGGCCTTTTTATTCACTCTTTTTCGGGTATCCCGCATGCTAAAATAGAGTCATGTTTCGGAGTATAGAAACCCCCGCTTTTCAAACGCTTAAACCCTGATTTTTGTGCGGGAACCACGATCCGGAGACGTCCCCGGTTTCAGGGCCGGACGCGCAGTAACGAACAAAGCACTGCAAATGGAAACCTATGGCGACTAAGACAATGGCGATCGATGTACCCGACGAGAACTCCCGGCCGGGCGATACTGGCGACAACGGAAGCTATACCGGCGAAAACATCAGGATCCTTGAAGGTCTTGAAGCGGTGCGCCTGCGGCCTGCCATGTACATTGGCTCGACCGGCGAGATGGGACTGCACCATCTTGTTTACGAAGTCGTAGACAACTCAGTAGACGAAGCGCTGGCCGGCTATTGCAAGAAGATTGAAGTCGTCGTCCACGTGGACAACTCGATCACGGTTGTCGACGACGGGCGCGGCATTCCCGTGGACATGATGGACACCGGTAAGGGCGAAATGATGCCGGCGGTGCAGGTGGTTCTGACCAAGCTGCATGCGGGCGGCAAGTTCGACGCATCGACGTACAAGGTTTCCGGCGGTCTGCATGGAGTGGGCGTGAGCTGCGTGAATGCGCTGTCGCAGGAATTCAACGTGGAGATCTGGCGTGACGGGCACACATGGGAGATGGACTTCAGCGCCGGCGCGCCGGCGAGCGAGTTGCGCAAGGCCGGAACCAGCAAGCGGCGCGGCACGAAGATTCACTTTTTGCCCGACAAGTCGATTTTCACAGTGACCGAGTTCAACTACGACACGCTTGCCCAGCGGCTGCGCGAGATGGCCTTTCTGAACAAGGGGCTTGAGATCACGCTGACCGATGAGCGCACGGCCGATCCGAAGACCGGCGAAGCGCGGCGGGCGGAGTTCCGTTACGCAGGCGGCATTGCCGAGTTTGTGAAGCATTTGAATCGTGGCAAGGCGGTACTGCACGACAAGCCGATCATGATGGAAGCGATGCGCGACGGAGTAGAGATCGAGATCGCGCTGCAGTACAACGACAGCTATTCCGAGACTGTGTTCAGCTTTGCGAACAACATCAACACGGTGGACGGCGGCACGCATCTTTCCGGATTCAGGACATCGCTGACGCGGACGATCAACGCGATCGGCCAGCAACTGGGGCTGTTCAAGGACCTGAAGGAGAACCTGAGCGGCGACGACGTGCGCGAGGGGCTGGTAGCCGTGGTGAGCGTGAAGCTGCCGCAGCCGCAGTTCGAGGGCCAGACCAAGGGCAAGCTGAACTCCGACATTGCCGGGACGGTGCAGGCGTTTGTGAACGAGCGCCTGGGTGGATTCCTGGAGCAGAACCCGCCGATTGCCAAGCGCATCATCAACAAGGCAATTGAAGCAGCGCGTGCGCGCGAGGCGGCCCGCAAGGCGCGCGACCTGACGCGTCGCAAAGGCGCGCTGGATGGCGGCGGATTGCCGGGCAAGCTGGCTGACTGCTCTGAACGCAATCCGGACCGCTGCGAACTCTACCTTGTCGAGGGCGAGAGCGCAGGCGGCACGGCCAAGCAGGGACGCGACCGGCGCTTCCAGGCGATTCTGCCGTTGAAGGGCAAGATTCTGAACGTGGAGAAGGCACGCTACGACAAGATGCTGGGCCACGAGGAAATTCGCGCGATGATTACGGCGCTCGGTTGCGGCATCGGCAAGGACGATTTTGACGCGACCAAGATCCGCTACGGCAAGATCATCCTGATGACGGACGCCGACGTGGACGGCTCGCACATTCGCACGCTGCTGCTGACGTTCTTCTTCCGGCACATGACGGAGCTGATCAAGCGCGACAACATCTACATCGCACAGCCGCCGTTGTACAAGATCAAGAAGGGCCGTTTTGAGCAGTACATCAAGGATGACCGCGAGTTTGTGAAGGTGATGGTGAACCGCGCGTCTGAGGGGATGGTGGTGCGTCACGGCGAAGAGGCGATCAAGATTGCCGGCGCCGACCTGACGCGCTTTATGGCAACGCTCAATGAGTACCTGGGCTTTGTGGAGAAGGTGGATAAGCGGATCCGCAACGAGAAGCTGACCGAGTTGCTGGCCCGCGCGGAACTGATCCACCGCGCCGATTTTGCATCAAAGGCGGAGAGCGAAGTTCCCCCCAAGCTGGTGGAACTGCACAGCGAGCTGGCCGCGGTTGCGGATGAATTCCAGTTCAAAGTGGGCGAACCGCTGGAAGACGAAGAGCACCACACCTGGTCGATCTGCTTCACGGATTCGCAAGGCGCGACGCGCTGTATCGACTGGACACTGGCTTCGAGCCCCGAGTTCCGGCAGATGATGGCGAAGTACACGCTGATCAAGGAATTTCTTGAGCCGCCGTTTCTGATTGAGTACGCCCAGAAAACCGCGGTGGCTGAGGCGGCTGAAGAAGCTGAAGACGCCGAGGCAGAGACTGTGGAAGCGGAGGCGCCGGCAGAGACGAAGCCGTCCAAGCGCAACTCGAAGATTTCTCGCGAGCCGGTGGAGAAGGCGACGGCTCGCGAGCTGTTTGCCTACATCGTGGAGCAGGGCAAGAAGGACTACCAGGTGCAGCGCTACAAGGGGTTGGGCGAGATGACTTCGACCCAACTGTGGGAGACGACCATGGATCCGGAGCGGCGCACGCTGTTGCGCGTGAAGCTCGAAGACATTGCCGAAACCGACGCCATCTTTACCACGCTGATGGGCGAAGACGTGGAAGCGCGCAGAAAGTTCATCGAAGACAACGCGCTCGATGTGAAGAACTTGGATATCTAAAGTAACTTCCGGACTCTGGCGGCTGCCAACCCCAGAGTCCAGTCCTGCCTCTAACCTTGTTGGGCGTTCCGGTTGCACTTTGTAACCTGCGTAACCCCGGCAGCCGGGCCTCCCAAGAAAATCTCCCCCAAGGAGCTCGTGACGTGAATACCTTCCGCAAGTTAATGCCGTTTGCAGTAATGGCGCTCGCTGCCATGATTTCGTGCAGCGGATGCAAGACGACGACACAACCGGCCACCACAACGCCCGGGACTGGAACGCAGGCAAGCATTCCGCCTGCAAATGCTCCCGGCGGCCAGGCATCGCCAGCGCAGCAAGCCGTCAACACGCCTGCTGCCGCAGGAGCGCCAGTGACCAATGCCGGCTCAAATCAGCCGCCGGCGAGCCAGGCAGTGGAGCTTCCGGAAGGGACCCGGATTCGAGTGAGGCTCGACCAGGACCTGGGATCGAAGATCTCGCGGCCTGGGGACAACTTTGGCGCAACGGTTGCCGACGACGTGGTTGTGAATGGACAGACGGTCATCGCCAGAGGCGCACGCGCTGAAGGAACGGTGATCGACGCCAAACCGTTGGGCAAGATCAAGGGCGGTGCGTACCTTGCGATCCGGCTTGAACGTGTGCACACGAACTGGGGCAGCTACCCGGTAGCCACCAGCACAGTGGATCGCGCGGAAAAAGGCAAGGGCAAGCGTACCGCGCTGTTCGCGGGCGGCGGCGCAGGCTTTGGCGCCATTGTTGGAGCGCTGGCCGGCGGAGGCAAAGGCGCAGCCATTGGCGCGCTCGCCGGAGGTGGAGCAGGAACGGCCGGGGGCGCATTTACGGGCAACAGGCAGATCGTGCTGCCAGCGGAAACCCTGCTCACCTTTCACCTGGAACACTCGGTGCACATTACGGGTTGAGCTGAGAGCCTGCTGAAGGTTGACCTTTCAAAACAAAGGAAGTCAACGGGAAACGAGGAGCCTGTGTTTGACCTCCATTGCACCGATCGCCCGTTTACACTGGCTTGAGCGGTTCGAATGGAGGTCATAATGAATTCTTGTGTATCGCTTTCCCTGGCGATGCTGCTGAGTTGCGCCACGACGGGTGTGGGTGCACAGACGCAAGCCAGCGCGGACAATCCGCTGGCGGGGCCGCGCGTGTTTGACTACGACCAGATGAAGGCGAGAACGATGCCCAACGGCGCCGAGAGCCGGGTTGTGTTCAACGGAACCCTGGCGACCGGGGAGCAGGTGGGAGCGCACGAGAGCATGCAGCCTGCGGGGACCGTGCCGCCGGCGCTGCACAAGATTCAACACTCGGAGTTCATCGTGGTGGAGCAAGGCACGCTGGAGTTCAACCACGACGGAAAGCAGGAGCGCGCCGGGCCGGGCAGCATTATCTATGTCGCCTTCGGGACGAATCACTTTGTAAAAAATGTGGGCGACGGTCCGGCGAAGTATGTTGTGATCCAGGTAGGCGGAGATACGAAAAAATAAGAGCGCCGGAATTTTCACGGCGGCACGCGTGAGAACCAACAGGAGATTTGTCTTTCAATGAAGAAGCAGCCGCTTGTCCTTGCGATTTCAAATGCCGATGATCCCCAGCTCAAGATGCTTTCAGCGGTGCCGCATATTCTGGTTCGCTCGGCGGACGACCTGACAGAAGAGGCGAAGCAGGCAGAGGTGATTCTGCACTGGGCGGGCCCGAAGGAAGTTTTGCGGCAGGCATTCATTTTCTCACCGAAGGTGCGGTGGGTCCACTCGCGCTCAGCGGGGTTGGACAAAACGCTTTTTCCCGAACTTGTGGAGAGCGCGGTTCCGGTGACCAACGGGAGTGGAGTCTTTTCGCAGTCGCTGGGCGAGTTTGCGCTGGCGATGATTCTCTACTTTGCCAAGGATATGCCGCGCATGCTGCGCAACAAGGCGGCATGCCGTTGGGAACAGTTCGACGTCGAAGAGATTGCCGGGCAAACCGTGGGCATCGTGGGCTACGGCGATATTGGCCGAGCCGTTGTGGACCGGGTGCATGCGATGGGGATGCGCGTGCTGGCGATAAAACGCCATGCGCCGAAGACGGCCGATCCCTTGATTGCGGAGTTCTTTCCGCCGGAGAAGATGGCGGCGATGCTTGGGCAGTGCGATTACGTTGTAGTGGCTCTGCCGTTGACTGCCGAGACGCACCACATGATCAGCGATGCGGCGTTTGCGGCGATGAAGCCGAGCGCGGTGCTGATCAACATTGGCCGCGGGCCGGTGGTTGACCAGGCGGCGCTGGTGCGTGTGCTCCAGGAAGGAAGGATCAAGGGTGCGGGGTTGGACGTGTTCGAGCAAGAGCCGATTCCGGCCGATGATCCGATCTTCAAGCTTGAGAATGTGTTTATTTCTCCACACTGCGCCGATAACACAAAGGACTGGCTCAACGACGCGATGAGGTTTTTTCTCGCTCAGTACGAGCGGTTCAGTAACGGCGAACCACTCAAGAATGTCGTGGAGAAGCACCTGGGCTATTAAGCGCGAGAGGTCGCTGGCCCACGTGCACTACGGATGCCAGACTTTGCCACGCCCGTTGTTCTTGACCAGGTACATGCGCGCGTCTGCGGCGCCGATGACGGTGTGAACGGTGGAGCCGTCAACGGGCGCAGTGGAGAGGCCCACACTTGCATGCACGTTGAGCTCGAGTCCGTTTTTCATATGAAAGTGCGTGGCCATGAGCGAATCGAGGAGCTTGTCGGCCAGATCGAGCGCGTCTGCCGCGCCTGTATCGGGCATGAGGATGACAAACTCGTCACCGCCATAGCGGAAGCACCAGTCCTGCTTGCGGCTGAGTTCCTGCAAGCGCCTGCCAGCGGACGCCAGCAGTTCGCTGCCCACCAGGTGGCCGTGGACATCGTTGACGAGCTTGAAGCGATCGAGATCGAGGAACGCAAGACTCACGGGCATCTGGTGACGGCTGGAGCGGACCAGTTCGCGGCCGAGCACGTTGTAGAGATGGCGCACGTTGTAGAGGCCGGTGGTGTCGTCGGTGATGGTGAGCTGCTGGATACGGGAAACGTCGTGGGCGTTTTCAATGGCGATGGCAGCGTGGTCGGCCAAAATGTGGAGGAAGGCAATGGTGTAGTCAGTCATCTGGTCGGCGCGGGGATTGTAGATCTCGATGACGCCGTGCGTTCCCTTGCGGCCCCGCAAGGGGAGCGCGATGACGGAACGAACCGCCTTCGGTTTGCCGTTGGCATCATCGCGAACGCGGGGATCGTCTTCGGCTTCGGGTACGATGAGGGTTTCGCCGTGTTCAACTACCCAGCCGGCAACCCCTTCTCCTACTTTGACGCGCAATCCGCTGAGGGCATCCTGCTCGCCGCCGGCCGCGATCGCGTAGTAGAGCTCCTGGGTGGCCTCGTCGAGCATGAGCAGGGTCCAGAGTTCAGCCTCCATGATCCGCTCCATGTGCTCGAGGATGGTGCGCAGGATTGTATCGAGGTCGAAACTCGAGTTGAGCGAGCGCGCCAGCTGGTGGAAGACCAACAGATCTTCGAGCGGGATACGCCCTTCAGTCTCATTTGTCATGAACGAACCCAGGGGAGGACTTTACGGACATTCTCACACACTTGCCGGGTAGAGCGGTTAGAGCTCAATAAATTGCAGCACACCAAAGTTTGCCGGCGGCCGCGTGGCCCTCAAAGAGGATTAAGTTTCAGCCCCCGATGTGAACCATGGATCGGGATGGTTTGAGAAAGCCCGGCTCACCAATGTGATGACGCGCTTCCTTTCCTTCAACGGTACGCAGGATGTAGGTCTGCAGTTCCCGGTCGTCGGCGCCAGCGCGCAAGCGGCCGTAGAGGTCGTGTTCCACCTGCGAGAAGAGGCAGGTGCGGATTTTGCCGTCGGAGGTAAGGCGGACACGGCTGCACGCGCCGCAGAAGGCTTGGCTGACAGGAGCGATGATGCCGATTTCTCCAACGCCGTCGGCAAAGGTGTACCGGCGGGCGGTCTCGCTTGCCTCGCGCGGAGGCAGCTCCACAAGAGGCAGGACGCGGCCGATGCGGTCGACGATCTCCTTGAGTGTAACGACGATCTCCGGCGTCCACAGGCGGCCTTCTTCAAGGGGCATGAACTCGATGAAGCGCACGACAACGTCTTCTTCGCGGGCGAAGCGGGCAAAGCCCTCGACCTGGTCGTCGTTGAAGCCGCGCAGAAGGACGCAATTGATCTTGAGCGGCGTGAGGCCGGCGGCGCGCGCGGCACGAACGCCGCGAAGCACGGTTTCAAAACTACCGGGGATGCGGGTGATGCGCTCAAAAGTTGGGGCATCGACGGCGTCCATGCTGACGGTGACGCGATCGAGGCCGGCAGCCTTGAGGGGCGCGGCCAGGTCCTCGAGAAGATGCCCGTTGGTGGTGAGGGCGAGATCAAGCGGCTCGCCCGTGAGCGTGCGCAGGGACTTGAGCTCCGAGACGAGCTGGAGCACGCCACGGCGGAGGAGGGGCTCGCCGCCGGTGAGACGGACCTTGGTGATGCCGAGGGCGACGAACTGGCGGATGAGGCGGAGATACTCGTCGATGGCGAGCTCGGGATATTGGGCTCCCACTTCGCCGGTGCGGCAGTAGACACACTTGTAGTTGCAGCGGTCGGTGATGGAGACGCGCAGATCGTGGATCACCCGGCCATGGCTGTCAGTGAGCCTTGGGGCGGGAGCAGCGGAGGTGAGACCGGACAGGGAAGCAAGAGCCATGCGCACCTATAAGGCTATACCGATTCAGGCGCCCGTGCACGGCGGGGCAGAATGGGCACTAGTCGATGCGGGGAGTGCCTTTGCGGAGCGCGATGCCTGTGATGCCGCAGACGACGATGATGCCCAGGGCGAGGAAGAAGTAATAGGCCATGGGGTGCGCCCAGCCGGGGGAGTAGCTGAGGTCCTGGCCGACCCAGAGCAGCAGCACGGTGGCGATGACAGCAAACTGGCCGGCAATGACGAGGAGGGTGTGGCCAAGGTCGCGCCGTTTGTCGAGCGCCTCGACCTGGTCGGGGGTGAGGTTACGCTCTTCGGGGGGAAGCAGGGAATTGGCCATGGTGTCTCTCCAGTTCAAGTTCATGGAGCGGGCGGCGATTGAGGCCCGTAGGCCGCGCGCATCCATAGTCTGATTGAATCACAGGTCGGCAGGCGCGCGCCAGTGGGTTCCGCAGGGCTTGAGGGTGCGCAGGGCCGGACTATTCGGTGATAAACGCAAGGGACTGGAGCTGGGTGATTTCGAACGGTTTGCGGCAGCGGACGTTGGCGCAGGAGAGCTTATCGTCACGGCGGACCATGTAAGACTGCGCTTTGGCGAAGCGGGCGCGGTCGCGCTCGTCGGGCCGGCCGGGCAGTTGGGCGCGTTTGCGGCGCACGACCCAGGTGACCTTGTATTCGGCTGCCTGGCCGCACTTGGGGCAGGTGAGGGTATGGGTTCGCAATTCTGTGGTTTCGTTAAAAAAGTCCCGCTCTTCCATATCTCTCCGGTAGCCCTGTTCTTCCCGTTCGGCTCAATCTATTCCATACTCGTCTTTTGGAGTGAGGAAACGCAAGGCCATGAAGAAACGAAAACCAGGGACGTTTTCAGCCGCGAAGGCGGTGAAGGCCAACGCCCGGGAGCGGGTGGGCCAGCCCAAGCCGGCGCGTGTGCTTTCGACCGAGCCGCGCACCGGCCGGGCCACGAAGCACAAGCCGAAGCTCGAGGAACTGATCAAGAGCGAAGAGTAGCGCGAAGAGTAGCGCGAAGAGTAGCGCGAAGAATAGCCGAAGAGGGTGGGGAGGCGGAAGGCCTGGACAGGATCTGCGGGAGTGGCCCGTAAGACATTCCGTAAGACGCAATGTAAGACGGTAAGACGTGTTGCAGGACAGCGTCTTACGCCTCGTCTTACGTGCTGATCTGCTTCGCCTTACATTGTCTTACAGCGTAAGGCATCGTAAGACATTTGTACTTTTCTGTATTACGCATGACGGAACCCTCAAAGCTGGAGCTGGGTTTGGAATCCCAGAAGCAGGCGGGGTCTTAGCGGGGTTGGAGCCTGGCGGCGATCACGAGGTGGCCTCGTTGGCGGGCGAAGTCGGAGGCCGTCATGCCGGTATCGCTCTTATGGGCAGGATCGGCTCCATGGGCGATGAGCAATTCAGCCAGATCGCGGCAGTTGGCGGCGGCAGCTGAAAAGAGGGCAGTGAAGCCGCCGGCCTGCGGGGCATCGACCTGGGCGCCATTGGCGAGCAGGAGGTCGATGATGTCAGGATTTTTGCCGAGGGCGACGGCGGCGTGGAGCGGCTGGTTTGCCTGGGGGTTGCGGCTGAGCGCATCAACTTTTGCGCCAGCCGACAACAGTGCGGCAACGGCGCCGGGAGTTCCAAAGCCGGCGGCGAGATGAAGAGCGGTCCATCCGTCAGAAGTGAATTCGAAAACGGAAGCGGGCATGGCGGCGAGGATCTGCTGCAGCCGGGCCACGTCGCCGACGGCTGCGGCCTCAAAGATGTCGAGGGGAACTGCCTGGGCCGCGCGAGCGGCGAGCAGCGGCGCGCGCAGGGCCGGCCGGCCGCAGTAAACGGACCAAAGTACGGCAGAGATGCCCTGCTCGTTGCGGGAACATGCCAGTGCGGGGTCGGCTGCGAGCGCATCGGTGAGTTCGGCCGAGGCTCCGCGCTGGATCAGTTCGAAGATGGTGGCTGCTGTTGCGATTCTCTTCTCCTGACAGCCAATTCGTGGGCTGTGTAGGGACCGGGCAGGATTGGCGCAGCGGGATTATCTTCCTGACCCGGAATGCGGATGATCGAGGTCCGCTTGGAGTAGATTCTGAACTGCACCACGAGGTCGAGAAGCACGGGAACCGGCTTGCCGTCTTTGACGGCGGGAGAAAACTTTGCGGCCTTGATGGCCGTGACCGCGTTCTCGTCGAGGCCGAAACCGATGGGACGCGCGACGGCAACCTCTTCGGGCGCACCGTCCGGGCCGATGACCACGTGGTAGAGAGCCATTCCGGCAACGCCGTTGTCCTGCGCGTACTGGTTCGATGCTGGTTCAAATTCGGATGTGAGCTTTGCCTTCTGGTCCACCATGCTCTGGCGCAGGACAGTCGGATCCATCGGCTGGTAATCGGTCTTGGCCTGCGCGGCCTCGTAATAGAGTTTCCAGAAATCCGGCATGGAGGCCATCATGCGATCGTCAAGGCCGGTGGCGAAGACATTGTTGATGGCTTTCTTGAGGATTTTGGCAGCATGCGCAGGAGACAGCGTAAAGGTGACGCTGTTGGGGTCGGCGGGCCGCTCCTCCTTGGGCGCAGCGGCCATATCGGCCTTGCCCTGATCGGCATCGGCTGATTCGGGTTGTGCTGATGACTCGGCCTGAGCGGGCGACTCCGGCTGAGCGGAGCCGGACGGGGCGGAGGAAGCAGCAGCCGGTGCTTGTGCGGCGTTGGCATCGTCCGGTTTGGGTGCTTCGGCGCTTTGAGGCTGGGCCGGCGACGCGCCGGCGTCCTCTGGTTTCGCCTGAGCTGGTGTTGCCGCGGCGTCAGGGGTCCCGGCCGGAACCGGCTCAGGCATAACCGTCGCCAGAGTTGCCGTTGCCTTGGCGATGGACTCCTTCGACTGGACCACCTGCTTGTCGGCGGGCCTTGCCTTGACAGGCTTGACCGGTTTCGCCTTTTTGGGCTTGATGACGATCTCGCGGTCAATGGTGATCTTGAGCGTCTTTTTCTTCGGCGTAATCTTCACGCGGTCCATGGCCGTGGCGGGATCTTCGGTTGCGAGGGCGCCGAGGAAGTGCAAACCATAGCGCGCGCCTTCAAGCTCCAGTTTGTGCTTGGTGAGATGGACCTTGTCGATCTGGACGGCGGACAGGGTGTAGGAGGCATGCGGCGATTTGCCGATCAACATGCCGAGCTCGTTGTAGCTGAGCTGGTCGTAGAGGTAGCCGTTGCGTAGAAAGAGCGGCTTGCCGATGAGCATCTTCTTCAACTCATCTTCGGTAATGCCACCGGGAGGTTCACTAGCCGACTGATCTGACGTGGATGCGGCTGACTTGTCTGCCGCGGGCGCTTCAGGCTGGCCGCCGTTTGCCGGCGTGGCAGCGGGCTGGGTTGAAGTGTCCTGCGTGGGCTGCGGCTGCGCTGTGCTATCCGTCGAGGGCGGAGCGGCGGGCTGCGGTGCGGCATCCGGCTGGCCGGGAGTCTGGGCAGGTGTTGCGGGCTGCTGGCTATCGTCCGGCTTGGCCGGCGGAGTGGCAGGCTGCTGGGTGGTGTCGGGCTGGGCGGGGGTCTGCGCCGGGTTCGCGGGCACAGACTCCTGGGACGATGCGGCAAGCGCCACTGCGAGAACCAGAGCGACGCGCAAAACTGCGGCTACCCGGTGCGCCCTAGCGGGAGGCGAAGAAAGCAATAGAGCGCGGAAGATGGATAGCGTCATGAGGGAGCCTTTGAGCGACACTTTAACAGGTATCCGATTGCGAAGTCGAAGGGATTCCCGGCTTGTCCCACCTTTGTAACGTAACGGGGTTGATGCGCTTGGCGGCAGACACGAGCACGCGCGGGGCCGGAAAAAAGGCGGAAAGTCTTTAACGGCGAAGCCGCCAGAGAATTCTCCTGAAAATGCCGAGAATGCGCCGGGTGTCGCGCTCAGATGGCCGAAGCCTGCGCAGCAGCAGGCGTAGATCGTGGCGATTGGCCTCGCGCATGCGGACCGGGGAGTAATTGGCGGCAATCATCGCCTCTTCAACGACGCCGGCGAGTAGGTCGAGGCGCGCGGATGCGGCTGTTGGGCCATCGCTGTCATGGGAGGGCGGCTCAGCCGGCATCGAGTTCTTTTTCGGAGCGAAGGCGCGGGAGGCCAATTCGTAGAGACAGACCGCGACGGCCTGGCCAAGGTTCATCGAGGGCTGGAGAGCGTCGGTGGGAATCTCCACCAGCAGGTGGCAATGGGAAAGATCATCCCGCGAGAGGCCATGCTTCTCTGGTCCGAAGACCAGCGCGACGCGCCCTCCAAGGCTGAGTTCGCGGCGCACGAGAGGAGCGAGGTCGGGCAGCCGCACGACGGTTTGTTCGGGTCTGCGATGGGTGAGCGTTCCTGTTCCTGCAACCAGCGTGCAATCGCGGAGGGCCTCTGCGAGTGAATCAGTTTCCTGTGCCGAAGCAAGAAGGCCGGGCGCGCCCACTGCCGAACGCGCTTCACGCCAGTGTGGCGCAAAGGCCGCCACGACAGAAAGGTGCGAGAAGCCGAAGTTCGCCATGGCGCGCGCCACCGCTCCTATATTGAGCGGATTGCGCGGCGAGACAAGCACCACGTCAAGTCGGTCGCGTTGGTCTTCTGTGGGCAAGTACTTATTGTATGGCCGGGCGCGATTGGACAGCGTCGGCGGTGTCTGCGGTCTTGCTACACTGCGAATACGTATGGTCCCCGCTCCTGAGTCGCTCCAATCGGCAGCAGAATCTCTCTGCGCTACGGCACGCTGGTGCTATCAGCAGGGCTGGGTTCCCGCCACCAGCGGCAACTTCAGCGTGCGGCCAGATCCACGAGACGCGGCCGGCCGCATCCTGATTACCGCAAGCGGACTCAACAAGGGCACGCTGACGGAGGCGGGCCTGCTGGAAGTGGACCTCGAAGGGAACGTGCAGACACCCGGGGCCAAGCCGTCGGCTGAAACCGCTTTGCACCTTGTACTCTATCGCGCGCGGCCGGATGCGGGTGCGATTCTCCACGTGCACACGGTGTGGAACACGCTGCTCTCGGCGCGCTTTGCATCGCGCGGATACGTGCCCCTCGAAGGCTACGAGATCTTGAAGGGGCTGTCAGGCGTGACCACGCATGCGCATATTGAGCGGGTTCCCATTCTTGAGAACTCGCAGAATTATGAAGACCTGAGCCGCGAGCTTGGAGACGCACTGGAGGCAAACCCCAATGCCCATGGGGTTCTCCTGAGCCGTCATGGGCTTTATACTTGGGGACAATCAGTGGCCGAAGCGCGGCGGCACCTGGAAGCACTGGAGTTTTTGTTTCAGGTGGAAGAACGCCGCTTGCAAGCAGGCCAGGCTGAGACGCTCATCGATCTCTAGAACAAGGAGCCCGTATGGCTGTTCTGCGCATCCCGTCCCGCACGGCACCGAACGAAGGCAGCGTTGTTCGCGACGAGCAAGAGATTCAGGCGACTCTCGCGAGCCTCGGCATCGACTACGAGCGCTGGGACCTGAGTATCCTGCCGGAGAACGCTGCGGACCTGGCGCCTGCCGACGAGGTTCTGGCGGCGTTTGCCGCGCCGATCGAGGAGATGAAGCAGCGGGGTGGATACACGACTGCAGATGTCATTGACGTCCGCCCGGATACGCCGGGCCTGGATGCGATGCTGGCTCGGTTTGACAAGGAACACACGCACTCAGAGGACGAAGTGCGCTTCATCCTTGCGGGCCGTGGGATATTTTTCCTGGCTTTGGAGCAATGTGTTGCCTCCGTGGAAGTAGGTCCCGGCGACATGCTGCGCGTGCCGTGTGGAACGAAGCACTGGTTTACGTTGTGCGACGAACGACGCATTCGTGCTGTGCGCTGGTTCCAGGACACGACGGGTTGGACTCCGCATTACACCGGGACGGGCGTCGACGCGCACTATCAGCCGCTGTGCTTCGGACCTGTGTATCTGGGTCCGCGCGTGCACTCCACGCTGAGCGCATGAGTGCTGCCAAGCCGCTGCCTGCTATTTATCTGCTGGACGTGGAAGGAACAATCGCTCCGATTTCGCTTGTGGCGGAGCAGTTGTTTCCTTATGCGCGCACGCATTTCGAGTCGTTCCTCAAAGGCGGCATCGCCGAACTCCAGAAGAATCATGAAAGCCTTGAGCAATCTTTGGAAGAGGGGAGCCTGATGCGGGATCTCTTGATGCTTTCGGTCGAGAACCGTGAGGAGCAGGACCCTGAAGCGCCGCGCATGTTGCCGCCCGGTTTCGCAGGAGGGCAGAAGCAGGTGTCAATAAATCCATCGGCGAATTCATCAGCGAGCCCATCAGCATTCATTCCCTCTGCACTCAAGTACATTTACTGGCTGATGGATCGTGATCGCAAATCGACCGCGCTGAAAAGCCTGCAAGGGCGGATATGGAAGACGGGCTTTGAGTCGGGCGAGCTGAAGGGGCAGCTGTTTGCCGATGTGCCGCCGGCGCTGGAACGCTGGTCGGCGCACGGACGCGTGGCCATTTATTCATCCGGCTCGGTCGATGCGCAGAAGCTCTTGTTTCGCTATTCCACCTTCGGCGATCTCTCCGCACTTGTCAGCGATCACTTCGACACGAGGACTGGAGCGAAGACGTCGCCCGCAAGTTATGGCGCGATTGCGGCGGCGATGAAAGTTACGCCGGGCGAAGTCCGATTTTTCTCCGATGTAGTGCGCGAGCTCGATCCTTCGCGCGAAGCGGGGATGGAGACGCGGCTGGTGGTGAGACCAGGGAATGCGCCTGTGGATGACGCGCATGGACACATGACGATTGAATCGCTGGACGAGACGGAGTAGCTCGCGCTGAGTCAATGTGCGTAAAGGCCCTATACTTGATGGGTGTTCTGGACCAATCCAGCTGAAGTTGCACTGAACGAAATCAGTTCGGCGCCCATCGTGCGGTTCTCGCTGCTGGCGTTGAGCTCCATTTTTTTTCTGGTCGATCCGTTTGCAACGATTCCGTCGTTCCTCGCCATCACGCATGGCGCGGATGCCGTACGCCGCAAGCGCATGGCGCGCAAGGGAGCGCTGACCTGCTTCATCGTGCTCACCAGCTTTGCAGTTGGCGGGCAGATGATCTTCAAGCTGTTCGGCATCACGCTGCCGGCGTTCGAGATCGCAGGCGGGCTCATCCTGTTGCTGATCGGCCTGGACATGCTGCAGGCGCGGCGCTCGGGAACGCAGGAGGCCCACGGGGACGCCGAAGAAGCAGCCGTGAAGGAAGATGCGGGTATCGTTCCGCTCGGCGTGCCCATGCTGGCGGGCGCCGGAGCCATTTCGACCGTCATGGTGCTGGTGGGGCAGGTGCCGACCTTCTGGTGCTGGGAGATGGGCGCGATTCTTGGCTCGATCACCTTTACGTCGCTGGTGAGCTACCTGGTGCTGGCCAGTGCGGACCGTGTGCGGCAGATCATGGGAGAGACCGGCATCCGCATCCTGGTCCGCATCATGGGGTTGCTGCTGGTGGCTCTGGCGATGCAGCTGTTTATCAATGGGATGACCGACCTGGGGCTCCTGCCGCGACACTAGGGCAGAGGGGACCAATATGCGGGGGTTGAGAGCTAGCCCGGAAGTGCGTTTCCCACAGATTCCGGAAGGTTTCCACAGCCTTGGCGCTTGCGTTCCGGTGCGCTGGCTTGGTATTCTCGAAAAGTTGCAGCAAGGCCGACACGTTTCGTGTGTGTCCTGGTTGCAAACGGGAGTGGCATGTGCTACTCTTGAAAAGTTGCAGTGTGAGCAAGAGAGCCTCCCGGTGGCCGTATGGCCTGCCCCGTAGAGGGAAGTGGGAAGCCAAGGTAATGGAACTAGTTCGCTGGGCCAGGTGAGGCAAGTGCCCCTGAAGCCCCTGTAGGGAAACCCTAGAGAGAACAAGCCATTGCATGACCCGGGAGTTCATCTCCCGCGAGCCTTAGTGGCTCGGGCATTTGTTGCTGGTTGATGTTTGATATTTTGCGCAGCGTGAACCGTCTTCGAGGTTGAGGAATTTAATCCTTGACATCGAGCCCAAAGTTCGATATTTTTGGAAGGTTCGCGTAAAAACGGTCAAGTGTGCGGAAGTACACATGGCGAGTAGCGCAGACAAGTTCGAGGACACCCCGGCTGAAGAGCTTGGGCCTCGATCCAAACGGCCCCGCTCAGGCGGTCAGCCGGTAGGATCTTTGACAAATTGGTTGAACATGCCAGTCGTGAGAAGGGATCAAGTTTGGCTTGATCATTCTCACAAGGTAAGAGCATCTGCGCGCACCCTGTTTTTCGAAACAGATGCGCAGATGCCGTCGAACCAACTCTGACCTCCGTCAGAGAAGGCAAGACATCAGGTTTCAAACGAGAGTTTGATCCTGGCTCAGAATCAACGCTGGCGGCGTGCCTAACACATGCAAGTCGAACGAGAAAGGGTAGCAATACCTGAGTAAAGTGGCGCACGGGTGAGTAACACGTGACTAACCTACCCTAGAGTGGGGGATAACTGAGGGAAACCTTAGCTAATACCGCATAATACCTACGGGTCAAAGGAGCAATTCGCTTTGGGAGGGGGTCGCGGCCGATTAGTTAGTTGGCGGGGTAATGGCCCACCAAGACAGTGATCGGTATCCGGCCTGAGAGGGCGCACGGACACACTGGAACTGAAACACGGTCCAGACTCCTACGGGAGGCAGCAGTGGGGAATTTTGCGCAATGGGGGAAACCCTGACGCAGCAACGCCGCGTGGAGGATGAAGTCCTTCGGGACGTAAACTCCTTTCGATCGGGACGATAATGACGGTACCGGAAGAAGAAGCCCCGGCTAACTTCGTGCCAGCAGCCGCGGTAATACGAGGGGGGCGAGCGTTGTTCGGAATTATTGGGCGTAAAGGGTGCGTAGGCGGTTTTGTAAGTCTTATGTGAAATCTATGGGCTCAACTCATAGACTGCATGAGAAACTGCAGGGCTTGAGTGTGGGAGAGGTGAGTGGAATTTCCGGTGTAGCGGTGAAATGCGTAGATATCGGAAGGAACACCTGTGGCGAAAGCGGCTCACTGGACCACAACTGACGCTGATGCACGAAAGCTAGGGGAGCAAACAGGATTAGATACCCTGGTAGTCCTAGCCCTAAACGATGACTGCTTGGTGTGACGGGTACCCAATCCCGCCGTGCCGTAGCTAACGCGTTAAGCAGTCCGCCTGGGGAGTACGGTCGCAAGGCTGAAACTCAAAGGAATTGACGGGGGCCCGCACAAGCGGTGGAGCATGTGGTTTAATTCGACGCAACGCGAAGAACCTTACCTGGGCTCGAAATGTTATGGACCGGAGTAGAAATATTCCTTCCCAGCAATGGGCCGTAATATAGGTGCTGCATGGCTGTCGTCAGCTCGTGTCGTGAGATGTTGGGTTAAGTCCCGCAACGAGCGCAACCCTTATCCCCAGTTGCCATCATTCAGTTGGGCACTCTGGTGAAACCGCCTCGGATAACGGGGAGGAAGGTGGGGATGACGTCAAGTCCTCATGGCCTTTATGTCCAGGGCTACACACGTGCTACAATGGCCGGTACAAACCGTCGCAAACCCGCGAGGGGGAGCTAATCGGAAAAAGCCGGCCTCAGTTCGGATCGCAGTCTGCAACTCGACTGCGTGAAGCTGGAATCGCTAGTAATCGCGGATCAGAATGCCGCGGTGAATACGTTCCCGGGCCTTGTACACACCGC
Source organism: uncultured Acidobacteriaceae bacterium (assembly GCA_963820245.1). GTDB lineage: Bacteria > Acidobacteriota > Terriglobia > Terriglobales > Acidobacteriaceae > Telmatobacter. The sequence continues at coordinate 3,797 of CAWFZC010000014.1, read as the reverse complement.
CCGTCACATCACGAAAGTGGGTTGCACTAGAAGCCGGTGAGCCAACCGCAAGGGGGCAGCCGTCCAAGGTGTAATTCATGATTGGGGTGAAGTCGTAACAAGGTAGCCGTAGGAGAACCTGCGGCTGGATCACCTCCTTTCTAAAAGAGAAGTGATGGCAGTTGCATTCCTTCCGCGATAGCGGAACGTCGAGAGACGTCGAATGCGAATGTCCATCAAACCTGCAAGCTCTGTCCCTGACAGAGAATGCGGGAATTCTGATACAAGCCTTCTTTGCTTGATTACCATCGCACGATGGTCACGGACGGCGTAGCTGTCCAGCATGTTCAACCTTGTCCTCGAAACCCTTTTACAATGAATGAGGTTTTTTGAGAGCCGCCGGGCACTTTCCGGCGGGGTTGCCGGCCAACACGGGCCTGTAGCTCAGTTGGTTAGAGCGCACCCCTGATAAGGGTGAGGTCGGTAGTTCGAATCTACCCAGGCCCACCATCTCTGCCGCAGGCACCCACCATGGGGCTGTAGCTCAGTTGGGAGAGCACCTGCTTTGCAAGCAGGGGGTCAGCGGTTCGATCCCGCTCAGCTCCACCAAATCTCATTTGCTGTTTCCTGATTGCCGCCACTGAAGTATGAGGTGACGCCAATCAGGAAACAGGCTGGTCCAGCAGCAAGAACGCTGGCCGGCAGGTTTCAACCGCCCAAGGGCGGGCCTTCTACGAAAACGCTGGAAGGTTTGGATGTTTGACAACGAAATTGATTGGGTAAAGCGCATTCTTGAGCGCTCTTTGCCGTGCCTGCCGCCGTGAGGCGCCAGGTGCAAACAAAGAGAACTCCGAATGTTGCTTTAATACAAGGCCGAGCACATGCAATGAGTTGTGGCAAGTTAATAACTCAGGCAGTGTTCAAAGTAAGAAGAGTGTCTTTAGGAGTGTGACTCGAGAGCGCGTGAGCGTAGCGAGTCATCCTCAGGCGGATAATTCATAGGTTATCTCTGATCAGGACCGAAGTGATTCGGCTCCCTGCGCTGGAGTTAATTCTATGGTCAAGCTACTAAGGGCGCACGGTGGATGCCTTGGCAGAGACAGGCGATGAAGGACGTGGCAAGCTGCGATAAGCTTCGGTAAGCCGCACACAGGCGTTATAACCGGAGATCTCCGAATGGGGCAACCCTTCCAGGCAAACCCTGGAAACATCCCACTGAATACATAGGTGGGCATGAGCGAACTCAGGGAAGTGAACCATCTCAGTACCTGAAGGAAAAGAAAGAAACCTCGATTCCGCTAGTAGTGGCGAGCGAACGCGGAACAGCCCAAACCGGTGTCATTTCGGTGACTCCGGGGTTGTAGGGCCCACAACAGTAGAGTTACCAATCTGGTTGTTAGCCGAATCCTCAGGAAAGTGGATCCATAGAGCGTGACAGGCGCGTAGGCGAAAATAATCCAGACTCGAAGTGGGTACCTGAGTAAGGCGGGGCACGTGAAACCCTGCTTGAATCTACGGGGACCATCCCGTAAGGCTAAATACTAGTCTCTGACCGATAGTGAACCAGTACCGTGAGGGAAAGGCGAAAAGAACCCCGTCGAGGGGAGTGCAAAGTACCTGAAACCGTGTGCCTACAAGCAGTGGGAGGACTATGCCCGCAAGGGAATGTCTGACCGCGTGCCTATTGCATAATGAGCCGGCTAGTTATTCTTGTCAGCAAGGTTAAGCGTAAGCGAGCCGAAGCGAAAGCGAGTCTGAACAGGGCGTTCAGTTGGCAGGAATAGACGCGAAGCGGGATGATCTACCCATGGCCAGGTTGAAGGTGGGGTAACACCCACTGGAGGACCGAACCGGTGTTTGTTGAAAAAAGCTCGGATGAGCTGTGGGTAGGGGTGAAAGGCTAATCAAATTCCGTGATAGCTCGTTCTCTCCGAAATAGCTTTAGGGCTAGCCTCGGACGAATTGCGCTGGTGGTAGAGAGATGGATGGACTAGGGGGCTTTCCGGCTTACTGAATCCAACCAAACTGCGAATGCCAGCGACAACATATCCGGGAGTCAGACGGTGGGGGCTAAGCCTCATCGTCGAGAGGGAAACAGCCCAGACCGCCTGCTAAGGTCCCAAAGTTACAGTTAAGTGGGAAAGGAAGTCGGAACGCTCAGACAGCCAGGAGGTTGGCTTAGAAGCAGCCATCCTTTAAAGAAAGCGTAATAGCTCACTGGTCAAGCGGTCCGGTGCCGACAATACAACGGGGCTAAAACTGTACACCGAAGCAGCGGATGCACACCATTAGGTGTGCGTGGTAGGAGAGCATTCTCAACAGCATCGAAGCCAGACTGAGAAGACTGGTGGAGCGTTGAGAAGAGACCCTGCCGGCATAAGTAGCGATAACGGAGGTGAGAACCCTCCGCGCCGAAAGTCTAAGGTTTCCTGAGGAAGGTTAATCCGCTCAGGGTTAGGCGGTCCCTAAGGTGAGGCCGAAAGGCGTAGCCGATGGACATCCGGTTAATATTCCGGACCTCCCAATGTTCGTTTGACGATGGGGTGACGCAGAAGGATAAGCAGGCCGTCCGATGGCTATGACGGTCGATGTGCGCAAGCTGGATCTGGCAGGCAAATCCACCAGGTCTTAACAGTGAGGCACAAAGCAGGCCCGTATGGGATTCAGCTGCTGATTTCACGCTGCCAAGAAAAACCTCTAAGGAGAACAAAGGGAACCGTACCCCAAACCGACACAGGTAGACGAGGAGAATATCCAAAGGCGCTCGAGTGAAAGCTCGTTAAGGAACTCGGCAAATTGGCTCCGTAACTTCGGGAGAAGGAGCGCCCACGCAAGTGGGCCGCAGTGAAGCGCGTACGGCGACTGTTTAACAAAAACACAGGTCTCTGCTAAGTCGAAAACGACGTATAGGGGCTGACGCCTGCCCGGTGCCGGAAGGTTAAAAGGAGAGGTTAGCGCAAGCGAAGCTTTGAATTGAAGCCCCGGTGAACGGCGGCCGTAACTATAACGGTCCTAAGGTAGCGAAATTCCTTGTCGGGTAAGTTCCGACCTGCACGAATGGCGTAACGATCGTACGACTGTCTTAACGAGTTGCTCGGCGAACTTGTAGTACCGGTGAAGATGCCGGTTACCCGCAGCTAGACGGAAAGACCCCGTGCACCTTTACTACACCTTAACTATGAGTTATGGTTCTTGCTGCGCAGGATAGGTGGGAGGCTTTGAGACCAGGTTCTCGGACTTGGTGGAGCCAATGGTGAGATACCACCCTGCGAGTGCTGTGATTCTAACCTACTCCCGTAATCCGGGAGAGGGACATAGTTAGGCGGGTAGTTTGACTGGGGCGGTCGCCTCCTAAATTGTAACGGAGGCGCGCGAAGCTACTCTCAGACTGTTTGGAAATCAGTCGTCGAGTGCAAAAGCATAAGAGTGGTTAACTGTGAGACCTACAAGTCGAGCAGGTACGAAAGTAGGCTTTAGTGATCCGGTGGTTCTGTATGGAAGGGCCATCGCTCAACGGATAAAAGGTACGCCGGGGATAACAGGCTGATCAATGCCAAGAGTTCATATCGACGCATTGGTTTGGCACCTCGATGTCGGCTCATCGCATCCTGGAGCTGTAGAAGGTTCCAAGGGTTAGGCTGTTCGCCTATTAAAGCGGTACGTGAGCTGGGTTCAGAACGTCGCGAGACAGTTCGGTCCCTATCTGCTGTGGGCGTAGGAGATTTGAGGAGGGCTGTCCTTAGTACGAGAGGACCGGGATGGACGAACCTCTTGTGTTCCAGTTGTCCTGCCAAGGGCACGGCTGGGTAGCGAAGTTC
>CAWFZC010000013.1:0-153127 GCA_963820245.1 uncultured Acidobacteriaceae bacterium | reverse complement strand
AGGGCCGCGCTCTACCACTGAGCTATCTGGCCTCAGTGCAAACTACGGTTGCATCTCTACGCGTGGAATCCGGGGCTGCCGGAAAGGGGTGGGCGGGTCCACGTACAGTGTGCTGCAACAACTAGGACAGTATATCAACTCCCATCTGCTTGGCCAAACTGTGGCGGGAAAGGGCTGGCGGGGTGGATGAGGCCGGGAATTCGCCCTTTGCTCGCCCCGCCGGGTTCCGGCGACTGCTCTACACTGGTAGGCAATCATGCGCCGAGCTGCCCGATTTCTTGCCTGCGTTGCACTGGCCGTCACAGCCTGTTCCCCTGGACCCGAAGGCTCGCCTTTCGCCCAGCGAAGCGCGCACCTCGAGAGCCTTGCTTTCCTACGAGGCGCAGGGACCGCTGCCGTTACGGGCGTTTCTTGACCAGTTCCCCAAAGGCGCCGACCTGCACGTGCATCTTTCCGGGGCGGTCTACGCTGAGACGTTTATTCGCGACGCCGGCGAGGACGGCCTTTGCGTCGACCCCGTGGCGCTGAAGTTTGCCAAGCCGCCGTGCCGGGGCAAACTGGTTCCAGCCTCGCAACTCTCAGGCGACAAGACGCCGGTGAACCAGGATTTGTACGACCGGCTGGTGGACGCTTTCTCCATGCGGAGTTACTTTCCTTCGACGGCTTTCAGCGGGCACGACCAGTTCTTTTCGACCTTTGCGCGGTTCAGCGGGCTCGACCGGCGCCACATGCCGGAATGGGTGGATGAGATTGCAACTCGTTCGGCGGAGCAGAACCAGCAGTATCTGGAACTGATGGACACGCCGTCGTTCGGTCATGCGGCTGGGATTGCGCACGCGCTGGGCTGGAATCCTGACTTCGCGAAGTTCCGGCAGCAGCTTCTGGCCGGCGGAGTTACGCAAGAGGTGTCGGCGGCGCGGCAGGATGTGCTGGGCGCGGAAGCGGGCCGGCGCAAGCTGGAACACTGCGGCACGCCGCAGGCAGCGGCGGGCTGCCAGACGGAGATTCGCTACATTTACCAGGTGCTGCGCGGGTTTCCTCCGGAGCAGGTGTTTGCGCAGACGCTGCTGGGGTTTGAGACGGTCCGCGCCAGCATGCAGGCGCACGACGATACGTGGGTGGGCATCAACTTTGTGATGCCCGAAGACGGCTACATCTCCATGCGCGATTACACGCTTCAGATGCAGATGCTCAATTATTTGCACTCGGTTTATCCCGAGGTCCACATCAGTCTTCATGCGGGCGAGCTGGCGCCGGGCATGGTGCCGCCCGAGGGGTTGCGCTTCCACATCCGGCAGGCCGTGGAACTGGGCCACGCCGAACGCATCGGGCACGGGGTGGACGTGATGTATGAGGACAATGCGCCCGGCCTGCTGAAAGAGCTGGCGCAGAACCACATTATGGTCGAGATCAACCTGAGCTCGAACGAAGGCATCCTTGGCATCGAGGGAGACGAGCACCCGTTGATGAGTTACCGCATGGCGCATGTGCCTGTGGCGCTCTCAACGGACGATGAAGGCGTGAGCCGGATCGACATTACGCACGAATACGTGCGGGCGGCCCTGGACTACCACCTGACCTACCAGGACTTGAAACAGATGGCGCGCACCGGCATGGAACACAATTTCTTGCCCGGAGCTAGCCTGTGGGAGCGGCCGGATGTGTTCACGATAAAGGCCGGCGCATGCAAGGGCGATACGGATGCGTCGGAAAAGCCCTCACCCGGCTGCAAGGACTTTCTCGACAAGAGCGAGAAGGCCGCGGCACAGTGGGAATTGGAACGCCGGTTCGATGAGTTTGAAGCCAAATGGGTGAACGTACCGCTGACGCCGCAAAAGAATTATTGAGTCGACGGCTGGCTTCGGCCTTCAACGAGCGCGGGTTTTGTGTGGGGCCCGAGGGGTATTTTCGGCTTACACTGTTCCACATGGACAACGAGCGCATTCGCGAAATCTGCCTGGCGCTGCCGCACGCGGCCGAGACCCTCAACTGGGGCCATCACCTTGTCTACTGGGCGGGCGATCGCGACATCGGCGGCAAGATGTTCGCCATGACCGATCTGGATGGGACGGGATTTGGCGTGTTTTGGTTCCACTGCGGGGCTGAGCGATTTCACGAGTTGCTGGAGCGCGAAGGCATTTCTGCAGCGCCGCACCTGGCGCGGGCATTCTGGGTGGCGGTGGAGCGGTGGGATACGTTGCGGCCGCGCGAGGTTGAGGACGAGTTGGCGCGGGCCCACGCACTGATTTACGAAAAGCTGCCCAAACGGACCAAGTTGCTGCTGGAATTGCCCCTGAAGGAACGAACCAAGCTGATTCGCGAGCGAAAAACGGGCGCTCGAATAGCCGGGGAGCGAAAGAAGGCAGGCGGCGCAAAGGCAAAGGTCGGGAAGCGCTGAAGGGGAACCGATTGCGGGAAGTGGGCGTATCTTATTTTGTATGCGGGCCTGTTTATGGACGGGCCGGCTGTGAAGGCGTGTTTATGACGAAATTTCTACTTTTCTGTGTTCTGCTTTTCTTCTGCTGGCCGCTGGCCCTGCTGGCAGTGGTGCTCTATCCGCTGGTTTGGCTGCTGCTGATTCCGTTTCGGATTGTGGGGATCGCCGTGGACGGGGTACTCGAGCTGGTGAAAGCTATCATTTTTCTGCCGGTGCGGTTGCTGCGCGCTGCCTGACGGCGGATAAGCCCTTCCTCTTGCTCTTCCCCCAACGTCCTTCCCATGCGCAAGTCTGCGCCGTAGCTCGACATCTCTTCCGGCAATGCTTTAGCGTGGGCCTATGGCAGGAGTTTCGCTAGTCCTCGAGGGCAAGGTGGCGCTGATCACGGGCGGGTCGCGTGGCATTGGCGCGGAAACCGTGCGCATGTTTAGCGAGGCTGGGGCGCGGGTCGCCTTCAGTTACCAGAAGGCGCGGGACAGGGCGGTGGCACTGGCGGCTGAATGTGGGGGAGTGGGGAAGTGTGTCGCGATCGAGCAGGAGCTGAGCACGCCGGCCGATGGGCATGCGCTGGTGAGAGCCGCGGTCGATGCCTTCGGCCGCCTGGACGTGCTGGTGGTGAATCACGGTATCTGGCCGCCTGAGGATGTGCCAATCACGCGCATGGCGGAAGCGCAATGGCGGAAGACCATGGGCGTGAATCTGGATTCGGTGTTTGGGCTGGTGCAGGCCGCCGTGGCCCAAATGGACAGACAGATGGAAGCTTCGACAACCCGCAGCGACGGGATGGGCGAGGCGACAGGCCACATCGTGCTCATCAGCTCCACGGCAGGGCAGCGGGGCGAGGCGCATCATGCGGATTATGCCGTGACCAAAGGCGCCCTGATTAGTCTTACCAAGAGCCTGTCGAGCGAGCTGGCGCCCAGGGGAATCCGCGTGAATTGCGTGGCTCCCGGATGGGTATCGACGGAGATGTCGGCAGCGGCAGTTGGGGACGCAAATCAGGGCGCGAGCATACGGGCGGGGATTCCGCTGGGTCGTGTCGCAAGCACCCGTGAAGTCGCCGGCCCGGTCCTGTTCCTGTGTACGCCGCTGGCCGGTTTCATCTCCGGTGAGGTGCTCAACGTGAATGGCGGCGCGGTTCTGGTTGGATAGAGATCGAGCTCGAAGAGGATGGAATGAAGATGAACCGGGTTTTACATGTTGTAGCGGCGCTGATGCTGGCATGGCCGCTCGCCACTCCAGCCACCAGCGAGCCAGCACATGGAGGAGCGGCACAGAATGGCGACGATGCGGCAGCGAAGAATGCGGCGCAGGCGCGCGCCGCCCTTGACCGCATGGTGCAGGCTCTGGGCGGGCAGGCGTGGCTCGACATGAAGAACCAGGAGCGAGAGGGCTTTATTGCGGCCTTCTTTCACGGCAATCCCGACCCCGGAACCACGCAGTACTATGAGTTCCACCAATGGCCGGATAAGGACCGCGTGGACGTGACCAAGCACCGCGATGTGGTGGAGTTCTACCTGGGCAACGAGGGTTGGGAGGTGACCTATCGCGGCAAGAAGCCGATGGACAAGGAGCTTCTGGATGACTTTATCCGGCGCCGCGACCACTCCATCGAAACCGCGATCAAGGTATGGCTCAAGGATCCGAACACGATCCTGGTTTATGAGGGCCAGCACCTGGTGGAGCGCAAGCTGGGTGAGCAGGTGACGCTGATTTCGGCGGACAACGAGTCGATCACGATCCTGATGGACACGCAGACGCATCTGCCGCTGGAGCGCACTTTCCAGTGGCGCGACCCGCTCTACAAAGACAAGAACACCGACGCCGAGGAATACGACGACTACCACACGATGGATGGATTCGCGACGCCGCTTTCGATCACCCGCTACAAGAATGGCGAGATGTGGAGGCAGTACTACATCAAGAAGGTGACCTTCAACCAGGAGCTGCCGGGCGACTTTTGGAACGTGGATGCAGCCGACCACCGCATCAAGAAGTAGAGGCAGCAAGCAGAGGCTGGAGGTGTGAGTTCGGCCGATGATGGAGCGCCCTTGTTTATAATCCTCAAGAGCGCAAAGCATCCCGGTTTTCCCGCTCTCTGGAGCCAGTGAATGAAGTTTGACATCCAGGAGATCATGGGTTTCCTGCCCCACCGCTACCCGTTTCTGCTGATCGACAAGATCGTTGAGTTTGAGTCGCAGAAACGCCTGGTGGCCATCAAAAACGTCACCATCAACGAGCCGTTCTTCCAGGGACATTTCCCCGGTTATCCCATCATGCCCGGCGTGCTGGTGGTGGAGGCGATGGCACAGGCCGGCGGCATCATCATGATGGCCGAACTGCCCGACCGCGAGAAGAAGCTGGTTGTGTTTACCGGCATTGAGCGCGCCAAGTTTCGCCGCCCTGTCACGCCGGGCGACCAGTTGCGCATTGAAGTGAATGTGCTTTCGTTCAGAACGCGCGCGGGCCGGATTGAAGGCAAAGCCTACGTGGAGGGCAAACTGGCCTGCCAGGCCACGCTCACCTGCGCCGTGGTGTCGAGGGAGCGCGAGGCGAAGGCCGGCGAAACCTCAGGGTCGGGCGAGTGAGCATTCATCCAAGCGCGATTGTTGCGCCCGGAGCGGTGGTTCCCGCCTCCTGCACGGTTGGCCCGTTCTGCACCATCGGCCCTGAAGTCGTTCTCGGCGAGGATTGCCGGCTGATTTCGCATGTGGTGCTCGACGGACGTACCAGCATCGGCGCGCGCAACGTGATTTATCCCTTCGCCTCCATCGGCGTGCCGCCGCAGGATTTGAAATATGGCGGCGAGCCGACCGAGACGATTGTCGGCGACGACAATACGATTCGCGAGAACGTGACCATCAGCCGCGGAACCGTGGGCGGTGGTGGCGTCACACGACTGGGCTCGAACTGCCTGCTGATGACGTGCGCGCACATCGGGCACGACAGCCAGGTGGGCAGCCATTGCATTATGGCGAATGCGGCCACGCTGGCGGGCCACGTGGTGATTGAGGACTACGTGACGTTGGGCGCGTTTTGTCCAGTGCATCAGCATTGCATTGTGGGCAAGTACGCATTTGTGGGCGGCGGGACGATTGTGACGCAGGACGTGCTGCCATTCTCGCTGACCGCGTCGCGGCGGGAAAACAAGGCTTTCGGGATTAACAAAATCGGGTTGGCGCGGCGGGGATTTTCGCCGGAGCGTTTGCAGACGCTGCAGAGGGCCTTCCGCTTACTGTTGGCGGCGAAGCTGAATACGACGCAGGCTCTTGAAAAGCTGCGGGCGATGGAAGGCGACGACGTGGCGATGCTGATTGCGTTTGTTGAGCGCAGCGAGCGCGGGATCATCAAGTAGCCATGAAACTCGGTCTCATTGCCGGCAACGGGCGGTTTCCGTTTCTCCTGCTTGATGCCGCGCGGGCACAGGGGCTGCAGGTCTGTGTTGCCGCCATCAAAGAAGAGACCGACGCGGAGATTGACCAGCGCGCGGCTGCGGATTCCGACATCACAGTCCACTGGCTTTCGCTGGGCGAACTTTCGCGGCTCATCGACACGTTTCACAAGGAAGGCGTGGAGAAGGCCGTGATGGCGGGCCAAGTGAAGCACAGGCAGATTTTTTCGAGCATCCGTCCGGATTGGCGGCTGGCCAAACTGCTGCTGAATCTGAGTACGCGGAATACCGACATGCTGCTTGGTGCGGTGGCCAAGGTGCTGGGCGACGAGGGCATTGAGCTGATCAGCTCCACCAGTTTCCTCGAGCCACTCCTGGCGGAGGAGGGCGTGCTGACCGAGCGCGCTCCGGATGAGAACGAATGCAAGAACATTGAGTACGGTCTGGGCGTGGCGAGGGCGGTGGCCGGTTTCGACATCGGGCAGACGGTGGTGGTGGCCGCTCAGGCCTGCGTTGCCGTGGAGGCCATGGAGGGCACTGACGCGACGATTGAGCGTGCCGGGAGGCTGATGGAGTCGATGGAGGGGGATGCCTCAACTCTTGATCGGCGGCTCACGGTTGTGAAGGTGGCCAAGCCCAACCAGGACATGCGCTTTGACGTGCCGGTGATCGGGATCTCGACGATCGAGACGATGATCCACGGCGGGGCCAGTTGCCTTTCCGTCGAGGCGGGGCGTACGCTTTTATTCGATCGGGAATCGCTGCTGGAGCGCGCCAGCCGGGCTGGCATTGCCATTGTGGCCGCTCCCCGCTGATACTGATTTGGGCGAGGTTTTTCCTCCCGCCGTTCGCTGCGGGTTTGCTGTTCCCCGATCGCTGATCCCTAAACCATGTCTTCCGGAGGTATTTATGAAAAAGTCTGCATTTGTTGCTCTGGCCGCGTTCCTGTTGCTCGCGGTTTCTGCTGTCACGGCGCGCGCGGCCGATGACGTTGCCGGGCCGCCCATGCCCATGGTGGGCCAGGAAGCGCCCCCGTTCACTCTTCCTTCACAGGATGGCTCCCAGGTCTCGCTCAAGAGCTTTCACGGCAAGTGGGTGGTTCTCTACTTTTATCCGCGCGACATGACGACCGGCTGCACGATTGAGGCGCACAAGTTCCAGGACAGCCTGAAAGACTTCGGGGCCAAGCATGCGGTGATTCTGGGCGTGAGCGTTGACTCGACGGCCATGCACCAGCAGTTCTGCACCAAGGACAGCCTGACCTTCCGGCTGCTGTCGGACACGGATCACAATGTGGTGAGCGCGTACGGCTCGCTGGCGAGCCACAACGGCACCTTCATGGCCAACCGCAACACATTCCTCATCAATCCCAAGGGCAAGGTGGTGAAGGTGTGGACCAAGGTGAACCCGGCGGAAAGCGCCTCGGAAGTGCTGGCTGTGCTTCCCGACAAAGGCAAAGGTACTTCGATCAAGACCTCGGAGTAGTTTGATTTAGAGCGCAGAAAAGCCCGGCCATGAGCCGGGCTCTTTTGCTTGCCTTGGTTGCCTGTTGCCGGTACTACTTCTTAGCGCCCTTTTTGGCGGCCTTTTTTGCTGGCGCCTTCTTGGCTGCTTTTTTTGCTACGGCTTTCTTTGCAGGAGCCTTCTTGGCTACCGCCTTCTTCGCCGCAACCTTCTTGGCGGGCGCTTTCTTTGCTGCTTTCTTAACTGCCAACTTGTTACCTCGTTTAGTGGTTTTGCCAGCGCTTTTTTTGGCCACGGCCTTCTTCGCCTTGACCTTTCCGCCCTTGGCGCTGGAGTTGCTCTTTTTTGCGGCGGATTTCTTCGCGGCCTTTTTGGCCACAATCTTTTTCTTGGCTACTTTTTTGGCTGCCTTTTTGGCAGGCGCCTTCTTTGCTGCTTTCTTCGCCGGCGCTTTCTTTGCTGCTTTCTTGGCGGCCTTCTTCGCAGGCTTCCTGGCTGCGGGTTTCGCTACAGGAACGACGACAACGATCACGTCGGTCTCTTCGGCAACTACTTCGTCGTCGTCCGAGGAGGTGAGTACGCTGGCGGTCTCGACTTCTTCTTCGTCTTCCTCGTCTACCAAGCCTTCAACCTGATCGGGGTCCAGCTCTTTCGGCTCTCCTGTGGGATCGCCGTCGCTCATCGCATACATCCTGACATGATCTTCCATCCCATTGCCTCCAGCGGTTCTCCGCTGTCCTCGATTTATGTGGCCCTTCGTGCGACGGTCATTTCCAATTCGCACGCAGTAACCAGTGTATTACTAGCTTGCACGCAAACCCATCAAAAAGACAAGGGCGGATTCAACGGAGCGCTCGATTTTTACTTTTGCGAGGAAGACTTCGCCTTGGACTTTGCTGTCCTTTTGCCCACAGTGCGAGAGTGCGTCGTGCCTTTGCCCGCGCTCGCAGACTTTGCCCGCGTCGATGCTTGCGCCTTGGCGCCCGCCGGCGATGCACTGGCGCCACTGTGGCGGCGTCTGCTTGAGGAGCGCTGCGCAACGACGGGTTCGGCCACATGCAGGCGACGGCCAGGATCGACCTTGATGCCGGTCATCTTGTTCCAGCGCCGTAACTGGCTGAGCGAGACGCCGAATCGATCGGAGATGGTGACCAGGGTATCGCCCTTGCGTGCAGTGTAAAGCCGCGTGTGGATGGCCGCTTCAGCGATCGGCGCTGCAGGGACCACCAAGGCGGCAGTGCCTTCCAGGCTGTCGCTCTCGTGCAGTTTATTGGCCGTGGCCACGGCTGCGGGCTCAACGTGATACTCACGCGCCACGGAAGCGATGGTATCGCCGGCGACCACTGTGTGATATCGCCAGGCGTTGCGCTTGTCTTCAGGGATGAGCGCGATGCGTTCATTGAACAACGTTGCGGTGCCGGCGGGAAGGTGCAGATCGAAGGCCGAGTCGGGCGGCGTAACCATTCTTAGCAGGCTGGGATTGAGCGCCATCACCTCGTCGACCGGCGCGCCGACCAGGTCAGACACCAGGCGCAGATCGACGGAGTAATTGACCGAGACCGTATCAGTGAGGACGGGAGGATCGAGGGTGACATCGTCGAATCCATACTGCTTGGGATTATTGGCGATGATGATAGCGGCCAGAATTTCAGGCACGTAATTGCGGGTTTCTCCGGGCAGATTGTTGCGACGGTAGAGCTCCCAGAAGTCGGCGTATCCGGTCTTCTCCACCGCGCGCTGCACGTTGCCGGCGCCCCAGTCGTAGGCGGCCATGGCCAGGTACCAGTCGCCGAGCTGATCGTAGAGAAATTTCATGTAGCGGGCGTAGGCGCGGGTGGATTTTTCAGGATCGAAGCGCTCGTCCACGTAAGGGTTGTGGCTGAGGCCATATTGCCCCGTCGGCATAAACTGCCACATGCCGCCCGCGCGCGATCTGCGATTGATCGCCTGGGGCTGAAATCCAGATTCGGCTACGGCGAGGTAGATCAAATCCTGGGGCACGCCCTCCTCGGCCATGACGCGCTGAATCATCGCCTTGTAACGGCCGGAGCGCTCAAACGAGTGCATGAGCGTGTTGTGGCCGCGCTGGGAGTTGGCAAAGAAGTTGATGAAGCCGGCCACGTAGTCGTTGACCACAAGCGGCAAGTCAGACTTGGTGGTGGCCAGTTCGGCCTTCGCCTTGGCAACCACATTGGGGTCGGCTTTCGGAGGCAGATCGGGGATGACATCGCTGGCCACGTCTGCCGGCGTAGGTTCCACCTTGGGCACAAAGCCGTTGCCCTGCTTGAGTGCTTCCATCTCCAGGCCGTTGACGCGGTCAACAATGCTGTCGAACTCTTCTGAGAGTTGCGGATTGTTCCTGATGTCGAATCCGCTTTCGAGCATCATGTCGACGGCGCGATCAAACTCGGCCTTGGCTTGAGGAAGCATGCCCCTGCGGTAATCCGCGTCGCCGTTGGCGTAGGCTGCTTCAACCTGCTCAATGAGCACGCGTATCCGTTGCTGTTCGATGGTGGGTTGGGGGGCAACGGGGGGAACCACAGCCGCCTGCGTGGGCGCTGGGTCCACAGGCGGGGCGATTGCTTGCGGCCCTGGCACGGCGGCTGCGGGCTTGCTGTCAGAGGGTGCACAGCCAACCAGCGGCAGCGCCAGCAGAACGCAGCCAATTATCGAGACCCAACCTGCTTTTACATGCATGAATTCAGGCAACCACCCTGACAAGCGTAAGGCCTCCACGCGCAACTTGAGGCCCTTCCCGATGATAAGCTATGACCTGGAGGCAAGGCGTGTTCCGCGAGCGCCAAGGGCCTTCCAGTCAGCCCCCCATGGATGCACGTTTCCTTCGCAATTTCGCCATCATTGCCCACATCGACCACGGAAAGTCGACGCTAAGCGACCGTCTTCTTGAATTTACGGGTTCGGTCACGGGGCGGGAGATGCAGGCACAGATCCTGGACGACATGGATCTGGAACGCGAGCGGGGCATCACCATCAAGGCCCATGCCGTCCGCATGATGTACAAGGCGAAGGACGGCAACACCTACCAGCTGAACCTGATTGACACGCCGGGGCACGTGGACTTCAGCTACGAGGTTTCGCGCTCGCTGGCTTCTTGCGAGGGCGCGCTGCTTGTAGTGGACGCGAGCCAGGGCGTGGAGGCACAAACGCTGGCCAACGCCTATCTGGCCATCAATCACGGCCTTGAGATTATTCCTGTCATCAACAAGATCGACCTTCCGTCGGCCGACATTCTGCGTACGCAGGAAGCCATTGAAAAGGCCGTCGGACTGGACGCCACCGACGCGATCCCGGTGAGCGCCAAGACCGGCCAGGGAGTGGATGAGGTGCTGGAGGCGATCGTGCATCGGCTGCCGCCGCCAACGGGTGATCCCAATGCCCCGCTTGCAGGCCCTGATCTTCGATTCGTGGTTTGACGCATACCGGGGCGTGATCGTGCTGGTGCGGGTGATGCAGGGCACCATGCGCAAGGGACAGCGCATTCGCTTCATGTCGAACTCGAAGTCGTTTGAAGTTGAGTCGATGGGCGTGCTGATGCCCAAGCCGGTGGAGATTGGACAGCTGACGGCAGGCGAAGTGGGCTTTTTTGCCGCCACTATCAAGAATGTGGGCGACACCAAGATCGGCGATACGGTCACGGAAGAGGCCAGGCCCGCCGCGGCCCAACTGCCCGGCTTTGAAGACATCAAGCCAATGGTGTTCTCAGGCCTCTACACGGTGGACTCGCACGAACACACCCTGCTGCAGGGACGCGCTGGAGAAACTGCGCCTGAACGACTCGTCGTTTTTCTTCGAGCCCGAGAGCTCGGTGGCGCTGGGGTTCGGCTTCCGCTGCGGGTTTCTGGGCCTGCTGCACATGGAGATTATCCAGGAGCGGCTGGAGCGTGAGTACGAACTGGACCTGATCACCACGGCGCCCGGCGTCCGTTACCACATCACGTTGACCGGCGGCTCGGTGATTGAGGTGGACAATCCCTCCCGCTGGCCCGACCCCACCAACATCGATTCCATTCGCGAACCGGTGATCACGGCCAAGATCCTGACCAACGAAGAGTACGTGGGCGGCATCTTCAAGCTGGTGGAAGAAAAGCGCGGACGCCAGGTGAACTTTGAATACGTGACGCCGACGCGCGTCCTGCTGACCTATGAGCTGCCGCTGAACGAGATTGTGTTGGACTTCTACGACCGGCTCAAATCCATCTCGCGTGGCTATGCTTCGCTCGATTACCAGCTGGCCGGCGAGTGGGAGTCCCCCATGGTCAAGCTCGACATTCTGGTGTCGGGCGAGCCGGTGGATGCGCTGTCGATCATCGTCCATCGCGACTTTGCCTATGAGCGCGGCCGGGCCCTGGTGTCGAAGATGCGGGAGCTGATTCCCCGGCAGCAGTTCGAGGTGGCCATTCAGGCGGCGATCGGCGCCAAGATCATCAGCCGGGAGACGGTGAGCCCGCTCCGGAAGAACGTGCTGGCCAAGTGCTACGGCGGCGACATCAGCCGCAAGCGCAAGCTGCTGGAAAAACAGAAAGAAGGCAAAAAGCGGATGAAGCGAATCGGCAAGGTCGACATTCCGCAGGAGGCCTTCCTTGCCGTCCTTCGAGTGGGCGAAGACCAGCAAAAATAGGCAGTTCCGCGTCGTGCGACGGATACTTGAGTCATCTGGCATTCATCTGAAATTGTGGAAACCTTGGGAAATGAGCAACCTCGGGCTCGAAGCCGGACATGGGCGAGCTGAGACGGTTCCGGCGAGGATTTCCGATTGATAAATCAGGGCTTAGGCGGATAAGCAGAATGGAATGCTGCTTGGCAAGTGCAGAATATTGCGACTAGCAGCCCAATTTTCTAAAGTAATCCACAAATTTTTCCACAATGATCGGGTGGCGTGGATCACGCCTGACGGCCGGCAAACTCATTCGCTTTTTGATTGCCTGCGGATTGGCCGCCATCGCAGCACGAAAGCCTCGTCTGTCGAGACTTTCGTGCTCCAATGAGAGCGATCGTTTGCGACCGGCTTCTAGTGGGCTGCCGGTGCCGCTGGATGAGAAGTGGGAGCGTGGTTGGTGGTGGGCCTGGGGGCATCCACGCCAGCTCCTGCTGCGCCGGGCGGCGGGGCAGGGATGCCTGACTTCAGGTTGTAGGCGTCGATGATGTCCTTGGTGACGTTGGTCGCCGTGGCGGCATACAGCACCGGAGACTGCTGCTGCGAGACGTCGAGCACCAGCGTGTATCCGTGCAGCTCGGCATAGGCCTGCATCACGTCATACACCTTGGAAGCCAGAGCGTTGTAGACGTCCTGCATCTCCTGGGAGAAGTCGTTCTGGGCGTCCTGGGCATCGCGGTCGAGCTGCTTCTTCTTGGTGTCGATCGCGGTGGCCTTGCTCTGCTGCTCGGCGGGGCTCAGCGTCGCCTGGCCAGCCTGCAGTTGCTTGGTCAGGGTATCGATCTCGTCGCTCAGGGTCTTGAGCTGCTGGCGGCGAGGATCGTACTTCTTCTGCAGGTCGGCGAAGTTGCGCTGGCCTTCGTTGGTTTGGGCCACAGCCACCTGGAAGGCGATGACGGCGATCTTGGCAGGACCAGCAGGTGCAGGGGCAGCGGCCGGAGTTTGGGCTGCGGCGCTCAGGACTAAGCTTGAGGCCAGCGTGACAATGAGTGCAAGCGAACGCTTCATTTGATTCAAAAGCTCCTTCGGAATTCCTGTGTGGCTGTCCGCGCGGAGGCGCGAAAGCGAGCCTGTGCCTCCTGAGCAACCTCACGGTCTTTTAATCGGAAACTCCGCGCCGGTTGGCTCAGAGACAGGAAAAGACACGAACGGAGACGTCAGCAGGAACTAGATGGATTATAGGAGGCGTAGGTGGGAGCGTCAAACCACGCGGTCATGAATTTATCGGCCTAAAACACGATGGGCCGCTCAGCGAGCGGCCCACGGTGGAAAGCAGGTAATTGAGCCGGTTTAGAAGGTGGTTGACACCGTGAGGCGGAAGGTCTTGCGGGGCTCGCGGAACAGGTAGCGCGCGCCGTAGGCCTGAATCGCTTCGCCGTAGGAGTAGTCGCCTGCGCCTCCCGGGGGGAACATGGCCCGGGTAATCAGCTCTGCCGAGCAGCTGCCCTGCTTGCCGCCGACGAGGACGTCGTTGCAATAGGGCGACTCGAAAAGGCGGAGCGGGTTGTAAGCGTAGTAGATGCGGAAGGGCGCGTTGACGATGGGCATGATGATGGAAAGCTCGCCGCCCAGGGACATACGCGGTACGAAGTTGGTGCCCGAGATGGGGCGAATGTTCTGCTGGAATCCGACCTTGGAGCCCGAGATGC
Source organism: uncultured Acidobacteriaceae bacterium (assembly GCA_963820245.1). Taxonomy (GTDB): domain Bacteria; phylum Acidobacteriota; class Terriglobia; order Terriglobales; family Acidobacteriaceae; genus Telmatobacter. The sequence continues at coordinate 139,511 of CAWFZC010000013.1, read as the reverse complement.
CACCCTGGCAGGAGCCGTTGTTGTAAACCGGGCAGCCGTAGAGCGGCGAGGTGAGTGAGGCAAAGCCCTCGGGGCTCTGCTTCAACTGTCCGTGATTGGTGGCCACGTCGATGCCGAAGTCGTCAAAGAAGTCGAACATGAGCGTGCCGACGATCGGGATGCGGTACTCAAGGTTGGTGTTGAGGTTGGTATCGCCGCCGATGGAAGCCACACCGTAGACCGGCAGCGGCACCTGGATGCACTGGTTGTCCTGCGGATTGGTGGGATCGCGGGGAACGCAGCTTCCGTCTGGATTGGTCAACTGGAAGTTGACCCGGCTGGGCACATAGCCGTACGGCGTTGCGCCGCGAATGTCGAAGCCGCGCAGCTCGTTTTCGCCGCCGGCGTAGAAGCGGTTGTTGGGCGGAGCCACGTCGCCGCCAAATCCCTGCACATAACCGAGCTGGGCGCGGACGCCGAGCACGTTGTGTCCGTTTTCAGAGGGAATGAGGTAGTGCATGGGGAAGAAGCGCTTGTAGGCCACCAGGGGCGAGATATAGCGCACGTTGCCCCAGATGCCCGCGGCCTGGAAGGCCGCCGTGTATTCCTTGCCGGTGCGGGGACGAACCGGGTTGTTGATGGTGTCGTAGGAATAGGTGAGCGAGATCTGGCTGTTGATGATGCCGGCCAGCGCGTTCGAGCCCTGGATGCCCGACCGGAAGCTGATGGTCTGGAAGAAGGTCTGCGAGGCCGTGCTGAAGGCGGTGATCGACGACTTGCTCAACGAATAAGTGGCGCCGACGCGCTGGAAGGCATGCCGCTTGAGCGGGTAGCTGATGGAGACGTTCATGCCGTTGGCAGCCTGGTTGTAGTTCTGCGTGAGCGACTGCTGCGCAGAGGTCAGGTTGGCCGACAGCCCGGTGGTGGCCTGGTAGTTCTTGGCGGCGTTGAAGTCCTGCTTGTTGTTGTAGATCTGGAAGCCGACGTTGATGGGGCGGTTCTTGATGTAAGGCTGCGTAAAGCCGAATGTGAACTGCCGGCTCACGTTGCCCAGGTTGCCCTGCAGGCTGAGCGTCTCGCCCAGGCCAAGGAAGTTGTTGGTCTGGTAGTTGACGCCGAGGAACGCGCCCGACTGGCCGCTGATGCCGCCGTTCATGCCGATGGAGTTCTTGCCCTTTTCCTTCACCTTGAGCAGCAGCTCGACGGTGCCGTTGTCAGGGTCCTGGTGGGCCTCGGAGTCCTGCTCGACCTTGAGCGGATCGAAGTACTCGAGCTGGTTGAGGCGGAGCAGGCTGTACTCCCACAACTGCGAGTTGTAGACCGAGCCTTCGTCGAGCATCAGCTCGCGGCGGATGACGCGGTCGCGGGTGATGGTGTTGCCCTGGAACTCGATGCGCGACACGTAGAAGGGCTTGCCTTCGTCGATGTCGATGTCCATTGAGACCGTCTTCTTCTGGTCGTCGTAGGTCAGCTTCGGAATGGCGCCGAAGTTGATGTAGCCCAGGGTGCCGTAGGCCTTCTTCAGGTTATCCAGGCCCTTGCCGATGGCGGTGGCGTTGAACCAGTCGCCATCCTTCACGGCGAAGGTTCCGCGCAGCGCCTTCACGTTGGTTACGGCCTTGTTCCCGGTGAAGGTGATGCCGCCCAGCCGGTAGCGCGCACCCTCTTCAATCGTCATCAGGATGTCGATGCGCTTGCCCTTGTTGGGGCGGAAGGTGAACCAGTTCAAGCCGCCCTCGTCGCGAATCTGCGTCTTGGGCTGCTCGACTGCCGCGTTGGCGTAGCCCCGGTCGCGATAGGCCTGGCGAACACGCTCGGTGTCTTCCTCAAGCTTTGAGGCGTCGAAGGTCTGCGGGAAGATGTCTTCAAGGATGATCGAATAGGGAATGCCGATCGGCTTCAGGTTCTTCATCGCGCGGCGCAGCAACAGCGCGGTGACGTGCTGGTTGCCCTGGAACTTGATCTCGCCGACCTTAACGACCGGGCCTTCCTTGATGTTGAAGTTCACCTGCACCGAGGCCGGAGGAATCGTCTTGACTTCAGTCTTGATGGTGGCGAACTGGTGGCCGTGCTCGGCCAGCAGTTCCTTGATCACCGTTTCGGCGCGCTTGATCTTGGAAGGATCGTACTGGCTCTCGACCGAGAGCGGTACCTTTTCCTTCTTGAACCGGTCGAGCACGTCAGAAACAGTAACCGAGCTCAGGCCCTTGTAGTTGATCTCCCGGATATTCGGCTTCTCCTTGACGAAGATGTCCAGAATGAGACCCTTTTCCGAGTCCTCGCGCTCGATGCGCAGATCGTCGAAATAGCCGGTATTCCAGAGCGAGTTGAAGTCCCGCTCGATCGAAATCGGATCGTAAGGATCGCCCACATGGGTAAAGAGGCGGGCGAGAATGGTCTCCTTGGGGATGCGCCGGTTGCCGATCACGCGAATTTGCTGGATCGTCTGCGCATCCTGGGCCATAGCTGCCGTGGCGCAGACCGCCAGGGCGAGGATCATAAGGATCCGCCCAAGGCGCAATGCCCTCGAGTTTCGGGAGATGGAAGTGTGCTTGATCTTCACTGGGCTGGAGCCCTGCGGCGAGCACAAGTGCTGGTGCGGTCCATGTATAGGCTTCACGGGAAGAATATGCACACCCTCATTGCTGAAAAAATCTGGTCCTGCCTCAAGGAAAGATTGATTATATTTGACCGCGGTGGTCCCGCCCAAACTGCCGGGTTCTCCGTCGGCTTGGAAATCGCGTCTTTCCCTCAATTTCCCCGCCGCGACATGTCCCCGCGGACTCAGGCTGGAGCCCGCTGCCAACCCCTGCGAGGATTGGCTCCCGCTGGGGTCTCTGGTGCGCTGCTACCCATCTCCCAGTCTACCGGAACGAACCGGGTTGGGACTCGTTTGCCGATACCTGTAAGCTGGGCGCATCCCGTTTAGACGCGGATGAGGGGCACAGGCAATCGGCTCGCGACGAGGTTTTTCAAGGAATGGATCAGGTCCCGTCTTCGATTTATGACTTCTCGGCCACTCTGTTGAACGGGGAACCGCTGAGCCTTGGCCGGTTCCGGGGCCGTGTTCTGCTGATTGTGAATACCGCCAGCCGCTGCGGGTTCACGCCCCAATATGCCGGTCTCGAATCGCTCTATCGCGCCTATCGTCCCAGCGGTTTCGAGGTACTGGGCTTCCCCTCGAACCAGTTCGGCGCCCAGGAACCCGGCTCTGAAGACGAAATTGGCGCCTTCTGCCGCGAAAACTACCAGGTCACCTTTCCCATATTCGCCAAAATCTGCGTCAACGGCCCCCAGGCTCATCCCCTCTATCGTTTTCTAAGGAAGCAGAAGCCCGGGCTTCTGGCGATCTTCGGCTCCGGGGCCATCCGCTGGAACTTCACCAAGTTTTTGGTGGGCCGCGACGGCAGCGTGGTGGCAAGGTATAGTCCCGGCAAGAAGCCCGCGAGCCTGGCTGGCGCAATTGAACGCCTCTTGAACGAGCACAATCCGGCGGCGCAGGCGTGAATGTAGGCACAGGGTCAAGCCGCCCGCTTGGATAAGATCAAGGCGCTAAGGCGGTTCAACTCACATTCCGGGACTTCGCAATTTGCTGATTGAATCCTGCCGGGCTCCTGGTCCGTCAAAAGAACAGCGCAATTCGCCAATTTACCGCGCACGCTCTAAATCATCAGCTAATTCGACTACCATAGTAGATTCAGCAAGAAGTTGAATCGGGCCTTGGCGGTGACGACCTCGAGCCCGGGAATCCTGTGCGCCGGTCAGCTACACGCCGAGGTTGCCTGGAGCCCGAATGTTGCATCTTACCGGGCAAGGCATACCGTAATCGGCAAATCTGACGCCGTCTCGCCCAGGAGCGGGTAGCAACTCTATGTGGATTGTCCGGCTTGCGCTTCGGCGGCCTTATACCTTCGTCGTCTTTGCGCTTTTAATTGTGATCCTTGGCGTGTACAGCATCCTTGAGATGCCAACGGATATCTTTCCCAATATCGACATTCCCGTCGTGACGCTGGTCTGGAGCTATACCGGTCTGTCGGCCGAGCAGATGGCCAATCGCCTTGTTTATCCGAGCGAGCGCGGATTGACCACCACGGTCAACGACATTGAGCACATCGAGTCACAGTCGCTCAACGGAGTCGGGGTCATCAAGATTTTTTTCCATCCCAACATCAACATCGGCGAAGCCGTTGCCGAGGTCGGCGCCATCAGTCAGGTTCAGTTGCGTTCAATGCCGCCCGGCACCCTGCCCCCGTTCATCATTCAGTACAACGCCTCCAGCGTACCGATTCTCATGCTCGGCGTCTCCGGACAGGGCTACAACGAGCAGCAGCTCAACGACCTTTCCACAAACACAATCCGTACCCAGTTGGCTACGGTCGAAGGCGCGCAGGCGCCCTTTCCCTACGGCGGAAAGACGCGCCAGATTGAAGTGGACCTGGACCTCCACGCGCTCCAGGCCAAGGGCCTGTCTCCCGTCGATGTGGTGAATGCCGTGAACGCGCAGAACCTCGTCGTCCCCTCGGGCACCATGAAGATCCAGAAGTTCGAGTATGAGGTTGAGACCAATTCCGCTCCTACCGCCGTCGCGGATCTGAACGACTTGCCCATCAAGGCAGTAAACGGTGCCATGATCTACATACGCGATGTGGCTCACGTCCGCGACGGCAATCCGCCGCAAACCAATATCGTACGTGTAGACGGCCATCGCGCTCTCCTGATGGCCATCATGAAGACCGGGTCTTCATCCACCCTCGACATCATCCGCAACGTGCAGGTGAAACTCCAGCTTGCCCGCGATGAACTACCCGCTGGCGTACACATAAACGCTCTGGCCGATCAGTCCATATTCGTGAAGAGCGCCATCGATGGAGTGGTCCGCGAAGCCATTGTCGCCGCCTGCCTCACTGCCATCATGATCCTCATCTTCCTCGGAAGCTGGCGTTCGACGATCATCATTGCGGTCTCGATTCCTCTTTCCATCCTGTGCTCGCTTATCACCCTCTACGCACTCCACGAAACCATCAACATCATGACGCTCGGCGGCATGGCCCTCGCCGTCGGCATCCTGGTGGACGATGCTACAGTCGCCATCGAAAACATCAACCGCTATCTGGAGTCGGGCAAGGAACTGGAACAGTCGATCCTCGACGGTTCGGCGCAGATCGCCATTCCGGCCTTTGTCTCCACGCTCTCCATCTGCATCGTGTTTGTGCCCATGTTCTTTCTGAGCGGTGTGGCGCGCTACCTGTTCGTTCCCATGGCCGAGGCGGTGGTCTTCGCCATGCTGGCCAGCTACCTGCTCTCGCGCACGCTGGTGCCCACCATGGCCAAGTACCTGCTGCTCGAACATGACGACGCCCGGACGGCTGTCAAGCGCGCCAGCCGCAATCCTTTTATTCAGTTTCAGTTCGCCTTCGAGTCCGGCTTTACGGCGTTTCGCAACTGGTACTTGCGGCTGCTTACCCTGTGCGTGGATCACGCCCGCGTCTTCCTCGTTCTGTTTCTTGCCTTCACCGTTGTCTCCGTGGGAATTCTTCTGCCATGGCTCGGCCAGGACTTCTTTCCGTCGGTCGATGCCGGCCAGTTCAAGATTCACGTGCGGGCCCGCACCGGGACCCGCATTGAAGAAGTGGCCGCGCTCTGCGACCATGTCGATTCCACCATCCGCCAGCAGATTCCGGCCAATGAGTTGGTCTCCATCGTCGACAACATCGGACTCCCCAACTCACGCCTCAACCTTTCCTACTCCACTTCGGCGCCGGTCGGTGCAGCCGACGCTGACATCCAGGTGCAGTTGGCCAAGGATCACCATCCCACTGGGGCTTATGTGGAGCGGTTGCGCGGCGAGCTTGCGCGTCAGTATCCCGGTGTCACGTTCTACGCGCTCCCGGTGGACATCGTGACCCAGATTTTGAACTTCGGCCTCTCGGCGCCCATTGACATCCAGATCGTCGGACCCAATCTGTATGCCGACCGCGCTCTGGCCGAGCGCATGATCGACCAGGTGCGCTATGTTCCCGGCGCGGCCGATGCCCGCATCCAGCAGCCCTTCGACGAACCCAGACTGACGGTGAATGTGGACCGCACGCGCGCACAGGAGATCGGCCTGACCCAGCAAAACGTGGCCCAAAGCCTGCTCGTGAATCTGAGCGGCAGCTTCCAGACGACTCCGAACTTCTATCTGGATCCCAGAAACGGGGTGACCTATTCGGTGGTAGTGCAGACGCCGGAGTACAGAATGGACTCGCTGTCCGCGCTCAATAGTTTGCCCATCACAAGCGCCGCAGCAACGGCTCAGGCCGCCAGCGCAGGCCAATCGGGCGCCGTATCCACCGCTGTACCCGGAGTCGTTTCGCCGGTCAATATCCTGGGCAACCTGGCAAACATAACGCCGGCAACGGAGATGGGTTTTGTGAGTCACTATGATGCGGAACCAGTCATCGATATTTATGCGAATGTGGATGGAACCGACCTGGGCAGCGTCACGCGCGCCATCCAGCGCATCGTAGATAGCCACAAGAAGGACTTGCCTCACGGCTCGCGTTTCATCCTTCGCGGCCAAAGCGAGACGATGTACAAGTCCTATGAAGGCTTGCTTCTCGGGTTGATCTTTTCCGTTCTGCTGGTTTATCTCCTCATCGTCGTCAACTTCCAGTCCTGGCTCGATCCTTTCCTGATCATTTCCGCGCTTCCGGCAGCGCTGGCGGGCATCGTCTGGTTTCTCTTCCTCACCAATACCCGGCTCAGCGTGCCGGCACTCACCGGCGCCATCATGTGCATGGGCGTGGCCACGGCCAACTCCATTCTGGTGGTGAGCTTTGCGCGCGAGCAGCTGGAAGTGCTGGTCGGCGATGCCCGCAGCGCCGCCTTGAATGCCGGGTTTGTGCGTCTGCGTCCTGTACTGATGACCGCGCTGGCCATGATCATTGGCATGGTTCCCATGGCCCTGGGCCTTGGCGATGGAGGCGAGCAGAATGCTCCCTTGGGGCGTGCCGTTATCGGTGGTTTGCTGGTCGCCACTGTGGCGACGCTGTTTTTTGTGCCCGCCTTCTTCTCACTCATTCACGGTCGCATTGAGCACCGCCGCAGGACCGCTCATGGTGTCGCGCGCGCAGCGGTTTTCGATGAATTCGACGAGATTTCGGAGTAACTCCTCATGACAAACACGCCCAACACGCCAAATCAAAACCGGTCGCAATCGCAACACGGTCACGAAAGTGGAGCGGACCAGAAACCGATTTCGCCGCGCCTGGCCGTTGCGGGCCTCATTTTGCTGCTCATCGTGGCCCTCGTTCTCGGAGGCCTCGGCATTCTGCGCCGCACTCACGCTGACACCGTTCTCGCCGAGCGCACCCACGAGCTCGCAGCGCCCACTGTCACTGTCGCTGCCCCCAAAACAGGAGCGCCCGTTGATAGCTTCGTACTGCCCGGCAACGCCACCGCTTACACTGATTCGCCCATCTACGCACGCACCAGCGGCTACCTCACCCGCTGGTACTTCGACATCGGCGCAAAGGTAAAAAAGGGTGCGCTGCTTGCCGAAATCTCCACCCCGGAACTCGATCAACAACTTTCCCAGGCTCGTGATGAGCTGGTAACTGCCCAGGCCACGGCCAACAACGCCCGCATCGAGGCGGACCGCTACTCCGACTTGGTCAAGACCAATGCAGTGTCGCAGCAGGACACGGATACCTACGTGAATCAGGCCGCGGCAACTGCTGCCGCTGTCCGCTCTGCGCAGGCCAATGTGCAGCGGCTCACGGAACTGCAGTCGTTTGAAAAGGTCTATGCGCCCTTCGACGGAGTCATCACGGCCCGCACCGTGGATACCGGCCAGTTGATTGATACCGGCGTAGGCAAGGAGCTGTTCCATCTGCAGGCCATTCAGACCTTGCGTGTCTACGCCAACCTGCCCCAGGCCTACTCGCAGAGCGTGAAGCCGGGCACGAAAATTGACCTGACCTTTCCAGAGCACACCGGAAAAACATACCAGGGAACGCTGGTTCGGACCGCGGACGCCATCGATCCCACCAGTCGCACACTGCTGGTCGAAGTAGACGTGGACAATCGCGCCGGAGAACTGCTGCCCGGCTCACTCGCCCAGCTTCATTTCAAAACGCCGCCCGCAGGCCCCGTCTTCGTCGTGCCGTCCGCTGCTCTCATTTTCCGCAAAGAAGGCATGCGCCTGGGCACCGTGACCGGCGGCAACATCGCTCATCTTGTCCCCGTTCTCATCGGTGAAGACGACGGCGCTTCGGTGCAAATTGTGAACGGCATCAGCGCCAACGATCAGATCATCCAGGATCCGCCGGACTCGCTCATCGACGGCGAACGGGTCACCGTCGTCAATTCAAGCACAGCGCCCGATGCGGGAGGCAAATAGCGATGCGGTTCGACGTGGGCCAACTCGCACACAGCACCGCCGGCCGCGGCGCGGCTCATTTGGTAAGGCTTCGTGCGGCTGTTGTGCTCGCTCTGGTTCCGGTTGGCTTGTTGACTCTTTCAGGCTGCAAGCCCGTGGGGCCCGATTACAACCGGCCCGGCTACCAGGCCCCCGCGGTCTATAAAGAAACCGGCGCTTCCTCGGCCATGGTTCCTCCGCCGAATCCTGCTGGTGGTGGATGGCAGCCCGCCAACCCTTCTGACGGCATGTTGCGCGGCAAATGGTGGGAGATCTACCAGGACCCGCAGCTTAATCAACTCGAAGAGCGCATTGCTGCCAACAACCAAAACCTGCGCCAGGCGCTTCAGACGTATTTGGCCGCCCGCGACCAGGTGACTGCAGCCCGGGCCGGCCTGTTCCCAACGCTCAGCGGCGACATCACGGCCAGCCGCGACCGCGTGTCGGCTCATCGTCCTTCGGCGGGCGCCACCACCAACTACAACGACTTTGTGATTGGCGGCCAGGCAAGTTGGGAGCCGGACTTCTGGGGGCGCGTCCGCCGCACGGTTGAGGCTGCCCGCGAAACCGCGCAGGCCGACGCGGCCGATACGGCCAACATCGATTTGAGCCTGCATGCAGAGATGGCCGCGGACTACTTCCAACTCCGCGGATTGGACGCGCAGGCAAAGCTGCTGACGGAAACCGAAAGCAATCTCAAGGGACAGCTCGACCTGACGCGCCGCCGCCTTGCCGGCGGAGTCGCCACCCAGGCAGACGTAGCCCAGGCGCAGACGCAGCTTGAAACGGTAAGCGCGCAACTGGTGGATATAGGCGTGGCCCGTGCACAGTTTGAGCACGCCATCGGCACCATCGCCAACGATGAATTGTCCACATTCAGCATTCCGCCGTCGCCTCTCGATCTTGCCCTGCCCAAAGTTCCCGTCGGCGTGCCGTCGCAGCTGCTTGAGCGTCGGCCCGACATTGCCGCAGCCGAGCGGCTGACTGCTGCCGCCAATGCGCAGATCGGAGTCGCGGTCAGCGCCTTTTATCCCAATATCAACCTGGGTGGAGCGGGCGGTTTTGAAAGCACCAACCCCGGGACGTGGATTCAGGGCCCGAGTTCGCTGTGGTCGCTGGGCGGCCAGGCAGTGGAACTGTTGTTTGACGCGGGCCAGCGCCGTGCGCTGACGGACCAGGCGCGTCACAACTACGAAGCGCAGGCGGCCGCGTACCGCAGCACGGTCTTTCTCGCGTTCAACGACGTTGAAGATCAGCTTTCCGGCCTCAGGATTCTGGAGCAGGAGTCGAGCGCCGAGCAGCGCGCCGTCACCAGCGCGCAGCAGTCCTTCGATCTGTCGAACCAGCGCTACAAAGGCGGCGTGACGAGTTATCTCGAGGTACTCACGGCCGAAGCCACGCTGCTCTCAAACCAGCGGAGCGCCATCGACATCCAGACCCGCCAGTTTGTCTCAAGCGTGGGGCTGGTCCGTTCGCTGGGCGGTGGCTGGGATACGACGCAGCTGCCGAAATAATCACCGTGACCGCGATTTATTTTGCGTTTCTCTTCGCTGGAAGAACGTCAGAGGCCAGAGCATCGAGCGACCGGCGCGCCGTCATTGGCTCATCCTACTTCTTTCCGGCTTCTTTTCCTGTTGCCGGGACCAAGTCGTCTTCCCGCGGATAACTGAACGCGGCCGGAGGCACGTCTGTGAGTGGCAGGGCCGGACCCTCCCACAGCAAGCGCGGCGCACCCTGGCTCTGAGTGTTCAGCCCTTCCAGGTGAACGATGTGCTTGCCTGCACGCAGACCCAGCGAGCCACGGTCGAAGCGCAGGGCGTTGCCCGGCGAACCGCAAACCTGCGCAAATGGCGGCCCGGTCTTCGCTACTTCAATACCGTCAATCACCAGCCGTGCGCCGTCAGCGTCGATCAGGTCGAAAGTGTAGCCCCCGTCGGCGGGAATGTCGATCAATCCGTCCCACGTAACGGCATAGCGGGTAAAGCCCTGGGCATCGGCTTCAATGTTCGGTCCCGCGCCCTTGAAGACCGCTTGCTCCTTTGTGAAATCGGGCAGTTCAGTCCACGTTCCCGCGTAGATTTTCCACGCAAGGCCGGGCAGAGTGGGAACGGCCGTGTTGCCGGCGTCGTGCCACTGACTTACAGCCACCACGCCCTGTGCCGCCCAATCCTCGTTGCCTTTCTTGTCTTCCACGTGCAGCAGAACTCTGAAGCGTCCCGCGCCGTTGGTTCCATCCAACTGGGTGCCAAGGCCGTCGGGAAACCGGTGATGAACGCTCCGCCCGTGGCCCACCGTTCCATCGCCAAACAGCCAGGTGTAGCGTGCGCCTGCAGCCGCCTTCGCGGTAAAGCCGACCTGCTGTTTCGGCGCGAAGACCGGCGTATCCACAGTGAAGGACGCACGGATCCCATGCGCCGCGGCAAAGTTCGCCGCCTGCGCGCCGCCGCTCACCGTCAACGGCATCTCCGCGTTGCTCCCCACGCTTTGCTGCCCATATTTCACATTGTCAAAGGTCACTGCGGACACGCTTCCAGTGAGGGAGGAAGCAACCAGCGGCGGCTGATCAAGCGCCCAGATGTTGCGGAACGTAAATCCATGCAGGACAGGCGTCTCCTGCTCCATCTGCACCAGCGAGTACCAGTCGTCGAGCGCGATGTTTTCAAACGTGTAGTTGCTGTGGTCGCCGCTTGCGCCCTGCGCTCCCCACATGCCCAGCAGGCCGAATGTCTGCCCGCATGCTCCGATGCCGCCGTGCAGCACATCGCTGTCGCGCAGGGTGAAGTCGCGCGAGTTGAAGATCTTTTGCGGCCAGGCCGATGCGCACGATGTTTGAGATGCTGGTTGACAGCACGCTGTGCTCGATCAGGATGTTCTGCACGTCGTGACCCGGACGCACCAGGTCCGCCTCGGTGTAGCCATCCCAGTTGCCCTGCATCGCGAACACATCGTCGCTGACGAGCGCAGGAACGCATTGCGCACCGTTGTGTCGCCGCCGCCCAGCCAGTCCATGCCGTCCTGGTTGGCATTGCCCGGGTTGCCGCCGATCACGCGCAGATCGTCGTACACAAATCCGCCCGAGTCCTTCATCTGGATCGACCATGTTCTCGAACGCACGATGCAGGTGAGGCCGTCGATCTCAACGTTGTGCGCTGTCCACTGCGCTCAATGCAGTGCCAATCCGGCTTCTGCATCCAGCCTTCGTCGGTGTTCGGATCCTGCGGGCCGTCGTACACAATGGTTCCGCGTCCCAGCACCTTCACGTTCTCAACCTTCTCACAGGTTCAGGCTGCCAAAGATGTACGCTCCCGGCGCCAGGTAGCAGGTTTCGCCGCTCTTCGGATTCAGGCTTTCACGATGGACGCCCGCGGCCACGACATGCACCTTTGCATCGGCCGGCGGCGGCGGAGGCGGCGAGCCGGCAAATACAAACAGCATGGCCGCGTGATTCAAAAAGTCGCCGGGCCGCGAAATGGAGAGCTTGGCCGGAGCAGCCAGCTTGAAGCTGATGGTGGCGCCATGGCGCACCGGCCGCAGTCCCAGCCGCCATGGCTGAATATCGACGCCCTTGTCCCAGAATCCTGCCTGGGCAGCCGTGATCTCAACGCTCACCGGCCCGGTGATGTCGAAACTGACATATTCGTAGCTCGCGGCTGCGTGCGCCACGTCGACTGGATGGCCGTTCACCTTGACCGTGAACGCCGTCGATCGCATCTCCGAGGGAACGGACGCGGCCTGCACGCGGCTGGCGGCATGGGCGGCAAGGGGAACCAGAAGAACCGCCCCGAAAAACATGCGAAAACCATGCAAGAAGTCGAACCCCGGAAAAAGGATCGGAACGCAACTACTGTAGCACCGGGAGTGAGGCCGCATACATTTCGGAGAGAACGTGGAGAACTCCCGGGACGGTTTAGGCAAATTCCGGCGACTGGCCCATCGGGCGTTCTGTATAATTCGTGGCGCGAACAAACTGCCGGAATTTCCGGATCGCATTGTGTCTTGTTCTTCTGCCCGGTTGCTGTGCCCTTTCCGTCGGACAGGCCCCCGGCCATCGAAACCCCACTCATTCCGCACAAGGAGAGGTCATGTTGCCTTCACGCATCGTCGGTCCCAAGGGAATTTCCCACGTACCGTTGGCCGTCCTCATCGCAATGTTGTTTGCGGCAGCGCCCCTGACACGCGCGCAAGCGGCGCACGTCACCATCGACGGCGCGGTCACTATTGTTGAGAGCGCGCAGGAGCCGGGCCCCGTCCATCGCGCCACCCAGGACTTGGCAGGCGATTTCACGAAGGTCTTCGGCAAGGCGCCCAAGGTGGTGGACAGCCTCGACGCCGCCGGCCCAACGGCGATCCTGATCGCCGCCGGTTCCAGACTACCCGCCGGTGTGGAATGCGCCACGGCGTCGGACACGGAGGCCTTCGCCTTCTCGTTGGCCAGCCCGCCTGCCGGCAGCAAGGCTCGCCACGTCATCTGCCTCACAGGCGCTGACATGCGCGGAACCATCTACGCCATCTACGAATTCTCGCAGCGCTATCTCGGCGTCGATCCCATGTACCTGTGGACTGACAAGATGCCGGCCCGGCGCGTTTCGATTACGCTGCCAGCAGACTTCGCTCACGTGTTCCCCAAGCCTGTATTCCGCTATCGGGGCTTTTTCCCCAACGATGAAGACCTGCTCACTGGATGGATTCCGCGCGAAAAGGGCGAACAGACGGGCATCGCGCTCAAGGTGTGGGACCAGGTCTTTGAAACCATCCTGCGCCTCAAGGGCAACATGGTTGTGCCCGGGACATGGACCTTCCCTGACGACGCTCCGGTACACGCGGCCACCGAGCGCGGACTTATCGTCAACCAGCACCACGCCATTCCGCTTGGTGTGAATGTCGCCCGCTGGCCAAGGGATGTTCCCTACAACTACTCTACGCATCCTGAGATTCTTGAGCGTGCATGGACAAATGCCGTGGCCGAGTACAACCCCGACGAGGAGATTTTGTGGAGCGTTGGGCTGCGCGGCTTGTCCGACTCAAGCTACTCGTCGCTCGATCCAAGTGTGCGCGACAACGATCCGCTGCTCGGCAAGCGCATCAGCGACGCGATCGCCGACCAGATGAAGATCGTTCGCGCGAAATATCCCAATGCCCAGTTCGTCACCGATCTCTGGCAGGAGGGAGCACGCCTGACGAAAGAGGGTTACCTCAAGATTCCGCCGGAAGTTTCCATGGTGTGGGCCGACACCGGCTACGGCGACATGCAGGACGGCGGCGCGGTGGTCGCTGGGCAGGGCGCGTACTTCCACACCGCGATGATGAACGGCCAGGCGAATCAACTTACTGAGATGGTTCCCGTGGGCACTATCCAGTCCGAACTGGGCCGCTACATCAAGGCGGGCGCAACATCTTACCTGCTTGTGAATACCAGTGACATTCGCCCCGTGGTGATGACCACACGCGCGTTGATGGAAGTGGCCTGGGGTGGCGTTCCGACAGAAGCCACAGACGCCGACGGCGCTTACTATCGCCGCTGGGCTACGGAGGAATTTGGCGCGAAGTCTGCCGATGAACTTGCCAAGGTTTACAGCGAATATTTTGCCGCGCCGTCAGAGCGAACGGCCTTCAACATGCCACGCCTCAGCTCGGCAGGCAACTCGGTCCCGGCCACTACGGTCAATTACAGCAAGGTGAAGCGGATGAATGGCGATAACCACTATCACTCAGAAATTCGCAGACTTCTTGAAGACAATCTGAGTGTGCACCAGGTGATCGCGATCCCCAGCCAATCGCCCAAGTGGACGTTACCGCGGCTGATGCCGACATTTCCTGAGCAGATGCAGGCCGCCATTCTCGACCGCGACATTAAAGAATGCGAAGAGGCGCAGCCGCGCTGGGACGCTGTGTGGAAGCACGCTGTTGCAGCCGAGGCGCTGGTCGATCCCAGCCGCAAGGCCTATTACCAGGCCGAGATGCTGAACATGATTACGATCAATCGCGAAAGCAACCGGGCGTTGCTCGACGTGGCGCGCGCGTTGAAGGAAGAGAGTGCGGGCGAGCAAATGAAGGCCGAAGCCGATGCGGCAGCAGCGCTCCAGGCTCTGGATGCTGTTCAGTTGTCGATGAAGACCGCCGAGTATGGCAAGTGGAAGAACTTCTATCGCGGCGACTGGCTCACCGGCGTCTACCGTTCTCGCGAACTGGTGCAGGACTATGCCAATCACCTGAAAGACCCGCTGGCAAAGTTGCCCGCGCCGGTGTCGTGGTCAGGTTGGGAAGCCTACTTCCACATCATGGAGTACGAAGGCGACCGCTCGGTCGACGTTCGCTAGAGGCGATTCGAGGGGGCGAGGTTCCGGATTCCCTCGCCCCTGAATCCCTTCACCCCTAAATCCCTTCACCCATCGACACATACACGCGCAACCGTTCCAGCTCCACGCGATAGGCGTTGCGGTCGGCTTCTTCTACCGCAAATGGATCGGGGCAAGGCTCGTTTGTGCCGAGGCGCGTTTCCAGTTCGTCCACGCGCGCCGCCAGGGCGATCAGCGCATCGGACAGTGGATCCTTCACATCGTGCGGATCGGTGATCAGCACGCGTTCCCCGTTGCGGTAGATGATGTGCGCAGGCACGCCCACGACCGTGGAGTTGGGCGGCACGTCCGAGAGCACCACAGAGCCCGCGCCTACGCGCGAGTTCTCGCCCACGGTAATGTTGCCGAGAATATTTGCGTTGTTGCCGATGAAGACCCTGTCGCAGATCGTTGGATGCCGCTTGCCGTGGCCTTTGCCTGTGCCGCCCAGTGTCACTCCCTGGTACATGGTCACATCGTTGCCCACAATCGCCGTCTCGCCAATCACCACGCCGGTGGCGTGATCGATAAACAGCCGCCGACCCAGCATAGCCCCCGGATGAATATCCACTCCGGTATAAAAGCGGGCTATTTGCGACAGCACGCGCGCCGGCAGATACAGCTTCCAGTCCCATAGGGCATGCGCGATGCGATGCAGCCACACGGCCCACAGCCCCGGATAGCAGAGCAGCACTTCCAGCCGCGAGCGCGCGGCCGGGTCCCGCTCCATCACAGAGCTGATGTCTTCACGAATGCGCGCAAAAAAAGCCATGAGAAGCAGAATCCGAAAAACTTTTCAGGTATGGAAAATCAAGTTGCGCCGGCGAAACGATCTCCGCTTCGCCGGCGGTTGAATGAATTTACGCGGTAACCGCAATCTGCTCCGGCTGCAGCGCCAGCGCCTGCTGCCGCAGCGGCTCAAACAGCACGCTCGACAGGTAGCGCTCGCCAAAGTCGGGCAGCACCACTACGATCAGCTTGCCTGCGCTTTCAGGTCGCGCCGCAACCTTCAACGCCGCTGCTGCTGCTGCTCCCGAGCTGATGCCGACAAAAAGGCCTTCTTCCTTGGCCAGCCGGCGAGCCATCTCGACAGACTCGTCGTTGGTTACTTGCACCACCTCATCGATCAGCTTGGTGTCCAGAATGCTGGGGATAAAGCCTGCGCCCAATCCCTGGATTTTGTGCGGCCCCGGCTTGCCGCCGGAGAGCACCGGACTGTCGGTGGGTTCGACGGCGATTGCCTTGAAGCTCCGCCTTCTTGCGGCTTGATGTAATTGGCCACGCCAGTAATGGTGCCGCCCGTGCCCACGCCGGAGATCAGGATGTCCACCTTGCCATCTGTGTCGTCCCAGATCTCGGGGCCGGTGGTGGCCAGGTGGATCGCCGGATTTGCCGGGTTGTCGAACTGCTGCAGAATAAATCCGTTCGGCGTCTTGGCCAGGATCTCGTTGGCCTTGGCGATGGCGCCCTTCATCCCGTTGGGTCCCGGCGTGAGCACAATCTCAGCGCCAAAGGCCAGCAAGGTTACGCGCCGCTCCAGGCTCATTGTCTCCGGCATTGTCAGGATGATCTTGTACCCCTTGACGGCGGCCACAAACGCCAGCGCGATACCCGTATTGCCGCTGGTTGGTTCAATCAGGATTGTCTTGCCCGGCGTGATCTTGCCAGCCTTCTCGGCGGCATCGATCATCGCAAAGCCAATGCGGTCCTTTACGCTCGACACAGGGTTCTGGCTTTCCAGCTTCGCTACCACGGTCCCAGGCAAGCCGGCGGCCACGCGATTCAGTTTTACCAGTGGAGTTTTTCCAATCAGTTCAGTTACATTCGCGGCAATGCGCGCCATGTTGATCTCCTTTTCCGGGGCCATATGCCCAGGCTCTCTTGTGAATGGATTTTTAGGGAATGGTGGAGCTGTCTACCGGAAAATTGCGCGCGCGAATTCGGCGCACGGCTGCATCTGAGCTCTCACCAGGACGGCGTTAGCGACATCGATGCATAGAAACAGGGTAGACCCGCAATCCCGGATTGGCAAGCGGCAGGTTGCGTAAATTCATCAAAACACGTCCCCAAACCGGACAATTCCTTTCTTCGCCCTGCCTCATCCCGTGTTTCGCAACCCCGCCGAAATTCCGCTGATGGTCGCCGCAATGGCCCGGTTCACCGCCGGTGTATCTTCCCCGGCGCGCTTGCGGCGCAGCATGTCCACCTGGATCAAATGCATCGGGTCCACATACGGATTCCTGAGCTTGATGGAGTGGGCAAGCACCTGGTTCGACTGCAGCACTTCCTTCTGCCGCGTGACGGCCAGAACGGCGCGCACGGTGCGATGAAACTCCGCTTCGAACATGTCGTAGACGCGCTCCCGCAGCTTTGTATCGCCCACCAGTTCGGAGTAAAGCCGCGCCGTTGCCAGGTCCACCTTGCCCAGTGCCAGTTCCACGTTGCGGATCAGGTCGATGAACAGCGGAAACTCCTTCGCCATGGTTTGCAGTAGTTCCAGCGAACCGGGCTTGGCAAGATACTCTTCCATCGCAAATCCCACGCCAAACCAGGCCGGTACCAGAAGCCGCGACTGCGTCCATCCAAAGACCCAGGGAATCGCGCGTAGGTCCGTGAGCTTGAGTGAGGAGCTGCGCCGCGAAGGCCGCGAGCCGATCTTTGCGTTCTCCAGTTCACCCACCGGCGTGGACTGCTCAAAGTAGGTGACCACACCGGGGTCCTCGAGAATGTGCCTGCGGTAAAACCCGAATGCGAGTCCTGACAACTCGTCGAAGGCCGCCTCCCATTCCGGTTTGAGCACGCCGGTGAAGTGTCCCTCGGGATCACGCGCATTCGGCCGCGCCAGCGCGTCCAGCGAAGCCGCAATCATCAACTCGAGATTGCGCTCGGCCAGCACCTCGTCAGCGTATTTGAAGTTGAGCACCTCGCCCTGCTCGGTAATGCGCAACTGCCCGTCGAAGGAATCCATGGGCTGGGCAAAGATTGCGCGATGCGTCGGTCCGCCTCCGCGGCCCACCGTGCCGCCACGGCCATGGAACAGCCGCAGCTTGACGCCGGCCTCCCGAGCCACTACGTGCAGGTCACGGTGCGCGCTGAAAATCTCCCAGGTCGAGGTCAGCATGCCGCCATCCTTGTTTGAATCGGAGTAGCCGAGCATCACCTCCTGCCAGTTGTCCCAGCTCGCGATCAACTTGCGGTAGTCGGGCCGATTCCACAACTCGCGGCAAACCGCCGGGGCGTTGCGCAGGTCGTCGATCGATTCAAAGAGGGGCACGGGCATCAGTCCGGGATCGCGTCCCGAGCCTTCCACCTTCACTCCGCCAAGGCGCGCCAGGCGAACCACGGCGAGCACATCATCCACCGTTGAAGCTCCGGAAATTACATACTGGCGAATCGACTCAGGCGAACTACCCGCCTTCACCTCGGCCACCACGCGGAAAGTCTCCAGCACGCTTTCGGTTGCCTCTGAAAGTCCGCCTGGCAAGTTTGGCGCCATGGTGTCGCTGATCGCCTCCTGCAGCGCCGTCTGCAGCACTCGAGCATGTTGCCTGATGTCGAGCGTATGCAGATGCAGCCCGAAGGTTCGCGCCCGCAGAATCAGGGGATCGATGAGAGTGCGCGCAATCCTGATGCCGCCACTGGCCGCGAGCGACTCCCGCAGCACCTCGAGGTCGCTGAGAAATTCATCCACCGAGGCGTAGACAGGCAACACTTGCGCCAACTTGTCCTGTCCCTTTGAAAGCGTGTAGGGCATCACCGGCATTGTGGCGCCGGCCGGCCCGGGTTCTTCAAGCGTCCGTTGCACCCGCGCCTTGACGCAGATAACGAACCGCCGGTAATACTCAAACTCGTACTGTTCGCCGAAGACCTGAGCCTCAGGCGTGTGCACCTGCGCCACATAAGCATTGAGTCGTGCCATCAGAGCTTCGCTCACCGGCCGCTGCTGCGCGCTTGTGGTCAGCAGGTCGATGATCAGGTCCAGTTGTGCCTGGTAGTAGAGCAGCAGATGTCCTCGCGCGAGCTTGATGGCGTCGCGTGTGACCTCGGGCGTGACAAAAGGATTGCCGTCGCGGTCGCCGCCGATCCACGAGCCGAAGCGGAGCACCTGGGGCAGCGCGTGCGGTTCGATCTCAAGGCCGTAGGCAAACTGCAGCGCCTCTGAGATTTCGCGGTAAAGCCCCGGCAGCGTCTCAAAGATGGAAACGTCGTAGTAGTCAAGCCCCATCTTGATTTCGTCGTACACCGTGGGCCGGCGCGAGCGCACTTCGTCGGTCTGCCACAGGCTGGTAATCTCCGCCAGAACCAGTTCCTCGACGCGCGCCAGATCCTGCTCGGGAATGGGAATGCGGTCGAGCGCCGCAAGAAATTCGCCGATGCGCCGCCGCTTGAACATGACGGTGCGCCGCGCTACTTCAGTCGGGTGCGCTGTAAACACCGGAATAATGAGCACGCGCTTCAGCCAATCGAGCGCCTCGTCTGCGCCAATGCCTACGCGCCGCATCTCGCTCAGCGTGCCGGCCAGCGAACCGCGTTGCCGCCCCGCGCCTCCGCTGAGTTTGAGGGCAATGCGCCGCCGCTTGCGATGGTTGGTCTCAGCCAGGTTGATCAGCTCAAAGTAAAAGGCAAAGGCGCGTGTCAACAGGATCGCCCGTTCGGGCGCAAGCTGGTGCACCATCTCGAGCGCGCCGGCGGCATTCCGCGCCGCCTCTTCATTCCGTCCCCGCGCCTCGGCGTCGCGGCGGCGGATTGTATCCTGCCGCAGCGTTTCCACTTCAGCGAAGAGCGACTCGCCTGCCTGCTCGCGCAGCACCTCGCCCAGCAGCATGCCCAGCGAACGAACATCGCGCCGGAGCGGCGCCTCTTTCAGGTCGCCGGTCTGCGCCTCCAGTTCGGAAAGCCGCTGCTGCCAATTTTCAGGATTCCACAAAAGAGCCATCGTCTTTTGATTATGCACGACGGCATCTAAGGAGCTCATCAGGGGACGTTCGCGCCTTCGCGCGGTTTATTTACGGGCATTGCGGCGGAAGCAGGTGGGGCTGTGGTCGTTGACCATGCCGGCAGCCTGCATGAAAGCGTAGACGATCACCGGGCCGACGAACTTGAAGCCGCGTTTCTTGAGTTGCTTCGACATTTCGACGGCGAGCGGGGTTTGCGCGGGGACTGGACCTTCGTTTCGAATGGGCTTGCCGCCGACGAAATCCCACAGAAACGACGAGAAGTCTTCGCCGGATTTCTGCATCTCAAGAAAGATGCGGGCGGCCTGGATGGTGGCTTCGATTTTGGCGCGCGAGCGAATGATTCCCGGGTCCTGAAGCAGGCGTTCGATATCGGCTTCTTTGAAGCGGGCGACTTTGACCGGGTCGAAGCCTTTGAATGCTTTGCGGAAAGCATCCCGCTTGCGGAGGACGATGATCCAGGCAAGGCCGGCTTGAAATCCTTCGAGCATAAGCAGCTCCCAGAGCATGCGGCTGTCGCGCACGGGGATGCCCCATTCGGTGTCGTGGTACTCGCGCATGAGCGGATCGTTCTCGGACCATTTGCAGCGGGATTTTTCGGCGTTGGTGCTCATGGACTTGATGATATTTGAGGATTGGGCCGACGCCAACGATCATGCTTCGAGTTGAAGCATGAGGTCTTCCCATTCGGCGGTGAGGGAATTGAGTTGCGCGCGCAAATCTTCGGCGAGGGTGGTGAGGCGCTGCGTTTCGGCGGCGGAAACATAGGCGCCGAGTTGCTCTTCTGTATGCGCGAGTGCGGATTCGATGCGGGGGACCTCTTCTTCAAGAAATACGCAGCGCTCTTCCATCTGCTTCTGCTTGATGGGATTCAGGCGGCGTCTTCTGGGGTCGTCCGGGCCGCCTTCGATGATGATCGTGTTGGACGCGATGTTCGCTTCAGAAGAAGCTTCGCTTGCTGAAGTTCCGTTTCTTGGGGAAACCGTCTGCACTTTGGAAGGTGCGCTCTCCTTGATGGCCCGTCCGCGTTGGCCTGAGCCGCCTTCCAACGCAGATAGTCCTCGTAATTTCCCTCGTGGCTGGTGACTGTGCCGCCTTCGACTTCCAATACTCGCGTCGCCAGCCGGTCAATAAAGTAGCGGTCGTGCGAAACAAAGACCACCGTGCCGGAAAACGCCGCCAGCGCTTCAAGCAACACGTCTTTGGCGCGCATGTCCAGGTGGTTGGTGGGCTCGTCGAGCAGCAGAAAGTTCGAGGGCGACACCAGAATGCGCGCCAACGCAAACCGGTTTCGCTCGCCGCCGGAGAGCACACCGAGCGGTTTGAACACATCGTCTCCGCTGAAGAGGAAGCAGCCGAGCAGCGAGCGCAGCTGCACTTCAGGAACTTTTTTCGCCGCGCGGCTGATGTCGTCCAGCATGCGCGCCTCGCCGTCCAGCACCTTGTACTGGTCCTGCGCAAAGTACTCGCTCATCACGTTGTGGCCGAGTTTTACCTCGCCTGCCGTTGGAGGTTCGTCGCCAGTGAGCAGCTTGATGAGCGTGGATTTGCCGGCACCGTTGACGCCCACCAGAGCCACGCGGTCGCCGCGCTCGATTCTGAAGCGCACATTCTCGAGCACCTTCTTCTCGCCGTAGCTCTTGGCCAGCCCCTCGGCCTCCACCACCGTGCGCCCCGAGGGCGCCGGCTGCGGAAACCGGAAGTGAATTACCGGCTCTTCTTCGGGGATTTCGATGCGCTCAATCTTTTCGAGTTCCTTGATGCGCGACTGCACCTGCTTGGCCTTGGTGGCCTGCGCGCGAAAGCGGTTGATGAACGCCTCAAGGTGTTCGATCTGCTCGCGCTGGTTGCGATACGCTGCCTGCAGTTGCGCACGCCGTTCATCTTTTTGCGAAAGATATTTGCTGTAGTTTCCCTGGAAGGTCGTGAGCCGCTTGTTCCAGATCTCCACGGTGCGGTCGATCGTCACGTCAAGAAAATAGCGGTCGTGCGAGATGAGGATGTAGCCGAATGGGTAGGTGTGCAGATAGTCTTCGAGCCAGTTCCGCGTTTCGAGATCAAGGTGATTGGTCGGCTCGTCGAGCAGCAGCAGGTTCGGTTTTGCGAGCAGCAGTTTCGCGAGCGCAATGCGCATCTGCCAGCCGCCGCTGAACTCGTCCGTCTGCCGCTTCCAGTCCTCTTTGCTGAAGCCGAGGCCCGTGAGCACTCCGCCGACCTGCGCATCGAGCGCGTAGCCGTCGAGCGCGTGAAAGCGCTCCTGCAGCAGGCTGAAACGTTCAGCCGCTGTTTCGTATTCGGCTCCCTCGTGGTCCAGCTCGGCGAGCTGTCCGCTGAGCCGCAAAATCTCTTGCTCCATTTCGCGGAGCTCGTCGAAAACGCTCAGGCATTCTTCAAAGACGGTTCGTCCGGTCAGCCGCAGACCCTCCTGCGGCAGGTAACCGATGCTCATGCCGCGCGTCTGCTGCACCTCGCCGTAGTCCAGCGTCTCCAGGCCGGCCAGCACCTTCATCAATGTCGATTTGCCGGTGCCGTTGGCGCCCACCAGCGCGGTCTTTTCCCGCGCCCTGATCAGCCAGTTGGCCTCAAGGAACAGCACCCGCGGCCCAAACCGCTTGCCGGCATTTTGGAGTGAAAGCATTCCTCTCTATTTTCGCAGAGAGGGCATGCGGCGCAGAGAACGCCCGTGGGAATGCGGCCGCGCAGCCTCAATCCAGATGGAAGACCTCTTCCATGGGCGACCACCACTCACCCGGCTTGCGGTTCGGGTCGGGACTCTGCATCGGCTCCATGATCGCCCACCACTCCTGCGTCGTCTTGTCCGCAGCCATCCGCGCCATATCGGCCGCGTAGTCGGTTCCGTGGTACTCAAAGTACGCGTAGAGCGTGTGGTCCCTCAGGTAGATGGAGTAATTGCGAATATTGCACTTGCTGATCGTCTCAAGCACGCCCGGCCAAACGGCGGCGTGGTACTCCTTGTACTTCTGTTCGGTCTCCGGTTTGAGGCCGATCACCATTCCGTAGCGCGTCATCGAGTCTCCCGCTGAACCACAAGCCTTGAACCAGCTTTGCAGGTTCAGCTTCAAACAGTCTAATGGCAAGGGCGCGGTGGTCTGCCTCGCCAATTGGTCCAATTCACAGCATTCAATTCTCGCGGCCCGGCAAACGCGTTTATCATCGATGCGGGCCGAAGCAGGGTGGTGTTCCGCTCTCAAACTGGTCCCGAAAA
Organism: uncultured Acidobacteriaceae bacterium; assembly: GCA_963820245.1. Taxonomy (GTDB): domain Bacteria; phylum Acidobacteriota; class Terriglobia; order Terriglobales; family Acidobacteriaceae; genus Telmatobacter. The sequence goes on along the minus strand of CAWFZC010000013.1, from coordinate 116,615 downwards.
CATTTGGAGGATCAATGAACAGGATCTATACAGGTCGGCGGGATTTTCTTAAGCAGGCGGGATTGATGGCGCCCGTTGCCATGATGGCCGGAATGCCTGAAGGCGCAATGGCCTTTGGTGGCGGCCACGGCACCATGTTGAAGACGCGGTTCTGCCCGCAGCCCAGGCTGAAGAAGCGCCCAAGAATCACATCAAATTCGCCGTCTGCGGCATGAGCCACGACCATATCTATGGAATGATCGGCGCCGTGCAGCGCGGCGGCGGCGAACTGGTGGCGGCCTGGGCCGGCGAGCCCGACAAGATCGCAACCTTCAAGAAACGCTTCCCGGATGTAAAGCTTGTGGCCACGCAGGACGAAATCATCCACGACCCGAGCGTGCAACTGATACTCACCTCGCAGATTGCCAACGAACGCGGACCGCTGGCCGTGCGCGCGATGAAAGCCGGCAAGGACTTTCTCTCAGACAAGCCGGGCGTGACGACGCTCGAGCAACTGGCCGCTGTGCGCAAGACGATTGCCGAAACCAAGCGGATCTACGCCATCATGTACAGCGAGTTGCTTGAGGTGAAGGCAGCCGTGTACGCCGGTGAGCTGGTCCGCCAGGGCGCCATCGGCACCGTCATCCAGACCATCAACATCGCGCCCCACCAGATTTTCCAGGGCGCTGGCGACGCAGGCGGCGGAACCGGCCGTCCCGACTGGTTCTGGGTGCCAGAGCAGTACGGCGGTATTTTGTGCGATATCGGCTCGCACCAGGTGGACCAGTTCCTTTACTACACCGGCTGCACGCAGGCTGAAGTTGTGGCTTCGCAGGTGGCCAACGTGCGCCATCCCGATCGCCCGCGCTTCCAGGACTTCGGCGACATGATGCTGCGCGGCAACAAGGGCTTCGGCTACGTCCGTCTTGACTGGTTTACGCCCAATGGACTCGGTACCTGGGGCGATGGACGCCTGTTCATCCTGGGTACCGACGGCTATATCGAGATCCGCAAGTACACCGACGTCGGCGTCAAGCACCAGGGCAACAACCTTTTCATTGTCGACGGCAAGCAGTCCCGCTACATCGACTGCAACCAGATGCCGCTGCCCTTCGGTCCGCAGTTCGTGGCCGACATTGTCAATCGCACGCATCTGGCGCAAAATCCCGACGAGTGCCTGCTTGCCGCGCAACTGGTGATCGAAGCGCAGAACAAGGCGACCCACATTACGCTGCACGACAAGTAGTCGCCAGAGCGCATGAGCGCTGTATCGTTTGTCCTCACAAGAAGTCTGGGTGCCCCGGGTGCCTCGCTTTTGGGCACCCGGGACTTGAGGAAGCCTACCGCTGGACGAGTTCGGCTATTACTGCTTGATCACAGTTCCGTCCCGCAGCCTGATTTCGCCCCATCCACCATTCAGCGGGCTCGCAAGAAACGGCGCCTTGGCCGCTTCCTTCTCGTCGATCTCAATACCCCAGCCGGGCTTCTCATTCACCCACAGATAGCCATCGCGCATCTCAGGGCAACCCTGGAAGATGGCCTGCGTCTGCTCATTGAACGGCGAGTACTCCTGGATGCCGAAGTTGTAGCTCACCAGGTCTAGCGTCACGTTGGCCATGTGGCCCACGGGCGACACATCACCCGGCCCGTGCCACGCTGTCTTCACGCCAAACTGCTCGGCAAGGATCGCAATCTTGCGCGCCGGGCTGAATCCACCCGCCTCTGACACATGCACGCGGATGTAGTCGATCAATTGCTCGGTGATCAGCGGCTGCCATTCATGCGGGCTGTTGAACAGTTCGCCCATGGCAATCGGCGTTGCGCAGTTCTGGCGAATCTGCCTGAAGTATCCCAGGTCCTCGGGCGACAGCGGGTCTTCGAGGAAGAACATCCTGAACGGCTCGGCAGCCTTGCAGAACTGGACGGCCTGGTTCGGTGTGAGCCTCTCGTGCATGTCGTGCAGCAGCTCTACTTCGTCGCCGAGTTCGCGCCGGCAAATCTCCAGCAGCTTGAGCGCGCGCCGCATCTGCGCTGCCGGATCGAAGAGCGGCTTGTCGTGCAATGCCTTCTCGCGCGATTCGCCTGCATGCGCCGAACCATAACCTGCCATGCCCGGCAAACTTACCTGCACGCGCACGTTGCGGAATCCCTGGGCCATGTACTTTTTCGCGTCCGTCACCACGTCTTCAAAATCGGCGCCGGCGGCGTGCGCGTAGCAGTCCACTGCCTCCCGGCATTTGCCGCCGGCCAGCTGGTAGACAGGCAACCCCGCCTGCCGTCCCTTGATGTCCCAAAGCGCCTGGTCAACGCCGCTGATCGCGTTGTTGAGCACCGGCCCATTCTTCCAATACGAGCTGTCGTAGCACGACTGCCAGATGTCCTCAATCCGGTCTGTCGTCTTGCCCAGCAGGAACGGCTTGAGATATTTCTCCACTGCCGGCCGCACCAGGTCGGCCCTTTGCGTGAAGGTGGCACAGCCATAGCCGTAGAGCCCGTCCTGGTCTGTCGTAATCTTCACCACCGTCAGGCGCACGCCCTGGGGCTGGCACTCAATCACGCTGATGTCTTTGATCTTGGGCGAGGGCATGGCGCGGGTGGCGCGCGCCGCTTGTTCTTCGGCCTTGACCATGCGCGGAGAGAGCGCAGCAGCCATGCCCGCCCCCGCTACGCTCTTCAGAAATCCACGGCGTTCCATCGCCATCGCTTTACCTCTCCAGATTCAAATTGCGAAATTTAAAAACGAGAGCCATTTTCTATTTCAGGCCCAGACGTTCATGCTTCAATCGCGTGTTCCGCTCCCGAGAACAACGCCCTGATGGCGCGCACCACCCAGCGGACCAGAATCAGCGTGACCACCAGCAGCATGCAGACAATGCCGGCAGCCCAGTACGCGTGTCTTGTGGCAAACCAGGTGAGAAACACGGCCAGCGTATCCTCGCCCATGCTCAGCGTCATATTGGAGAACGGCTCCGGCGACGCGGTCACAGCAGCGCGAACGGCCGTCTTGCCTCCGTGCGCAGCCAGAGCGATAAGCCCGCCGGCGATCGTGCAGATCAATTGTTCCTGGGGCGACAGGCCTGCGGTGGCGCGATAGGCCAGCAGCGCCGCAATGGGAATGCGAATGAAGGTATGCAGCGCGTTCCAAATCAAGTCGAACGCAGGAATTTTGTCGGCGAAGAATTCAATGGCAAACAGCACGGCGCTGGCGCCGATGATCCACCAGCTGCCGAGCAGCGCCAGAGTTGGCGGCAGGGCCATCCATCCGGTATGCGCCAGCAATCCGAGCGTCGCAACGGTTGCGTAAACATTGAGCCCGGCCGCGAAACTGACGGCCACCAGCATGGCGACGAGTTCATCTCCGGGAAACTTCATCACGCAAGTATACTTTCCGGTCCGATCCGCATCGCTTGTACCTGCGGCCCAAAAGAATTGCCGGGCAAGCCTGTGCGGCCTGCCCGGCGATTGTGAGCCCGGTCAACCGGACCCGACTTTTTTACTTACAGGGCTTGCCGCCTTCGTTGTGAGCACCCTTCGCCTGCGCGGCGGACTCGCTCATGTAGGAACCGGCCTTGGTCTTGCCGTAGTACTGGGTTCCCGGGCAGTGATACACGTTGCTCGCGGTGTTCAACCAAACCAGGCCGGGGCCGCCGCCGGGTGCCTGCGGCATGTCTTTGGTCGAGGTCTTGGTGGAGGTCTTCGCCGCCGCGGGAGCTGCAGCTGGGGCCGCAGCCGGAGCGGGCTTGGCCGCTGGCGCTGGTGCTGCGGCCGGAGCAGGCTTGGCCGCTGCAGTCGCTCCCCACCAGGTCTTTATCCCCTTATGGCCCCTGCAGGCGCCAATCTTGATTGATCCCGTCCAGTAAGAGCCATCATTGCAAAGGCCAGAGGAGCCCGCCGGTGCACCTGCCGGCGCCTGCGCGACTGCCATATTCGCGGTCAGCAGCCCGAGAGCGAGAGCTACTGATCCAAAGATTTTCTTGGTATTCATTGCAGATCCTTTCGAATCCATGAGGATTCCCGTATGTGGATTAAATCTCGGACGAAGTAGTCTTCGATGCGTTCCTTGCTCGACCGCAAGAAGCTGCCTTTCGCCAACGCGAGTTCGTAGGGGGCACTTTACACGCCGGGACAGGTCGAATGCAAGCCCGGAAAGAACAGCGCGCCAGCCATACCAGTCCGCTCTGACCGGCCTGCCTCGCTTCAGAACTGCCATTTACACTTCCCCTGACCTTATGGCCCGGCGCGCAGGTTCATGGGGCCAATTTGACCTTTTCAGTAGTACTATTCTTGGGTGCCTCGAAGCCTGCCCCCGGGGCCTCGCCTGGCAGAGCAAGTTATTCCAGCAAAAGGTCAAGGGAGGAAGTATGCATTTACTCTGGTGGTTGCTTGTTGGTTTGGTGGCCGGTTGGGCCACTGGAAAAATCATGAAGGGCGGTGGTTACGGCTTCTGGCTCGACATTGTCCTCGGCATCGTGGGCGCCTTTGTCGGCGGATTCATTGCAGGCCATCTTGGCTTTTCGCCTGAGGGAGGACTCCTCTACACCATTCTCATCGCACTTGCCGGATCGGTTCTGGTGGTGTTCATCTTCCGGCTGATTACAAGAGGTCGAGGCTGACCTGGCATCTCTGTTTCCGATCCGCCGCGCGCCTCAGGCCGTGCGGCGGTCAGGATGCCGGGACGATTTCCTTGCAAAGGTTTTGAGAAACGGCAGGCTGTCTGCGGACAACAATGCGGAAACCTCGGCGGATTCATCTTGATTCAAAGTCAAATGCCTTATCTTCAGGAAGCGGGCTTCACTCCCGGGGGTTCATGCTCACTGGGGTGCGCTCTGCAACCAGGTTCAGCTTCTTAATCAACGCTCAGGGAGAACCGCTTCGGCAGATTCCCCTCTTCAACCAGGCTCTCCGGCTCCAACCAGGAGGCCTGCCCCAGAAAGGAATACTCGACATGAATGAAATAGCGCAGTTGTTGCAGCAAAAAGTTGGCTTGAGCCCCGATCAGGCCCAGGAGGCAGCTCAGCTCATTGTCAACCTCATCCAGTCCAAGCTTCCGGCGTCCATGCAGGGCATGGTGATGCCGCTGCTCGGCATGGAAGGCGGCCAGGCTGGCGCCTCCGGCGGACTGGGCGGTCTGCTCGGCTCAGTGGAAGGCATGTTCGGCAACAAGGGCTAATCAGACCCATCGGCTTCATCGGTTCATCAAGGTTGGGCAGCGTAGGTCGCAGGGGATTCATCTGGTGAGTGCTCATGCGCCGCCGCAGCCAATCACAATTCGCCCGCACCAACGCAAGCAAAGGAGAGATACATGAAGTTCACTCGCTTTACCGCAGCCGTTCTCACGCTCGCCGCCGCATCGCTTTTCAGCGTTCTACCGGCCAGTGCGCAGCCCAAGCCCGCAGCCAAGCCTGCCACCGCCACCAAGCCTGCCACCGCCAAGCCTGCCGCACCTGCCAGCAAGCTGGTTGACCTGAACACCGCCACCGCGGATCAGCTCAAGGCCTTGCCCGGCGTGGGCGACGCGTATTCCGCCAAGATCATCGCCGGCCGCCCCTATGCCAACAAGACACAGCTCAAGACCAAGAACATTGTTCCGGCGGCCACGTATGCCAAGATCGCCTCGCTGGTCATCGCCAATCAACCGGCCAAATCCACCAAGTAATCGCCTCATCGGCGCGCGTTTCAGGCGCATTTGCCGGTGAGCGCAATCCGCACGGATACGGAAATCTTCCCGTATCCGTGTTTGTTTTTTGGGGGATATCCCTCTTAAGAAAAACCAGTCGAGCCCGAAATACTACCTCCAACCCGCAACAAGGGAGCACTTAGAGGAGCAATTGCGTGATGGTGAACAGACGAAACTTCATCGTGGGTACGGCCGCGGCAACCGCAGCAGCTGCACTGCCCATCGCTGGCCAATCCGGCCAGGATTCCACGGCAGCCAAGCGCAAGCCGAACATCATTATTTATCACTCTGACCAGTTCCGCTGGGATTTCCTCGGCGCCAACGGCCTCAACAGCTCCACCCGCACGCCCAATCTCGATGCTCTTGCCGCCGTCGGCACCAACTTTACCCATGCGGTGACCAACCAGCCCGTCTGTGCGCCCTCGCGTTCCGTCCTGCTGACCGGCCGCTATGCCACCGACACCGGTGTCTGGCGCAACGGTCTCGGCCTTCGCGAGGATCTGCCCACCATCGCCACGGAATGCCGCAAGGCCGGCTACACCGCAAACTACATCGGCAAGTGGCACCTGGCTCCCGGCCAGGCTGACGAAGGTGGCGGCCGCGGTCCCGTCAAAGTGGAACATCGCGGCGGATTCCTCGATCTATGGGAAGCCTCCAACGCTCTCGAATTCTCCACGCATCCCTTACGAGGGAACCATCTGGGATCGCGACGGAAACGAGATCACCTTCAAGGATGAGTACCGCATCGACTTTCTCACCGACCGCGCAGAGAAGTTCCTGCGCGCCAAACAGGAGAAGCCCTTCCTGCTTGTGATTTCGCAGCTCGAGCCCCACCAGCAGAACGACCTCAATCGCATGGTCGGCCCCAAGGGCTCGGCGGAGCGCTTCATCAACGCCTACGTGCCGCCCGATCTCCGCGCCTTCCCCGGCGACTGGCACGAACAGCTGCCCGACTACTACGGCGCTTGCGAAAGCATCGATGCCTCCGTCGGTCGGCTTCGCAAGATCCTCGACGACGAAGGCATCGCCGACAACACCATCTTCGTCTTCATGAGCGATCATGGTTGCCACTTCATGACCCGCAATCAGGAGTACAAGCGCAGCACGCACAACAGCTCTCTACGCGTTCCGCTTGTTATCCACGGGCCCGGATTTGAGACCGCGCGCCAGCTTCAGGAGGTTGTGGGCATCGTCAGCATTGCGCCTACGCTTCTTGACGCGGCCGGAATCCCTGTTCCGGATTCGATGAAGGGACGCAGCTTGATGCCGCTGATCCACGACGCAAGCGCACGCCAGCAATGGCCCAACAGCGAACTGGTCCAAATCAGCGAGTCGATGACCGGCCGCGCCATCCGCACCAAAGACTGGACCTACTGCGTCGCCGACCCAACCGGTGTCGTCGCGGCCAATAGCACTAACTATCACGAGTACCAGATGTACGATCAGCGTAACGATCCTCACGAGCTGGTCAACCTGGCCGGCCGCAAGGAATATCGCAAGAAGGCCGACGAATTGCGTGCGCAACTGACGAAACTGATCGTGGACTCAGGAGAGCCGGTCCCGCAAATCGAGCCCGCCCACCTCTATCCGTAAGAACCGGGACAAACCAGGCCAGTCAAAAACAACCTCCGCCCACAAGCGGAGGTTGCTTTGTTTCTGCGTGTCAATGTCGAAGGTAAAATGTCCTGTTACGCCAGCCCTATCGGTAGGCCTGCTCATCGGACCAGGCACCGATAATCGGGAGCTTGCACCGCCTGCCGCCCAGCGCGCCGACCACCAGCCACACCCATAGGAGAAAAATTACTCCCCACATTGCCACGTAGGCCCACCAGAGTCCCAGCGACAGCCGGGGCCCAAGGAACGCCGTAAGCGACAGCAGCCAGCTCAGGCCGTAACTGAAAAGGAAGACAAACGCGCTGAAGACCAGCGACTGCCACGAGTGGAAGCGCACATAAGGCCTCCTGTTATACCGCCTGATTGCCAGAAAGAAGATTGCCGGAATGGGAGTGAAGTAGGCCAGCGCGCCAATCGAATTGTCAGAGAGCCCGGGTTCTTTGTGATCGGTCATCGTCTCTCCCCTGAGGGGTTTGGAGAGGGCTATCGGCAGATTGTCGCAAGCCTTGAGCAGTTATTTCGCGATCGTTCCACTCAAAGAACCGGACACACCGGGACGGGGATCTCGGGAACAGTTCCAGATTACACGAATTAACGAAGAAGGGAGCGAAGCCGCCCCGGCGCAGTCACATAACCCCCACATCGTGTCCAGCCAGCCACAAAAGTTAAAATAACCACAGACAATCCGGGCCTGTAGCTCAACGGTTAGAGCAGGGGACTCATAATCCCTTGGTTGGGGGTTCGAATCCCTCCGGGCCCACCATATCCTTCCCGCTCAGTCTTCGCCCCGTATCGACTGTTTCCGCCCAACAACTCCTTGCGGCTGATCCTCACCAATAGCCAATGTCATGCAGTGCGTGCCTCCTTCCTCGCATTGCAGCATGTCAAGCGCCAGCAAGTTCCAGCCCACAAATCCAGCGAACTTTCCGTCGGGAGATTGCGCCACCGTCGGAGCCAGGCCCTCGCCGGTTTCCGCGTTGTAGTCCTCGTGCACCATGCCGGGTCCGGCAAGAACGAAAGCAGCCACCAGAAGAGAACCGGAAAATCGCCAGCACAATCTCCGCATGCCATCTCTCTGCCCGCTTCCGCTCATCAGGCCCACTTCTTCAACTCCGGATAGCGCGCAAAGATTCGCCGCTGATCTTCGCTGCTCAACGCACCCAGTCGCGTCGGCTTGTCCACGGGGCGCGTGCCCTTCTGGTTCAACACGTTCATCAGGCTCCACTCCCGCTCCAGGCCTTTCGGTTCTTCCGCCTTCAAATCGTATCGGGTAAAGTCGATCGCCATCGGCGTCTCGTTCCGGGTCCAGTCGCGCAGCAGGCCCAGGCGAAACTCGCGATTCATGAACCACTGGATCTCCAACTCCTTCTCAGAACCCGGCGCACCGGTGCCTTTCGCATCGAAGCGGTAGTTCAGTCCGTCGTTGTTGGGCGTGTGTTTGCGCCACTCCAGACCAAACGCTCCTTCAGTCATCACCTTCGTGTCTGGCCATCGGTCGCGCACTGCCTGGAGCCAATAAGCCAGGTCGTCGTCGTGCCCGACTGAAACTTCCCAGATCCCCGTCACCCAGCCGAATCCGTTCAGTGCGTGACCGCTGTCAAAGTGCATCGCGGTCGTATCCATCATCTCTTTGCGTCCCGCAACGGTTCCCAGGTGGCCCACGGATTCAATCGGTCCCACGCCCAGCCGGCTGTTGAATCCGCCCTTGAAGCCCTCGCGTCGCGCCGTCAGAAAGTCGCACGTCCAGCCATCCAGGCAAACGCAATCGATAAAATCCGCCTTCCCTTGCGCGGGCTTCAAATAGTGCTCGCGGCTCGGGTAGTACGGATAGCAAATGCCGCCGTCGCCATCGCCATGGTCGATGCCATGCTGGCTCCAGATCTCACCCTGGCAAACGTGGATGCCCTCATCCTCGGCAAGCAGCCTCTGGTTCTCCGCGTCCATGTATCCGGCCACCAGGCATTGCGGCCGGTAGCCATTGCCCACCATCTCCCCAATCATGCCCGAGCGCCTTGTGAATCGTCACCCGATTCTGTTCGCGGGTGTTGTACATCGGCGCAAAATAGCCACCCGGAATGAACGTGATCTCATCGCCATATTTGTCGTGATACGAAGCCAGCAGCCGCCGCGCCTCCACATACTCCGCGCGCTTGTCGATGAGCGCCAGCCAACTGATGGCCCACGTCATGCTGCCATTCGGGCAGCCCCGCGCAAACGCATCTCTGCGCGATTGGATCTTTTCCGGCCGGTTGTCCGCAGCTTCGTCCTGGCCAATCGAGCGGTCGGTGCTTACTTCGATCTGGTTGACCCGCACCACGGAAACATGCGTCACAAATCTGCCGCGCAACTTCGAACTCTCGGCCGCGAAGGCCTCCGAACCGGGCCCCGCTCCCACTGCAAGAGCCGCCGCCGCGAGGCCGCCGCACCCCAAAGAAAATCCCGCCTGCTGCAATCGCCATTCATCGTTCTCGTGCCTTGCTTCATCGCCCGCCTTCGCACCTGTTTCTTTCGGATTCTTCACCCGGCAGGAATCATACCGGACCCGGCGAGCGCCTGCGCCCGAGCGAACCAGTCTCGTCCGGCGTGACACGCCTCTCCCTGCCCGACATATAATCGTGCCAGACCATTCAGTGGTCTCATCTTCCCTGCAAAGAGAGAGATACCGTGGCTCGTGAGCTTTACACTGCGCGTCTTGCACGCAAAGACTGCATCTCGGAAGTGGCTCAGTGCTACCACTTCGAATTTGTGATCGATAGCCTCGAGAGTTTTCCCTACGCCCCCGGCCAGTTCATCTCCGCCGTTGCCGAAGATGAGAACGGCAAGATGCAAACCCGCGCCTACTCCATTGCCTCGGCTGCCCGCGCCAACACTTTTGAACTGTGCGTCAACCGTGTTGAAAATGGATTCTTTTCAAACCATCTTGCCGACCTGCCCGACCTTCCCGTCGGCGCCACTATCCAGGTTCATGGACCCCACGGCCACTTCATTCTCAATGAGCCCATCACCGACTCCATTCTCGTCGCCACAGGAACCGGTGTGGCCCCGATGCGCGCCATGGCCCAGTGGCTGTTTCCCGAGGACGGCCCTGATCGCAGCAACGGCAAAGATATCTGGCTCGTCTACGGCACGCGCCACGAAACCGATATTTATTATCAAAAGGAGTTTGAGGCGCTGGCTGCACGCAAGCCCAACTTCCACTACCTGCCCACCCTCAGCCGTGCGCTCGACAGCTGGACTGGTCTCCGCGGCCACGTGCAGGTGCATGTCGCCAGGATTGTTGAAGAGCGCGCCGCGCGTCTCGGCATTGCACTTCCGCTGGCGCCCGTTGATCCCTCCATTCCGCCCAAGGAACTCACCTTCGACTTCTACACATACATCTGCGGACTCAACTTCATGGTCTCGGGTGTGCGCGAGTTGCTCGCTGGCTACGGCTGGCACCGCAAGCAGATCGTCTTCGAGCGCTACGACTGAGGTGAACAGGCGCTACAGGTTGAACAATTCCCTCAACCGCTTCGTCTGCGTTCGGCTCACCGGAATCTCGGTCTGCTGCTTGTCGTTCATCCGCAACTGATAGCTCGACTTGAACCATGGCACCACTTCGCGAATGTGGTCGATGTTCACCACAAATCCGCGATGAGCACGCCAGAAGTGAAATGACCACGCATTCGCTACGATTAGCGGCCTCGCCTTCCGTGTTCTTGCCGAGAGCATATAAATCTCTGAAAAACCGATGGCCAGCTAACTCTGCTGTTGACATACCCCCCCCCTATTGTGCCAGGGTCTCCCCGCCTTCAGAACGAAGGCTACTTTTGATCTGAGAGAGGAATCCATGCGAAAACGGAAACTTGTTAAGCTTAGTGCTCTGTTGATAGTCCTTGCGTCGCCTCTTGGGGGGTGTAAGGTTTCTGGGACCATCAGTGGGAGCGTCACCTGTGGTGGCGGGAAGCCTTGCTCCGGTACTGGGACAGTTGGAATCACCGTTAGCTCACAGGCAGGTGGCGTCACGCCTGATGTGCTCGCAGCCGGTCCGTCATCCGGGTATTCTGCCGTTATTCATGTTCCTAGCAACGAACTCACGCTTAGTCAGACTGGCGCGGCCCAGACAACTTTAACCGCGACTACCGACACCGGATACACCACAAGCATCGTGGTGGATATGGAATTTACTGGGGCAGCCCCCTCCACTTTGGCAAGCGGATATACTGCCTACACCTTCAATATTCCGCCGAGCGATGCGCTGACAAATTGGGTCAATTCGGTCAACAACAACACGGCATCCTCGGCAGCCGTCGTAAGCACGACATCCACGGCCTTCACGCCGGCTGGTCAACAAGGGAGCTATACCGTCTACATGCAGATCAGCAGCGACCAGATCGGAGTAACCTCGCCTGTTTCTGCGGGCTTCACCGACCCTGGTGTAGGTGTAAAGGACACTGGTTGCAAGCCTCCTTTCGTTTGTTCAGAATAGAATCCAGCCATGCATTTTTTGTTTCGAAGGGCCTGCCTGCTGCTTTTGTTACTGATCTTCCGGTGCGATTTGCGTGGGCAGGCCGCACCGGATCACTCAGCCTGCGCAGGTGGGTGTCCGCCTACGACCAGTGTTCCGGTCACGCTGCCGCTCGAATATGCGGATCGGCATCTATACGCCACGGTCAGCGACGATGAATTCGGCAGGCTGACCCTCCTGGTTGATACCGGAAGTGAGCACACGTCAATCGCAAGCGTCATTGCATCGAGAGGCGCGATCCACAGATCCTTTTGGAAAAGGACGGTCTCCTTCAACGGATATGGAAACCGCCCAATCGACCAAGAATACAGAACTGCAGGGATCTCATTGCATTCTGGGCGATCGCTCATTTTCTCGGGCCCCGCCATTCTCCTTGACCTTGCCGAGTTTGGCAAAAGGCTTGGACATCCAGTAGACGGCATTTTGGGGTGGGATTTCTTTGAGCAATGGTGTACTTCCATAGATTTCGCGGGACGGCGACTGACTCTACGCAAATTGTCGGACTGCGGGCCACCGCTTGCTTCGCATGGCACAATGAAGGGCGAATGGTCCCGGCACGGACTACTTCTTCCTGCCACCCTCATCTTTCCAAGCGGGAGGTCCGCCGCCGCCCTGCTCCATCTGGACACCGGCAGCGGCGACACACTTCTGCTGAACACACGATTCCGGACGATAGCTGGCCTAGGCGAGGGCGGGGCAGCGGGTTCTGTGGCGAATGGATGGGGCCTGAATGGAGATTACAACGCAGACATTGTCCCTATTGCGGGCATTGAGATTGAAGGGGGGACCGTACATCTAAATAACAAGGACGGCACTACAGTCCTGATCGGGCGCCGCGGGAGTTTTCGAAAGGTACACTGGTGGCTCGACGGTATCGGAGAGGCACGGATCAATCGTGACGGCGGTATCGGAAACGGCATCCTCGAACAACTAAAATGGACGTTTGATCCGGCGGCTAAACGGATCTACGTTGAAATGGCGGTCCCAAGCGACTCGTCTAAAGCTCCTTGAATGCGGCAGTCTGGTCCACGTCTACGATATCTCGATGGTTCTCTGGGCGACGTCCTAGAGGTTGAACAATTCCCTCAGCCGCTTCGTCTGCGTCCGGCTTACCGGAATCTCGGTTTGCTGCTTGTCGTTCATGCGCAATTGGTAGCTCGACTTAAACCACGGCACCACTTCGCGAATGTGGTCGATGTTCACCACAAATCCGCGATGCGCCCGCCAGAAGTGTGTTGGGTCAAGCTGTTCCAGCAACTCTTCGAGCGTCCGGCATTTTGACTGGCCTTCCAGCGTCCGAGTCACAATGCGGATCACGCCTTCGTCGATGGCCGCAAAGCAAATCTCTGCCTGGCTCACCAGCAGCAGCCGGTTCTGCGCCTGCACCACGATTTTTGCCGGCTGGGAGGCGCCTTCCGGCCGCTTCAGCAGCCGCAGCAGCGCTTCAAGCTGCGACTCCATCGGCGTCTCCGCTGTCATGTTCGCGGCGTTGCCCGGCATCCGGCCCTTGGCTCGAGCCACCGCTTCCACCACGCGGCTCCGGTCGAACGGCTTCAGCAGGTAATCCACCGCATTCACGTCGAAGGCCCGCACCGCGTACTGGTCGTATGCGGTTGCAAAAACGATCTGCGGCAGCGGTTCGGCGTCTTTGCCGCCGTTGGCCCGGTTGCGGTCCATCAACTTCTGGATCACTGCAAATCCGTCCAGCCCCGGCATCTGCACGTCAAGAAACACCAGGTCGGGGTGGTGCTCCTCGATCAGCTTCACGGCTTCGATCCCATTGGCGCCCTGCCCAATCACGTCCACGTCGCCCACTTGGTCGAGAAGATACGAAAGCTCCTCGCGGGCCAGTTGTTCGTCGTCAATAATCAGCGCCGAGATAGACATGCGAAGCCTCGATTGTAGGAAGGGAACCCGGCAAGGTCAATGCCGGTTAAGATGCAACCGGTGAGCCGGCGCGAAACGTGCGGGCCTTATCCCCATAGAAGGGGGCAAGGAGGAAAGCCTCAATCCCCAAGCATGTGCAGCCGGGTCGGCATCTGGTCTTTTGCCAGCTCATGGCCGCAGCGCGTGCAGTACTGGTCCGTTGTCCGCACCGTCCTGAAGCAGTTGCCGCAATTGGCAGACAGTTGATAGTTGCACTGCGGACAAAAGTGAAAGTCGCTCTGCACATGCGTTCCGCACGCAGGGCAGTTAGTGACCTCCGGCTGGCGCAGCAGGAAGTAAATGACCGCGCCAATGCCGCCCGGCATCACAAAGCAAACCAGCATCCAGAACCGCGTGCTCATGCCCCGCCGCGGGGCATCCTTGCTGATGAAACCCACCATCAGGCAATAAAGCGCAAGCACCACGCCCCAGGAAAGGTTGAAGTAGATTCTGAAGCCGAGGGGCGGTGGTGCATGGTGCCGTTGCTCCGGCGCAATGACCCAGAGGTAGTACTCCACAAGCGTAAAACCAAGAACGGCCAATACGATTGACCAGACCGGTATCCTGCGCTCGTCTTCGTTCACGGTAATAGTTTGTGGGTCCCGCATAGGCTATCCCTCCCCCGGGAGGGCCTTTCACTAGATGAAACTCAGAGTAACTCTTATTTGGATGGACGGAAAGATTCCGGGGGAAGTTGCGTTCAGGACAAAAGAATGCTCTTTTTCAGGCTATGCAGGCTATTTGCGCGACCAGCCCGCCACCAGCGCCGCCGCCAGCATTGCCGGGCAAAGGATGCACACCCAAAGGCTCAACTCGGTGGGCAGGTCGCCGATGTGCTCTCCGCCGATCAGGTCGTCGGCCACCCTCCAGAAAAACGGCCCCAGCCCCAGAACCACCAGCAGGCTTGCGGCCACGGCCACAGACCGGCTGTGTTTCCGTCCCGCCTTCTGCTCCTGCAGCACTCCCAGAGAAGCCATCACCACCCGGCGCGTCTTGTGCGCTACGGCGCGGTCCCTCCCGGCCTGGCTCCCGGAAAGCGCTTTCACCAGGTCAACCTGGGCGCTGCCGCTTGCCGTTTCCGCCGGGTTCTGGACCAGTTCGCTCATCCCTGCGCATCTCCCTGCAGGCGTTCCAGCTTGGGCTTGATCATCGCCATGCCGCGGTAAAGTCTTGATTTTACAGTCGAAAGAGGAGCCCGCGTCACCTTGGCGATCTCTTCGAGCGACATCTCCTCGTGGAACCTGAGCACCAGCACCTCGCGGTGCAGCGTGTCCACTTCCAGCAGGGCGGTGGCAATCCGGGACCGGTCTTCCAACTTGGCCAGGTGATCGAATGGGGTCGGGTCGCCGTCGGCAATCTCGAACGCCATCGGGCGGTCTTCGTCCGTGCCGCCCTCGAAAAGCTCGTCCAGGCTGCTCATCGTCCGTTTCCGCCGCAGGTCGATCAACAGGTTTCGCGCAATCGTAAACAGCCAGGTTTCAAACCGCGCCTGTCCGTTGTACTGTCCCCCGCGCACCAGCACCCGCATCCAAACTTCCTGGAAGAGGTCCTCCGCCTGCTCGCGATTTCCCGCTAAATAAAGCAGATAGCGCAACAGCCGATGCTGGTAGCGGACGATCAACTCGTCCAGCAACCCCGCATCCTGCCGCTTCAGTCCTGCTGAAATTGCCTGGCTTTCCTGGCGAACCAGTTCGTCCGCCGCAGTCGCTTGACCGGGTATGAATAAGGCCGATATGGATTTGGTGCTCATCTTATCCAATTAGACGCGAATACCCCGCCCCAGGACCACTTCAATCGCCTCAAAAGGCTCAATTTGGCAACCAATCTGCACAGAATTCAGGGCAAATGGTTCACGCAATCCGCTCCCCTCATCCCTTGCTTAGTAAAGCAAACACCATCTGCCGGAAAAGTTCCGCCTTTGCCTCTTTCACCGAATCCTTGGGGGTTCGTGAAATTTACATCAGCAACGCGTAGAACCTACTTTTCCGCCGCCCGCAGCGCCTCTTCAATGGCCAGAGCCGCGCGCCGCTCCCGCGCTTCCACCGTCTCGTAGTAAAAAATCCCCAGCAGATGATTGCGCCTTTGTATCGGCGTCAGCTTGAACCATCCCTCGCGCGCCCGCGGCTGCCGCAGGAACGCCGCCTTCAGCACCGGTGGTGGCTCTTGTTCGCCCTCCATCGCCTGCATCAGCCGTTCCGCCATCTTGTCAGCGCGCTTCAACCGCGTCTCCGCGCCCTTGGCCTCGTCGACATACGCGCCGATATAGCGCCTCATCGACGGGCTCATCGCTTCGAACCACTTGCGCAATGCGCGTTCGCCCTTCAGCGCCGCCTCCAGCTCCGGCGGAATCAAGATGGGCCGCTCTTCCATATCCGGCTCGAGCTTGATGCGCACTTTGTCGCCAACGCGCGCCCTGGCCCCCTTCAGCATTTTCTTGGTCACCAGCAGGCAATGCCCGCCGCTGCGCGGATCAGGAAACAGCGAATTCCTGAAGGCAAACCCTTCCATCTCTCCACGCACGCGCTGCCCGTTGCGCACCGGCCACGTCTTTTTCAGGTCAAACGGAACCCGCGCAACCACCCAACGCAGATTGGTTCCGTCCGGCTCGAGCAACGCCGTGAATGTCTTTGCCCGCGATGCCTTCATCTCGTGCCCGTCCCCCTAACAGCCGATTCACCGAATCGAAACTGAAATCAATCGGTCAGAAAACAGATACCCCCGGGGCCAAAAGCTAGGAGCTAGGAGCTAGAAGCTAGAAGCTAAGTGCTTCTCCACTCCCATCTTCTACACTATCCCTCATGGAAGTTCTCTACGGCCTGCATCCGGTGGAAGAAGCTTTGAAGGCCGGCCGTCGCCGCTTTGACCACGTCCTCGTAGCCGCCGAACGCCACGATGCCCGCCTCGAACAACTCGTCGCTCTCTGCCGTCAGCTTGGCGTTCGCGTCCGCCAGGAGTCGCGCGAGCAACTAACCCTCGTCGCTGCAGAACATCGCGCATCAGGGTGTAGTCGCCTTCGTCCATGGCCAGCAGGCTCTTTCCATCGAAGACCTCTTCACGCCCGCCGCCAACTCCAAATCCGCCCGACTCCTGCTTGCCCTCGACGGCGTTGAAGACCCGCAAAACCTCGGCGCTCTTCTCCGCGTGGCCGATGGCGCAGGCGTCGATGGCGTCGTGCTCACCGAGCGCCGCTCAGCACCCCTCAGCCCAGTCGCCGTTAAGGCCAGCGCCGGCGCCGCGGAGCACCTGCGCATCGCCCGCGTCGTCAATCTCGTGCGCGCCCTCGAAGATCTCAAGCGTCAGAATCTCTGGATCATTGGTCTCGACGAGCGCGGCACATCCGACTACGACCACTTCGATTTCACCGGCGACTGTGTACTGGTCCTCGGCCGCGAGGGCGCGGGGCTCCATGACCTCGTCCGCCGCACCTGCGATCATCTTCTCCGCATTCCCATGGCCGGCGGCGTCAGCTCATTGAACGTCTCCGCCGCCGGAGCCGTCGTTCTCTATGAAGCCTTTCGCCAGCGCCGCATCAAGTCCGACAACAAGGCCGGCAACAAAGGCGCAGCCAGCTCCACCGCAGCCGCCCCGTCGAAACCAAAGAAGTTGAAAGGCCTGGGCTCATGAAGTTCTTCAGCGCTTGCCCTCATCCGCTGCGCCTCTGTCTCCCCGCTCTACTCGCACCCGTCTTCTGCGCATCCTTCTTTGTCGAATCGCGGCCGGCCCAATCCCAGACTGCCCAGTCCCACACAGCGCCGCAGGCACCAGCCGAGCCCCAGCAGCCCAGCGGCAAAATCATCTTCTCCCGTTCCACTGACGACTCCGGGCAAACTACCACTGCAGCCGGCTCGCCTACGCCGCAGTTCGCCCCCGCGCCCATCGCCACGGACGAGGAGCGCAAGGCCGTCACCTTCATCGCCTTCGACATGGACGTCCATCTCCACACCGCCGACCACGCCATCGCCGTGCGCGCTCTCGTCACCGTCCGCAACGACGCGCAGACGCCCCTGGTCCACATCCCTCTGCAGATCTCTTCGTCGCTCAATTGGGAGCGCATTCGTGTGCTCGGCCACGACGCCGCATTCCCCGTAGCCACGCTCAACTCCGACGCCGATCACACCGGGCAGCTCCACGAAGCAGCCGTAACGCTCCCCCAGCCTCTCGGCCCCGGCCAGAGCATCCAGCTTGATGCCACCTACTCCGGCGCCATTCCGCAATCCGCCCAGCGCCTGCTCGTCATCGGCACTCCGCAGGACGTCGCACTACGTTCCGACTGGGACGGCATCAGTGTCCCCTTCACTGGCCTGCGCGGATTCGGCAACGTCGTCTGGTATCCCGCCTCCAGCGTTCCAGTCATCCTGGGAGACGGCGCGCGCCTGTTCGACGAGATGGGCGAACACAAGCTGCACATGGCCGGCGCGCACTTTCGTCTCCAGCTCACCGTCGAGTTTCCTCACGGCAAAACGCCCAATGTCGCGTTCATCAACGGCCATCCAGCACCGCTCAACGTCACCAACGTCGACACCCTCGGGCAGGAGATCAACGGTGTCGCTACGGCCACGCTCGACAACTCCGTGCTTGGCTTTGAGGCGCCCTCCCTCTTCGTTGCCGCGCGCACGCCCCACCAGGCCGCCAACACCACGCTTTGGACCCTGCCCATTGATGAGGCCGCGGTTGAGTCCTGGTCCGCTGCCGCTGCCATGGTCACGCCTTTTCTGCAGGGCTGGCTCGGTCAGCGTCCCCGCTCGCAACTCACCGTGCTCGACCTGCCCGATCCCGACGACGCTCCTTTTGAAACCGGCGCCCTGCTCGCCACTTCCATCCGCGAGGCCTCGCCGGAGCAGTTGCAGAACGTGCTCGCCCACGCCCTCACCCACGCATGGATGCAGTCTCCGCGCGCCTGGCTGTCAGAGGGAGTCGCTCACTTCATGGGCACGCTCTGGGTCGAAAAGCAGCGCGGCCGCACCCGGGCTCTCGAACAGCTTGAGTCCACGCGCCCCGCGCTGGCCCTCGCCGAACCCGCCAGCCCCGGCATTAGCGCCGGTCAACCGCTCGCCCTCGCCATCTCGCCCATCTACTACCGCACCAAGGCCACTTACTTTTTCTGGATGCTCCGCGACGTGGCCGGCGACGCCGCACTCTCCGCCGCTCTGCGCGCCTACGATCCCGCCGCCGACGTCAGCTTGGGCTATCTCCGCGACCGCGGCCCCGGCGAATTCGAAAAACTCCTTGAGCAGGCCAGCGTTCGACGTGACCTGAGCTGGCTCTTCGCCGACTGGGTCGATGCCGACAAGGGCCTGCCCGACCTCACCATCGACTCCGTCTTCCCTGAAGCCGAAAAGACCGGTCAATGGCTCGTCGCCGTCAACATCTCCAACGCCGGATACGCCTCGTGCGAAGTCCCCGTTACCGTCCGCTCCGACACCAACGCCGTTACCCAGCGCGTTGTCGTTCCCGGCCACGGCAAAGCTGTCCAGCGCATCCTCATCGTCGGCAAGCCCGTGCGAGTCGAGGTGAACGACGGCACCGTCCCTGAAACCCAGGCAAGCATCCACGTCACCAACCTCGAATCCACGCCGTAGAACCGCGCACGAAGCCTTCCGAAAGAAGACTAGGCGGGGAATACCAGCTACTTGACGCGCCTCGTATGATGCGCACGATTCCTCGTAGCATGAGGGCGCGTTTCCCCGTGGCGGCGCGCCAAGGCTGGAGGGAGCAGGGGCCTTCAGGCCCCTGAAGTACAACGTGTCGAAGAACGGGCTTTAGCCCCGGGCCTTTCCGCTGACGAAACCGCGTGCGCGCGCCTTGTCCTCAGGCCGCACGTCCACCCCTCATCGCAGTGCTAAACTTTCCCTTACTTGGAGCCAAACTGATGCATGAAGCCTCAGGCAGTCAGAGCTTTGTTACTCAAAGCATCCTTCACATCAAAGACCAGTTGGCCAATCCAACGCAGCAACTCACGGACGCCATCGCCCACGGTCTCGGCTCCAGCGACGCGGCGGAAATCGAGAGCAAACGGCTCCAGCTGCTGGCCCACGTCAACGAGCTCGCGCAAAAAATTCAGTCCGAGGCCTCGCACGACGACAAGCACTACGTCTCGCGCTTCGAAGCCGTCGGCCTCTTTCAGTCGGCCCTGTCCAAAATATTCACCGATGTTCCCAACCTGCAGGCTTACGGCGACTGGAACCCGCTCTGGATCATTACCGAGATTGAGGTCTTTGCGCACAAAGTCCACGCCTTGCTCGGCGCCACTCACCGGGACCAGACCGGCAAAGAACAGCTCGCCTGGGCCGCAATCATCTCTGAGATGCTTCACCTCAGGACCTTTGATGACCGGGCGCCCTATCCGCCTGGCGCTCCTGACGTGACTCCGTTTCCCGACAACTGTGAAATGGTTCTGCTCGCCGACTGGGGCGGAGACAACGATGCCGCCAAAAAGATCGCAGCCGTTGTCCGGAAGCAGAATCCCGACTTCGCCATTCATCTCGGCGACATTTACTACGGCGGCACGCAGCACGAGTGCGAATTGTTTCTGGCCCTGTGGCCCATGCGCGTTGACATGGCGGACGCCGCATCCGCCATTCGTCCCGCGGGCAGTTTCGCGCTCAACGGCAACCACGAAATGTACTCGGGCGGCGAATACTTCTTCTCCACCGTGCTGCCCGCCTTCGAACAGAAGCAGCCGTTCTTCTGCCTTGAAAACGCCAACTGGCGCATCATCGGGCTCGACACCGCCTATCAGGGCGGCCGCCTCAAACCGCAATCACCCGACAATCCCATCACGGCCCAATGGAACTGGCTCGTCGGCCTGCTCACCAAGAGCAAAAAAGCCACCATCTTCCTCACCCATCATCAGCCGGTCTCCGCGCATCATCAGGATTTTCTCGATTCCCAGCCCCTGCGCGACGACATTCGCGATCTTCTTGCAATCAACGGCATCGGCAGCGATGCCATCTTCGGCTGGTTCTTCGGTCACGAGCATAGGTGCGTTCTCTACGACGACACAGCTGTCAACTTCAATGCGCGCCTCATCGGCAACGGCTGCATTCCCCACGAGGTGCAAAGGGAAAAGGCCTGCGACCCCGGCTGCACTTCGGCCGAATACTTCAACCGCAAAGAGACCGCGCCGGGCAGCAACACTGCAGTGTCTTCCTTCGTCAAGCTTTCCTTTAAGGGCTCAGAACTCCGCGTGGAATACGTGGACGAGACCTTCACCACCTGGGGCGAAGAGATCTGGTACTCCGACAAGGGGCGCCTCGGCGGCACAAAGTTTGTCGAAGAAGACGGCGCCCAGCCCTAGGTCATTCAGTCCCTCGATCAGAGAGGCCGAAAGGCTCGAGACAGAGTTGCTTCTTTCCCACCCCGGATCACCCCAGCGGCCAAAGATCGTCCGTCGGGGACCCCGATCGCCGCAAAAATCCGCCGCGGCGGATGATGAGGGTGAGGCATCCTCAATTCAGCCGGCGCCCGGCGCTATAATTCCCCATCCCCAACGCGAGGTACGTCTCCATGAAAAAACTGGCCATTCTGCTGCTTCTCACGCTTCCGATTTCAGCTCCGGCTTTGGCGCAGGGAAAGAAGGCGCCCACGACGCTGCGTGGCGTGTTGCTTGAACAGTTGCACACCACGCACGACAACGAGGACTGGTTTGTGCCGGCCAGTGTGGCTGTGGACGGGCTGACGGCCGATCAGGCCAAGTGGTCGCCCGGGCCGGGAAACCACTCCATCGGCCAGCTCGCCTACCACATCTGGTACTGGGACGACCGCGCCCTCACGGAGTTCAAGGGCGAGAAGCCCGCGCCCTTCGACGGCAACAACAACGAAACCTTTGACAACTTCACTCCTGCGCAGTGGACCGACCTGGTGAGGAAGCTCAACCAGGTGCTGGCCGACTGGGAAAAGGCTGTGGAGTCGGCCGACGATGCCAAGCTCGCCGAGAAGGCGTCTCTGATTGCGCATGTGGGCGCGCACAACGCGTACCACATCGGCCAGATTCTCTACGTGCGCAAGCAGCAAGGCGTCTGGGATCCGAACAAGGGAGTGAAGTAGCTGGGTTTTCGGAGTCTGGGTCGTAGCGGGGATCCCCAGATCCCCGCCACAGTCGGTCGGAAGGCCGGCGCTACTCTTTCGTTCTCTCGTGGGAAGCTGGTTCTTTCCCACCCGGCTCAAAGCTAGAAGTGATACAGCACAATTCCGTATCCAACGCCGGCTGCGTCTGTCGTCTTCGCTATCTGGAACGCCATCATCTTTCCGTCGGTCGAAATCACCGGGTTTGACGCCTTCCAGCCTTCGTAGTCGTTGAAGTGTGTCATGCGCACAAAGTCCTTGCCGGTGCCGTCGAGGCGCAGCTTCCACAGGTCGATGTTTCCGGGTCCATGAAGGCCGCCGAGTTCGGCCACTTGGCGGTCGCCTTCAACGGCAGTGTACTTGCCGTCGGGAAAGATGCCTTCGCACTCGTTGTAGGTGAAGGGGGCTTTGGAGAAATCGGTCACCTGGCCGGTGGCGAGGTCGATGCCCATGACGCGGGCCAGCGTGAGGCCACCGGGCGCGAGCATGGCTGGATTCCTGACGTAGCAGGTGAATGTCATCTTCTGATCGTTGTCATAGAAATCCTGGGCCTCAAGGATGCAACTGTCGTCGTGGCTCTCGTAGACCTGTTTTTTGTTGATGAGCTTTGGCGTGGGCCCGGAGAGGTCGACTTCAGCGGTGAAGAGGCGCGATTCGTCTTTGGCGAGATCGGGATTCTGGCCGGGCGTTTCGGAGAACGAGATCATCATGCTGTGTTTTGAAATTGCCGCGCCCTCTGACATTCGTTCGCCCAGGCGGATCGGCTTGGAGCCGGGCTTGGCGCTCAGATACCAGAGCTCGTTATCGCGCTCGCGGCTGATGTGAATGTTCTCAAATTTCTCCGGCCCGATGAGAATATAGTCGCCATTGGACAGGTGCATGACGCGCAGAAAAACTGCGGCCGGCACATTGCACGTGAGGCATCGTATGATCCGCGTCTTGAGGTCGATGACGAATGCGTCGCCGAAACTTTTGTCCATGAAGGCGACGCGCTGGTTGTCAGGAGAGAAATCGGCGCGCTCGCCAAAGTGGGTGAGAATTTCCTGGTTGGCGGGCAGCGCATCGAGCGGGCTGCTCTGTTTTCTCTGCGCCTGCACGGCGCACGACGACAAGACAAGTGCGGCAATCAGCCAGTTTTTCATCGGATAAAACCTCGCGCAAACTATAAGCTCTTCCACAGCGCACGAGCAAGCCGTAATACGCGCGGGATTCGATGGAGGTTTCATCGATGGTCCGCGTACTAAATCGAGCTTGCAATCGCGAGCCGTTGCTACGATGATGTGTTCTTGCGGTACGAGGAGGTCGACCCGTTGCCCAAGTTTGTGATCGAACGCGAAATTCCCGGAGCAGGCAAGCTTTCCCCCGAGCAGCTCCACGCCATCTCGCAAACGTCCTGCGGTGTCCTCACTGAGATGGGACCAAAGATTCAGTGGCTCCATAGTTACGTGACGGACGACAAGATTTACTGCGTCTACATAGCGCCCGATGAGGCCACGGTTCGGGAACATGCGCAGAAGGGCGGATTCCCCGCCAATCGCGTGTCGCAGGTCCGCACCATGATCGACCCAACAACAAGCGAATAGGCCGCCGCAGTATTGATGTGCGAGTGTCTGGGGTCTGCGCGTGTTAGACTTCCGTTGCGCAAAATTCCATCCGCCCCGGAGGTTCGCAGTCTCATGTCAAAACATCTGCTCAGGTCATGGCTCGCCTTTATCGCCGTACCCGCTCTTCTTCTGTCTGCAACTCTTGCTGCGCCCGCACAACCAAATCGGCAATGGGTTGGCACGTGGGCCGCATCGCCGATGCTCGCGCCGCTGGGCGCCGCGCGCGGCCATTTCGACGCGACGTTCCGCGAGATCGTTCACATCTCGAATGGCGGCTCGCAGGTTCGGGTCCGGTTTACGAATGAGTTCGGCATCGACGGTCTGACGATCGGCAGCGCTCACGTTGCGGTGAGCGCCGGCGGCTCGGCCATCCGGGCGGGTAGCGATCATGCTCTTACTTTTCTTGGTGCCACAAGCGTGCGCATTCCGCCCGGCGCACAAATGTACTCTGACCCGGTGAATCTCTCCGTCGCTCCACAATCGGATGTGGCCGTGAGCTTCTACCTTCCCGAGCAGATTTCGCACACCGAGACCTACCACGCGTTCGCCGATCAGGATAACTTCATCGCAGTTGGCGATCAGACGACTGCAGCTTCGCTCACCGGGGCAACCACGGTTCAGTCGTGGTTCTACATGGATGGCGTTGATGTTCCGGCCATCGCCGGCTCTGAATCCGTTGTCGCGTTCGGCGATTCCATTACCGACGGCGCGCACTCCACACCCAACGCAAATCGCCGCTGGCCCGACGTACTGGCCGGCCGCCTGAAGGCGGACCCTGCGCGCAACCAGATTGCGGTGTTGGATGAAGGTATTGGTGGAAATCGCATTCTGAACGACCAGGCGGGGCCCAGCGCTCTTGCCCGCTACGAGCGCGACATCCTCTCGCAGAACGGTGTGCGCTATCTCATCATTCTTGAGAGCATCAACGACATCGGCCGGCTGGCCCACGTGACCACGCCCGACGACGACATTACGGCGGAGCAGCTGGAAAATGGGCTGAAGCAGATTGCCGATGCCGCGCATCAGCATGGGATCACTGTTTACGGTGCGACACTGACGCCCTACGGCGGCGCGAATTATTACTCGGCAAAGGGCGAGCAGGTGCGGGAAGCGGTGAACGACTGGATCCGCCACAGCGGCACCTTTGACGCAGCCATCGACTTTGCCCAGGTCACCAGCGACCCTTCGAACCCAAATCAATTCAATCCGGCCTACGACTCGGGCGATCATCTGCATCCGAACGATGCGGGCTACAAGGCGATGGGGGATGCGATCGATCTGAAACTTTTCAAATAGGAACCGGCCAGCAGCGCACCGCATCGCGAAATTGGTCCGGCATTTCAGCGTTATCCTGTTGGTGGATATTTTGCGATGACGTTCCCAATCAAAGTTTGTGTCGTGTGTTCTGAGGAGTTTGAACTGCGTCCGGGCAAACCCGGATTCGCCAATCGCTGTCCCGCCTGCAGCGAGCCCGAGGAGTCTGACTCCGCATCAGGCAAGGGCGCGGATCTTGTAGACCGCAAGAGTGACAGCGAATTGAATGCGGCACGCCGCAAGGCCATGCGCGACATGCTGTATCGCAAGGAGAGCTAGGCCGCTAGGTCAGCGGTTCGGTTACCCGCGCATCTTCGCCTTCTGGCGACGCGTTCTTCCTATCCAGCGACCCCTGGTGGTGCTTTGAATCCACCTGCAGCGTGAGCGTCTCCTGCTTCCGGTCGCGCAGGATGGTCACTTGCACGGGGCGGCCTTCGTTGGAGCGCAACGCGCGGTCCCATCCGGCAAGATTCGTCACTGGCTCTGCACCTACTTTGAGAATTATGTCGAACGCCTTGAGCCCGGCCACGGCGGCTTCGCTTTTGCGCGCCACCTGTTTGACCATCAGCCCGCTGGGTACGCCCAGGTATTCGGCCATCTGCGTCGTCAGCGGCTCAACCAGAGCGCCCACGTTCAAGCTGCTGCCGAAAAACGGCATGTGGAATCCGCCGGAGACCGGCGCGTCGGAGCCCGAGCCGCCCGAAAGGATGCCCATGCTCGGCACCGGAGTAAACACATCGCCGCCGTCGCCAATCTGGTTCCACACATCGTGTCCCAGCACCTTGCGATCCGCCAGTTCCACGGCCATGGTCTCGATGTTTCCGTCGCGGCTGATCTCGATGCTCACCTTGCGGCCCGAAGGAATTTCCTTCAGCATTCTGCGCAGCTGTTCCGCGCCTTCCACGTTCTGCCCGTTGAGTTGAATCACAACGTCGTTCACCTTGAGTCCGATCTGTCCTGCCGGAGCGTCATGATCGATCAAGGTGATAATCGCGCCGCGCACTTCCTTCAGTTTGAGCGACTGCGCCTTTTCATTGTCCACATCCGCAAGGTCCACGCCGAGGTAGCCCTGTGAACTGGAAAGCAGCAGTGGCCTGGAACCTGATACCAACTGCCCAAGATCGTTTGCCTGGGCGTGGGCCGCGCGGGGCGCCACGATCAAACCTGTACCCAGCAACATGGCACCCATGAACACTGCGATACCCAAACTCTTGTACGGCCTCAGAAGGTATTTCATTTCGTCCTCTCCAGCACTTGTCTCTTCATTCCGGCTGCGCGCTCTGCTTTCATTTGGCGCACTCGCCGAATGCCCTTCAACCTCTCACTGAATCTCAGGAACCCGGCTCAATACCTGCCGGGAAGTATTCCTGATCTGGGGATTATCGTCTGACGTGGAGACCGAGTAAAGCACCTGCCGCACACTGGTATCAGCTTCCACCGGCTCCAGAAGATTGATGGACTCGGTGCGAATCCGCGGGTCGGTGTCGTTGAGCAGCGCTTCAAGAACGGCGTTGCGCACCCGCACATCCTCTGACACGTAGGGCTCCAGTCCTTCCAGCGCCTTCTCGCGGACGCCGGCATTTTTGTCATAGCGCAGCGCCACCATCAGAGCGTCGCGAATTCCGGCGCCCTGGCAACTGTGTCCCGCGCGGCACTCGGCCGCCAGCAATCCAACTGAGTCGTCGCGTACGCCGGCCGACGACGAGTTCTCCGTGGCCAGCATCAGCAACTGCCTGATTGCAGGATCGTCGAGCGATCCTTCGATCTTCCCAGGCACCAGCTGGTTGTAGCGCACTTCCACCATCTCAGTGCCAGGCCGCCTCACAATGGCTGAAACATTAGCAACATTGCTGATCTCGGGCTGCGCAGCCGCGGCGGCCTGCGCGGGCGCCGGAGCCTTGGCGGTTGCCACGGCAGGCGCTGTGACAGCAGCGTGCGCCGCACGATTCTGCGAAAACTCAAACCCGCCGAGTCCGCCTGCTCCCAACCCTGCCACCAGCAACAGGCAGGCTGCCAGAGGGGCGGCCTGCAGGCCGGCGGCGCTGTTCATCAAGCGCTGCACCACGCGCTCATACCAGTGCATGGCGGGCAGCGCGTCCAGTGCTTCATCCAGCCGCAGCCGGCTGCGCGCCACAAGATTCGGTCCCGGCTCCAGTACCGGCAGCGCATCGGCCAGCACCTTCATCGCCTGCAACTGCTCGCGCTCCTGGCGGCAGGCGGCGCATTCCGCCAGATGCCGATCCAGTTCATGGGCCTGGTCGTCGGGCAGCTCACCGTAAGCCCCCGTCACTATCCGTTCATGTGCAAGTTCGCATTTCATATCTACGCCTCTTCAGCCTCATCAAAGTACCGCAAAAATAAAGCCAAAACTCCGCCGCAGAACACCCTACCGTAGTTCAGCCAGTTGTGTCCGCAACTTCTTTGTTGCCCTGAAGAGCGTGTTCTTCGCCGTCTCCTCAGTCGTGTTCAACATCTCTCCAATTGTCCGCAGCCGCAATCCCTGGTAGTGCTTCAGTTCAAAGACCATCCGTTCGCGTGGCGTAAGCTTCACCAGCGCCGCCTGAATCTTCTCGCCGAGCTGCTTGCGGTCCAGTTCCCGTGCGGGGTTTGAAAACGACCGGTTGTCCGACACTGAGGCCAACAGATCGATCTCGTCTCCTGAGTGGTCCAGCACCACGGCGTGATCTTCGCGCCGCGTCTTCTTCCGCCTGAGTTGATCCAGGCAGAGATTGGTGACGATCCGGTAAATCCACGTGTAAAAGGAACACTCGAAACGAAAGTTTCCAATGTACCGGAAAGCTTTAAGGAAAGCCTCCTGGTAGATGTCTTCCGCATCGTGCTCGCTGCCGGTCAGGTGCAGGGCCAGGCGCAGCACCTGATGCTCGTACTGCCGGACAAGGGTGTCAAAGGCTACCCGCGACCCACCCTGTGCTTCGCGGATCAGCTCCATCTCATCGGCGCGTGCCTGCAAGCGGGCCTGTTCCCGTGCGGCTCCGTCTGAGCCTGCCCCGTCGCGTCCTGCCCCGCCCATCGCCCTCGTCGCAGCCATACCTGCTGAGGATTGTACCTTTCGCGAGGTCGGCCAGCCCACGGCTGGCGAAATTCCGACTGGAGAAACCGGGTAGCTCACGCCGTCTGTCGCCATCTGATCTCCGTTCCGGGGGACATTCTGCTGCCAAATTCAATACCGGGCCCATAACCTCTGCTTCCGGTGAATCTTCCCCCAGGGAAAATCCACTCAAGGCCGCCCAAAGATGCACCTTCCAGACCCTCGGCCTGCTTCTTACCAGCCCTCGGCGATCCGGGCTATACCGCAGAAGGAGTCTGTACCGGAGTAGACGAGGAATACACGGTTTAGTCACCCGTTTTTTGCGATTTCCAGAAGGTAATGCGGTCTCCAGGGCAGCTTGGAGGAAAATCGGCTGCGAAGGCTCTAAACTGGGAGGTAATGACTGGAAATCTGTTTGAAAATTCCACCTCTGCCCCTTCGACAAATCAGTGGTTTACCGCCCATTGCGACGGCGGTTCCCGCGGCAATCCCGGCCCGTCCGGCTACGGTGCGGTAGTCGAGAACCCCGAGGGCGCGGTTGTGGCGCGCCTCAGCCGCTTCCTGGGCCTGCAAACCAACAACTACGCCGAGTACTCCGGCCTGCTGGCTGTCCTGGAATGGGCGCTCGCCAACGGCGCTCGGCACATGCGCGTTGTTTCTGATTCGGAGCTGATGGTGAAGCAGATGAAGGGCCAGTACAAAGTGAAGAGCCCCGGCCTTTTGCCCTTGTGGCAGGAGGCCCGGCGGCTCTCCCGGCAACTCGATGGCTTTGAAATGCGCCACACCCTGCGCGGCGGAAACAAGGAAGCCGACCAGCTGGCAAATGATGCCATGGATAAGGGGATGGGGAGAAGCAGGGATTAGGCATTAAGGTGCCCATCCCCTATCCCCCATTTCCCTGCATTTAAGCCGGTTCCGGCAGCCAGCACCCCGGCGTCGAGTGCGCAATTTCCTTTTCTTCCTCGGTCATGTCGACGGAAACGTCCGCGAAGAGAGGCGTACTCAGATACCGCTCACCCGTATCGGGCAGCATGCACAGAATCGTCGATCCCTTTGGCGCTTCAGCCGCCACGCGCAGTGCTCCCGCAAAAGTCGCGCCCGACGAAATGCCCACAAAGATCCCTTCCTGCTTTGCCAGATCCTTGCTGCACTTCAGGGCATCGGCGTTGGGAATCGTAAGTATCTGGCTGATCGCCTTCATGTTCACCGCATCGCCCGCCAGTTTGGCAATAAAGTCCGGGCTCCAGCCCTGCATCGGATGCGGTTTCCACGAGGGGTGCGCCACCTTCGCTGAGCCATCCCGCTTGCGCTCCTGCGCCACGCCGCTCGTGAGCATCGGCGCTTCTGCCGGCTCGCAAACCACAATCTTTGTCTCCGGCCGCTTCTTCTGGAGCACCTTCGATACGCCCTTCAGCGTGCCACCGGTGCCGAATCCCGTCACCCAGTAATCCAGCCGATCGCCTTTGAAGTCCCGCAAAATTTCCTTCGCCGTTGTGCGCGAATGCATTTGGGCGTTGGCTTCATTTTCAAACTGCCGCGTGTAAAACCATCCATGCTTCTTTGCCAGCTCCTCGGTCTTCTGCACCATGCCCACGGCCCTTGCCGAGGCTGGCGTAATAATTACCTTCGCGCCCAGAAACCGCATCAGCTTGCGGCGCTCGATGCTGAAGGACTCAGCCATGGTCACCACCAGCGGATAGCCTTTCGCCGCGCACACCATCGCCAGCCCAATTCCCGTATTGCCGCTCGTTGCCTCAATCACCGTTTGCCCGGGCTTTAGCCTTCCTCTCCGCTCAGCATCCTCAATCACGCCCAGCGCAAGACGGTCCTTCACCGATCCAAGCGGATTGAAAGCTTCAATCTTCACGTAAAGATCCACGTCGGGCGGCGCGAGCTTGTTGATGCGCACCACAGGGGTATTCCCGACCGTCTCCAGAATATTGGCATACTTTTTTCCCATTCCATTCACCTCCAACCCGTGCAATTCTAACCAACCGCGCTCACCTGACGACAGCAAAAACGGTGTGCCGCATGAACTAAAATTTCCACGAGGTCCGCCATGCAGAACCCGCAGAGTTTAGAAATGCGCGACTCGCCCCTCGACATCGGTCCCAGCGAGTTTCGCGAGTTGGGACATCAACTCGTCGATCGAATTGCTGAATTTCTTCACTCACTGCCGCAGCGTCCTGTCACTCCCGGCGAATCTCCTTCCACCATTCGCCAGGCCCTCAATGCCGGGCGCACCCTCCCGCAGCATGGCGCCGATCCTTCGCCGCTGCTCAATCACGCCGCCGACCTGCTCTTCGATCACTCGCTCTTCAACGGCCATCCCCGCTTCTGGGGATACGTCACCTCTTCCGCCGCGCCCATCGGAGCTCTCGGCGAGTTGCTCGCCTCCTCCGTCAATCCCAACAGCGGCGCATGGCCTCTCTCGCCCATGGCTAGTGAAATCGAAGCGCAAACCATTCGCTGGATCGCGGAGATGATCGGCTATCCCGTTAACTGCGGAGGCCTCTTCGTCAGCGGCGGCAACATGGCCAACTTCGTTTGCTTTCTCGCCGCGCGCCAGGCGCAGGCCACTTGGGACGTGCGCAAAACCGGAATGGCCATGAGCCGCCTGCGTGTCTACTGCTCCACTGAAACGCACACCTGGATTCAGAAATCCGCTGACATCGCTGGTCTCGGCACCGACTCCATCCGTTGGATCGCCGTCGATTCCGAAATGCGCATTGACCTGGTTGCTCTCCGCACGCAAATCGAGAGCGATATCGCTGCAGGCGACAAGCCCATGCTCGTTGTCGGCAACGCGGGCACCGTCAGCACTGGCGCCATCGATCCGCTGCCCGGGCTCGCCGCAATTTCTCGCGAGTTCAATCTCTGGTTCCATGTCGATGGAGCCTACGGCGGCCTCGCCGCAGTCCTCCCCGACGCCCCTGCCGCGATAGCCGGACTCAGCGAAGCAGACTCTGTAGCCGTCGACCCGCACAAGTGGCTCTACGCGCCTCTCGAAGCAGGCTGCGCCCTGGTCCGCGATCTCGAGAAACTCCGCGCCGCCTTTTCGTATCACCCCGTCTACTATCACTTCGGCGACGAGGCCACAAACTACTTCGACCTCGGCCCGCAAAACTCCCGCGGCTTCCGCGCCCTCAAAGTCTGGCTCGCGCTCCAGCAGGTCGGCCGCTCCGGCTACGAGCAAATGATCTCCACAGACATCCGCCTTGCCCGCGAACTCTACGATCAAATCGCCCACTACCCCGCGCTGGAACGGCTCACCAATTCTTTGAGCATCACCACATTCCGCTACGTCCCCAGCGATCTCAAGGCCGGAACCGAAAAAGAAGAAGAATATCTCGACAAGCTGAACCTCGAATTGCTAACGCGCCTCCAGGCCGGCGGCGAAGCCTACCTCTCCAACGCCGTAGTCCGCGGCAGGTACGTCCTTCGCGCCTGCATCGTAAATTTCCGCAGCACCTCCGCCGACATCCGGGCCCTCCCCAAAATCGTTATCCGCCTCGGCAACCAGGTAGACGCCGAACTCCGCCCTCGTCCGTGAATCTTCCCGTCTGCCGCCTGGTACGTGGATCGCCGATCTCCAGATCGGCCGGAGTGCGGATCCCCAGCCCCGGAAGCCGAGCGGCGGATGGGTTCGAGAAGGGATCTGCATCAATTTCGGTGCATCATGTCCACCCAAAAACACGCCGAAATGACGTCAAAACAACGCAACAACGCCCTTGAAAGCACCTCTTAATCGCAAAACGTGCGCATTTAGCATTTTTTAGGGAAATTCTCGTCGAAGCGCTTCAATTAAATGCGAAATTTCTGGGTTTTTAAATTCTTATTTCACTGAATTTCCAGGTCAAGTATGTCGAAAATCGTATCAACTGGATTTTGGATTTCGTACTGTTTCGTAACCACTTGATTGAACATTGCGCGCTATTTAGATTGTATGTTTGCGAACATCTAACGTTGTCGATGTACCACAAATGGTTACCCTTACCACCTAATTCGTGAGTCGCATCACCCACCTGAATCCCTCTCAAGAGAATTCCGTTCTCGCAAAGCAAAAAACCGACCACGGACCGCTGACCCCTGACAACTGCTGCACCTGTGATTCAATAGAAAAGATGGCTACACGGCGGAGAGATACAGTTCGGGGTCGCGCGATTTGGGCTAAACGCAAGGCGCGGGAGTACGCCATGGTTGCGCGCGCGCTGGCCGACACGTCGCACCCGGTGCTGGTGCAGATTATCCCCATGCGGTTCTGCAACTTGAGCTGCGGATACTGCAACGAGTACGACAAAGTCTCAGACCCCGTGCCACTCGACGAAATGCTCCGCCGCATCGATCACCTGGGCCGCTTGGGCACGGCCATGATCGGCATCTCCGGCGGCGAGCCGCTGACCCATCCCCAACTCGATGACATTATCGTGCGCATGCGCAAGACCGGCGCCATCGCCGGCATGATCACCAACGGCTATCTCCTGAACGTGGAACGCATCGAGCGCCTCAACCGCGCCGGCCTCGACCACATGCAGATCTCCATCGACAACCTGGAACCCGACGACGTGTCGAAGAAGAGCCTCAAGGTGCTCGACAAGAAGCTGCAAATGCTGGCCGACCACGCGGAGTTCCACGTCAACATCAACTCCGTTGTGGGCGGCGGCTTCAAAGACCCCAACGACGCACTGGTGATCAGCAAACGCGCGCTGGAACTCGGCTTTGAATCCACCATCGGCATCATCCACGACGGCGACGGGCAGTTGAAGCCACTGAAGGAAGACGAAGCCAAAGTCTACTTCGAGATGACCAACCGGAAGAAGAGCAACTACGCGCAGTTCGACAAGTTTCAAGCAGCCATTGCGCAGGGACAGCCCAACGATTGGCGCTGCCGTGCGGGCTCGCGCTACCTCTACATTTGCGAAGACGGCCTGGTGCACTACTGCTCGCAGCAGCGCGGCTATCCCGGCGTGCCGCTGGCCGACTACACCACCGCCGACGTCAAGCGCGAGTTTCTTACCGCGAAAAGCTGCTCACCCAACTGCACCATCGGCTGCGTGCACCGCATCAGCCATATCGACCACTGGCGCGCGCCGCAAACCACCACGATTTCGCCCGGCAGCCACGGCGCAGAAGTTCTCGTCAATATCCAAACCGGCGACTGACGCGGGTTTCAAGAAAATTCTTCCTCTTCGGCCCATTGCAGAGATTATCGGGCCGCTCCCGTAAAATGAATGTGTACTGAACCTTGACTCCAGGACTTCCCACGAATGACCGCTGAATTGAAATCGTCACTTGTTAGCTCCCTTGAGACCGCCGCATCGCAGGCCGGCCTTGTGCTCATTTCCACCACGCAGGGCGCCGACTTCCACGGCCAGCCGACTGCCGTTTTCGAGCTCGGACTTCCCGGCGCCGCTGCCGGCGCGCGCTCGCTGCGGCTCGAACTGAGCGAGAAATTCGATTTTGACAAAGCGGATTTGCTGCCGACGATCACGGCTCACCTTGCGGCAGAGGCAAAGCGGCTCAAGAATCCTCGGCCGGAGTGCTACGTGACGCTGGCGGGCATACCGATTGCGTTTGGCAAATTCGAATGGCCGTTTCACCAGTCGACGTCGGGCGCGGACACCTACATTGTTCACGGCGAAATGCACCTGGTGGACGGTGGCACGCAAAACCTGCACGCCAAGGTGGCGGGGTCGGTAACGCAGACGTTTGCGGAGATTGTTCCGGCAATGGAGCAACCATACGCAGAGACGTTTGTGTACAACGCGGTGCGCAAAACGGTGGACCTGGGCCAGTTGGAATTCTTGAAGAGCGGCAACCGGCAGCCTGTTCCTGTGACCACCCGGTTCTACAGCCGGTGGAAGAAGCAGTTTGTGTTTAACGACACGGACGACGCGGCAAGGCTGAAGTATCTACTGTGCAAGGTGTACTGGCTGAGCGGCGTGCTGGGCGAAAGCAAGCCGGTGTGGATTGCCGATCCGCGCGATGCGCAGTACCTGAATACCACGGCCGAAGAATTGCTGCGCGTTGCGAAAGATTCCGGGGGGTTGATCGCGCTCGACGGCGAGTATGCGGCTGCGACTCCGGCGCTGATGGAGCGGGCACCCCAGTATCAGGCCGATCTTGAAGCGGCGCTCAACTTCATCAAGCCGCAGTTCAACGAATCGATGCGGAGCGGGCACGCGAACATGTAGTTTCCTTGCCGCACTCCGGACACACATACCCTGCGCGGGCTTTGCCTGCGCAGGGTATGATTTTGCGGGGATGAGTACCAATCTCTTTGCGGGGTGGTGTGGGGATGCGCGTTGCTCTCAAAGGTACAATTTGTGCTGTTGCGCTTCTGCTGAGCCTTGATTGCGCGGCTCAGCAGAAGTCTGCTGGGCTGGCGCCGTATGTGAAGGAAGATGCGGCAACGCTTGTGCTGAACCACGTGCGCGTGATTGACGGCACTGGCGCGGCAGCCATGGACGACATGCGGATCGTGATCGCCGGAGGCAAGATTACGGCTGTTGAGTCTGCGACGTCAGCGGGAAGTTATGCGCCCGATGCCAAGGTGCTGGACCTGACGGGCAAGACCGTGATTCCCGGCCTGGTCGGGATGCATGAGCACCTGTTTTATCCGGCGCAGCAGCGGCCCGCAGATGGGCTGGGGCTTTATGCGGAGTCGGCTGACAGCGCTCCGCGGCTCTACCTTGCGGGAGGCGTGACGACGGCGCGCACGGGTGGGAGCCTTGAGCCCTATACCGACCTGGAACTGAAGAAGAAGATCGACGGTGGTCAGATTCCGGGGCCGAAGCTGGACGTAACGGGACCGTACCTGGAAGGCACGGGTACGTTTGCCGTGCAGATGCACGAGCTGAGCGATGCGGCCGACGCTGCGCGCACGGTGGACTACTGGGCGGCGGAGGGAGCGACCTCGTTCAAGGCCTACAACTACATCACGCCGGATGAGCTGAAGGCGGCGATTGATCACGCGCATGCGCATGGGCTGAAAGTGACCGGCCATTTGTGCTCGATTGGATTCAAGGAGGCCGCTGCGCTGGGCATCGACAACCTGGAGCATGGACTCCTGGTGGATACGGAGTTCTTTGCCGCGAAGAAGCCGGGAGAATGTCCTGACTTTGTGGCGGCGCGGAACGATGTGATCAACCGGGTGGATGTGGCCGGCCCTGAGGTCATGGCGACAATCCACGACCTGGTTGCGCATGGGGTTGCAGTGACATCGACGCTCGCCATTTTTGAAACGTTTATCCCGAACCGGCCACCGATGGAACGCGAGGCGGCAGCATTCAAAACGCTTTCGACGGAGTCAGCGAAGGAGTACCTGCTGCACCGGTCCCTGCTGGCGCAGCATGGAGCGAATGCGCAGTTGCTTGCAACGGAGATGAAGTTTGAGCGGGAGTTTGTGGCGGCGGGCGGTTTGTTGATGGCGGGTTGCGATCCCACGGGGTACGGCGGAGTGGTGCCGGGCTTTGGCGATCAGCGCAATATGGAATTGCTTGTGGAGGCAGGGTTTACACCGCTGGAGGCAATCAGAATTGCGACGCTGAACGGCGCGAAGTACATGGGCAAGGATGCAGAGATTGGCTCGATCGCAACCGGAAAGCAGGCCGATCTCGTGGTGCTGGGCGGCAATCCTGTTGATGCGATTGAGAACGTAGAGAAGGTTCAGACGGTGTTCAAGGACGGCATTGGATACGACCCCGCAGCGCTGATCAAGTCAGTAAGCGGCGTGGTCGGTGTCCGGTAGTTGGCTGTCGGACGACAGCTCTTAGGCCTCAACGTGTTTGATGCTGCCTAGAGTGAGCCTCCGCACCCTGAGCAGAAGCGGGCGGTGGGCGGGTTGGTCTGGCGGCATTTGGGGCAAGCGTTCAAGGTGCCTACGTCCGTAATGGCGGGCTGATTGGGGTTTGGTTGGTCCGCAACAGGCTGGCCGGCGAAAGGCTGCGCTGGTGTCGGAGTGTAGCCGGCGATGGGCTGGCTCCAGGCGGGCATGGGGATGCCAAGCGCAGCTGCGATCCCTGCGGCCTGGATGGCGTTGAACTCGCGAACGCGACCCGGCATGAAGAAGCACTCGAAAAAGCCAAGGATGGCCGGAATGCCGGTCCAGAAGAAGCAGGCATAAAGGATGCCGAGGCCGGTGCGGCGGAGATAGAAGTGGTGGAGGCCGAAGCTTCCCAGAAAGAGAGCCAGAAGAATGCCGACGACCTCGTCGCGGCGAACCGCCTCGAATTGCTGATAGAAAATGGCTTGCGGATTGGGATAGGCGTAGGTGCTCATCTGGGACTCCTTGCTCGTTCAATTGAAGATACGCAGCTTGGCGTGGCCCGGTTCCCGGGGATGGGGCGCATGGAATTTATGCGCGGGCTTCTAGATTGTGCCACAGGCTCCAGGCAGGTGGATAGAATCCAGAACATGATGAGCGAACAAGGAAAACTAATGGACGGCGGCGGGACATTTCTGATTGGCGGGGACGTGCCGGTGCGGCGGCTTGGCTACGGGACAATGCGTCTGGTGGGCGAGGGCGCATGGGGCGAGCCAGCGGATGCTAATGAGGCAAAGCGCGTATTGAAACGCGCGGTGGAGTTGGGCGTCACACTGATCGATACGGCCGATGCATACGGGCCGGAGATTGCGGAGCGCTTGATAGGCGAAGCGCTGGCGCCTTACCCGGCGGGCGTGGTGATTGCAACCAAAGGCGGGATTACGCGGCAGGGGCCGGCGAAGACGGAGTACGTGGGCCGCGCCGGCTATTTGATTCAATGCGTCGAGATGAGCTTGCGGCGGCTCAAACTGGAGCGGATTGATTTATACCAATTGCACCGCATCGATCCGCGCACGCCGCTAGAAGAGACCTTGGGCGCTCTGAAGCGCATGCAGGAGCAGGGGAAGATCAGGCACATTGGGCTGGACGAGGTGACGCCCGCGGAAGTGGAGGCGGCCAGGAAGATTGTGGATGTGGTGAGTGTCCAGAATCGATACAGTCTGGGCGACCGCCGGCATGAGGAAATGCTGAACTGGTGCGAGCGGGAGGGGATTGGCTTTTTGCCGTGGTATCCGAATGCGGGCGGCAAGCTGCTGAAGGCCGACCCCCCGGCGGCGGAGAAGCTGAGCGCGCTGGCGAAGCGGCATAACGCTACAGTCGCGCAGTTGTCGCTGGCATGGCTCTTGCAGCGCTCGCCGGTGCTGATGCCAATTCCCGGGACGAGCAAGGTAGCCCACCTGGAAGAAAATGTGGCGGCGTCGGAGCTGAAGCTGAGCAAGGACGAGTGGGCCGAAGTTGAGGCTGCGGCGGCGAGCTAGGATTGGGGTGGGGGAACGACGGTCGTGTCGCGCTCCCAACCTTCATTCTGCAGCGTGAGGCTCTCGACAACGATCTCAGCATCGTCAGAGTCGAGCGGGGAGAGCGGGCGGTACTCCGAAGGCCAGCAGCGATGAACCTTGTAGGACCGAACTAGCTGGCCGGCTTCGTTGTAGAGCTCGATAAAAATGTCCTTGCGGAATTCGTTCAGCGAAGATTCGGAGCCAAAACCTGCGCCGTATTGCCAGACCAGGTTTGCCCAGGCTTCAAAGGAAGGATCGTCGGTAAGGCCGCGCTCGAGCGTGATGGCCTCGTACTGCGTAAGTGCCGGAGATTTGCGGCCGCTGCTGGCATCGCCGCCTTCGCGATGCTCGACCACGCCGGTGGTGCGCAGCAGACCGGAGACGCGCGAAATTGCGGGGATGTACTTGTTGTCCCACTTCACGCGGAAGTTGAAATTCTTGTAGGGATCGAGGCGAGTGGGGTTGGTGGGGAACTCTGCCATGCGTGGAAGGTTAGCACCGAAGCGCGATGAGGAATATGCAACTTTCGAGGGGTCGGAAAGGTTATTCTTGGCTCGATGGCGAAGACGCTCTCTGTTGTGCTGATTACGTTGAACGAGGCAGCCAACCTGCCGCGCACGCTCAAGAGCGTAGCGTGGGCGCACGAGATTGTGGTGGTGGACTCGGGGTCGACGGATGGGACTGTTGAGGCTGCGCGGAAGGCCGGAGCGCTGGTTTTCGAGGAGCCGTGGAAGGGGTTTGCCGGACAGAAGAACTCCGCCATTGCCCACGCCACAGGCGAGTGGGTGTTGTCGCTCGATGCGGACGAGGAAGTGAGCGCAGAGCTTGCGCGGGAGATCGACGAACTCCTCAAAGGGGAGCCGGCGCTGAGTGTTTATCGCGTTCCGCGCCTCAATCATTTCTTGGGCCGGGCGCTTAGGCATGGCGGCTACTGGCCCGATTCAAAACTAAGACTTTTCCGGCGCGGGGCGGCGCGGTTTGCGCAGCGGCCGGTGCACGAAACCATGGAGATGGTCGAGCCATCCCAAGCGACAGTTGGGCAGTTGCGCGGGCACCTGATTCACCACTGCTACGCGACGCTCGAGGAATACATCGAGCACATGAATCGATATAGCTCAGCCGGTGCGCGCATGCTGGTGGATGCGGGGCGGGCGCCGCGTACGCCGTTCGCGCTTGTTTGGAATGCGGTGCTGAATCCTGCGGCGACGTTTGTTTATAACTACATTCTTCGCGCCGGATTTCTGGATGGGCGCGAAGGCCTGCTCCAGCATCTGAACCACTCTGTCTACATTCATTGGAAATTTGCAAAGGCATGGCAGTCGGCGAAGGGCTCGCGGTCATAGGCGGTGATGGCCAGCGACAAAGCTGACCATCCGCAATAAAAGCAGCAACAGGGCAATGGCGACAACGGCCGCCAAAAGCAGATTCTGTTTGCGCGAGCGTAGCTTGCGCGGCCCGGGCTTGCCAGTTTTTGTTCTTCGGGACATGCGCCTCAATGGTACGCCGACTGGCGATGAGGGCCGGCGCGCGCTGAGGCTGGGTGGCGGCTACCGGCTGAGCGGCGTTTTCCGCTATTCTCACTACAAGGCAGGTAAAGACGCATGGCAAGTGCAACGCTGAGTCCGGCAAAGCTGAAGAAGATTCTTGAGTGCCTGGAAGGGAACTGGCAGGCCGAGATGGAGGGCTACTCCACTTACAAGGCTCTGGCAGATCGGGACACGGAACCTGTGCGCGCGCAGGTGCTGCGGCACTTGGCTACGGCGGAGCTGGAACATGCCGATCTGTGGGCTGAACGGATCAAGGAACTGGGCGGGCCGGAGCCTGTGTACAAGGGCAACCCTGGGGGCGAGGCCGATTCGCTGGCGAACCGCGCGGGCGGAATACGCATGGCACTGCGGCGGCTGGAGATTGAGGAGAGCCGGCACATTGCCAGCTACGGCGAGCAACTGAAGGCTCTTGGCGACGAGGGATCGAACGCGATTCTCGACCACGTAATTGAGGACGAGAAGGATCACTATCGGGAGCTGGGATCGCTGTTGCGCGGGCACTACACGGCTCCCGCGGGCGCGCCGAAAATTGAGGCACAGGCGGTGCTGAACGAGCTGCTGGCCAAGCGGAACGAAGGGCGCAAGCAGCCGGGAGCGTGGATTGGCGACGCAATCTATGGCGTAAACGACGGACTGGGTGCGATCTTCGGAATTGTCTCCGGCGTCTCCGGCGCGACGGCGGGCGACAGCAAATACGTGCTGCTGGCGGGCCTTTCGGGCATGATTGCCTCGGCCTTGTCGATGGGTTCGGGCGCGTACCTGGCGGCAAAAAGCGAACGCGAGATTTACCATGCGGAGCTGTCCAGGGAACGGGAAGCTATTGCGATGAACGGGCCTGAGGCGCGGGAGTTGCTCTCGCTGTACTACCAGGTGAAGGGCCTGCCCGAAGCGGACGCGTTGCACATGGTAAGCCACATTGCGAACGATCCCGAGCAACTGCTTCGGGCGCTGGCGAGCGAACGGCTCGGCACATCAGAGGAGGCACTGTCCAATCCGCTGGTGTCAGCCAGCTCGGGTGCACTTTCGACGGCGGTTGGCGCGATGATTCCGGTGATTCCGTTTTTCTTTTTGAGCGGCGTTGAAGCGGTGATTGCGGCGGCGGTAGTTTCGCTGGCCGCGCATTTCGCGGTGGGCGCGGCCAAGAGCCTCATCACGGTGCGGTCGTGGTGGTCGTCGGGGCTGGAGATGACGGTGGTGGGTGCGGTCGAAGGCGCCGTAACGTACGGAATCGGCATCCTGCTGGGCAAGGGCGGCATGTAATGGGTGCCCTGGTACCACTGGGCGATGCATCGCGGCGTCCGCGCGGAGCCGCCGTGGCGACGCTGCTGATCATCGTCGTGAACGTTCTCGTCTTTCTTCAGGAGTTGGGCGGCGGCGAGCGGTTTGTGCGAACGTGGTCTGCCATTCCAGTGCGGATTACGCATGGACATCACTCGATTACGCTGCTGACCTCAATGTTCATGCACGCGAGCTGGATGCACATTATTGGCAACATGGTTTTCCTGTGGGCGTTTGGCCCGGCGATGGAAGACGTGATGGGGCACGCGCGCTACGTGATTTTTTATCTTGCCGGTGGCGTGACGGCGATGATGGCGCAGATTCTGGCAGACCCCAACTCGACGATTTCATGCCTGGGCGCGAGTGGCGCTATTGCAGCGGTAATGGGCGCGTTCATTGTGACGTTTCCCAGGGACAGGATTCGCACTCTGGTGTGGTTTCTGATCATCATTCGTGTGACGTATATTCCGGCAGTGGTGCTGATTGGTTTTTGGATCCTTACGCAGATTTGGAATGTTGGTGTAGTAGCGAATTCGCAATCGGGCGGAGTCGCCTACATGGCGCACGTGGGCGGATTTGCTTTCGGGTTGATCACAGGGCGGATGTTTGTGATCCGGGACCGAATACCATTTCGTGGGGCCGGGTACGCTTAGGGTGGTCTGCTGCGGGAAATGATGGCGCCCTGATGGCCTAAAGGAAAGCATTCCGCTCTGCGGGGTTCGCAACGAGAGAAGCCGTGCCTGTCGCCTGCCGCGACGCGCGAGTGGGCTTTACACCTTTCAATGCGCCAAGACAAGCCCGAAGGCACGATCGAGTGCGAGAGGTTGGGTCGAATGCAGGTCAGCGAATGGAAACGC
The DNA here is from genome assembly GCA_963820245.1 of uncultured Acidobacteriaceae bacterium. Taxonomy (GTDB): domain Bacteria; phylum Acidobacteriota; class Terriglobia; order Terriglobales; family Acidobacteriaceae; genus Telmatobacter. The sequence goes on along the minus strand of CAWFZC010000013.1, from coordinate 75,875 downwards.
AGCCGGTTTGGATGGTGAGAGAGTGGCGGTAAAGATTCGGGAGCAATTCGGCCAGATTGATATTTACGTATTCGATCAGATTTTGCGAGGAAACATCGCCCCGGGCATGCGTGTACTCGACGCCGGCTGCGGACACGGAAGGAACCTTGTCCATCTGCTGCGCGAAGGGTGTGAAGTTTTTGCACTCGATGCGGATGCCGACTGTGTTGAGCATGTCCGCCAGCTTTCAGCTTCGCTCATGACCGGATTGCCAGCGGAGAACTTCCAGGTGGGGCACATTGAAGAGATGCCGTTTCGCGATGGGTTTGCAGACGTAGTGATCTGCAATTCGGTGCTTCACTTTGCCCGGGATGAAGAGAATTTCAGAGCTATGCTGACGGAGCTATGGCGGGTGCTGAGGCCGGGTGGTATGCTGTTCTGCCGGCTAGGCTCCAGAATTGGAATGGACTTCGAGCGGGCCGGCGGCAATCTCTTTGTGATAGGCGATGGTTCCAAGTGGTTCCTGGTGGATGAAGAGATGCTTCTGGATTTGACAGATGAGCTGAATGCAGTACTCGTTGACCCGCTGAAGACGACGATCGTGCAGGAACTTCGCTGCATGACGACCTGGGTTCTGCGCAAGCGCTTCGAGTAACGCAATCTGAACGGGCTTGTGAGGAATAGCGGAAGGAGCCGGCTTCAGCCCCGCGCTTCAGTCAAATACACCAGCCAGTCGTCCATGCCCGCACCGGTTTTGGCAGAGGTTTCGAAGATGCGGATGCCGGGGCGAATTTCGTTGATGTTCTTGAGCGCCAGGTCGCGATTGAAGCCGCACGGCTCGGCGATGTCCATCTTGGTGATGACGGCAGCGTCAGCGGAGTTGAACAACGTTGGATACTTCAGCGGCTTGTCTTCGCCCTCGGTTACGCTGAGCAGCGCGACGCGGATCTTTTCGCCGAGGTCGTAGCTGGAGGGGCACACAAGATTACCAACGTTCTCAATGAAGAGGTAGTCGAGGCCATCGAGTTCGACACCCTCCCATCCGGCGAGATGCTTGTCGATCATGTCGGCGTCGAGGTGGCAGATGCCGTGGGTGTTGATCTGGCGGACGGGCGCGCCGCTCGAGGCCAGGCGCCGGGCGTCGTTGTCGGTTTCAAGATCTCCGACGAGGGCAGCAACACGACTTCCACGGGTGCGCAGTTCGCGCAGGGTTAGCTCGAGGAACGCGGTCTTGCCCGTACCGGGGCTGGAGACGAGGTTGAGGACGAGCACTCCGGCAGCCGAGTAACGGGTGCGCAGGCCTGCAGCCAGTTCGTCGTTCTTTTTGAGAATTCCGCGTCGCAACTCGACGATTCTTGTGGTCATTCCTTTTCCTCAACTGCTGAGAGTTATACGAATGGAGTGTTCGTGGACTGTACTGACCTCATTTGGGCGCAGTGACGTCTTCGATCTCGATTGATTCGATTTCAAGCTCGCGCCCCTGGCGAAGGTCGGAAACGGGTTCGTCGCAGTGGGGACATCGAAAACTCTGCAGGCTCTTAAGTTCCCCTTCTTTGCCGCACGCCCCACAATGGGCAACAACGGGGACGATGTCGACGACGAGTTGGGAGCCCTGCAGCGGAGTCCCCTCAACGGTGATTTCCCAGCAGAACTGGAGGGAATCTTCCACGACCGAGGCGAGGGCGCCAACGCGCAACCGGACCTGAAGGACGCGAGCGCCGGGATAGGCCGCGGCGGATTCAGTGACCGCTTCGACGATGCTGGCCGCAATGGAAAGTTCGTGCACGAAGACTCGATTTTACGCTTTGCACGGGTAGGGGCTCCAGGGGTAGCCGGGCGGTCTGGCGGGCGCGGGGCGCAACGGGGGCTCCATTTACAATCGAAGAGTGCAAGCAGACGAAAACTCACAGATTATTCTGGCCGAAAACCTGGTCAAGGTATACGCGGCGGGCAAGCTCGAGGTGAGCGCCGTGCGCGGCGTTTCCCTCGAGGTCAAGAAGGGCGAGTTTGTGGCCATCGTCGGGCCATCCGGTTCGGGCAAGTCCACGCTTTTCTATCTTTTAGGTGGATTGACGCGGGCAAGCGCGGGGCGGGTCGTCATTGACGGCGTGGACTTTGCGACGCTCGACGACGCTGAGCGGACGAAACTCAGGAAACACCGGATCGGGTTTGTGTTCCAGAAGTTCAATTTGCTGCCAACGCTTTCGGCGATGGGCAACATCGAGATCGCGTACGAGATCAGCGGGCGCAAGGGGCCGCTCGACCGGGCTTACCTGGACCACTTGAGCGACATGCTGTCCATCAAAGGGAGGTTGAATCACAGACCGGCCGAGTTAAGCGGCGGGGAACAGCAGCGCGTGGCGATAGCTCGGGCACTGGTGACCAAGCCGGCGATTGTGCTGGCAGATGAGCCAACGGGCAACCTGGACACGCAGAACTCCGACGCGGTGCTGCACATGCTGATGCGCTCAAACCGGGAGCTCGGCCAGACGACGCTCATGATTACGCACAACCCGGAGGCGGCGGCCGTGGCGAGCCGGATTTTGTATATGCGCGACGGGCAGATTGTGCGCGAGGAAAAGGGTTCGCGTGCCGGGGAAGCACTGCCGGTACAGGCGGCCGTTCAACCGGCCTGAAAATGGGCTGGAAGTGCAGCAAGTGGGGGCAGGGGCGCGGTTTGACCCAATTTCGGCCGCCCGGTATACTCTAACTTGCACTTATGCGGGAGTAGCTCAGTGGTAGAGCATCGCCTTGCCAAGGCGAGGGTCGCGAGTTCAAATCTCGTCTCCCGCTCCAATCCGCCCTCCGGTTGTAACCGGGTTGGCTACGGCGGTTTGGAGCGAAGCAAACATAGTCCATAAGGCAGCCCTGCCAAGGCGCGGTACCCAAGTGGTAAGGGAGAGGTCTGCAAAACCTTTATGCGCCGGTTCGATCCCGGCCCGCGCCTCCAAACTTTCCAACAAAACATAGCTTTTCGGCACACCAGGTCTACTTTGGCCGGTGTGTCTTTTCTGCAATTGTCGTCCGATTTCGTACCGGGCACTCCAGCACCCTTGGCGATCGGCTTCAGAAAAAACCGATCGCCATTGACATGCATGGGTCTCGCTCTATCGCTGGACCCGATGCAGAACCAGCGGGGTCGTCGGAGCCAGGCGCATGTTCGGATTTCTCGATGGATCCGATCCATCCGGCGGAGGCCCGATCGCCGGCCGCGGCCCGGTCGGCTCAGTGACGTGAGGCGGTGGAAAGCGCGGCGCCATGGTTCGCTTGAGTTCAATGCGATCATCCTTGATGGTTCCCGAATAGCTGCTGGCGCCTGCCTTGAAGGAAACACTGTCGCCATCCACTTTGCCTTCCTCAATTTTGACGCCTGCGTCGCTTCCGCCAAAAACGCCGCCGCCGCCACCCTCAACAATGCCATCAAGAGTGGGACCATTCTGCCGCAGAGTGAAGATCGAAGTGTCGTCGCCAATGAGAGCCGCGAGCGGGTTGGCAGCGGCGCTTGCGTTCGGTATTGGTCTCCACAGTCCGGTGATGCCCGCACCGGTTGGCACCTCGCGTTCCCAGGCTGCCACTTGCGGCCGCAGCGTCGCCGGCTTTGCTGCGATGGTTACGCTTTCCGTTGCGATCCCCGGAGAAGCCGCCTCCACGGTAATACTCCCATCTGTCTTGGTCGATTGGACAATCGCCATGCAAAGGCCACAGAAGGCCTTTCGCGCCGTGCCCTTGTCTGGTTCCTGATTGGTGGGGTCCCCGTTCCCGGTTCCGATCAGCCGCCCCTTCCCCGAGACGCTGAAAGTAACTTCGTTATCGGTGATGGGCACAACGCGGCCTTGCGCATCCTGAACTTCGACAGTGAACATGGCCACGTCCTCACCATCGGCGGAGATCTCCATGCGGTCCGCAGTCATCACCAATTTCGCCGCTGCGCCCGTCGTCTCGCGCTTTGCCGTCATCACCTGCTTGCCCGCTTTGAAACCGCGTGCTTCGATGGTGCCGGGAGCATACGTCACGTTCCACGCAAGGTGCGAGTCCTTGGTCATATCCTTTGCGCCCAGGCTCTGGCCGTTCAAAAACAACTCCGCCTTGTCCAGGTTCGAGTAGACCCATACTGCGATCTCTTTTCCTTCCATGCCGGGCCAATTCCAATGTGGAAAGACGTGCAAGACCGGCTCGGCCGTCCACCACGATTTGTAGTAGTAGAACGAGTCTTTGGGAAATCCGCAGGTATCGATGATCCCATACTGCGAACTGATGTTGGGCCACTCGTTCGGCGAGGGCTCACCGCGATAGTCAAACCCTGTCCAGACAAAGCCGCCTGAGAGCCACGGCCGCGAATTGCAGAAGCGCCACCACCCTTCAGCCGAGGCCCGGCCCGTGGTGGTGTAGGGATCGTACGAACCTACATAGCCTTTGGTGAAGTCGGTGACGTAAATTCCGCGCGTGCCTACCGCGCTCACGGTTTCAGTACCGATGACCGGCTTTTCGGGATGCGCCTTGTGGTAGGCTTCCGCGCCGGGGTCCATGTAGTTGTAGCCCATCACGTCGCACTCCACCAGGCCGCCGACACCAATTGCGCGGATTGGCGCGATTGACACCGGCCGTGAACCATCCTGTTCGGTTGCGACAGCTTTCATCACAGTCAAAATCTTCAATCCCGTTTCTGTATTCGCCTCGCCTTCTTCATTTCCCATGGACCACATAAAGACGCTGGGATGATTTCGATCTCTTCTCACAAGATCTTTGAATTGACTCAGGCCCTCAGGGTTTGAAGACATCATGCGCGTCTCATCGAAGACAAGCATGCCCAATTCGTCACAGGCGTTGAGCAGTTCAGGAGTAGGAGGATTGTGCGACGTGCGCAGGGAATTGCAACCCATATCCTGAAGCCTGCGAATGCGGTAGTACTGCACGGCATCTGGAACCGCCGCTCCCACGCCCGCGTGGTCCTGGTGATTGCATGTGCCCTTCAGCTTTACAGATTTCCCATTGAGGAAGAATCCCTTTTCCGCATCGAACTTCACGTCGCGTATACCAAACGGCGTCTCGTAGCGATCCACGATGTCACTGCCGGCTCTCACTTCTGTCACCAGCCTGTAGAGATTCCGCTCTTCGAGTGACCACAGCAGCGGTTTCCTGACGGTCAACTCCTGCTTGTAGGTCTGTTCACCAACTCCCGGAACCGACGAGAAAGCCGTAACTGCTTTTCCTGCCTCCTTGCCCGCCGGATCGAGAACCGTCGAGATCACGCGGACGTCCTGCGCGGTCACGCCCTGGTTCTCCACTTCCGTACGGATGGATAGAGCGGCTTCGCCTGGCTTGACCTGGGCGGTGACGAAGGTTCCCCATTGCTTCACGTGGACCGGGCTGGTCTTCTTTAGCCAGACATGCCTGTAAAGCCCGGCACCTTCATAGAACCAGCCATCGCTCGATGTGGCATCCACGCGCACCAGCAATACATTCTTTCCGCCGGGTGTGGCGAAGTCGGTTACGTCAAAACTGAATGGGTCGTATCCACCGCTGTGGTGGCCAATGTAAAAGCCGTTGAAGACCACCATGGTCTCCCGGTAAGAGCCGTCGAACTCGAGGGAGATTCGCTTTCCGGCGTCAGCTTCAGAAAGCTCGAAGATGCGGCGATACCAACCCACGCTCGTGGCAGGGTAGGTACGACCCAACGGGTAGAATCCTTTACTGGAAAGCGCGCGGTCGTTCTCGAACGGCAGCTCGATGGCCCAGTCATGGGGCAAATCGACAGACCGCCAGTCGCTATCGTCGAAGGCCAGGCTGCCGGCAGGCAGAAAGTTCCCGGTTTTCTGAAAGGTGCCACTTCGCCCCAGACCGTAAGAGAAATCCTTTGTCGGATCATTTGCATTGCCGAGGTGGAAGCGCCATCCAAAGTCAAGAAGCAACCGTTCGCGGCCCGCACCAGCTGTTGCAGGTTTTGGCTTGGCGTCAGAAGACTGCGGGGTTGGGTCAGCTCCGGAAGCCTGGATTGCGGCTCCGACAGGTCCCATGCCGTGGGCGGCTACAGCGGCCGGTGCCAATAGACTGGACTTCAGCAAATCGCGGCGTGAAAAGGTTTTCATGTTGCCTCCGTTAAATAGTCCTGCGAACTGAAAATATAGAGCGTTTCGAAACCCCTCGAAAATTGCATCTGGATAATATACCGAAACGCCCTCCTTTGGGGATCTCCTTGCAAATGTGCTGTCCGTGGATCGCTTTTTTGGGGGAGATTAATCTATATGTATGGCCCTAAGGCCATGGCGTTCTTCGAATGGAAAGTACATTAGAAGCTGGGAGTGAGCAGAATGAACAACTTTTCCAAAATCACAGAGGCCATTGCGCAGGTCCCGGTCAAGAAACGCGCCATCACAAACCACGAAGTGCTCAACGAAGCATTCGCATATGCCAAGCCCAGCTCGTTCTCAAGGGGCATGAGGATTGATCTCAATGGGTTGACCATTCTGCTCATCTCCGGCACCGCATCGATCGATGAGAGCGGCAAGAGCATTCATATTGGCGACTTCCGCGCCCAGATGCGGCGTACCCTTGCCAATATCACTGGGTTGCTGGCCAGCGAAGGAGCCAGCTGGCACGATATTGTGCGGACCACCTGCTACCTGCGCGACATCGACCGCGACTATGAAGCTTTCAACGAGGAGCGCACCGCATTTTTCAAGGAGTTGGCACTTGATCCGCTGCCTGCGTCCACCGGTATCCAGGCCATCCTCTGCCGGCCTGAATTGCTGATAGAAATTGAAGCCATCGCCATGTTCTGCACCGAGAAGAAGGCTGTCACCGGGCAGTAGCAGTTTTCGAGAAGGAGCGGCTGGACGCGCCCGCCCCTATGCCAGCGGGTGCCGTGCCGAAAGCAATCGAGTCCGAGGTTGCCGCTTCGTCCTTGAATTTTACGCTCACTCCATGGCGATAGAATGAGACTGCAATTCAATTAGAGGTGCCGCTTCAGCAGCAAGGCGATAGTTGCAGACGCTGACTTGAAGCACAGTTGACTGCGTTTTCGAGGGTGAAGAATTGAGGGTTAGAATAAACGGCTCACGCAGACCGCAGTCTTCATCTGAAGCAAGGAAGCGTCTTTATCTTTTTCGTGTTCTCGGCCCATTCGCTCTGCTGTTCTGTATCTCAGTTCAGGCATCCTTTGCGCAAAGCATCTCCGCGCAGTCATCCGACGAGGTCACGATCCAAGGCAGAGTTTTCAACTCGAGCGGGAAGCCTGTCGGCGACGCATCTGTCCGGCTTGAGCGCGAAGGTGAGCCAGTTCGCCAGGAGACGAAAACAAACGCTGCAGGGGTCTTTGTATTTTCCGCGCCATCGACCGGTAAGTATCTCCTGTCCGCGCAGAAGTACGGATCGATCAGCCGCACCACTCCCATTGCCTCATTGTCTTCGGGAGAGCAAAAGCAGGTGGACCTGGTCCTCGAGGACTCAACTCAAGTTCATACAGATTACAACGGCTCTGTCCCGCCTTCCAATCAAGTAATGGAATTTGCAGATACGCCGAATTTTAGTGTTGCAGGTGTAACCGATTGGACTGCTGCTGGTGGGCACGGGGCTGACACAAGCCTGCGCACCAGCGAGGCTCTCACACACGAGACACTGGCTCTCAAAGCAAGCGGCGCAGCTCCCGTTGCGGGAGATTCCAATCCCATTCCCATTGATGCCAACGGTCCTGAGGGCAAGCTGCGTGCAGCCGTTGCCAGCGCCCCCAATAATGCGGAGGTGAACAGTCAGCTCGGCGATCTTTATCTCGATGCGGGCAGATTTGCGGAGTCCATTCCCCTGCTTCAGAGGGCATACCAGATTGATCCCGCCGATCATAAGAACGAGTATCGGCTGGCACAGGCATTGAAAGGAGCCGGCGATTTCTCGCTGGCCCGTGGACATGTCGGGAAATTGCTTGCGTATGGCGAAAGCGGGGATCTGTGTCGCCTGGCAGCTGAACTGGACGAAGCCTCTGGAGATCCCGTGACGGCCGTGCACGAGTTTGAGCGAGCAGTTCGCCTCAATCCGAGCGAAGAAAATTACTTCGAGTGGGGCGGTGAGTTGTTGCTTCACCGAGCCATCCTGCAGGCACAGGAGGTTTTTCAAGACGGGGTCAAGGCATATCCAAAATCGGTCAGAATGTTAACCGCGCTGGGAACCGCTCTGTTTGCCGGTGCCCACTACGAAGAGGCCGCCCAACGCCTCTGCGATGCCTCCGATCTCAGTCCTGCAAACCCCGAGCCGTACATCTTCATGGGGAAAATTGAGGCCGTTGCGCCCAATCCATTGGCATGCGTTGATGAGCGGTTGGGGCGGTTTGTCAAGCTGCAACCTGATAACTCTCTTGCGAATTACTATTACGCGATGTCGATCCTGAAGGGCCAGGCGCAGCCAACCGATCCGCAATCTCTGCAACGTGTGGAGACGTTGCTCAACAAGGCGGTGGCGATCGACGCCAAATTCGGCAATGCCTTCCTACAACTTGGGAATCTCGAATATTCCCGGCGCAACTTTGAGAAAGCGATTGAAGATTACACCAGGACAATCGAAGTCAACCCAGATCTAGTCGATGCTCACTATCGGCTGGCGATAGCCTACGACCGCATAGGGGAGAAGGAAAAGGCCAACCAGCAGTTCCAACTGCACGACGAAATGAAGAAGCAACAGGCAGCTGATATCGAACGCGAGCGGCGCGAGGTCAAGCAGTTCCTGGTCAACGGGCAACCGACTTTCCTGGATGCGCGCTGAAGATGGACTCGTTCGACACTCTTTGGCGGTCTTCCTGTCCTGCCTCCAACCTCGCCCTATTTCGCTGAAGCCTTGAACGATGCGACGATTCCCGACCCTTCGCGAATGGTAAGGATTTGGTTTGCTTTGATCTGCTCAAAACGTTCGACCTTCTGCGTGGTCGGCCATTTGACTTCGATCGAATCCACGATGCTGGCCATTCCGAGACCGAAGTGAAGCCGCAGGTCGCTCTGCGACATCACACTTGAGCCGCTCTGCACTTCGTTCATCTGGATATGTTTGCCGACGGTTACACGCGCCCGGGCTCCAATTGCCGTGCGATTACATTTGGTCCCGACCAGCTTGATCTTGATCCAGTTCTGCTTGTTGCCTCCGATGTTGTGTAGCAGCGAAGGCAGATCGTTCATGTTCAAGACAAGCACGTCCATGCCGCCGTCGTTGGTGTAGTCTCCAAAAGCAGCTCCGCGGCTTGAAAAACGCTCCGTGATCCCAGGCCCCATCTGCAACGAAACATCCTGGAAATGGCCGTTGCCGAGATTTCGGTAGACCAGCCGCGGATTCTTGAATGCTTCCCCAAAGTTGTAAGCATCAACCTGCGGGTAGACATGTCCGTTGACCTGAACAATGTCTGGCCAGCCATCGTTGTCATAATCAATAAAACCGCAACCCCACGCCACATAGCCTTTGCTTCCAACTCCCGAACTGGATGACAGGTCGCTGAAGGTCCCGTCGCCGTTGTTGTGGTAGAGATCGCTAGTGTCGTCGACAAAGTTGGTCTTGAAAATGTCGAACCAGCCGTCACAGTCATAGTCGGCCACGGCGAGGCCCATTCCTGCCTGTTCGTTACCGTCCTCGTTATAAGCGCAGCCGGCCATGACTGCTATGTCGGTGAACGTGCCGTCGTGGTTGTTATGGAACAGGATGCTTGGTTCGGAGTCCACCGCAACATAGATATCCGGCCACCCGTCGTTGTCGAAATCGCATGAAGTAGCACTAATGGAATAGCGCGGCCCGGGCTTGAGAATGCCAGCCTTCTCTGAGACGTCAGTAAATGTGCCGTCGCCGTTGTTGTGGTAGAGCGAGTTCGTATCCCCAGGGAGTCCGCGCGGACCGCACATCGTGGGCACACCTTTCCACTGACAGAAACTCATGTCGTTGGCCGAAGGCACTCCGTCTGGATCGAGCTTGACGAAATTGCATACGAATAGATCGAGGTGACCGTCCCGGTCATAATCGAGAAAATTGCAGCCAGTGCCCCATCGGCCTTTTTTCTGCGCAAGGCCGGACTTGTGCGTCACATCGGTGAACGTGCCATCTCCGTTGTTATGGAAGAGAATGTTATGGCCCCAGAAGCAGCAATAGAGATCGTCCCATCCGTCGTTGTCGTAATCGCCAACACAAACGCCTGTCTGCCATCCGGTGCGGCCCAGTCGCGACTTCTCTGTGACATCAGTAAACGTGCCGTCGCGGTTGTTTTTGTACAAGTGCGAGATCGGCTCCTTGCCGGCGGCCCAGTGCGCATCCAGGCGATTTCCGTTGGTCAGATAAATGTCGAGCCATCCGTCATTGTCGTAATCGAAAAAAGCCAGCCCGCTTCCCTTGGTTTCAACAATGAGCCGCTTGGTGGTGATCCCGCCCCAGACATTTGGAATTTTCAAACCAGCTTCTTTAGCAACATCCACAAACTGAACAGGAGACGAAGCCGACTCCGGTGCAGAGGCTTCCACCACGAGTGGATCGTTCCACTTCCAAAGCGGAGTCGCTAAAGCATCAGTGAGTGTACTGCCGAGTACGAAGAGAGACGATCCAAGGAAGCGCCGGCGCGGAAACATCATAGATGGCGTTGATTATAGCAATCGAAGCAGTCGCGGAATGAGCCGATGGAACCAGCAAGAAGTTCATGCGCGCCGCCGTCGACTAAGCCACTCGGTAACAGATCAAGTTCGTCAGCGAAGCGTTTGCAGAGCCTGAATTGCGGCCGGATTTCCGGGTTGCAAGTCAAGCAACTCCTGCAATGTTTCCTTTGCCTTTTCTGTGTTGCCATTGATCACGAAGAGCCGGGCAAGGTTGAGATAAGACTGATCGTAACCAGGGGCCACGCGGATCGCTGCTCTGAATTTCTCCTCGGCCTTCGCATAATCCTGCGCGCGGACGAAGAGAACGCCGAGGTTGTTCAGAGCTTCGGGATAATCCGGCCGCAGGTCAATCGCCTTGCTCAAATAGTCCGCTGCGCGCTCCGCCCGATTTTGCTGGGCATAAAGCATACCAAGACTGTAGTTGACTTCAGGGTCGCTGGGTTGAATCTCAAGCGCATGGTTGAGACATTCCTCCGCCTTTGGGAAATCGCGCTGTCTCCGGTAGACGTTGCCCAGGTTGAGAAGTGCAATTGCGTATCGAGGCCGCAGCAACAGCGATTGCTGAAAATCCCGAATGGCGTCTTCCGCATTTCCTTTCTGCGCGGCCATCATGCCAAGGTTGTTCCACGCTTCTGGATAGTCGGGTCGCAGTTTCAAAGCCCGCTCAAGGTAGGTTTGCGCCGCAGTGATATCGTTCTTTTTGAGGCTCAGCGTGCCCAGGTTGTAGTATGCGTCCGGATCCTCCGGCTTGGCGGCGACAACCTCAAGAAACGATTCCGAAGCCTGCTGTAGATAGCCTTGCTGCAAAAACGAGACTCCGTAGGTAAAGTCGTTGCGGCGAAATGCCTCCTGGTACAAAGTTCCCGTGAACGGAATAGCTTTCAGCGTTCTCGAGGCCGAATTCGCAGGTGCCGACTCAACGTCCTCGATCAGGCGCCGAAGATCGATCGGCCCCTGGTACACCTTGACGATCATGCCCTCTGCGTCGAGCAGGAAAGAGGTTGGAATTCCAAGATTCCTGCGGCGATCGAAAAGGTGACGATAGATGATGTTGTAGATTCCGGCCGTTTCCTCGCTCGCAAAAAGAACCGGAAACGAAAACGCCTGTTGCGCGGCGAAGGCTCGCGCCTCTTGTGCGCCAGCCGCCTCATTCACATTGATCGCCAGGACGCGGAGTTTCTTTGTGGCCAGCTCCGCGCTGTGCCGATGGAGAAGCCGCAACTGCTCTTGTGAGAGCGGCGCGGTGGTTGCCCAGAAGTTGAGTAGCAGAAAGCTTCCGCGGAAGGATTGCAGTTCGTGGATGTTTCCGGTCAGATCCGGGAGCGAAAACGCAGGCGCCCTCAAAGGTTCAATCAGCCAGGTTTCAACATTTCTAGGAAGCGGTTCCAAAGCTGGCGGCGGACCTGCCTGCGTGTAGGCGGCAGCGGCGAACTGCTTCGCCGTAAACGTAGCCGATCCTTCCTCGAGTTCAATGCGATGGTTGACCGGCAGACCTTCGAATTGCTGAGAGAGGCCATTCGGCCAGCGGATCGTGGCCCGAACCGATTCTTCAGTTCCTCCCACTCCGAAGAAGAGCTCCTTCGAATGCTGAGCCAGGAATCCGGACCCTGCCTGAAGATACTTTGTCTGGCGGAGCTTGCCGGCTTCCACAGTAATTGCGGCTCCGATGGCGTCGCGATTGCTCGTGTGTCCGCGCAGACGGAATGCCAGTGAGTGGCCGATGTCTTTCATCGAATTGTGCAAGATCCGCAGCTCGGGAGCGTTGCGATTCTTGAGGATGACTTCCAGCCGTCCGTCGTGATCGAGATCGGCGAGAACGAAGGTTCGGCTATCCTCGAGAAAGTCCAGACCCACGGGGCCGGAAACCTCGGAAAATGTGCCATCGCGGTTGTTGGCAAACATGACGTTTCTTGCATAGCCGTGCCAGGTCGAGTCCGATCGAACCAGTTCGTTGATGGCGTTCCACCCGCGCTCGTAAGCGGGCGCGCCGGTTGCGTCTTCTGATGACTTGGCCACCACCTGACGCCAGAAGAAACTCGCCATGTCGGTGCGGTCTACTCCGGAGAGATACCCGTTTGCAACGTAGAGATCCGAATAGCCGTCATGATCGAAGTCCCAGAAATCCGAGGACCAGGACCAGCGGCCCATTTCAACGTTTGCCTGATGACCGACGTTCTGAAATGTTCCGTCTCCACTATTTCGATAGAGAGCGTTGCCGCGCGCGTGCCTCTGGTAGAGTTCGCGAATATTTTGCGGCGCATTTTCGTGAAACTGCTTTTGGCCTGAAACTCTTTGGCCTGCCGCCTCCCACATGCTGGGGACGTAAACATCCTGGTGGCCGTCGTTGTCGTAATCGCACCACGCGCAGCTCATGCCGGCTCCCACACCCTCCACATTGGCCTGGTGCGAGACAACTGTGAACTTTCCATTGCCATCGTTGCGATAAAGCTGGGAACTTCCGAAATCATTCACGACAAAAAGGTCGGGTAGCCCATTGCCGTTCGAGTCGCCCCAGGCGCATGAAAAACTATAGCGGTCGTTATCCGCATTCAGCCCCGCCTCTTCAGTCCGCTCCACAAAAACTCCGTTCCCCTCATTGTGAAATAGACAATTCGGTGGACCGTTGCGGGCGTCGTAATAGGGAATTGGATAGTGATACTGGTCGAGGCCGAGGTAATACATATACATGCAGAAATAAATGTCGAGCCGGCCGTCGCGATCGTAGTCGGCAACGGCAGCGTGCGTGAACGTTCCCTGCGGGAGTTTGGCAAACTTGAAGGCCTCGGGCTTAAGTGAAAAAGTTCCGTCGCCTTGATTGAGGAAGAGCAGCGGGCCGGTACCGCAAACGACAAGAAGATCCTGAAGGCCCAAATTCCGAAAGTCGGCGAACAGCGCGCAGGCGCTGTTGTCGAGTACGCCAACTCCCGCTTTTTCTGTTACGTCTTCAAAAGTTCCGTCGCCGCGATTGCGGTAAAGCCGATTGGGCAGCCCGGAAGGCTGGCAGACATAGAAATCGTCAAAGCCGTCATTGTCGAAGTCGCCTGCGGCAACGCCGTTGTTGGAGTAAACATCCACGCCAACTGCGCCGTCCAGGATGGTGCGCCAATAGTCGGCGCCGCGCATCATCTGCTGGTTATAGGATTCGGTTGCGCCGAGAGCTTGATGCGTGACGTCGATAAACCCAGGCCCATTTGCGACGCTCAATATTTCTTCACCGGCCTCCCATCGGTGCGCTGTCCACGCTGCCGTTTCATCGCAAGACCACTCGGTGCGCCATGATCCCACGCGCTCCTCGCGCGATTGATCGTTGCGGGTGGCCGCGATGTCATAGCGGATTTCCAGGCGAACCGTCAGCGGAGTCGCAGCGATCTCTTCGACGCCATAGATTTCGAATTCAGCGGTCTCCACCCGCGCTACCTTCCCGAGCCAGCCCTTCAACTCCTGGAGAAATCGCTCTCGTCCGCGGACGGGCGCCGAGGCAAACTGCCTTCGCACTGCATCAACTCCATATCCGGAACGCAACGGGATTTCCGCGGATGGAGTCAGCGGGGAAGCTTCAATCATGGGGTCGAGCGATTTTGCCAGCGATGAGATGCCGCGAATCGATGCCTTGAGGCTCTCGCTCCATTGTTTGAGGAGAGTCTCAACCTCGACTGCATATTTCTCCGTGATGTATTCATCCGAACCCGGAGCGACAAGACTCAGAACATCGGCTAAAGGAGATCTAGCGGGATAGTGAGGCGTCAAGCGAACGTCGGAGAAAGGAAATGCGGTGTTGCTCTCAGGCTGGGCGAAAAGAAACGGGGATATATGGAAGGGAGACGGACGCAGCAGCAACGGAGCAAGACTCAGGCTCTTGAGCAATTCTCGCCTTGATAGTCTTTGATTTTCGTTTTCCGGAGGCGTCATGCTGGAGGGTTCCGTTTTGCAAGTTATGTGCCCGCAGAATAGCACCAGGGCCAGATGCGAACAAAGGCGCTCTGGATTTGAGCGCGCACACCACGGAGAAGAACAGCTTTACGCCATCCAGGCGCGGAGCGCGCTGCCGAGTTGGTCAAGCGACACCGGTTCGGTTTCCTTCCAAAGGGAAAATTCCGGCGGAGCGACCACGTAGGCCTGTGACAAGCTCTCGGCGAGGCACACGCAAACAGCTGAGCGCTGATATTCCGGGTATCGATAGGCAGCCAGCCAGACGTAAAGCGCCAGCATTTGTGCATCCAGGGCGCTACCCGGCAAATCGTCGACGGCGGGTAGTGGATTCACCGTGTCGGGATTGTCAAAAATGGCCACACCCGTGAACGGCTTGGGCTTGCTGCGCGTTCCGAATTGCGCGGCCACGAAAAAAGGACGGGCGCGGCGAAACGCTTCAGAGGCTGCCCACTGGACGAAGGAGTTGCCAAAAATGACCGCGCCGTTCCCGCTCAGATAAAGCGAGCGCACGAATTCGCGAATCGCCGGGGTCGCCGCCACTTCGGCTGGACACCACGGGATGACGTCAACCGTCCGAAGATGATCGATCACCGCATCTGCTCCGCCAAGGTCCTTCGGTATCGTGTTCATCTCGCTCGAAAAGTTCTGCCGGTAGCGGTCAAGCCGCGCATAGCCGAGAATTGTGGCGTTTGCAGAGGCATCGATCGAAAGGTTGCTGTTCAGAACGCTGTCGACCAGGCCCTTTCCAGCGTCGATGATCCAGGTATTCGCAGGCGAGGAGTCCCGACGGCTTGTGATTAAGTCCAAGAGTCCAGCACTATGACCCCCCGCGCTGTCGGTCTTGCCGATTAAGAGACTTTCAAAGGCAGGGCTCGAGTTGCCGGATTGGGAAAAATCCACCTTGATGGGACGGCCGATTCCCTGCCAGCGGCGCCACATGGTTCCCGCATTGACGGGAAGGTCCAGGGGAATGTCGAGCAAAACAAGCCTGCGCTCGGATTGAACCGCCGCGCCGTTGGTCTTGAGCGCACTCGCATCGGCGTCGTCGTAGACCCCCTGAACTGCCTGGCGCCATTCCTGAAAGTAGGGTGAAGCGGCCAGCAGGGAAGAGTTCTGGATGGTCTGTTCGTTGGTGTTGAATTGCCAACCGTGGACCCCCATCTTGACTTCAAGCTCGACCACATTCCTGAAAAGGTTCGCCGATTGATCGGGAGTAAGGCCAGCTACGAAAAGAAGCAGTCGCTCAACCGACTGCCTTTCGTTGGGAAAGAGGGTTTTCCACTGTCTGAGCTGCTGATTGACGAAGGGAAGAAAGGTCAACGGTATCCGTTTGAGCAAACCCTTGTCCAAAGCGTCTTGAAGTGCCTGCGGCAATGATTGCTCGATCCCCATGCTACCTTCCCGGCTCAACTATCTCTTGGTGGCGAAATCCTAACTGGCTAACTGCCAATCTCCGCGATCCTCTGGCCTTGCGCGCTCAACTGCGTGCAACCGAGCAGGTCCGCAAGGGTGGGGCAAATGTCAATGTGCCGAATAGGACGTTCGATCGTTTGAGGCTTGTCTACGCCCGCGCCCACCGCCATCATCCATGTGTCCCGCGTAGATTCCGTATTCGCGCGATGGTTGAAGAATCCGTTGGTAGATGATCCGTCGGGGTCGCGTCCGAATTCGGGCAGGACAATCATAGTCGTTTGTTCCCGGTAATCGGGATTGGCCTCGATCTCCTGCCACAGTTGGTAGGTGAGGCGATCGGCAGTTTTGATGCCCGAAGTGTGCAAAGCATAAGAGCCAAAGTGCGCGGCTTCGACGTCGGAAAATGCGACGACCAGCACCTGTGGTGCGAACTTGCGCATAATTTCGCGGGTCATGAAGAACGTGAGTTCGTCTCCGGAGGTCGGGCCGCCGCTCCGCACAAACTCTGCAATGGCGTTTTGAATGCTGCCTCGCACGCGCGGATCCAGTTGGTTGGAAGCGTCGAACACATTCCAGCCCAACCCCTCGTAGTTGCTTCCTTCCAGGGCGCTTTCAAGTTCAGCCTCAACCTTGCTCCGGTCTGCCATGTTTCCGGTTCTTCCATTGCGAAGAGCGTCGACCACGGCCATGAGCATCAGTTGCTTCGGAAACACAACGTTGGCGCCATACGCCGGTCCATAGCCTGAGTCCGAGCTGGCCCCAATCAGGTTGGTGAGAGCCTTGTTGCTGGCGACAACCCAGGTATCGCTGCGATCGACGCCGAAGCCCTTGCGGAATTGCTCAAACAACGTAGGCGTGGTCGGCGCAATCCTTCCCCAGTCGTCCACACGTTGCCAATTGCCGGTCAGAATGCTTGAGATCGCGTTGAAGTGTGCCGTCACGCCTTCGTTGCGCGCATGGTTATAAAACAACGATCGGGGAAGCAGGTCTGCCGACAGGTGTGGAATGTTCGCCACGCCCTCGGCTGAAAAACTCTCATCGCGGCGCATGCCGCCCAGAACGGCCACGACAACCTTGTGCCCTGTACCCGCGGCCTGGCGGGCTTTCTCATCCGCGCGTGCCCCGGTGACCAGCATGCCGGCCATCAGCATTCCTGCTGCGTGCAGGAACCTTCGCTTGGAAGGATCAGCAAGCGACCCCGGATCGACAACGAAATTGGAACCCATCTCAGCGCCGGGGCAGATCTGCTGCTCCATCTGCAGACTCCGTATCGTAGATTTCACGCAGTATTCGTGGCTGTTCATGGGTTCGAGACCAAGCCTCCGCGAATTATAGTGCCAGCGCCATGTCCTATCAATACAAGCGCAAGATTCCGCGCCAGGAAGACCACCCATGAATTGTCAGATCGCATGGATACCGTTCCCACACGGATTCCCACCGTCCTTCCCGTCGAGGATCAACCATGCCGGTAGCCCATTGACTCCAAACGCCTAACGTCAATAAATACAGTTTTTGGAAGCCAAATTATTTTTCTTGACACCAAAATAAGCAACTGGTAGCGTGGCTTGTCTTTCCGTAGAGGTGTCTGTCTGCTTCCTGTTTGTAAAGGCTTTCAGTTGCCTCAAACCGGTGATGTAGTCCAGCAACTGGCTGGGCATTCATCCCACCCAAACGCAAACTGCCAGAACGCAAGTCGCACAGAATCAACGATTAGAAACCAGTTTAGGAACACGGAGGATATTCGGATGGGCCTTGATCGCAAAACCGTCAAATGGATGAGGCAAGTTGGCTACCTGATCCTCGTATGTGCATGCTTCCTCTCGCTCTCTAGCAGGTATGCATCCGCTCAGGTGGACTCAGGATCGATAAGCGGTACAGTAACGGATTCAACCGGCGCCGTCGTCCCCGACGCGATCGTGTCGCTGCTGAATACGGATCAGGGCATCACCCTGCAGACGCATTCAGGAGCTTCCGGTACGTACACATTTTCACCGGTCCGCATTGGACACTACACCCTTACAGCAACAGCCAAGGGTTTTGCAAAAACAACGCAGTCGAACCTGACGGTGGAAATTGCACAAGCACTGCAGGTAAATATCGCGCTCAAGCCCGGTGCGGCGACAGAGACCGTGCAAGTGACTGAGGCGCCTCCCCTGCTGCAGACCGAGGAAGCTTCAACCGGCCAGACGATTGGAAGGCAGCAGGTGAATGATCTTCCTCTCAACGGGCGCAATTTCACATTCCTTGCGCAGCTTGGCGCAGGCATGCAGACCCCACAGGCGGACACCCGCGGCAACGCAGCATCAGGCGCCTTCTCTGCCAATGGCGAGCGGCCAGCGCAGAACAACTACCTGCTTGACGGCATCGACAACAACTCCGACAACGTCGACTTCCTCAACGGCACCAACTACGTGATTCTGCCGCCGCCGGATGCCATCCAGGAATTCAAGGTGCAGACCAGCGACTACAGCGCCCAGCTTGGCCGTGCCGCAGGCGCGGTTATGAATGCCACCGTCAAATCCGGCACCAACGCCATCCACGGCGACGTGTGGGAATTCTTCCGCAATGATAAGTTGGACGCGGCCGATTGGTTTGAAGACAACTCAACGAAACCGCACAAGGGCGAACTGCGCCTCAACCAGTTCGGAGCCACAGGCGGCGGCCCCATCATCAAGAACAAGGTATTCTTCTTCGGCGACTACCAGGGCACGCGTCGCGTGCAGGGAACCTCGGTTGCTCCGCAGGTGCCGACAGCGAATGAACGGAAAAGCCCGATCGATAGTTCTGCCTACACCGATCAGCAGGACAGCCTTATACAGAACGCGGGCGCAGCCAGAACCGATATCCTGGGCCGTAGCATCCAGCGCGGCACCATCCTCGATCCCGCCACAACCCGGTACGTCGGCGCCGGAGCAGCCCGATCCGGTCTCCGGCTTGACGAACACCGGCGGCGCCGGTTACGTGCGCGATCCATTCAGCACCGCATGCGCTCCCTCAACCAAGACCTATACGCTCGCGGCCTGCCCCGACCTCAACATCCTTCCGAACAGCCGCATCGATCAAAACGCCGTGAAGTTGCTGAACCTTTATCCCGTGGCGAATGCGGGGTCCGCGCCGTTCAGCATTTACCAGGCCAGCCCGGCTCTGTTTGAGCACGCCAACCAATTCGATACGCGCGAAGACTTCAACCCCAGCGACAAGGACCAGATATTTGGTCGCTTCAGCTACTCTGACGATCCGGAGTTCATTCCCGGACCGTTTACGGGAGAAGCCGACGGCGGCGCCTTCCAGCAGGGCGTTCAGACCGCGAAATCGGCTCAGATGGTCGCGGCGT
The DNA here is from genome assembly GCA_963820245.1 of uncultured Acidobacteriaceae bacterium. GTDB lineage: Bacteria > Acidobacteriota > Terriglobia > Terriglobales > Acidobacteriaceae > Telmatobacter. Next base: position 56,615 of record CAWFZC010000013.1, on the reverse strand, counting down.
ACACGCATGTATTCACCCCCAACGTGATCAACCAGGCACGTGCCGGCTTCGCTCATCTGCATACCACGCGCTTCGGTCCCGTCGCCACCCAGACGGGGATTCCCGCGAAGTATGGGATCTCCAGCATCCCGCAACCGCCTACAGCCGGACCCGAGAACGGCGGCCTGCCGGGCATCGTAATCTCCAATTTGCAGACGCTTGGCAGCAACGAGTACCTGCCCTCGGACGAAGCGACGGCGACCGTCCAGTTCACCGACGACTTCACCCGGAACTATGGCAAGCACAGCTTCAAGATGGGCTTCGAGTTCCAGAACGCGAAGTTCTCAACCCTGCAGCCTGTGGCTTCGCATGGCTACTTCCAGTACAACGGCACGTACACGGATATTCCGAACCAGGGCGCCACGACGGGCGGCATGGCCCAATTCCTGCTGACTCCAGCCCCGTACATTTACTCGAATACGAGCGGGAACGGCTACGACTATTCCGGAGGCTCACAGAGCGTCACCGCCTCCAACATCAACAAGACCTACGATGCGAAGAAATACATGGCCCTCTACTTCCAGGACGATTGGAAGATGACGGCAAAGATGACACTGAATCTCGGCGTCCGCTGGGATAATTTTGGCCCCATCAACGAAACCAACGGCGGGCAGGCAAACTTCGTACCGACGGCGTTGCCGGCGTATGGGCTTGGCAATCCGACTTTCATCATTCCGGCCAGCGGAAAGGATAACCGGACGCTGTCGACGAACTCGACTTGTTCCGGCGGCACGTGCCTTGGCATGGTCGATCTTCTATCGGCTAATGGCATCACTCTGGACAAGACGGATAAGTACGGACAAGGGCTGCTGCAAGTACAAAGGCTCAACTTCTCTCCGCGCATAGGCGTCAGCTACCAGATCACACGCAAGCTTGTCGGACGCGGCGGAGTTGGTATGTTCTACAACTCGTTTGAGAACCAGGGATATGGTCCGAACATCGGCGAGAACTATCCGTTCGTGTTCAACTTCGGATACGGCGTGACTGCGGATCCCTCCGACCCGCATGCGGGCATCGTTTCACAGATTGCGCCGGTCAGGTTCAACACCGCCTTCCAAGGCTGCGCCACGGCTGGTCCAGGCGGCACTGCGGTCATCGAGTCTGGATTCTCCTGCATCCAGTTCGACCCGAAGGTGGTCAATGCCAAGAACATCGGCCTCCAGGGTCTGCAGTTCAACTACCAGACCCCGGTAGCGACGGCCGCAAACCTTGCCTTCCAGTACTCCGTCATGCCGTCGCTGTCGTTGAATGTGGCGTACGTCTACACGCATGACAACAACCTGCAGCGCGGCATCGGCTACCACAACGTGAACCAACTTCTGCCTGCCGGTATCACCACAGGCACGGGTTGCCCCTACGGAACCTTTGGTGGTGGAATCACTGGTGGGGTGAGCTGCTATCCATTTCCGGATTTCGGTGGTGGCAGCTATCAGGCGAACGTCGGTACAAGCTCGTATCACGGCTTGCAGACCACGCTTCAAAAACAAACCTCGGCAGGGCTCACCTTCCTGTTCACCTATACCTACTCCAAGGCAATGGGCGACGGTGGCGATCTGCTGAACGGCACCAACGCCGACACGCTTCGCGCCGTCGCGATCCCGGGGCTCGGTCCGAAGTTTGACTACGCCTTGGCCGACTTTGACATCCGCCAGGTGCTTCACTTCAGCGGTAACTATGAACTGCCTTTCGGAAAAGATAAGCCGTTCATGAACCAGGGCGGCATCGCCAACGCTATTCTCGGCGGCTGGGCCACCAACTGGATCCTCACCTTGCAGGGCGGGCAACCGCTCGGCTTCGCCTGCCATACCGGCGTTGTCTCAGGTCCGGGCTGCAACGATATCAAGATCCCCGGCCAGGACCCGCAACTGGGCATCAAGGTCAAGAGCCAGGGCGGCGTGCATGATCCGTTCTGGATCGGAAACCCTGCGGCCTTCAGCCAGGCGTGCCCGTTGTACGTACCGGCTGTAGGAGGCAATCCAGGACCCTTGTCAACACTTCAACCGAATCCCACCGCTACAAATTGCGTTCCGATCAGCGGTGTCGGAGCCCTGGGCTTCAAGCGCGATATGATTCCGGGACCCGGATTCCATCGCCTTGATTTCTCCGCGTTCAAGAACTTCAAGTTGACCGAGAGATTCATGCTTTCGTTCCGCTCGGAGTTCTACAACATCACCAACCATCCGAACTTCAATCAGCCGAACTTCGGCGGAAACGGCGTCGTGGCAGTCGGAAGCTCGGGCGACTACACCAGTGGAACCTTCGGTGCAATCGGATCAGACAGAGGCGCTCCCTATGCTCCCCGTCAGATCCAATTCTCAGCGAAGATTTACTACTAACCAAGCGCACTGTGAACCGCAGGTCGAAAGATTTGCCGTTCACAGTTCACCAATGATTTGCTAGCGCGATGAAAACTCCGGCCCGGCACGTTGATCAAGTGCCGGGCCGGAGTCCTTTTGAAGGTACGTTGTTCAAACTCTGAACAAGCGCTAAGCAAACCCATGACCTCTCGATAACAGTCAGCCTGTTCCACTTCATTTCCCGATCAGCACAAACGCTCCCCAGTAAAACGGAAGATCCTTCCCGTAACGCTTCCTCACTGTCTCGCGCTCTTCCAGTTGCGCCTGGCGCAGGGCCTCGGGCTTATCCATCCCACCCAGCCACTTTGCATAAAACAACGACATTAGCTCCTCTGTCTCCTTGTCCGGAACCGACCACATGCTCATCAATAAAGAGCCCGCCCCGGCCTCCTCCAGCCCGCGCCGCAATCCGAAGACTCCATCGACGTTCAACTCCTTTCCCAACCCCGTTTCACAGGCGCTCAGAACCACCAGTTCCGTTCCTTCCAGATTGAGTTGGCTGGCCTCGTAGGCCGTCAACACTCCATCGTCCACGCCGGCCTCAGGCGCTGCACCTTGCCTGACGCGGTTGGCCCCAGCGAAAAACAATCCCGCACGCAACATCGGATCTTCATTTACATTCGCAGGCTTGCCCTCGGCCTCTGCCGCGGCCTTCAGTTCCTCGTCGGACAAAAAGAATCCATGCGTAGCGATATGGACCAGACGCGGCCCGCGTGCCTGGGTGACGGTGTCCTTGAGGGCCAGGTCGCCAGTGTATTCAGTCGTCTGCCACCCAGCCGATTTGAGCAGCTTGCCCACCGAGTCCACTTCAACCTGGGTTCCGGGCAGCGGATTCAGATCGGATCCCTTCAAATCCCCAGCGCGCGAGCTGAACTGTGCGGCGCCGGCGTTTGAAATCTTCACAGCTCCTGCCCCCTGGAGCGCTCCCGCGCCGGTCGCGCCTCCCCTCAACTGGGCGATGGCCGCTTTTTGTTCGGGCGCAGTCAGATCGAACCTCGGATTGCCAATCAGCAGCGCGCTCTTCGACGAAGCAACACGCGCGGGAATCAGCAGGTCTTTTGTGCTGTCAACAATCCGCAACTGAGTTTTCTCCATCAACAGCTTGCCGTCGCTGTCTGCCATCAGTCCCATGGGGATGGTTGTCAACACTCCATCGGGCGAGACATACACCCGTTTGGCGCCGTTCAGTGCGGGCTCCAGCGGCTTCCAGAACGCGGCATAGGCCGCGCCGGTATTGGCAACCGATCCCTGCGGTGCGCCGGCCGCCGGTTCCTCCGCCTCAAGTCCGCGTGTCTGCCCCACGTGGTCGCGATAGGCAAGGATGGGACCTGCTTCAAGTTCTCTTGCTTTTCCGAGATTGAGAAGAATCGGCTGTTTGCAATCAGGTGTGACGACCAACGCTACGTAAACCAGATCTGCGCTGGGGCCAAAGCCCTCGTCATAGGGGAACCGCGTCACTTCCACCGCCGACTCGCCCGGCTTGAGAGCCTTCTGCACGTCACGCCATGTGGCGGCATTTTGCGCCTGTTGCCTGCTCATGGCCGCGGAGCGCTTCATCAGCGTTTGCTCCAGCGTGTTGGCTTCGTCGCCCAGCTGGTTGATCTGCACCTTGTGATTTGACTGGTCGCCCGCGGTCGTCTCTATCAGCGCAGCCATCTGCGCCCTGTCGCTCGAGAGTTTGTCGAGCATCGCCACAGCTTGCGGATCACCGCTCGCTTCGACCGCGGCGCGCATAGATGCCGCGGTCGAGGCGATCAGCCCCTTCTCCTCGAGCAGCGCGTCATACATTTGTCCGGACAGTTCCGGCATCTGGTCGTGGTATCGGACTACAAAATTGAAGAACAAGGGAAAGGCCAGCTTTTGCGTCGCAAAATAATTGAGGCGCTCGCGCTCGCTCATGGTGGGCGCGTTGGCGCGGAACTCATCCATCAGGTTGCCCAGGTAGTCGTGAAAATAGGGCGTCGCCTTGACAGGTTTGTCCCAAACAAAATAAAGCGCGGCCAGATCCGACTCGAGCGCGCGAAGGTTGGGATCGTTCGGCTTGAAATGTGCCTGGTCAATCTTGAGTGCGCGCAGGTACAGCGGCTCAACCTCGGCGAATCGTTTCTGACCCTTGTAGGTTCTTGCCAACCCTGCTAGCGGTTCAACCAACTCAATGGCGTTGGGGCCTGACACCTGCTCAAAGATCGCAAGCGCCTTCTTCTGCAGACCTTCTGCTTGGTCGCGTTTGCCCAGATCTTCCGCGATGGCGCCAAGATTGGTGAGGCACCGTGCGGCTCCCACGCTCGAGTCGCCTTCCGCATTGTGATAGATTCCGCCTGCATCGTTGAACAATTTCGCGGCAACATCGAGCTTTCCATCGTTGAGAAACTGCCTTGCGCCATCAAAGACCACAGAAGCCACCTGCCTTGGAGCCTGGTTCGTCACCTGCAAATAAATGCGGATCGCACCCACGTAGAGCTGCTCCGCTGGAGCCGACTCACCGTGTGAGCCGTAGAGGTTTGCGAGCTGAACCATCATGCGCGCCGTATCAAGACTGCCGGACCCGAGTGCTTTCGTGTCGATATCCAATGCCTGGCGAACGGCTCGCTCAGCATCGCTAAAGCGCATTTCAAAGTCGTAGAGTTGCCCAAGGCTCGCGAGGATCGAAGCCACTTCGGGATGATTAGGTCCGAGCGCCTTTGCGCGGCTGTTCAGCGCTTGGAACATGAGCGACTCCGCCTGCGGGTATTTTCCCTCGTTGCGCAACAGGCCACCGAGATTCTGTTCGATGGTTGCGATCAGGCTTTGGCTAGGCGAGGGGGCTTTTTGCGCAATCAGCAGCGCTTTGCCGAGGGTCTGTTCCGCCTCCGCGAGTTTGCCGTTCAATTCAAAGTCCGTTCCGAGGTCATTGAGCGTGTCGGCAATGCGCGGATCCTGGGGGCCGTAGGCCTTCTCAAACGCGGCGAGTTGCTGTTGAGCCAGGTCTTCAGCCTGCGCGTATTTTCCCGAGTTGGCATAGAGCAAACCGAGCCCCTTGAGGCCATGTGCAAGTTCGGCCGCGTCTCCCAACCTCTGATCGGTGGCAATCGCCTTCTTGAAGTACGTCTCTGATTCCGCGTACTTGTCTTCCTTTTGAAAAATGATCGCGAGGTTTGCCTCCGTGGTCGCCACCTCGATGTTGTTTTCGCCTGAAAGCTTGACCTTGATCGCGAGCGCCTGCTGGGTCATTTTATCCGCATCGGGATATTTGCCTAGATCGAGATAGAGAGTTGCCAGATTGTTGAGCACCATGGCTGCATCATTGCTCTCTTCGCCCTGCGAAATGGTAAAGATCGCCAGTGCCTGCTTGAAGTTGGCCTCTGCATCGTTGAATTTCTCAAGATTCTGGTCGGCAATTGCCAAGGCGTTCAACGTGACCGCGAGATGAAGGTCCTGGGGCCCCCATGCGATCTGTGCCGCCTGAGCCGCCTGCTGCTCAAGCGGGAGCGCCGCCGCGTAGTTGCCCAGGCCTTCAAGTTGCACCGCCTGCTGCCTGAGCGCCGTCCATCGTGCCGCCTGGCCGGGCGCCTGCGCACCCGCCGATAGCAGCATGCATACCGCTGCCACCCGCAAAGCAACGCCAAGATACGTTGCTGCAACTTGATTGAACTTCTGGAATGATTTCGACACGGCGCCCGCCTCCCTCTCGGACCTCGCACACCCATCGCATTGGGCTTGGCATCCTGGTTGCAAACCGAAGGGGCGGATGGCAGACAGGATGGCCTCTCAAGGTTCCGCATTCACCGATGACAAGTACCTTCGCCAACCCGCTACACTGCTGTCAAGCAACACCAGCCGTTCTTGATGCACCGACGTGCTGGCGTTCTCGGCGCGCTTCATAACGCCCCTCGCCCCGGGGACAAACAAAGATCGAGCAATCGAACAATTACTGTGGGGAATCATGTGGGGAAGGGAGATGTCGGCCAAACGCTAGCCTGCAAAGCCATTATGCGGCCGTCCCGTTCGAGTGCGCGTTGAATTTTTGCAGTTAGAGGTGGATAAGGCCGCGCTGCAGGGCGGTGACGACAGCCTGGGTGCGATCGCTGGCATTGAGGCGCGCGAGGATCACGCTGACGTGGCACTTGACCGTTGCTTCAGTAATGCCAAGCGCGACGGCGATCTCTTTGTTCGATTTCCCCTTGGAGACCAGTTCGAGGACCTGCCGCTCGCGGGTGCTGAGACTGGAGTCGGGGGTGCGGTCTGCAAGGGCCTGCGACATGTTTGGAGGCAGGTAGCGCCCGCCTGCGTGGACCCGCTTGACGGCGTTGACGAGCATCTCCTGTGGCAGTCCCTTGACGAGGTATCCGCTTGCACCCGCTTCCATTGCCTGGTGGATATCTTCATCGCCTTCGTAGGTGGTGAGGACGATGAAGCGAGCCTGGGAGTTGCGGCTGCGAATGCGGCGGATGGTCTCAACCCCGCTGATACCGGGCAGACGGAGATCCATGAGAGTGATGTGAGGCTTGTGCAGTTCATGTTGCTCGATGGCCTCTTCGCCTGTTCCGGCTTGCGCAACCGTGATCATTTCCTTTGAAGAGTTGATGAGCGCGGCGACGCCGATGCGCATGATGGGATGGTCATCGACGATGAGGATGCGAATTGGTTTCATTTGCCCGGAACGAGGGGTTGATTGAATGCTGGCTGGATTATAGAACGCGGGCGATGCGGGTGTCAGCGAGGCTGGGCAAGCTCGCGGCGTTCGTCCTCGGCCGCAGTGGAAAGGCTGGCGCGGGGAATTGTGACCAGAACCCGCGTGCCATGGCGCGGCTGGCTCTGGATTTCAAGATGACCTGAGAACCGGTTGACGCGCTCCCTCATGCCCTGGAGGCCGTAGTGGCCGTCCATCGAACCTGCAGCGAGATCGAAGCCTTGGCCGTCGTCGCTGAGCGTCATGAGAAGAGAGTCAGAAGAGTATTCGAGATCGGCCATGATCAGCTTGGGGCGCGCGTGAAGGACGGCGTTGAAGAGAGCCTCGCGGGCAACCATCATGAGCTCGTGCGTATCCTGCTGGCCGACCGGAAAGGCGGTTCCAGAAAACTGGCAGGTAGCGCCGACACCGTACTCGCGGCTGATGCGCTCTGTCATCTGCTCGAGACATTCCTCGAGACTGCTCGGAGCTTTTTCGTCGCGGCGAAGATTCCAGACGGCTTGGCGCGCTTCGTCCATGGCTGCGCGGATCTGGGTGTTGGCGTAGTCGATGAGGTGAATGCGCGACTCGTGATCCTCTTTATCGCAACTGACGGCGGCCTCAAGCATCGCCGAAACTCCAGCGCAGCCTTGAATCAAGGTGTCGTGCATTTCGCGCGCAAGGCGCGAACGCTCGGCCAGCACAGCCCCGAAACGGCCGTGAATCTGCCTCATCCTGTACTGGTACGCCATCGCGAATGCAAGACCCGCCAGCAACACGCAAAGAGCGATGAACCAGGGCGTGCGATAAAAGTAAGGCTGCTTGACCAATTGAACCGAAGCGCGCACCACATGCTCGGGGTGGTCCATGGCCCATGCCTCGACATCGAAGGTGTAGCTGCCTGCCGGGAGGTTGGTGTAGGTGGCCGAACGTTGCTGCGTGGGGGAAACAGTCCAGTCCTTGTCAAAACCCTGCATGCGATAGCGGAAACGCAGATCCTCCTGCGAACTGAGCAGCACCGGCTCATAGGAGAGCTCGACGCGCGATTGCGAGGCGGTGAGTTTGAGCGTGGAGGATGCATGCACGAGCCGGCCGTCGACCATGATTCCGCTGATGAATAGATGCGAGATCAAGGACGATTGCAGCTCAGTAGGACGGATTCGCCACAATCCGCTGGTGGTGGGAAACCATGCCTCCCCAGTGGAGGTGATGACACCGGCGGGTTGGGTGCCTCCATAAAACTGGGTTGGCTTGCTGCCTGCATCGGCGCGATAGAAATGGAGCGAGAGCGTGCTGCCGGGTGTCAGCGCCTGCGCATCAAGCTCGTCGCGATTGAGCAGCGTAACCCCGGGTGGGCCACTGAGCCAGAAATTGCGGTGATTGTCTTCGAGAATCGAATAGATGCTGTCGGTGGCAAGGCCGTTTGCCGTGGTGTAGTGGGTGAGCAGGTTGTTGCGAAAGCTGTAGAGCCCGTTCGTGCGGGTGCCAAACCATAGGCCGCCATCGGGATCGGCATGCTCGGCCCACACTTTTTCATCCCGCAACGCCTCGGTGACCGCATCGTGTATGGGCTGACCCTGGCGAAGATGGGTGACGCCGCGCTCGGTGCCGATCCAGATATCGCCGTCGTGATCTTCCATAATGGAGCGCGTGGAGAAATGCGAGAGGCCATTGTCCATTGTCATGTTGTGGAAGCCGCCGGCGTCAAGTCGGCTGAGGCCGGAGTCGGTGGCGAACCACAAGCGTGCCGTCGCGGGACTGCAGCATGGCACGAATGAAATTGTTGACCAGGCCCTGGGTCGTGGTGAGGTGCGTGGTTCTTTTGGCGCTGACATTATAGACGCCGCTTCCATCGGTGCCGATCCATAACGAACCATCGCGCGCGCGCAGAACGTTGCGCACATGAGCCGAACTCAACGCGGGCATGCCGGCTGGAACGACGCGGTCGCCGATGACGTGAACCAACTGGTTTGAGGCCGCCCACAGGCTTCCATCCATGTCGAGTGAGACGGTTCCAAAATCGGAGTCTGCCGCCGTGGGAAGAAGCAGTTCGCGCACGGGGGACCTGTTGAGGAGGATCATGCCGACCTGGGTGCCTACCCAGAGCCTCTTGCTGTCGTCGGCGAAGATGGAAAGGACAGTATTGCTGACGAGAGGGTTCGGTGACGTAACGCGGCTGACCTTGCCTCCCGGTTCCTGGTAGCGAATGCGGAAGATGCCCTGGCCGATGGTGCCCGCCCACAACTCGCCGGGGATCACCTCGCGCAAGGTGCGAACCGTTCCCCATACGCCCGAAACCTGTGCAAACGTATTACGACCGGGCGGCATGCGGTAAAGACCTGCGATGGTGCCGACCCATATGGAACCATCCGCAGTTTCAAGGATGGACTTAACGCGATGCTCATTGTCGATGCCGCCGAGTGTGTAGGGTGTGGGCTTGCCGTCTTGAATGGCGTAAAGCTGGCCGGCGCCGGCCCATAGGCGGCCCAGATGGTCTTCAACGAGACCGTGGAATGCATTGGCAGGCATGTCCGGTTTATTGTCGACCCGATCGAACTTGCCCGAAGCCAGCCGGTAGAGACCGCTGTCGGTCGCGACCCACAAGACGCCCTTGCGATCTTCATAAAGCGCCCGAATGAAACCATCGCTGAGACCTTCAGCTGTGGAGTAGGAGCGGAAGCCCCCGTCGTGCATCTCGAGAAGGCCGCCGCCGTCTGTTCCAATCCACAGGCGGCCGTCGCGGGTTGTCAGCAGGCTGAACACGCTGTTTTCATGCATGGCGGGCGTATTTTCGCTGGAGTAGCGCACGAAGCTGGCGCCGTCAAAGCGAAGCAGGCCCTCGCTGGTGCCGACCCAGAGAAATCCGTCGGGTGTTTGCGCGAAGGACTGCACGGTCTCTCCAGGCAAGCCGTTTTGCGATTGCCAGGAGTTCGATGCGTAGTTCCAGTCACTCGTACTGGACACGGCACCCTGAGAGTGGAGAGACAGACAAGCAGAGACGAGTAGGGCCACGAGACATAGATGAAGGCGGCCGGTAAAGAAGTAGAACGGGCGCGACAAAGACGAACGGTCCGCAGGCACGCGATTGACGTGTTGCTTGGCCAGCTTCATTTCGTCCTCCTTGCGCCGTCAGCCACCATCTTCGCTCACTGCGCCGCCTCTGACAACTACGGAGCGAGCGGCCTGGAATCGGCCACCGACTGAAATTGCGCGGTAGCATCTTTCAAGCCAGGAGCCGACGCGTGAACAGTCACCACGCCGGCAACGGTGGTCGTCCGCACCAGCGCCGTGGCGATTCCTGCTTCGGCACGAACTGGATTGGCGAAGATTGTTTCGTCGCCGATAATTGCGCCTTCGCCACTCACGGAGAAGGTAATCAAATCGTCGGCGTAGGGATGGGTTGTGCCGCGGGCGTCGCAGACACGCGCGTACACGCGAACCCAGTCAGCACCATCGGCCACCGGATCAAACCCGCATAGATCGACCTCCAATTGGAGGATTGCGGGCACACCTGGAGAGGAAATGCGGTGCGTGGCGACGACGTTGCCGTCGATCAGTCCCTCCGCGATGAGCGCGCCAATTTCAGTTCCGGCTGGCGCTGCGTTGTTGGCAAACAGCATGGAGTGAGTCCCGCTGAAGTCGCCAACCTTGAAGGTGAACGGCGGATGCGGAACCTCGAAGCCGGTGTCCGATTGCTGGGTGGCGACAACCTTGCCATTTTGCGTCAGGCGCACCTGCTCGCAGTTGCTGTAGACCGTAACGGCCATGGGCGATTGAAAGGTCGCAAAGCTGGCAATGAAGACCATGGGGCCGCTGCCGGTGCGCAACGGTTTGGTCTCTCGTGGCCGCTGGCTTTGAAACATGAAGTAGTCGAACTTGGGTAAACGAAAGAGATCGAGGGGCGCACCGAGGAATGGTTGGTGATGATAGCCGCGATAGGCGTCGATGCCAGCCCACAGATTCGCGCCCGCCGGCCTCGTGTCTGGTTTATAGATGCGATTCAAGCTGGCCAAATGCGCAGATGCCTGCATGAGCATGGGCGCTTCTCCCCACAGGCGAGCAACGCGCACGCGGCTTTGCTGATCGGCCCAGTTGTCCACCTGGTCGCCCCACTCGCGAATCCACGAGGGACGGTCTGGATTTTTTCTTTCCATGCCGACGTAGCCGACGTCCCATCCATTGAAGCCTTCGACCGAACCTTTAATCGCGTCACCGGCCGCGTAACATGAGGGTCCCGGGAACTCTTCATGAACGATGCGATAGAGATCCGCGGCGAGGGCACGATTGTCAGACTCATTGAGCGTTGCTTCCCAAATGACGACGGATGGGCGGTTGCGGTCGCGGCGAATCATTTCTCGCGCGTCCTGATAAACGCGGCGGGTGAATGTCGCATTGCCCACGAACTGCCACCCGGGATTGGAAACGATGGCGAGAATGCCGAGTTCATCGCATGCGTCCATAAAGCTCGGGTCTTGCGGGTAGTGGCTCCGATAAGAGTTGAAGCCGGCCTGGCGCAGCTTGAGCGCATCGCGAAAGTGGGCTGAGGGTGGCAACGCATAACCAACGTAGGGATGGTCCTGGTGGCGATTGGCGCCGATGGATAAGAACGGTTGGCCGTTGATGAGCAGGCCTCGATCTTTTTCAAATTGAATGGAGCGAATGCCGATGCGGGTGGACTGAGCGTCAGTGACGTGGCCGTTCTCGCTGATGGTGGTGTACAACTGGTAAAGTTGCGGATTGTCAGGATGCCAGAGCCTTGGATTACGCACCTGCATGGTCTGCGTCATGGCAAGGCTTTCACCGGGCGCGCATGTAACTGCCTGCGAGGCAGAAGATGCAACAGTTCCATCAGGGCCTGTGAGCTCCTGCGTGAGCGTGCAGGCACGGCGCGTACCGGACTCGTTTGCAACTTCAGTTTGCACCTGCACCGTGGACTCGGCAGCATCAACAATCGGGAATGTGACGAAGATGCCGCCTCCCGCGACTTTGTTGGCAAGGATGGGATCGGTGATGTGAAGCGGCTGAAGAACTTCAAGCTTAACACTGCGATAAAGACCGCCGAAATAGACGAAGTCGAGCTTGTTTTGCGGCTTGCCGGGTGGCACCTCAGGATTGTCAGAGTTATCAAGGCGCACGGTAAGGACATTCGCCCGGTTGAATTGGATGGTCTTGGAGATGTCCACGGTGAACGGCAGATATCCTCCGTAATGCGTGGTCAAATGCGCACCGTTCAGCCACACGTCGGCCACTTGCATGGCACCGTGAAACTTGAGGTAAACGATGCAGTCCTTCCAGACGTGCTGGGCAATAACGGAACGGCGGTACCAACAGACGCCTTGATAGTTCAGGCCGCCGCTGACGTCTCGCGGTTCGAGCCGCACCGTGTGCGGAAGCGTTGCAGGCTCCCACTCGGCGCCTCCAGGGGGATTTTCCTGAACCGCTTTCGTGGCCGCGGCGACCTGCGACTCGCGAGGCCGAAAGAACTGCCAGCCGCGATTCATGTTGAGCACCAGACGTGCTCCAGGCTCACGCGAGGTCTGGCCAGTTTGGATCTGGTTCGCCGGACCCTGACTGATGGCATCGACGGGGGCGACCAGGCTTGATAACGCGAGGCCTGAAGCGGAAAGAGCGCTCACTTCAAGAAAATCCCTGCGCGAAAATGACATGTACTTGCCTTTCTGTATTCCGCTTTAGTTAAGACATCATTTCCTGATTGCCGCCGCGGCCGCTCCGAGAGTGAAATCCCTTCTCTCGAGACATCCGCAGGCGGCGAGCGGGCGAATGCTGTGATGACCGCGCTCATGGCGCCTTCACTGTGGGTGGCACCGCTGCCAAGGTTTGCACGTTTCGCGTGAGCGCGGCATGAAACGGCTTCCCGGCTTTATACAGTTGCAGGCGCGATCGGATCTGATCGGCCAGCGGCTTATCGCCTTTGGCGACGGCGAGTTCGAGCGCCTGTGCCGCAGTGGCAACGGCGCGCGTAAACTGGCCATCTTCTGCACAGGCGGCGGCCAGTGTGTCGAGGACTCTCGGATCGTCGATCGCTGAGAGATCTCGCGCATTTTCGGCATCCGCCACCGCGGCAGCGCCGTTGCGCATCGACGCATCGGGCGCCGTTGCCAGCAGCCATGCGCTGCCCATGACCGCGCTTGCGCGGCTGGGATCGATGACGTGAGCCCGACGCCAGTGGGCGAGCGCATCAGCGCCTTTGCCCAATGACTGGTAGGCGCTGGCAAGGCCCTCTTCGGCTGATTCGAAGTGCGGCCTGATAGCGATTGCCGTCTTGAATTCCGGCAACGCCTTCTCGGCCTGTCCCTGTTTCATGAGGAATGAGCCGAGGATGTAGTGAGTTTCAACGGACATTGGATTGATCCGGATGGCCTCACGGAGATGCTCGAAGCCCTGCACTGTATCGCCGTGAACACAGAGTGAAATGCCCAGGCCATTTTGTGCCTTGGCGTTGCCGGGGTCCATGGCGACGGCTTTGTTCCAGATAGCAAGTGCCCGGTCGTTCTCGCCCTGCTCTTCAAAGTGCATGGCTTCGTCCATCAGTTTGTACTGCTCGACGGCGGGAACCTGGATGTCTTCAATCCCGTCTCCGGCAATGTTGACGAACTCCGGAATGTTGACTGCGCGATTGGAGGCAGTGGAGTTGTCGATGAGGATGGCGGGACTGTCGTTGCCGTTCTCGTCAAGGTGCGTGAGGTACATCTGCGTATAGGGTGAACGCGCCTTTGAAGAGAAGACGAGCCAGCTGCCATTTGGCGAGAAGCTGTGCCAGGAATTCATCTGCGCGGTGTTGGCGCGCAACTCGCGGGCCGCACCTCCTGCGAAGGGCACGATGAAGAGTTTGCTGTCAGGACGCATGAGCTGGCCGTTGTGACATTCGACGAATACGATCCACCGGCCATCGGGCGAGACCTTGGGAAAGTTGTTGCTCATTCCGTTTTGCGAAGCTCCCGCAATCGGTTCAGGCGTGCCGCCCTTTCCCTCGTTGAACGAAATCCGGTAGAGGTCGTATTGGATGGGCGTCTCGTTCGGGTCGTTGGCGTGCAGGGCTTTCTTTTCACCTTCGGGGTAAGGATCCCGCGCTACGGCACGCGCAAAGATAATGCATTTGCCGTCAGGGCTCCAGACTCCGTCAGTTTGCACGAATTGCGGATCGTCGGCGCCGGGCAGCGGCTGGCGCTCGCCCGTTTCCTTGCTGTACCACTCGAGAATTCCGCGGGTGGGATAGAACACCTGGAGGAAGCGGTAGTCCTTGAAGTTGGTGACGTAATAGGTATTGCTGACATCTTCAGACGAGGAACCGGCAAAGGTGCCGATAACGTAGCGGCCATCAGGAGAAACCTGCGACATGAATCCCACGCGAACCTTTCCGGCCTGGCCATCGGTATTCCACTCCACAATGTCCTTGTTCTGGATGGAAATGTGGCGCTGGACGGGAACAACGGCGTAGAGGCCCTTGTCGTTCGCGGGGCCGTCAACGTCGATGCCCATGGTCTTACCGTCAACCGAAAACGAATGGCAGTTGGCACAGGTGGGCATGTTGGTCAGCAGCGTGCGGCTCTCGGGCTGGCGAATGTCGCGCAGGCGCCACCGGATGAGATGAATGGCTGTCGGCGAAAGCGGCTGCACGGTTCCGTTGGCGCCCGAGCTGGGCATGAGCGGAACGTCGCGGTAAAAGATGGGAGCGCCAACGGGGTCGATGGATGTGGAGAACTCAACCTTAGCTTGTGACGCAGCCACGCCCGCGCCGCGAAAGCCAGTGATGGTCATGGTAGCGAACTTCCCGGATGTGTGCACCTGGATGGCCTGCCATGTATTCGCGTCGGGGGTCCAGACGAACGAAGCTGCCTGTTGCGCCGTTAGCTTCGGAAGCTCGTTTGTATCGCTCACGCACTCCGGATCGATGGCTCCGAGATGCAACTTCTCGCCCTTCGATTCGAAATGAACGGGTGCGCTTCCATCGGGGAAGTCGACGTCGATCGTCCAGGATGAGGCCGAACCATCTCTCCACAAAAACGTGGGTGGAGTAATGCCGGGAGGAAAGATGGAGCCGTTCTCGGGGTAGTCGATGGAGATGGGCCAGAGAGTCGCGGCTGCAGAAGGTGCAACGCCTTGCAGGCTCTGTGTCTGGCCGAGAACTTTGAACCGGAGTGGAGAAAACAGCGCGTAGCAGAAGAGAGTGGTCGCGAGGGCAATTGCGACCACGAGAACACGCTTAAACCGTCGGGGAGATTGGGAACGAAGTTCGAGCACTTTTGACCTCCAAACGCCACGCTCGAGCTGCGACCAGCCACCGCCCTCTCCCATGCGGATGATCTCCGTGCGTGAATCGCTCAAGTATATCGAAATCTTAATTTGCAGCGGGGCCAGAAAAAACAGGCCCGGATGCCATGAGCTGGCATCCGGGCCTCGAAGGGGTCAGAAAGTAAATTTAAGTGCGGCTTGGCCGACGCGGACGGCTGCGGCGTCAGTGCCGAGGCCGTTGTTGCCGGTGGAGCCGTTGATTTTGCCAAAGGTGCTTGTGTCACTGGGATTGGTATCCGGAGTTCCCATGACGACGTGGTTGAATGCGTTGAACAACTCGAATCTGAATTGGAGATTGTATCTCTCGAGGATCGACCAATTCTTCATCAGACTTGCGTTAACCAGGAATCCCGGAGGTCCATAGATGATGTCGCGTGCGCTGTTGCCAAAAGTGCCGTCGTGACGAACTGTGAACGCAGCGGGGTTGAAGTACTGTTTTGTCCACTGCGAACGGCCGCCCTGACGAACCTTGAGCGGAACTCCCGGAACACGATCGGCACGGTCCCCTGCGCAATACTGCAAGCAGCCGCTTCCCTTGTTGAGCTCGCCATAAGCGGAATTGCTGTTGCCGCCGCTGATGGTCATCGGTGAGCCCGACTGCCAGGTGGCGATCGGACTGATTTCCCAGCCTCCAATTGCTTCGCGCATCAGAAGGCTCTGCCCCTTCAACTCCGGACTGCGGAAGATGAAGTTTGTGGTCCACGTGAACGGAATGCTGGAACCGGAGACGCCGCGGCTCCAACGCAGGTTGGCGGGGTCGGTGATTCCGTTTTGACTGGCCGCAATGTTGGCCGCGTTGGCCACATCGATGGTCTTTTGCCAAGTAAAGCTGGACTGTCCCTGAAGACCATGAGCCATTCTGCGCTGGAAGGTCGCCTGGAGTGAGTGATAGCTGGCCGTTGCGCCGCTGTCGTATTCCAGGATGCCGGAGAATGCAGAGTACGGAGCGACCGGCGACTTGAGGGTGCCGTTATTGATGTTGGCTTGTGTTGGAACCGGACAAGCCGAGTTGTTGTAGTACGTGCAGTAGTTGTAGGCTGCGTAGTTGTCGTCCTGCACGTAGCTCTGATGGTAAGATTCGCTGCCGACATAGGCAACACGAAGCGCCATACTGTTGCTCAACTGCTGCTCGATGGAAGCGTTCCAGGCCTGTGTCATGCCGGCCTTGAAGTTCCGACTGAAGGAGTCCTGCTCGTAGACCGGACCCGGAATAAGCGAGTTCGACGCCGGCTTGTAGGTTGGAGTTGCCCATGGAATCTGGCCGGGCCCCGTTCCGAATGGATTGCCGTTGGGCGTTCCAAACGAAGAGGTATTCCATGGGTTATGGAAGTTCTCAAAGCCTGCGATGGTTTGGCCGGTGCTCGGCGTGCAGGTTGTTGGCGTTGATGAGCCGGAGTTATAGCAGAGCGGATTGTTCGAGGGCGCTGCCGGGTTGAAAGCAGGTGCGAAGGGTGCGATATCGACAACGTGGTTATAGTCAGAGTACGGAACGGGCGCGCTGAACATGCCGAATGCCGCATGGAATGAAGAATGGGGCATGCTTGGCGGCTGGTAGGCGACGCCAATGCGCGGTTCGTAGAAGAATTTGCTGCTGGGACGAAGCGCAGCGTCAACGCCGTTGTCACCGGGATAAACCAGGCCCTTGGGTGCGTTGGGGAACATGACGCTCTGCTGTCCGGCAACGAAGGCTGAACCGCGGCCTCCAACCGATTGGGGTGCGAAGTCAGGATCCCAACGCAAGCCGAGCGTAAGCGTCAGACCGGGCCGCAGCCGGAACTCGTCATTAACGTACGGGTCGATCATCCAGCCCTGGATGTCGGCCAATTCGCCGGAGCCCTGCTCGTAGCTGCTCATGTAGCCGAGCAACCAATCAGCGGTGCCGTTGCCGGTGTAACCGCCGCCAAAGCTGATGATGGCGTCAGCCGGATAATTGCTGGCGTTCTCAACTGCGCGCTGGTGGATGACGTCAACGCCAACAGAGAGCGTGTGGCGATGAATGGTCTTGATGAGCGTGTCAGAAAATCCTTCTGTCGACCGGACTTCGTTGGAGGGCTCTGTCCAGCCGCCGTTGGCGCCGCCGAAGTATGCGCCTTCCATGTAGCAGACTGGCTCAGTGACGGCGATATAGCGCGACCAGCACATTTGCTTGCCGCTGCTGTCGAGGACGGGCGTGCCGTTATGCGCGCTCTGCTGCGTCCATAGAACAGTGGCGGTATTGACCGTGGTGGGATTCAGCGTCCAGGTGTGCTGCATGATTTCATTGAAGTACCACATGTTCTCGCCGAAGGTCTGGCTCCAGTTGTTGAGATTCAGCACGGAGAGAACGTTGCCCGGCGTGTCGCCGGCAGGCTGAACGAACTTGTCGATGAATGAGCGCACCGAAAGGCGCTGGCTCTTGTTCAGATCGTAGTCAACCCTGGAAGTATATTCGTTGTAAGTGTCGGTCTTGAGCGCGGCCGATGCGTAAAGCATTTGCCCGAGCAGGTTCTGCGATCCGGAAGTAGGCGACGCAATGCCCGAGGCGGCTGCTGTGTGTCCCGGCAAGCCGTCCTTGGTGAACTGCGCGGCCACTGAATCCAGGCCCGCAGCGCCCCCGATCAACTGGTTGTAGGAGTACACGCCGTTGTTGATGGTGGTCTGGAACGGCCCGTTGAGCGCTCCGCATTTTGACTCGTTGCCCGTGGGAATCTTGGTTCCCGATGCGCCGCATGTGCCGGAGTTGCTGAGCTGGTTATAGGTAACAAGACCACTGAAGTCGCCCGCCATCATCTGCTGTGTCGGCGTGGTCGTGGAGTTGTTCGACGTGCCCGGACCACCAAGGATCTGAGTCTGCTGATAGTTGAAGAAGAAGAAAAGCTTGTCCTTGATGGCCGGCCCGCCCACGAAGCCGCCGAACTGGTTTTGCTTGTAGGTGTCGCGCTGGTGGTTGTTCCAGTTTCCAGCGTTGAAGTCGGGATTGCGCATGAACTCGAACAGGCCGCCGTGCCATTGATTGGAACCGCTTTTGGTGGCCATGGAAACCACGCCGCCGGTCGAGCTGCCGTAGATCGCACTGAAGTTGTTGGAGATCAGGCGGAACTCCTGGGTGGCGTCAGAGTTCGGCACGGGCGAGTTGGAGCCCAGGTAGTTATCCATATTAGAGACGCCGTCGAGCATGTAGTAGGTGCTGCCGATGCGGCCGCCGTTGGATGAGGCTGAGACCTCATTCGGGAACGAGAACCCGGACTGCGCCCACATGACGCCGGCCTTGCCGCCATCAACGATGCCCGGCGCCAGAAGCGCGACAACGGAGGGATCTCGATTCAGCAAGGGCAGGTCCGCCACCGACTGCTGGTCGACCGACATGCCGAGTTCGGCCGAGGTGGTGTCAATCAGTTCTGCGTTGGCAGTCACATTGACGATCTCAGCCTTTGCCGTGGCCACCGTCAGCTTCACATTCTGCGTCGCGTTTAGATTGGCATTCATCACGATGCCCTTCTGCACGTATTGAGCGAAGGAAGTGGCGGAAATGGTCAACGAATAGTTGCCCGGGGCTACCAACTTGAACAGATAGTCGCCCACCGCATCGCTGGTTACAACTTGGGTATAGTTGGTGTCTACATTCGTGAGGGTGACTCTAGCTCCTGGTATCGATGCTCCAGTTGGATCGGCAACCTGACCCGTCAAGCTGCCATACGTGCCTTGTCCGAATGTGAGCATTCCAGAGCCGGCGAGGACAACGAGCATCGCGAGCAACCACACTCGCACATGCGCTCCTTTAATCAATTGCATGACTACCTCCACATGTAAGTTGTTTGGGGGTTTCAAGAGAATGAAAGTGATCTTGAG
Source organism: uncultured Acidobacteriaceae bacterium (assembly GCA_963820245.1). Lineage (GTDB taxonomy): Bacteria > Acidobacteriota > Terriglobia > Terriglobales > Acidobacteriaceae > Telmatobacter. The sequence goes on along the minus strand of CAWFZC010000013.1, from coordinate 37,430 downwards.
ATAGCGAACGGTGCAGCTGGACATGGCTTCGTCCCTGCATCCCTCCCCCAGCGCAAATCGGCCCGGAACTCCGCACTCTTCACGTGTTTCTTGATTGCAGCCCTTCAGATGCGGTTTTCAGAGTCGAAACGAACATTACGCCCGTTAGTTGGAGACGTGCATCCGTCGAAAGTAGGATCGGTGCCCTTTTTTGGAACGGCAGTGATGAACGACACTCTGCACACTAACGCGGTGCATATGAGAGACATACCGCATCAAGTTTGTTCATCCGGGCGCTGGCGGTTGCAAATGAAGATAACAGTGCGCTTGGAATACCAGCGCCCTGGCGATGGAAGCCCCGCGGGGGATTTTCACTCGTCGCCCTATCGCCGACTCCGACTTTCGTAGGATCGGGAGTAATTCGCGATTCCTGTATACTTGGCGCTGCGTGAGGGCTGCCTGCGTCGCTTGAGCCCTGTGTCTTGTTATCTAGGCAGTAGACGGCTGGCCATGAATTCACATCGGACGACAAAACAGTTGAATGCCTCTGACGTGAGTTCGCTCAAGGTTCACGTTCTGAGCGGAATGCTCCTCTGGATGGTGAGCTCAACGTTCGCCTTTGCGGCCTGTGTTGCCCCCGCCTCCCTGACCGCCAAACTGAAGAACCAACCTGCAGCCGACGTTCACACCGCAGTGGGCAACTGGTTCGCGGGGCAAAAACAATTCGACTGCGCCGCGGGACAATTCGCCCTTGCCGCAAAGATACGGCCGGAGTCGTCGTCGATCGCCTATCTCTGGGGGTTAAGTCTCTACTCCGCCGGTCATGATTCCGAGGCTCTCCCGACCTTGCGTCAGGCAGCGAAGCTCGACGCGAGCGACATACGGCCTCACCTGGTGTTGGGTGCGGCTCTCGACCACATGAAGGATTCAACCGCCGCGGAAGGTGAGTGGCGCGCGGCGCTGGCGATCGATGCCAATTCCTCGATCGCATTGGAAAGCCTGTCGCAGGATCTGATCGATCAAAAGGACTTTCTTGGTGCTGCAATTGTGCTGGACAAGCCGGGGAGCAGCGGTGCGCGGTCAGCCCGGCAATCACTCAACCTGGGCATTGCCTACGCCGGCCTGGCAAAGTTCGAAGACGCGGTCAAGGTGCTTCGCGAAGGACTCAATACCGATCCTGATTCGCTCCCGGTTGCCGATGAGCTGGCCATGGTCCTTACACTCTTGAGCAGGAGTACAGAAGCGTTCGCAGTGTTCGACATGGCGCTCGCGAAACATCCGGGAGACCAGAAGACACAGTTGCTCTACCTTGAGACGCTGGTGAACAGCCACGCAGACAAGGCGACCCCATTTGCATACGAATTGCTGGCGGCTTATCCAAACCAGTGGCAGGTGCTGTTTTTGAATGGCGAGCTTGAGGCGCGCGAAGGAAACTTCAAACCGGCACGCGAACTTTTTGAACGATCGATTGCGCAGAACGCGCAATATGCTCCTTCGCAGAAGGCGCTTGGTAATGCGCTGAACAACTTGGGTGATCTGCCGGGCGCAAAGGAGCATCTCGAAAAGGCGATCGCGCTTGGCGATGGTTCGCCGGAGATTGAATACGATCTGGCCTCGGTGCTTCGACGCATGGGCGAAACCGAGCAGGCGCGCGAGAAGCTGAAGATCTATCAGCAGATCAAGGATGCGCAGTCTGGACGAACGCAGGCCGCAGGAAAGGCGGAAGAAGGCGACCAGCAGATGTCAGCGGGCGATGCAGCCAAAGCCGTCGCTCTCTATCGCGAAGCTCTCCAAACCGATCCCAACGAGTCACTGATCCTATACAAGCTGGCCAAGGCGCTGCACAAGTTGAATGATATTGACGGCGAGAAGTCTACTCTTGAGCGAACCATCCAACTGAATCCGAACCTGGCCGAAGCGCAAAACGAGATGGGCTACCTGACCGCCCACGGAGGCGACCCTGCACAAGCGGAGTCGTACTTTCGTGCAGCGGTGCGCGCCTCCTCGTCGTATGTGGCCGCATGGGTCAACCTCGCTGCAACGCTGGCGAGCGAAGAAAAATGGCAAGAGGCACACGAGGCATTGGACCACGCGCTTGAAATCGATCCGGACAATGCCGAGGCGCGGCAACTGGGTCAGGCTATTCGGGAAGCGCATCCGGGCCCATAGGCTCGGCGATCGCCTGAAGCTTTCTTTGAGTACACTCGAACAGGAGTTCATCGATTGCTCAACGACGGAAGGCCGCCTGCCACGGTGGCTCAAAAGGGAGAGACACTCGGCCCAATTCCCGAGGCTACACTGGCCTGGACACGACGTCGAGTTCTCAAATCCGTCCCCGCGATTCTGGCCACTGCCTCCTGGCCAGTGCGCGCGCTTGCTTCCGATGCCGCAACGAAGACCAGCACTCCGTTTTCGAGCTTTGTAGACGTGGCTGATGCCGCGGGCCTGACCAAGGTGATGTTTTATGGAGAAGGCCCAAAGGCTACATATCTCACCGAGATCATGGGTGGCGGCTGCGCCTTCTTCGACTACGACAACGATGGCTGGATGGATATCTTCATCGTGGGCGGACGGCGGCTGGAAAGCATTCCGGCAGGCGCAAGCAACCGGCTTTACCATAACAATCGGGACGGCACATTTACCGATGTAACGGAGAAGGCTGGGCTGCTGGATGCTGGCTGGGGTGTGGGCGTATGCGTGGGCGACTTCAACAACGACGGCTTCGAAGATTTGTTTGTGACCTACTTTGGTCATAATCGCCTCTATCGCAACAACGGTAATGGCACGTTTACCGATGTGACGGAGAAAGCAGGACTGGCAAGCTCCGGCATTCGTTTTGGTTCAGGCTGCACCTTCGTCGACTACAACCGAGATGGCTGGCTTGATCTTTTCGTGGCAAACTATGCTGACGTCGATGTGGCAACGCTGCCTCTGCCGTCGCTCGAACGGCCCAACTGCAACTTTGAAGGAGTCCCGGTGAACTGCGGGCCGAGCGGGCTGCCGCTGCCCACGCACCTGTTGTTCAGGAACAACGGCGACGGCACCTTCGCGGATGTTTCAAAGGAGTCAGGCGTAGGTGCGATGCGCGGGTCCTACGGCCTTACGGCCGCGGCCTTCGATGCGGACGACGATGGATGGCCCGATATTTTTGTAGCGTGCGATTCTACGCCAAGTCTTCTGCTGATGAACAACCACGATGGAACATTTCGCGAAGAGGCACTCTTGCGCGGCGTCGCGCTGAGCGACAGTGGCCAGGAGATGGCGGGTATGGGCGTGGGCATCGGCGACTATGACTGCAATGGGCGCCTCGACATTCTGCGCACGCACTATATGAACCAGGCCACGGGCCTCTACCGCAACATGGGCAAGGGCGAATTTGAGGACGTGACCGCGCGGGCAGGAATCGTGCACGAGCGGCGCTTTGTCAGTTGGGGCGCGGGCCTGCTCGATCTGGATAACGACGGCTTTCCGGATATCTTTCTTGTCACCGGGCAAGTGTACCCGGAGCTGGAACCAGTGTTGCCGAAGTATCCGCGGCGCGGTCCGCGAATTGCCTTTCGTAACCAGGGAGATGGAACTTTCCAGCAGATCGACGAGGCAAGCCAGCCCGCGCTCGCGTCGCGCCACGTGAGCCGTGGATGCGCGTTCGGCGACTTTGATAACGATGGCGATCTGGACATCGTGATCATGAATCAGAATGAACCGCCGTCCCTGCTGCGTAACGACGCCCCCGCTGGCAATCGCTGGATCAAGATCCGTCTCTACGGCACAAAGAGCAACCGCAGCGCGATCGGCGCGCGCGTTACCGTGCGCTGCGGAAAAAAAGTCCAGGTGCAGGAAGTCATGAGCCAGTCCAGTTATGTTTCATCGAACGATCCACGGCTTCATTTCGGGCTCGGGCAGGAAATCGCCGTGGACGTTGAAGTGCGCTGGCCGCTGGGCGCCGTTGAAACGCACAAAAACATCGCGGTCAATCAACTGGTTACCCTGCACGAAGGCTCTACATCGATTGGAGAAGAAAAACTGATTCCTGCCATCCATTCCCATGAGACCAGCAAGGCAAAATGAAGTTGAGTGAAACTAGCTCCCCGGCTGCAAATCGAAAGCCACTCAGACTTTCGGCGGATTCGAAAAGCAATTGATGGGGATAGAGTGATCTTTCCCCGCTGCAGAGATTCCACGCGTTGCGGGAAAAGAACGAATGTTTGCGGAGTTTATCTTCAATGTCCTTATTCCTGCGATCTCTTCTGAACAAGTCAGGCTCTCTGTGCAAAACTCACTTGGTGGCTGCCGTTTTGCTTGCAGGGTTGTTCTGCGTGGCGTCGTCGCGTGCAGAAGTTGGCACGCCGATTCGGATTGATGCCAGCAGTCCGGCCGGCGAGCCGGGACCCGTAGTGTATGACGAGGGTTCGGCAACTTCACCGGCAAGCGGCAGGCTCGGCATCAACAATCGCTACCTGACCCTGAACGGAAAGCCATGGCTGCCGACGATGGGCGAGTTTCATTTCTCACGCTATCCACGCGATCAATGGGAAACCGAAATCCTGAAGATGAAAGCTTCGGGCGTGAATATTGTGGCCGCCTACGTCATCTGGATTCATCACGAAGAGATCGAAGGCCAGTCTGACTGGACCGGACAGCGTGACCTCCGTGCATTCGCCCAGATTTGCGCGAAACACCAAATGTACCTGGTTGCGCGCATCGGTCCATGGGATCATGCCGAAGTGCGGAACGGCGGAATTCCAGATTGGGTGCTGAAGCAGGGCCCCACGCGCGTGAACGACCCGGTCTATCTTGCGTCAGTCAAGGAATGGTACGGAAAGATCGGCATCGAGCTTCATGGGCTTTTGTGGAAGGATGGCGGGCCGGTCATTGGGATTCAGCTCGAAAACGAATACTCGCAGCGCGGCCCCAATGCAGGCGCGGCGCACATCCTTGAGTTGAAAAAGATCGCGATTGATAGCGGCCTGGATGTTCCTCTTTACATCGTCACCGCGTGGGACAATGCAGTGATACCGCCGAGTGCAGTGCTGCCTGTGTACGGCGGTAAATATCCGGATGCGCCGTGGGACAGTTCCCTGGAAAAACTCCCGCCTCCTGATGTGTATGCCTTCCGCTTCCAGAGTCGGGTTTCGGCCAATGTGGACGCGGGCACGGATGGACGGCAGCCGGCGGCTCCGGAGACGATGCCGTATTTGACGGCAGAGATCGGCGGCGGCATTGAAGATACCTATCATCGCAGGCCGGTGATCCAGGCAGACGATATTGGAGCTATGTTTCCCGTAATGCTGGGTTCGGGCGTGAATCTGTATGGCACCTATATGTTTCAAGGCGGCGAAAATCCTGACGGGCAAGCTGACGACGCTGCAGGAGTCGCAGGCCACGGGCTACCCCAACGACGTACCGATCAAGTCGTATGACTTTCAGGCTCCGCTCGGAGAGTTTGGGCAGGAGCGGGACTCGCTACGCAAGCTGAAAGTGTTTCAGTACTTTTTGAACTCATTCGGAAGCGAGTTAGCCCCAATGATGGTGCACGCTCCGGATGCGCTGCCTGCAAGTCCGGCCGATTTTGCGGTTCCGCGTGCTTCGGTACGTTCCAATGGCGAGCGGGGGTTCATCTTCCTCAACAATTATGTTCGCGGATACGCGATGCCCGCGCGACCAGCGACGCAGTTTCTCGTTCATCTGCCTGGAGGCACGCTCGCGGTCCCGCACAAGCCGATCGATCTCCCATCGGGCGCATACTTCATCTGGCCTTTCAACTTCCACGCCGGCGACATCACGATTCGCTACAGCACAGCGCAGCTTTTCACGCGCCTTGATGCAGACAGGAAGAACAGCTCGACCACGTTCTATTTTGAAGCGGTCGCTGGAGTTCCTGTTGAGTTTGCATTCGACGCGGCGGGCATACGGAGTGTGCATGCCTCGAGTGGAATGCAGTCGAGGGACGCCGGCGTCGACTACCTGAGCGACATGAAGCCCGGCATTGAATCTTCGATCGAGCTGACGTCAAAGAGCGGATCGACTGTGCGGCTCGTGGTGTTAACTGCGAAGCAGGCTGAGGACGCGTGGAAGGTCAGGGTTGGCGGAGGCGAGCATCTGCTTATTTCCGCGCAGGACTTCTTCAGCGATCCAGACGAACAACCCGGACGCATCTGGCTGCGGTCACGCGCCAATCCTCATTTTGAGTTTGTGTTGACACCGCCACTCGCATCGCCGTTCAAAGCCAGCCTGCCGCTGAAGCGGACTTCGGCTACAGGGAACGCCACGCACTATACTGCGGAGGCAGGAACGCGCGAGATTGCCCTGGAATTCAAACAGATCGAGAAGGCGGGCTCAGCGCCGCCTATCAAGATAGGTCCAGCTCCGAGCTTTCGTCCCAGCGGGGTTGCAGAGGCGCCATCGGAGCAGGAACTACCGCAGGCAGCGCGCTGGGCCATCGCAGTTCCGCCGGGAGCGATGAATGGTCTTAGCGAACTTTTTCTCGAAGTGGATTACCGGGGAGACGTCGCGCGTTTGTACGGTGCGAGCCACCTGCTGAACGACAACTTCTTCAATGGTCAGCCATGGTCGATCGGGCTCGGACGATTCTTGAATCAGGGAAAGCCCCGTACCTTCGAGCTGAGCATTTTGCCGCTCCGCGGCGACGCACCAGTCTACCTTGAGCTCGGCCAGCAGTTGAAGTTTTCAGCGAACGGGCAGGTGGCGACGCTGGAAGGCGTGCGGCTGGTTCCGGAATATGAACTTATGTTGTGCGAAAACGGGGCGTGCCGGTCGGATGCGGCCACGCCAGGGCTTCAGACGGCGGCGAAGACGATTGAAGAGCACGCGACAAAGGATTGATCGCAGTCCGATAATGGTTACCGCATAGGAGTTGGCGATGCGCCTGGGTCTCGTGAGTTTCTTGGTATTTGGTCTGGCCGCTGCGGCCTGCCTGCCCGCGCCGGGCCAGACGTATGCGGTAGGCGCGGACGTTTCCTTCCTTGGCAAATGCGAGCAGGACGGAGTTGTCTTCAAGGAGAACGGCCAGCCGAAAGATGTGCTGGCGATGCTGCGCGAGCATCAGTACAACTGGGTTCGGCTGCGGCTGTTTCACGATCCCGCAGCAAGCAGCGACAAACTCCCGAATGATTTGCCCTACACGCTCGCGCTGGCCAAAAGGGCACGGGCGATGGGCTTTCACGTGTTGCTTGATCTGCACTACTCTGACAGTTGGGCAGATCCCGGTAAGCAGCCCATGCCGGCGGCCTGGAGCAAGCTGAGCCACGAGCAACTTGTGGACGAGGTGTTCCATTACACGCGCGATGTCGTCACCGCATTTGCCCGCAAGGGCCTCATGCCGGACATGGTGCAGGTGGGCAACGAAGTGACCTACGGCATGCTGTGGCCTGACGGAAAGGCGCCCGAGCACTGGGACAACTTTGCCGACTTGCTGAAGGCAGGCATTCGCGGCGTGGATGCAGGCAGTGCCCATACGCGCAAGACCGATCCGAAGCCGCGCATCATGATTCACATCGAGCGCATTGGAGACTTGGACGCGGCCGAGTCGTTTCTTGACAAGCTTATTGCCGACGACGTCCCGTTCGATGTCCTCGGCCTGTCGTACTATCCGCGCTGGCACGGGAGCATAGCTGCCATGAGCAGCAATCTGCGTGCGCTGGCCCTGCGCTACCACCGCCCAATGATTGTGGTGGAGGCCGCCTACAACTGGACGCCCGGTGGTATGGAAGGCAAGACAGCCGAGTTTCCCGAGAGCCCGGAAGGGCAGAAGGATTTTCTCCACGCGGTCGATGCGGCCGTGCGCGCCGTTCCCGACGGACTGGGGCAGGGAGTGTTTTGGTGGGAGCCCGCCGCGGAGGGTGGATTGCGCGGGCGCAGTTTCTTCGACGAGAACGGAGACGTTCTCCCGGTGATCACAGTCTTCGACCGAGCCGATCAGCGCTAAAACTTTCTGGAATTCCGATCTCAACTCTCACGCGACTTCGCGCGAATCCTTTAGGGATGCGCGTCTGCCGCGCCCGTCTGCCCAGTGAGATAACCTTCCCGAACTCTTTTCGCTTTCTTTTGAGCGAATCGGCAGAAGTGTGGATTTAGCCGGGTGGAAATGGGCAGTGCAAACGATGAATATGAACAGAGAAGCGGCCGGATTCTTGGCGTTTCTGTCTGCCCGAGGGCGTTCGAGCAGCAGTTGGCCCTTTACAGCCTGGACTAGGCCTCTGCGGCGTTCCCCAAGACGAGTGTTAGGCTAAAATAAGAGAAACTGCACACCACGCAAGCAACCCCTTGTTTCCGTTCACGTTTTGATCGAAATATATATGGAAAGTCGCTCGACGAGCGCTCATGGAATCTGTCTCTGCCCGCGATTGCAGGGATGAAAGAGCCGGATTGCCGGAAAGCCTGCCGTAGAAAGATAGGACGAGGAGCCTGCATGATTGAGTTATTGGCACCGCCGATACCGACGACGAACAAACATCTGATCCGCTGGGTCGAAAAGATGGCCGAGCTTTGCCAACCGGACCACATCCATTGGGTGGACGGGTCGCAGGCCGAATACGACTCGCTATGCGACCAATTGGTGCAAGCAGGGACATTTACGAGGCTGAACCAGGAGTTGTGGCCCGGTTGCTTTTACGCGCGCTCCGCCCCGAACGATGTGGCCAGGGTAGAGGACCGCACCTTTATTTGCTCGCTCTCAAAAGACAATTCAGGCCCGACGAACAACTGGGAAGATCCGTACGCCATGCGCAAGAAGCTGAAGACCCTGTTCAAGGGGGCCATGCGCGGGCGGACGATGTATGTTCTTCCGTTTTCGATGGGCCCCATCGGCTCGCCCATGTCGCAGATTGGCGTGCAACTCACAGACTCGGCGTACGTCGTGGTAAACATGCGTATCATGGCGCGCATCGGCGCTCCGGTCTTCCGCGAAATTGACAAGGACGTCAAGCGTGTGGTCCCGTGCATGCACTCTGTTGGCGTTCCGCTTGCTCCGGGCGCGAAGGATGTTCCCTGGCCGTGCAATGACACCAAGTACATTGTGCACTTTCCTGAAACGCGCGAGATCTGGAGCTACGGCTCGGGCTACGGCGGCAACGCGCTGCTGGGCAAGAAGTGCTTTGCGCTGCGCATCGCTTCGAATATCGCGCGCGATGAAGGCTGGATGGCTGAACACATGCTCATCCTGGGCTTAGAGTCTCCTGCGGACAAAGACGGCAAGACGGAGAAGACGTATGTGACCGCAGCATTTCCGTCGGCGTGCGGCAAGACGAACTTCGCCATGCTGATTCCGCCAAAGGGGTTTGACGGGTGGAAAGTGTGGACAGTGGGCGATGACATTGCGTGGATCAAGCCGGATGCAACTGGCCAACTGCGCGCGATCAATCCCGAAGCCGGCTTTTTTGGAGTAGCGCCGGGCACCTCCATGAAGACAAATCCGAATGCCATGTTGACGCTGTCGCGCAACACGATCTTTACCAACGTGGCCATGACGCCGGAGGGCGGCGTGTGGTGGGAAGGCATGACGGACGAGCCGCCGGCGCACCTGACGGACTGGCGCGGCAATCCGTGGACACCCGAGTCGCAGACGCCGGCCGCTCATCCGAACGGCCGCTTTACAGCGCCCGCGGCTCAGTGCCCGAGTATCGACAAGGCGTGGGAAGACCCGGAGGGCGTGCCGATCTCGGCAATCATCTTCGGGGGACGCCGTCCCTCAACTATTCCGCTGGTCTATCAGGCATTCAACTGGTCTGCCGGTGTGTACACGGGCGCAACCATGGGATCGGAGACAACGGCCGCGGCCGGCGCTCCGGTGGGCAAGGTCCGGCGCGATCCGCTCGCGATGCTGCCCTTCTGCGGGTACCACATGGGCGACTACCTGCGGCACTGGATCAAGATGCAGCGCTCGCTTTCATCGACGCCGCGCATCTTTCATGTCAACTGGTTCCGCAAAGACGAGAACGGAAATTTCTTGTGGCCGGGTTTCAGCCAGAACATGCGCATTCTTAAGTGGATTGTGGATCGGTCGCACGGCCGTGCGCAGGGCAAGGAGACCCCGATCGGCTGGGTTCCCCACTTCGATGATATCGAGTGGGAAGGTCTCAAGTTTTCGCGCGAGATCTTTGAGCAGCTGCAGCAGGTGGATCGCGCCGCCTGGAAGCGCGAAGTCATCGACCACGAGGAGTTGTTTATTGCACTGCACGATCACCTGCCACCGGAGATGATCTACGAGCGCGAGCTGTTGATTTGCAGAATGTAAAGCGAAGCCAAGGCATCACACAAGGTTACTTTGGAAGTCAGAAAGAGCCTGGGCCATCGATAACAATCCAGGCTCTTTTGCATGCGATTCCTTACTTATGTCGTGCACGTGCTTTGAGAATGGACGCATGGGCTGAACTCTCCTTTTGGGGTGAAGCCCGGAGACGATTGGCATGCACGATGAAGCGTGATCCTGGTCACAAAGCTCCACTCCTGCTCGGGTTACCATCAACTCAAGTCTAGGTGCTCTGCTTGCGGGGCTGGTTTCGCTAGGGAAGGTCCAGTTGCGAGTACTCACAGAGTATTCACATGGCACGAAGTCAAAGAGCGCAATAATGCGTCAAGTGAAGAAAAGAACCGCCAAGTTAAAAAGCACTCAGTTGCTGAATGTTCTCACAAACTCTCTCCGGTCTGATTCGCGATTAATTGAAAACTAAACAACTGCCAAGTCTGGCATCAAGTTGCCGCTGGGGTGCGTCTCAGCTGACGCATTCGAACCAAAGCAGCCGGGCAAGGAGTTTTGGTAGCGCATCGGTTTGGCACCACAAGCCCCGGGGGCAAGGCCCACGATGATTCAGCTGGATCACGTTCAAGCCTGATTCCACGCCGCTCAAACCGGTACCCAACCAAACCTCGATTCGCCGCCATCGGACCATTTTTGCCGCTGGATGGTTTCAGGGAGTTGGTACGACCTTGAACAAGAAGCGATTGGACTCATGGAAGGCAATTGCCGAATTCCTGGGCAGAAGCCTGCGGACGGTCCAGCGGTGGCATGAGCTGAACGGACTGCCGGTGCATCATTTTGGTGGGCACAAGGGCTCGGTCTTCGCATACGAAGAAGAGATCGACCGCTGGCTGATGGGTCTGGCCGAGGCGCCGGAATCGGCGCCGAGACGCACAATGGAGACGCTCGAGTCCGGCAGGCAAACGTCGAACGAGCTGACCACGACCGCGGACGGAATGTGGGAAACGCGTTCGGAGCGCAACATCCAGGTCATCGCGGAACTTTATCGCAAAGCAATCGATCACCACGCGGGGAACACGGCGGCCTTTACGGGCCTGGCCAACTCAATGGTGTATTGCGCGCTGAACGATCTTGTGGACGGGGCCCTGGCCTACCCGACCGCGATCGAAGCTCTGCGGCGAAGTCCCCAAATCGATAAGGAACATCTTGACGCGAAGTGCCCGGCGGCTTGGATCGATCTACTCTACCGCCGCAACTGGCGGCGGGCGCGAGCCGGATTTGAAGAGATTGCGAGCAAGCGCCCTTCGTCGTTCGCGTTAGCGGGGTTGACAGCGACCTCGATTGCCGAAGGCCGGATCACGCAAGCCCGTAGCTGTGCATGGCAAGCTTGGAGGCTGAATCCCCTGGTGAGTTCGCTCGGCGCCTTTGTTTGCTGGACTGTCTATTTGAGCGGGGACTTTCAGCAGGTCATCGATCTTGCTGCGCAGATGCGATCGGGCGGCGAAGGCGGAGGATTTGTGAGCTCGGTGGAGGGCCTCACACTGATCCAGAGCAGTTCGCTAGCCGCAAACCTGGCACGACTCGAGACAGCGGCACTGGAATTTCCGCAAAATCACACCCTGCAGGGAGTGCTGGGCTATGCGTACGGCGCCCTGGGCGAGCAGAGAAAGGCGCGGGAGAAGCGCGCGCAACTGGTCGATTGCTCAGAAACACGAATGAAAGGCAATGGGTATGCGCTGGCATTGGTGTCGATGGGGCTGAACAACAACCAGGAGGCGATCACATGGCTCGAGGCAGCTTTTGCTGAGGGAGCATTGTGGAGCCTGGGTTTTGGCTCGGATCCGCTTCTGCGGCGATTTGACGGCGACCCGCGCTTCATCCGGCTGATTGCAAAGATCGGCGCAATCAGCATGGACGAGCCGGAAAGTGAATTCGAGCAGGGGATTCCGCAGGCGATTCTTGATGAGGTAATGGTCGTTGAGAGTCCCCTGGTAAGTTGAGGGGGGCGGTCTTAGCAAGCGAATGGCGAGCGCATTGGGTGGACGGACCTGCGGAACAGAGGCGGGTCGCATCAGCCGCGGCCATTACATTAGAGGGTCCTTATTCTCCAGAAACAAGCCGGCTTAGTCGCGTGCGGAGCTACAAGTGAGAGCATGTACTTCCATACGTCGGAAGAGTGCTTCCATGGCCCGGACCTCAGTGCGTGCGATCATTTTTCCCTTTAAAGGTGAATCGATGACGTCAATTGACATGTGATTACATATCTTGGCGCTGTCAATGAAAAAAGTGTTGGCTTACTCTCGCAAATATAAATCCAGACTGATTCAGGTGCGCGTAGAGCGACAGGCGGACGTGACTGAGGGTGATCGAAGAAATTGAATCAGAGTTTTCAAATGAACGCGCTCTGATATCGCACCTCGGATTGCAGATAAACCTTCATCGCAGACATCCTGTTTCACCCTGTTGGCGGGATCTCAGTCTGGATTCGGTACTGACTTGCTAAGTCAGCTTGGCGAAGCCATGCGCAACCTGTTCCCAGTGAAATGACAGTGTCAGGGAAGAACGGAAGCAACACGATGAGTGTGGATGCGGAACGGAACGGGTTGAACTCGCTGGCGTGGACGATGCCGTGGACTGAATATGCACCGGAACGGCCGAAGTGGTACGCCGTGTTTACCCTTCCCCAAAACGAGAAGTCGGCAGCCAGGCAACTCGGCCTTCGCGAGGTGGAGACCTTTCTGCCAACCTACGATGCGGTGAGGGTGTGGAAGAATCGCCAGCGCGTGCGTACTGTTCTTCCGCTGTTCCCAACCTACTTGTTTGTCCGCATTGACTGCCGGCAGCGCAGGCGGGTTCTCGAATCGCCCGGCGTGATTCACATTGTGAGCAACGGCCGCGAGCAGGTGCCGGTGCCGGACGCGGAGATTGAGCTGTTGCGCTCGGGACTGCGTGAAAAGAAGTTGGAGCCCTACCACGAACTCGCGGTGGGCAAAAAAGTCCGCATCAAGACCGGCTCAATGGAAGGTGTGGAAGGCGTGCTGGTGAGAAAAGGCAACGGCTTCAGGTTCGTGATGGCGCTGAAACTGATCAATCAATTCGCCGCCGTTGAAGTGGAGGCGGAGGACCTGGAAACTATCCCGGGCTGAGCGGCGGCAGACCTGATAGATCAATACACAGGCAAAGATCAACACACAAGAATAAGCGGCACATAAATTAAAAACCGTTCCATCGTGCCCGCGCACCGCGCCGGCATATCTAGAAAAGGTAATTCAATCCAGGTTGATTGCGCCCTGCCGGGTTTGCCCACGGACAGCGGTGTGACAAGTAACCCATGCGAACTGATCCGCAAGATCCAACGATCTTGCGGATCAGGCACCGGCCTTGACGCGCAAGGAGCGACGATGCCATTGACAGTCAAGAGTTCTACCCAAAAAGACAAAATACTGAACTCTGCCGCGCAGCTGTTCGCACGCCAGGGGTATCACGGAACGAGCACGCGCGAAATCGCGCGCCTTGCTGACGTGAGCGAGAACACGATCTTCCGTCACTTCGACCGTAAGGAGGACCTGTTCTGGTCGGCTTTGCGCACCCGCTGTTCGGCGATGAAGTTGCGCCGGGACTTGGTGGAACGAATGGCGGATGGCGATGCTCCGGAAGTCGTTCTGCCAAAGATCTGCGAGTTTCTTGGCGATATCCTCAACTACTCGCCGGAGTTGCTCCGGCTGGTTGCGGTGGCAATGCTCGAATTGCAATTCAAGGCGGACGCCTTCTGCGATGAATTCCTCTCGCCGGCATATTCGGAGATCGATAAGTACCTGGAATTGAGCATGCGGAACGGAAAGATTCGCAACCTTGATCCGACCATGGTCACGGCGGCGTTAACAATGATGGTGCTGGTGCATCCCTGGCTTTCCAGGCTGATTGATGGCGCTCAGCAACCATGCTCTGACAACCGCGATGCCGGCCGCGCCTACTCCCGGTTTTGGTTGGACGTACTCAGTCCGCGCATGGCCGCATATCAGCAGCCGACTTCATCCACAACGACAGAACCGGTCAGGGCACAGCATAGAAGTTAATTCTCGCCGGAAGCGGACAGATCGCCTTCCGGCGGCGGCTTTCGTGTCCAGTACTCCCCCGCATGCCGGGGCTGATCCGCCACTCCCGAAAGAGCCCGATGTACAAGGTTGAGCCCGAGCCCTTGGGCGCCGGTTCATTGGTGAGTGAGGCTGGGTGCAGAGCGCTCTCTACACCTGCTGGGGGAGTAAAGATTCAGGGCACAAAGAGCGGTACGAGGCTAGGAGAAAGAAATGCTTGCAAGTTCGCAGTCTTCTCATACTTATGAAATGAACCTTATTTGGCGCCGCATCCTTTCCTATTTCCTGGACACGGCCGCATTCCTCTGCTCCGCAATCATGGCATTCGAATTGCGCTTCGACGGTGTTGTGCCTTCGCAGTTTCTCCATCCCATGGGACTGGCCATGTGCACCTGGGCTGGATTGCAACTGGCGGCCTTCATTGCGTGCCGGGTAAGTTGGGATCATTGGCGCTACACCTCCACCAACGATGCGGTACGCCTCCTCCTCGCGACTTCTGCGGGATCAATCGCCGGCGGGTCGGTCCTGTTCCATATGCTTGGTCCTTGGAGCATTCCGCGCTCCGTGCTTGTTCTCGATTGGTTACTAGCCGGCTTGTTGACCTTGGGCGGACGGCTGGCCGTGCGGGTAGTGGTCGCCACGCGCATGCTTCGGCGGAACGAACGCGATCTCACCAGAACGCTGATCTATGGCGCCGGCTGCGCGGGGGCCGCGCTCATCCTGGAGTTTCGACAAAACGAAACCTTGAAGTGCGATGTCATAGGACTCATCGATGACGACCCCCGCAAGAAAGGTCTGCGCCTTCATGGAAAGAAAGTGTTGGGCGCCGGAAGGAGTCTTAGCGCACTGGTGCGAAAGCACAATATCAGGAAAGTTCTGATTGCCATTCCGTCCGCGACGGGGCAACACATGGTTCGCATTTTGGAGTATGTCCTCGCCGCGCAGGTGGAATACAAAATGGTGCCTAGTCTGGGAGAACTGATTCACGACGCGGAGCTGGGCAAGCAGGTGCGGGATGTCTCGGTAGAGGATCTACTGGGCCGGAAGCCGGTGCGCCTCGACCAGCAGGCTATTCGCGAACGTATTCAGGGAAAAGTTGTCATGGTGACCGGCGCCGCGGGATCCATCGGATCGGAGATCTGCCGCCAGGTTGCTCAATTCCATCCCCTCGCCCTGATCGGCTTCGACGAGGCGGAAACGCCGCTGTTTCAGATTGACAGGGAACTGCGCAGAAAATTTCCGCGCCTGGTCTTTCATCCGGAGATTGGCAATATTACGCGCTCCGATACTCTACGGCAGGTGATGCAGAAGTTCCGGCCGTCGATCCTTTACCACGCGGCGGCCTACAAGCATGTCCCCATGATGGAGCGGCATGTTTTCGCAGCCGTCGAGAACAACATCTTCGGCACCTGGCAGGTTGCCCTTGCGGCTGCCAAGCACGGAGTTGAAGACTTTGTCATGATCTCCACCGACAAGGCGGTCCGGCCAACAAGCATCATGGGAGCCACCAAGCGGGTTGCCGAATTGGTGATTCGGGCGCTTCAGCAGGAGACGGGCACGAAGTTCGTGGCAGTGCGCTTCGGCAATGTGCTCGGGAGCAATGGGAGCGTTGTCCCAATCTTCAAGGAGCAGATCGCGGCAGGCGGTCCGGTCACAGTCACTCACCGCGATATGACCCGGTACTTTATGACCATCCCGGAGGCCTCCCAGCTTGTATTGCAGGCGTTCTCCATGGGCGAGGGCGGGGAGGTGTTTGTCCTCGATATGGGCGAGCCCGTCAAGATTGTGGATCTGGCCAGGAATCTGATTCTGTTATCTGGCCTGCAGCCCGATCGAGAGATCAAAATTCAGTTTTCGGGCGTGCGGCCGGGGGAGAAGTTATTTGAAGAATTGAATCTCGAGGATGAATGCCTGATCCCCACTGCCCACGCCAAGATCAAGAGCTTTGTGTCTCCGTTTGATGTAGATGCCGGGGAAATCCAGGCCCGTTTGAGGGATCTTAAGCGCATTGTCGAAACGCAGGATATTTCCGCACTTGTCGTGCTGCTTAAGGAAATGATCCCAGACTATAACCCCACCTCGGTCATACTGAGCGAAGCATTGCTGATGGCAATCGCTCCTGCCGGGCCCCGGAACAGTCAAGATCCCAATGCGTACAAAGAGAAACAGGCAGTGGCCAGGCTTGTGCCTTCAGCCCTGGTCAATTGAATCACCGAAAAGGAAGCCGCCGTCCGAGCGCTCCATATCGTTTCTTAGTCCAACCACTACCTAAGCGCGACTCCATGGCCGTCTCTTGTCAAGCTGGCCTTCAGTGCAAAGGAATGCTGCTTACTATGCGCCATAAACTTCTGTTCATGATTCTATTTTGCGGCACATTTTGTTCAGGTCAATCCGTTTTGACCACGGCAGACATGGAAACTCAGCCGGCTCAAACGTTGGGGCAGCCGGCGTCCACCACCGGCGTAGCGCCGGCTCCTTTGCGGGAGCAAGCCCCGAACGGCGCCGATCGAACTTCAGAACAAATGCCCCCTCCCACGCCGGCTGTTTCGCCTGTGGAGCAGAGCGGCCGGCCCATCAGCCCCATAAGGATTGCCGGTCCGTTGAGAACGAGGTCGGAATTTGAACAGTTCGCCGAAGATGCAACCGGGCGCAGACTTCCGGTATACGGGCGTCAGCTCTTCGACGAAGCTCCGACAACCTTCGCTCCAGTTGAGAACGTCCCCGTGCCGGCCGACTATGTCCTGGGCCCGGGAGATCAACTTCTGATTCGAGCCTGGGGAAAGATAGATCTCAGTTCTCGCGAAACCATCGACAGAAACGGCCAGATCAATCTGCCCAAAGTGGGCACAATCACTGTGGCCGGCCTCCGCTATTCGCAGGTTGAAGGCTATCTGCACTCTGCCATCAGCGCTCTGTTCAAGGACTTCGAACTCAACGTCACCCTCGGCCAGCTTCGCACAATTCAGATCTTTGTCCTCGGGGACGCCCGCCAACCTGGAACCTATACGGTCAGCTCATTGAGCACGCTTGTCGATGCACTCTTCAATTCAGGAGGTCCGTCGGCCACCGGATCGATGCGCCGTATTCAACTGCGGCGCGAGAGCAAGACCATCACCGATTTCGACATCTACGACCTCATCGAAAAAGGCGACAAATCCCACGACGTCCGCTTGCTGCCAGGCGATGTCCTCTTCATTCCTCCGGTCGGTTCGCAAATCGCCATTAGCGGCGATGTGAATCGGCCGGGCATCTACGAGTTGCGCGGAGACGCCACCGTCGGAGACGTTCTGGAATACGCCGGGGGCATGACCAGCCTGGCCGATGCAGAGCGCGCAGTGCTGGAGCGGATTGAAGGCCACAGCAGCCGGTCGGTTGACGAGTTCGCGCTCGATGGTCCCGGAAAAGCCCGCGTGGTCAGGGATGGAGACCTGCTGCGGGTATCCGCACTCTCTCCGAAATTCTCAAACGCCGTAACGCTGCGGGGAAGTGTCGCTCAGCCTGGCCTCTATTCCTGGAAGAACGGGATGCGCGTGGCCGACCTGATCCCTTCCCGCGCCTTTTTGATAACGCGCAGCTATTGGAATCAGCAGAACCATCTGGTGCGTTCGGACGCAGGTAATCCTTTCGCGAACCAACTCACGGATGGGTCCGGCAATCAACTTACGGATGGATTTGGCAATCAGCGCCCGGATGCGTTCGGCAATCCCCGTTTCAGTGCACCGGAGAATCCAGGCATGGATTCCTTGGGCAATTCCCGCCCCGATGCGTTCGGCAGTCGGCGCACGAACGCGCTGGGAATTCCAACTGCGGATGCTCCGAGGAACACGCGCACCGATCAAACCGTCGGCAGGGGCCCGGGAACGATCACTTCCATCGGACAAAACAGCGCGGAGATCAATTGGGAATATGCGCTTATTGAGCGGCTTGACGAACGCGATTTGAGTACGCGCCTGATCCCGTTCAATCTGGGCAATGCCCTCGATCATCCCGAGGCCGCCGACAATCAGGTCTTGAAGCCCGGCGACGTGGTCACAATTTTTTCACGCGCTGATCTGGAACTGCCCATGGAAAAGCACGCTTCGTTTGTCCGTGTAGGGGGCGAGGTCAACGCACCCGGCGTGTACCGCGTCAACCCCGGCGACACTTTACGCGATGTTGTCCAGAAGGCCGGTGGACTCACAGAACACTCTTACCTCTACGCGTCGATCTTCACCAGGGCCTCTACACGAGCCGCGCAGGAAGCGCAGTTGCAACAATCCGCTCAACAAATGCAGCGCGAACTCGTCACCAAATACGCGAATGCGGCGCCCCAGGCAGGTCAAACAGCGGCGGACCAACAGGTGCAACTTGCCATGCAGCAGGATGCGTTAGCTCGCCTCAATTCAACCACAGCGACCGGCCGGGTGGTTCTGAACATGAAACCCGACGCGGCAGTTATTGTCGACATTCCGAGTTTCCCGCTGGAAGATGGCGATGCCTTCTACATCCCGCCGAGGCTCAGCACGGTTCAGGTTTCAGGCGCCGTCTACAATGCAAATGCCTTCCGCTATGAGCCCGGAGAGCGGCTGGTCAGCTACTTGAATGATGCTGGCGGTGCTACCCGCGGGGCGGATCGGAACCGCATCTTCGTCATCCGCGCCGACGGAACAGTTGTCGCACGTCAGTCCCGGAACATTCATTCTCATGGCAGTTTCGAAAACCTGAGATTGTTGCCCGGAGACGCCATCATCGTCCCAGAGAAGCTCAGGGTCGCATCCGCAATGAGTGAATTTCTGCAAACGACTCAACTCATGTCCCAAATGGCGATGACCGCGGCCGCACTCAGCGTAGTTAAGTAAGGGCGCGAACGGCGACCAGCCACCCTCGTGCCTTGTCGCGGCTCTGCCCCGTCGATCGCGAGAAGACCAGGACTGGCGAAGCGGTCGATACGCCTGTTGTTCGTCACCCAAATGCACATCCAAATCACCAGCCCCGGCGACGTGTCATGTGTTACTCCGTTACAGAGGTTCGAAATATGACAGAGATGGATCCATCTGCAGATGACCGCGGCACCGCCCTAGACGAGCAGGGGGTCTCCGAATGGGGCAACGCTCGATCTGTGTTTGAGCTTCTTACCAAGCTCGCCCGCAGAAAGCGGCTGATCGCAATCGTCACCGGCATATCGATCATGGCCGGCCTAATCGTCAGCTTTGCATTGCCTGCGCGCTATACCGCGGTGGCAAGAATCATGCCGCCAAAGCAAACACAATCCACGACGACGTTCCTCAATAGCACGGTCGGCATGGGATCGTTGGCCGAAGCCGCGAGCGGCGCTGCAGGTCTTAGGGATCCCAATGCGATCTACATCGGCTTGCTCAAATCGAGGGCCATTTCGGATTCAATTATCACTAGGTTCGGACTTGGTAAGGCATATCGCGCTAAAGATATGACGGAAGCTCGCAAGGAGCTTGAAAAGAATACGCAGATCCTCTCAGAGAAGAGCACCATGATCGCCATATCCGTCACAGACAAGGATAAGAACCGTTCCGCGGACATCGCGAACGCATATATTGACGGCCTTCGCCAGCTCAGTAAATCCGTTTCGGTTACGGAAGCGGCCAAGAGGCGGCGCTTTTTTGAAGAACAGGTGAATAGTCAAAGGGAATCGCTGGTGGCGGCGGAAGACACCTTCCAGGAGGTTCAACAAAGCAAAGGCCTGGTTCACCTTGACGCGCAGGCCAACGTGATCATCGGCAGCCTGGCAGGAATCCGTAGTCAGATTGCAGCCAAGAAAGTGGAGTTGAACGGCCTCCAATCCTATTCAACGGAGCGCAATCCTGACGTGCAACTGGCCGAGCGGGAGATCTCCACGATGGAACAGGAAGCCTCGGAATTGGAGCAGCACAGCGGTACTTCCGGTTTTTCCGAACTGGGGCTCAAAGATGTGCCTGGAGCCGGGCTGGACTATCTGCGCGCTCAGAGAGAACTGCAATACCAACAGTCCCTATTTGACCTTTTGCTTCGGCAGTTCGAAGCCGCCAGGTTGGATGAGGCCAAGGAAGCCGCCGTCATCCAGGTAGTTGAACCGGCTATTCCACCCGACCAGAAATCGTGGCCTCATCGGTTGACGATGACCCTGATTTTCAGCGCCCTCGGATTCTTCGGAGTGTGCGCCTATGTGCTTCTTTGCGAAGTCGCCCGGTCGAATCCCAATATCTCCCAGTCATTTGCAGACTTCAAGTCAGCACTGGTGTTGAAATGACGCAGAAGATCAGCGCCGGCTTTCATCGTAGCCAAAAACGGGTGCACGCCGTGAGAATCGCCAAAGGTGAGTGTCCTCTATGTCGGTCGTAGCAGTCATCCCCGCGCGTGGCGGTTCCAAGGGAATACCCTTGAAAAACATCGCTCCGCTTGGAGGGATACCGCTTCTCGCCTACACTATCCGTGCAGCCCGCGCGACAAAGGTGATCGATCGGATCATCTTGAGTACCGACAGCCAAGTCATCGCTCAGGTCGGGATCGATTATGGATTAGATGTTCCATTTCTTCGCCCCGAGCGGCTCGCTCGCGACGAAACGCCCGGAATCGATCCCATCGTTCACGCGGCCGAATGGGTCCGCGACCATGAGAACCTGCAACCGGAATATGTGATCGTCCTGCAGCCTACCTCGCCCTTTCGCACCGCTGGAGACATTGAACTGGCGTTGCAGCTTGCAATTGAGACACGGGCCGATTCAGTGGTCAGCGTTGGGCCTGTGGCCGTGCACCCGTTCTGGATGAAGAGAATGCAAATCGACGGAGTACTCGTCGACTTCGCGCCGAATGCGCAGGAATACGCGTGCCGCCAGGACTTGCCACCGCTGTTTGCGTTGAATGGAGCAATTTATATCGTAAGGACAGAAATACTGCTTAGGGAGCGGACACTGTTTCCGGATCGAACCTACGGATACGTCATGCCCTCGGAAAGATCTCTGGATATCGATTCCGCATGGGATCTCTATCGGGCGGATCTAGTCATGCGCGACAGGGCCGACTTTCGAGGGCCTGGATGGGCGCAATGTTGAAGGCTCATTCTCGAACGCGGATCGTCTTTCTGGGCAACCGCGTGCCCTCTTTGGAACGGATATTGGCCATGAAGGAGCTTGAGGTCGTTCAGGTCTTTGCCGAGCGAGAGAGCCCCTTGGAGGCTTGGCTGCGCACATCGCCAATCAAGTCAATGTTGTTTGGCCACCACGAAAAGACGCAGGTTCTGCATGGGCTGCGGAAACTTGAATTCGACCTGCTGCTGGCAAACGGCTTGCCATTTCTGCTCCCCGTATC
The DNA here is from genome assembly GCA_963820245.1 of uncultured Acidobacteriaceae bacterium. Lineage (GTDB taxonomy): Bacteria > Acidobacteriota > Terriglobia > Terriglobales > Acidobacteriaceae > Telmatobacter. The sequence goes on along the minus strand of CAWFZC010000013.1, from coordinate 15,842 downwards.
GTCGCTGCGGCGCCCGGGCCAGCTTTTTCTCAACGCACATCCGTCTCTGCTTCCGGAGTTCCGCGGTCTCCATCCGGTAAACGGGTGCCTTCTCGCCGGCAGCCGCTACACCGGGGCAACACTGCACTATATGGATGACGGGATGGACTCGGGCAATATCCTCGCTCAGAAGCGATTCAGGTTGACTGGCGACATTGAGATCGGGCTGCTCTACAGCATTCTTGTTGAACTGGAAGCGGATGTCGTCGAGACAGGGTTGAAGAGACTGATTCGTGCCAAGTTTCGTCTCCCCGGCAGGCGACAGACTGGGCCCACGAGTGAGTACCGACGTTCCAGGAAGGACATGAGAGTTGACTTCGCCTCCATGACGAGCGCGGAGATCGTCCGCCGCATCAGCGCATTCGGCTCGCGCAACCGCGGGACTCACTGCAGTATCGGCGACAAGAAATGGAAGGTCTTCTCGGCTGAGCGGATTGTGAATCCGTACTTGCTGCGAAAGTACCATTTGCGGGCCGCCGGCGAGGTCGTGTTGGAGTACGACGGCAGGCTGCTTATCAGGACGACTGACGGCATCATCAAGGTGACTTCAATGCGCCCCGGCGGATTTGGGTCGGAGCGCCGCAACCCAGCCACGAACCCGGCTGTTGCGCTGGAAGAGAAACAATCGAGTGAGCCGGCTGAGACCCCCATGGACAGACCTCTTCGCCTTGTGGTCATCAGCACCTCGCGCAGCGATTTTGGCCTGCTCGAGCCACTCTGCCGGGGAGCTCTGCGCGATTCGCGCTTCGAGGTCGGCCTGTTTGTCTGCGGGCAGCATATTGCGGCCGGTACTCCTTCACCAGAGGAGACCATAGGACTACCGGTAACTCGTGTTCGTGGCAGCTCTGAATCGATTGACGCCATCTCGCAGAAAGCGCTCAGAAGCGCCTTGGAGGAGTTCCGTCCCGATGTAGCGTTGTTTCTTGGTGACCGGTACGAGTTGTTGTCTGTCGCGGAAACGTGCACCACGCTCAACCTTGCTTTGGCTCACTGTTCTGGAGGAGAACGAACCTTCGGGTCATTTGATGACCAGATCCGGGATGCGATCACAAAGCTCTCTCACATTCATCTGGTCTGCTTCGAAGAGGCGCTTCGGCGGCTGGTTTCTCTGGGAGAAGACTCCTGGCGAATTGCGGTGACGGGCGATCCCGGACTCGATTCGCTGCTGGCCGAGAGCATGCTGACGGCGGAAGAGCTTGAACCAATCCTGGGGACAAAGCCTGCAAAGAGTGATGTGGTGGTTGCCTTCTATCCCGTAACTCGAGATCCGGGTGAAACCTTGGCCGGCATTCAAGCGATCGAGGAGTTCGTCCGCTCGTTTGAAGGGCATGTATTTCTGTCTTCGTCCAACGGTGACCCCGGAAGCGAGCATGTGATGAGAGCCTGGCACGAACTGGCAATGGAGTGCTCCAATTGCCACGAGCTTCCTTCGCTCGGCTCCAAAGTGTTTCGGAGTCTGGTCTCGGCATGCGGTTTACTTCTTGGGAATACCAGCGCCGGGATTTGCGAGGCGCCTAGTCTGGGGACACGCAGCCTCAATCTCGGTACGCGACAGCAGGGCCGCCCGCATGCCGAGAGCGTTACCTGCTTCGCCAGGTTTGACGCCGTTCTTGTTCGCGAAGAAGTGCAAATTCTGTTGGAAGCGAAACGGCAAGACGACGGCATATTTGCCAATCCTTACGGCGACGGGTTGGCGGTTCCTCGCATCCTTAATCACGTCGCGCGTCTGGCCCTTATGCCGGACCTATTGAGGAAAGCTTGACGATGTCAGCAATGCCGACTGGGCCGATTGTTGGAGGGAACCCAGCTCTTTCTGACTCATTTTTAGAGCCGCACCTTCCCGATTCGACGGGTTCCCCCGTCTGGCTTTCGAGTGGACGCGATGTCTATCTTCTGGTATCCAGGCTAGCGGGCCGCCGGGACTGGATTCTCCCCGATTTTCTATGCCCGGTCGTGCCAGAAGTTCTGACACAGGCAAAAGTGCGCTCCATCCCTTATCGCGCAGGAGAACTCAAGGCTGCCCTCCTCAAGAACTCCGGCTCAGGCATTGCGGTGCTCGCATGGGATGTCGACGGGGCGCCTTGCAAGACGGACTTGGAGACTGCCGAATCGTTCGCGGGGCCGGTTGTCGAGGACAGATGTTTGTGGGCGGGCCTTCCCTGTCATGTCGGTCCAGTGCGGCCAAATCGGTTCGTGATCGGAAGTGTGCGCAAGTGGCTGGGAGTCGCCGAGGGCGGCTGGCTTCTCGCAAGCAAGATGCCGGTAATTCCGACTGGCGCTCTGGATGGGGCAGCGATCCCTCGTCAACACGTCCTGGCTCAACTGGCCGCGAGCGCGCTTCGCCGGTTCCGGGAGGAAGACGATAACTCGGAGATGACCGCAGCCAACCTTGCCTGTGCCCGCATCGCGGAGGAGTCACTTGGCATTCCTCGAGCCCCGCGGCCAATTTCCAAGCTTGGAATGATGCTCGTGGAAAGCACGGCCGACGCAGAGGAAGACCGGATGTCAAGGTTCGAGACCGCCCGGATGATTCAAGGATTTCTCGGCTGCGACTCGCCTGCCGAGCCGGGAATCCTGGGAGTGCGGGCCAGGTGCGATCAGAGGGATGCCGCGCTGGAGAATCTGGCGCGGGCGGAAATCTTCGCCCCCGTTCATTGGCGGGATGGAGACTGGTCAGGGAGCGGAGGCGCCGCGGCATCGATGGCCGCAACTTCGTTCACGATTCCTTGTCCACCTCTGCGAACCCGAGACGCTCGACTCCGATACGTTCGAAGGCTGAAGGAAGCCTTGCAGCGCTTCACGCTTCAAAGGGCAGAAGCTGTTGCGTGAGCCTGCGCTCCTGAAACAACCTTTTGCTAAAGCAGGTCGTTGCGCAGACCGTTCGGGTGGCGCGTGACGCTGTTGGTATGAAGCGAGGAAAGAAAATGGAAAAGTTTATCCAAATTTCAGACCGGAGAATTGGACAGGGACAACCCTGTTTCATCATTGCGGAAGCCGGTGTCAATCATAACGGCGATCCGGAGCTGGCGCACAAGCTGGTCGAAGCGGCAGAACAGGCGGGCGCGGACGCAGTCAAGTTCCAAACCTTCATCACTTCCCAACTGGTGATCCCTGCTGCGCCGATGGCGGCTTATCAACGCGAGAACGTTGGGGCAGAGATGTCGCAGTATGACCTCCTTCGCAAACTCGAATTGCCTTTCGCGGACTTTGCACGACTGCAACAGGACGCTTCCTCGAAGGGCCTCATGTTTCTGTCTACGGCCGACGACCTCGAGAGTGTTGATTTCCTAGATTCCATCCAGGTTCCAGCCTTCAAGGTAGCTTCGGGGGAAATTGATAACCTCCCGCTCCTGCGCCACATTGCTGCGAAAGGCAGACCCATCATTCTTTCCACAGGCATGGCAACGCTTGGAGAAGTCGAACTCGCACTAAGGGCAATCGAAAATGCCGGAAACCACGAGATTGCCCTCCTCCATTGTGTTTCGAGCTATCCAGCACCCGCCTCGGGGTGCAACTTACGCGCCATCGAAACTCTTGCGCATTGTTTCGGTGTTCCGGTGGGGTTTTCAGACCACACAGAGGGGATCGAAGTAAGCCTTGCCGCGATTGCGCGCGGCGCATGCCTGATCGAGAAGCACTTCACCCTGGACAGAGACCTGCCAGGACCCGACCACAAGGTGTCGCTTACACCGCGGGAATTCGCCGAACTCACCCGATGCGCACGCAACATCGAGGCATCCATAGGCTCCGGGATCAAGTGGCCTACTCAGGAAGAACTGGAGACAAGAAAAGTCGTGCGGAGATGCATAGTAACCAACCGCGCACTTCGCGACGGCGAGGTCATTCGCGAACAAGACCTGCGATTGATGCGCACCGCCGGAGGGTTGGCTCCTGCAATGATACCCATGGTGATCGGTCGCCACGCCAAATGCGCGATAGCTCCGCTGGAGCCCATCACCCTTGATGCTCTTGTCTAAAGGAATCTTCTGAGAGGGAATGCAGTCCGGAAACACACACATCCGGGCGAGGTTGCGGCGGATATCGCCTGGTAATTCTCCCCAATGTGCGCCCCGGAGCGACATCCGAACCGGTTACCTCGAGCAGTCCGACTCGAATGGAAATCCCCGGAATATTGAATTCAGCACGGAGACACTGCAAGCGTGATCAAAATCCGCATTTTAGCGGCCGAAGACAAGACCGCCTGGGCCGCGGCGCTCGAGCGGTTGCCTGAGCATGACATCTATCACACCTTTGACTACAACCTTGCATACATTGTGAATGGAGACGGCCAACTCCGCGCGTTCCTCGCGGAAGAGGGCGAGAACCTCCTGTTTCACCCATTCTTCGTGCGCGGCATCGGCCCCAACGCGGGAAACGGCGGTAGCCACGCTGAACTATCCGACATTGAGACCGTATACGGATATAGCGGACCGCTCAGTACAACACTGGATCCCTCGTTTCTTGCGCGCGCATGGGCCGCATTCGGCAGTTGGTGCCTCGATCAGCGAATCGTTGCCGAATTCATTCGGTTCAATCCGCTGATTGGAAACGACGCATGCGTTCAACACTCCTCTTGCAACGTGGTCCACGATCACAACGTCGTGCTCGTGCCGCTCAATGGAAGCGAATCGGAACTTTGGAAAGAATATCCATCCGTGCATCGAAACATGGTGCGCAAGGCCATCAGGATTGGGCTAGCCGCGGAGGGTCCATGCATCGCCCCGGACGAATGCGAGGCCTTCGAATTCCTGTACCGGCAAACGATGCAACGGCGGGATGCGGGTAGTTACTATTTCTTCTCGCCTGCTTATTTCGAGTTTCTCTACGATCGTCTTGGCGCCTGGGTAAAGCTGTTCGTTGTCAGGCGGGAGTCGACGATTGTTGCAGCGGCCCTTTTCCTGGTTCACGGCGACCGGATGCACTACCACCTTTCAGGAAGCAATGCCGCCTTCGCCGCTTCGGCGCCGACGAATCTTTTGCTGCACTCTGCGGCCACCTGGGGCTTGCAGCATGGATGCCGGTGGCTGGCCCTCGGTGGGGGCAGGAGCTCAGATCCAGATGACAGTTTGTTTCGGTTCAAGTCCAGCATATCGCGGGTCACGGCCCCATTTTGTTTCGGCACCCGGATTCACGATCAAGTAGCTTATGACCGGCTCTGTGCGGACTGGATGCGCTCCGCCCAGCGCTCCGTTCGTCCCTCTCGCTTCATGCTCTACCGTCTTCCGGCAACTCAGCCGGAAACGGATCTGGTCAAATCTGATTCATAACTTCCTGGCAAAGTGAAGCCTATGAGACACCTTAGCGAAGATGTGTTCGTGCGGCCCGATTGCAAATTGCGCGAGGCGATGCAGGCCCTGGAGAGGAACGTCTGCGGCATCGTCCTCGTCGTTGATGATCGGCGCCGGTTGCTGGGAACCATCACCGATGGCGATATTCGCCGTGCGATTCTTGCCGGTAATGGGCTCGATGAATCGGTTTCGGTGGCCCTCTGCAAGCAGGGTCAGTCCGGTAATCGAGCGCCCATTGTCGCTCCCATAGGTTCCAGCGAGAAGTTCCTGCTCCAGTTGATGAAAGAGCATGGTGTCCGCCAGATTCCGCTCGTCGAAGTCAGCGGCAGGGTCGCTGATCTGGCAACCATGGATGACCTGGTGGATCTCGAACTTCAACCAATCGAGGCTGTCATCATGGCCGGAGGTCTGGGCATGCGCATGCGGCCCTTGACGGACAATTTGCCGAAGCCGATGCTCCCGGTGGGCGCCAAACCGCTGATGGAATGGATTCTCGAGCAGTTGCGGGATATCGGGATACGCAAGATCAACGTCTCCACGCACTACAAGCCCGAAAAGATCATGGGGCATTTCGGGGACGGGCATGCGTTTGGGGTCGATCTCAAGTACGTGCACGAAAACGAACCCCTGGGCACCGGCGGCGCGCTCAGCCTGCTTCCCGTGCCAACCTCCCCTCTGTTGGTGATCAACGGGGACGTTCTAAGCGAAGTTAATCTCCGGGCATTTGTCGACTACCACAAAGAGAACAACGCCGATTTGACTGTCGGCGTACGGCGGCTTGAGTTTGAAGTGTCCTACGGCGTGGTGGAGTGCGATGGACCAGACGTCATATCCATGAAGGAGAAGCCCCGCATGGGGGTGCTCATCAACGCTGGAATCTACCTCCTCAATCCAACCGTCTTCGAATTCATCACCAACGAAAAGCATTTTGACATGCCTGACCTTGTCCACTGGCTCATGGCGGCGAAACGCAAGGTTGTGGGCTTCCCGATCACCGAGATGTGGATCGACATTGGTCAGCCGGCTGAATATGCCCGCGCACAGGAGTATGCGCGCTCGGCTGAGTTCGCTCCGGCGACGGTCTAGGCCGAGAGGCTAGGGTATCCGCACTGGTCTGACAGAACTTTATGTCGCTTGCGCTGCGCGGGCCACCACTTCGACTGAGACCGATGCAAGGTCCTCAAATGTGTAGGAGCCAAAGCGGGGATTTATCTTGATCCGGCCAGTTTTCAATGCTTCGAGAGCTTTGCCGTCAGATGCAGCATCCCAGGAAAGCATCTCCAACTCCGAGGCTTGGAACAAACTGGCGTATTCGGATGCTCGCAGGCGATTACAGTAAGCAAACGAATTGCCTGCAATAAAATCCCACGCTGCGTCTGAATACCTTAAGAAATTCACTGTGGTAATGGACCCATCTGTATGCGAGAAGTGATCGCTCAAATCGATGATATGAACAGTGAGACCATCCGTAGTGAGAATTCGCGCTGTTTCGGAGAGGATATCTCGCAGAGCGGCACCGCCAATATGCTCGAATACAGCGACAGAGTAAACGATGTCCACGCTTGCCGGCGGAAGCCCTGTACTCGCAGCATCTGCGGGTGCAAAATAGCGAATGTTCGCTCTTTCCAATCCATCGTGAATGGATGCGCAGCCTTTCAGAGATGCAGCACGCCTGGCGATTTCGCCGGCGGAGCAAACTCCGGAAGCGGCAAGTATTTCACCACATTCTTGCGCATTGTCAGCTATAGCCCTAAGGGTCTCACAGGAAATCTCCTCATCCATCCGCCGGTTAAGGTCGTAGGTCAGTATCTCCCCCCCCCCAGGAGATAAAGCGCCAACGGAACGCGTGGTGTATTTCCCGTTCCGATCTCAACAATTCGGCTGTTACGAAAAGAACGGAATTTCGAAACCAGCTTCGCGAGCTGAATTGCTTCTGGAAATCGCTTCAGAGGGCTACTGTTGAGGCGCCCGAATCTCTTTTGAATCTGCTTGTAAAGAGTCTCCGAAGCGGGAAGCGCCGCGCAGGCTTTCATAATGGTGGCTCTCATTTTCCAGTTCATGAGATGGAAGTGTAGCACGCAGCATCTTTCACCAACCTCTTGAGATCACCAGAGAATCGTCCACCAGAGTGTCACCCGCGAGATCGTCTTGTACACGCGAATGCATCAAGCTGACCCTCATCTCTACGCAGAGAATCGACGTACCGCAACTCCGCCAAAGCTGAACTGCCTCAGGACACCGGAAAGATAGTGAGTGAGATGTTCAAGACAGAAGACCTGGAAAAGCTGAGTCTGGACGTATGCGGCCGCGCCGGAAGCTTGTTCGCGCCCGACTGCAATCGAAGACGGCTTGATATCCGGGGAAAAATAGAAGGCAGGCGAATCCTTGTCGCCGGCGGAGCCGGCTCGATTGGCTCTGCAACAATCTTGCAATTATTGCCCTATCGGCCTAAGTCGATATGCGTGCTCGACCCGAACGAGAACAATTTGGTAGAGCTCCTTAGAACCATCCGTTCAGGCAGTGAGTGGAACAACGGCGACGTGCAGGTTGAGCCCATCGATTATGGCAGTCCGTTAGCTTGCGAATTTGTGGCACGGCAACCTCGTTTTGATCTGGTTCTCTCCTTCGCCGCTCTTAAGCATGTGCGGTCGGAACGGGATGATGTCTCCGTCTTGAGAATGCTCGAGGTGAACCTGCTGGGCGCGGATTCGTTTCTGGCGAATCTGCGGCAGCATGGACACGGCCTCGGCGGGGTATTTTTTGTGTCCACCGACAAGGCGGCGCGGCCTGCCAGCCTGATGGGTGCTTCAAAGCGGTTGATGGAACTGCTTTTGTGGGCTCACACCGATGAGCGGTGGCTGGGCTTGAACGGTGCCGCGGGTGCTGCGCCGCTCACGCAAGTCACCTCTGCCAGGTTTGCCAATGTAGCCTTCAGCGATGGCAGCCTCACCTCGTCTTTCCTGCACAGGATTGACAAGGGCCAGCCGCTGGCCGCACCTGGCGACATACGAAGGTATCTGATTTCCCCCGCCGAAGCGGGCCAATTGTGTCTTCTTGGAGCTACCGTTTGCCCTCACAAACACTTGCTTGTTCCCCTTCTGGATGCCAAGAAGCATGTCGTCTTATTCACAGACATTGCCGCGGCCCTTCTTTCCCGTATAGGTTTTGGGACCGAGTGGTGCACCGACCCTGATGCGGGGCGCCGCAAGGTCGGTGAAGCAACCGTCTCACGACGGTATCCGGTGGTGGTCACGAAATCCGATACGGACGGCGAAAAAGAGATGGAGGAGTTCGTCGCGCCGCACGAGCGGAGTGTCGATTGCGGTTTACGCTCGGCCCTCGCGGTTGAGGGCGGCAATGTGGATTTTTCTTCGCTCGAGGCACTCCTGGATCTGGTCCGTGACTCGGTGAAGAGAGGCTGCGCACCGAGCAAAGAGTACATTACGGATCTTTTTCGTCAGCTGGTGCCCGATCTTGCGCACCGCAATTCCGGGAGGAGTCTTGATGTCAAGATGTGAAGAAATGCGCATTGACCCAAGAGCAGAAGATGCAGGCTCGAGCGGGCCTGCTCCCACTCCGGCGGGTGAAGGAATTCCACTCGCGGTCCCGTGCCTTACGGGCAACGAATGGAAGTATGTCAAAGAGTGTCTCGACACTTCGTGGGTGTCGTCGGTGGGAAGCTTCGTTGGGCGATTGGAGTCGGATATCGCCGGATATGTCGGCGTCAAACACGGCATCGCGACGGCGAGCGGTACGGCGGCACTGCACACTGCATTGTTGGTGGCCGGAATCGGCCCGGGCGACGAAGTATTGGTGTCGACACTGACTTTCATTGCTCCGGTGAATGCGATCCGATACGTCGGCGCATTGCCTGTCTTTATTGACGCCGAGGCCGACTACTGGCAGATGGATCCGGAGCGCGTACTTGAGTTCATCGAGTCGGAATGCAGTTGGGACGGATCAAAGTTGCTGGACAGAAAGACCGGCTGCCGCGTTCGAGCTATCTTGCCGGTCCACATTCTTGGACATCCGGTAAACATGGACCCGATCGTCGAGATTGCCGCCCGTTACGGACTCGTGGTCATTGAAGATGCGACCGAAAGCCTGGGCGTAAGTTACAAAGGGCGCAAGACCGGCTCCATCGGTGACATCGCGTGCTTCAGCTTCAATGGCAACAAGATCATTACCTCAGGCGGTGGAGGGATGATCATCACCGACAACGACAAATGGGCGCGCAGGGCAAAGCATCTGACCACGCAAGCGAAGGTCGGCGAAACAGAGTATATCCACGACGAAGTGGGTTACAACTATCGCTTGACGAATATTCAAGCTGCATTGGGATGCGCGCAGATGGAGCAACTGCCGACGTTTATCGCAGCCAAGCGGCGGACTGCTGCACTCTACTTTGCCCGTCTTCGAGAATGCCCCGGCATCGTGTGCTTGTCCGAGCCAAGCTGGGCGTCGGTCACCTACTGGCTGTTCACCATCCGGTTATTCTCCGCGGAGAGGCAGCGCGTATCTAGCCACCTTTCGAGAAAAGGAATCCAGACCAGGCCTCTGTGGCAGCCGATTCACCTTAGTCCCTGCCATCAAACCGCAAACCGCGGTTCCTTGCATGTCTCCGAGGCTTTGTACCGGGAATGCATCAGTCTACCTTGCTCCTCCGGTATCACAGACGACCAGATTTCCTCCGTTGCGGACGCTCTTTTGGAATGTCTTGGATGAGTACAAGCCCGGTAATCAAGCGCCGGTTGGGCGTGATGGCGGTGCACGCAATTCGTTCATCCATTCCGGAGCGCGATAGCTTCCTCAGTCTCGCGGTAAGGGCGCTCACTCTCGGATTCAAGTTTTTTCTTCTGCTGTATCTTGGCAGCCATCTTGATCCCGGAAGCCTTGGACACTATGGACTGGTCGTTACAACTCTCTCGCTGGGCACCACCGTCCTTGGCATGGAGTTCTATGTTCATACCATGCGGGAGATACTTGGCCGCTCGCGGAATGAGAAGATTGCCCTCATCCGCAATCAGGCGGTCCTGCATATCGGATTGTGTTTCATCTGCCTTCCTCTCGTTTATTGGCTCGACATTACGGGCCGCTGGTGGCCGCCGACCGGATGGTGGCTGGTCGCGCTGCTGGTATCGGAGCACATTTGCCAGGAAGGCTACCGCCTTTTATTAACAATTTCCCGCCCAATCAGCGCGAATGTCATCATGCTTTTGAGGCAAGGCCTGTGGGCACTTCCACTGATTGCCTATCACAATCACTCATCTGGTCCCCTTGGACTTCAGACCGTATGGATTTTCTGGCTGGGGGGAAACGCGACTGCGATTGGCCTTCTGCTTTTCACCGCCCGGCTCGTCGACACCGAGCTTTTATTTAGTCAGGGAGTTGATTGGTCCTACATTGCCCATGGCCTTAAGACATCGATCAAATATGTTGCAGTATTTCTAAGCTTCTTATTCTCGAATTACTGCGGAAGGTATGTTGTTGCCTCTTATCTTGACAATGCCGCGGCAGGAATATTCTTCTTCGTCGCAAGCGTGACAAATATCATCTTCACAATTATCGAGACGGCCTTCCTTAACATTGTTAAGCCGCGTCTCGTCGAGTTATACAACCGCGGCGATGAATTCAGGACTCCATTTCTTGCTTTTGCGCGGCTTGTACTGGTGAACTCGCTGGTCGTAGCCATCTCAATCTGCATAGCGGTTCCAATGCTCATCAGGTACCTGAATCGACCCCAGTATAAGGATCACGAGATGCTGTTTGTCATCCTCGCGGGATCCAGCATTGGATGGTGTGCAAGCGGCCTGTTCGATATCGCCCTCGTCGCGTACCGCAAGGATCTCAGTGTTCTGGGAGCTCACATTGCTGGGGCTGCGATTGCCTTGGCCGCGAGCCTCCTGCTCGTGCCCGTGTTTGGAATCAACGGAGCTGCAACAGCGTCGCTACTGGCATCCTGGTCCGTTGCCTCCATCAAGGCTTACATCGCATTGCGCACCATGCGTCACGCCGGGCGCGATCAACAGTCAAGGAAACCAAAAATGGCGTTCGCGGAATGAAAAGGCGCATAAGCTTCCTTTACAGCCATTGGACTGTTTGGTTGGGGTCATTCCTCCTGCTTGCGGTCTTGCCCATCACCAGTCGGAGCGGCTCATTGGCTCCCGCGCTCGGCCTGTCTTTGTTTTATGTACTGTGGTCGAGCTTCTGGGCCTATACATTCGGGTGCCGGCTTACTCAAACACCTGCGAGACCGATTGCAATCGCCCCCGACCTTGCCCACCTCTCTCGATTCCTCTCAAAGGCCGCGATTGGCGGTCTGGTCGGCATATCGGCTCTTGCCTACGATCGTGTCGTCGTTCAAGGGGTGGATTTGTCCTCAGGCGTAGCCCAGGCGCGGATCGCGTGGCAGGGCGCGGGAGAAATTCGTGAGAGTGGGATATCGTCAGTCTTCAGCGCCGCAGGAAACCTGCTTTGGCCCTTCTCCTACGTTGTCCTTGCCAGCGTGATCCTCGTATGGGAACAGCTGAAGGGCTTTGAGCGCATGATGCTTCTTTTGTCGGCTTGTGCGACGATTCTTGCTACTGCCGCTCTCAATGGCGGCCGCACCCCTGTCCTCCTGGGGCTGGGATTATGCGCTTCGGTATGCCTGGTGCGCTCTACGATCGGATTGCCCGTCTTTCCAACGCTTTCCACGGGGACGCGCCCCTTGCGGGTATTGCTTGCAATCGGGATCCTGGCATATTTTCCATATATTTCTGCTCAGCGTTCAGTGCTGACCGAGATCGACCCGCACACCTATGCGACCATCATGTTGACTTATGCGCATGGGCAATGGACCAGCGGGATCCAGGTTATCGACTCACTACCAGGCAGCGTGGAAGCCTTCGTCTATCCGGTCCTCCTCAGCGCCATCGAATGGGTGCATCCGTTCTTGGTGTTGGAGACAGTGATTGAGGATCCGCAGAGAACGGGGTCTGTGCTGCTCGGAACCGTGATTGCAATTTCTTCGAAGATTGGCATTGTTCACGACGTCTCCACCGGATGGACATATACAGGAGTGTTCCTCTCGCTGCCCGGTGGACTCTACCACGATCTTGGCTTCATGGGTGTCCTGTGCGGAGGTTTCATTCACGGCGCGTTCCTTGGCCGGTGCGAGGCGCTTCTGAGGCGGCGGCGCGTTGCTCTTCCGCTGTTATGTGTCTGCATCGCCGTTCTTTCGATCACAATTCTTGCGCCGTTGATTGACGGAGATTCTCTGGCTCCGTTCCCTTTTATGATTTTCGCGTTCCTGGTGGCGGCCCCGTTTTGTAAGCCGCTCGTAATGCCGGGTGAAGAACGCTGCTCCGTCGTGAGCTGCGGAACAATGGACTGTGCCGCCAGAAAGATCGCCTCGGGAGCCGGCAACATCTAGTCGTTATCAGGTTGGGGGAGAACGTGAGAATAGGGTTACTTCCAGTTTATGCGGCAAGGCCGAACCCGCAATTTTCCGCTTATATGGCAGGCTTATTGCGCGTGTTGGGACACGAGACTGAGGCGCTTGCCTGTGACGCTGCGGTAGGAACTTGTATCTACCATGTCTTCCGCGCGAAACCTCCGCTTCTTGAATGTGCGAGTTGCTACCTCGGCGGAGTGCGGAGCTTCAATATCGGTCGAGTGAGTTCGATGCGGCCTGCGATCAGGGGGGCGATTCCCGCAAGTACTGCCTTCGATTTGGCATACTCCACAGCAGTAACTACAAGCCGGGTGGAGGATCCAGCTGAATTCGCCGGCACTCGCGTTCGCGATCTGCAAGCCGCGTTAGCCCCTGGAATCGATATCGCTGTCGGCGCAGTCGATCGCTGGATTTCAAGCAGGAAGATCGATTCCGTGATTCTCTTCAACGGACGGCTTGATGCGACCGCCGCAGCTCTGTATGCGTGCCACCGGCAAGGCGTCCCGGTGCTGACGTTCGATCGATCGTTAATTGGGCATGGTATATGGTTTGTTCCCGGCGACAGTTGCGTCTCTACCAGTGATTTTGAATCGATGACTGGGGAGTTTCGCGACCGTCCCCTGACCTCAGATCAGGCGCATAGTGCTGCTGCATTCCTGGCTCGGCGTTTACTGCGGCAGTCACGACACGAATTCAGGGTGTTCAATCCGGATGCGATCTCGGCTGCTTGGCCGTTGCAATCCTCGCCCAAAATGCGGGTCCTTGTGCTACCCAGCAGTAGAAATGAGCTGGAAGGAAATCCCGAGTGGGAATCGGAATTTGTCGATCTGCCTACCGTTCTCCCGGCCCTCCTGAGCAAGCTCAACATGACTCCCCAAGAGATCGTTGTCCGGGGACATCCGATGTGGGCTAGCCGCTTCGCTGGCCAGGACGTTTCCCCCGCAAGCGCCTTTTGGAGCGAGTACACCGCGAAGCACGGTTACCATTTCGTCGACAGTGCTTCTCGTTTGAGTACCCAGGATCTCATTGCTCAGGCGGATCTCATCGTCGTGAACGGCAGTTCCGCCGCTATGGAAGCTGGAGCCCTGGGGAAGAACGTTATCTGCTTTGGACACTCCCAGTATCTTGGCTCCGGAATCGCAGTGCATATTAAGAACCAGAGCGAATGGCCGCACCTCGATGAGGTTTGGCATAGAACTCCACAGGAGACCGTGCGCAAGACCCTTCGCTTTGCCTACTGCCTCGGTTGGAGGTATCCGCAATATGTCCCATTCGTCAGGGCTGATGGTCCAACAAAGTACACCTACCATGAAGGCGCCAGCGGCGAGCGGATGATTTCAATGCTCCAGACCGGCAAGGTGTCTGCCGATTGCTCCGACACCGGATCGAGCACTCAACATGAAGATGAAGTGATTGAGCGGTTTTTGAATAATACCTGGCGCTCCCTTGCGGAATTCGAAGACGGCCGCACGGCGGAACCGGCGATGCAAGTCAAGCGAAAGTGGATGCTTAGATGGATCGACCCGCTCCGGGCGAAATTGAGCAAAGGGGACGTAATGTGACCAACTCCTCTCAGACTGACGCGCGTTTGCCTTCTGAGGCGAGCACGACGTGCGATCCTCAACCCCGACATTCGAGGACTTGCCCCTTGATCCCGTTCGGCTGGATATCTGCTGATACTGCGGGGACGACGAAGCATGATTGGGCCAAAGTCAGTTTGAATCCAATTGGACTGCTTGACCTGTTTGGAAGGTTGGCATGAAGGTTTGGTTGGTTGTGGATTACGAGCCAATTCCAGGAATCGATGGGCAGTGCAGATACCTTCGGTATGGCACTTTGGCAACGGTGCTCGCGTCAAGGGGCCATGATGTGACCTGGTGGACTTCTGACTTCGACCACGCGCACAAACGGCATCGGCACACCGGGGGCCAATTGAACCTCCAGCCAAACCTGAACGTACGCTTGCTGCCCGGAACAGGATATAAGAAGAATATTTCTCTTCAGCGGATTCGACACAATCGCTCGGTGGCAAACTCATTCATTGCTGCAACTCGACTCCTCCCGGAAAACGCTCGCCCCGATCTGATCGTTGCCTGTCTTCACACGCTTGAGCTGTCCGAAGCAGCGGCTACCTACGCCCAGGTGAATGGCATCCCATTTGTGACCGATGTTGTCGATATCTGGCCTGAAGTTTATCTCAGAGCTTTTCCTCCCATGCTCAAGAGCTTCGCTCGCCTGTGTCTTCGCCGGGAATATGCGCGTGCTCGGCGAGTTATCGGGTCCGCGCACACGCTCACTGCGGTTTCTGACACATATCTTAAGTGGGCACTTTCGCAGATCCAGGACCGACCCCATCAAAGCATGATGTTTCCTCTCGGCTACGACCAGGCAGCAATTGCCGAGGACGATGTTAATCGAGAGTCCAGTAAGCTGATGACACGAAAATCCATAACCATGTCTGGAGATCTTGTTAAAGAGGTTACTGAGGGTGGCGGTAACTTGTCAATGGGGGTTGGAGGGGTTATTGGCGCTGTACGTTCACGAATGGGCGATCAGGCGGCCTGTCGCCTAGCGCCCGGAGCAGGATTTGAGATGAGCCGGCGCCCCCCTGCGCTTTTTTTCGGCGAGGCGCTCGGATTGGATTTTCTGAACTCCATCGCGACGCCGATCGACACCCAAGTCGACTGGATCGATGATGGCGAGGGATTGCTGAGCTGGCTGGAGCAAGCCCGGCTCGCGCCGCGCGATACGCTCAAGAGCATTCGGGCGCGGGCTGCTCCGGGCGAAGTCGACAAGGTGGCGGCTCAGGCCCGCAGCCTGCGCGAGTGGTTCCGGGGCTTTGTGCGCCAGCACATGGGTCGCCCTTTAGCCGCGGAGGTTCTGCTACAGTTGAAGCCTTTAAATCGGCTGCTTGAGCACGATGAGATGTTTAGCCGGGTCAGTCTTCCAGCCCGAGAGCAGCAACGAGCCTTTGCCAATTCAGATGGTCCGCGTGGCCGACCCCGAGGCGCTTCTGCTGCCGATCGGTGAGGCGCTGGCGCAGCTTGTCTGCACCGAGGATTTCTCAAACGTGAAGGCCT
>CAWFZC010000012.1:0-233611 GCA_963820245.1 uncultured Acidobacteriaceae bacterium | reverse complement strand
ATCATTCGCCGTCCGTGATGATGGTGGCGAAGATGCCTTCGACGCCTTGCGCGGTGAGTTCGGCGCAGGCGTTTTTGACGCGGGTGGGGTCGAGGTTGTCACTGTTGAAGTCGACGCCGGCGTAGCCGTTGATCTGGAGATCGAAATAGGACATGTGATTGCCTGAGGCGATTGTAGTTGTGTGGGTTGGGACGCAGGGGTCAGGGGTCAGGGGTCAGGGGTCAGAAAGATTTGTGGGGGAGTTTCTCGTATCCCACTCATCGCGATGAAGCCTGCGATGAATGCGGCACAGAGATGAAATCTGGGGTCTGGGGTCGGAAAGGCGCGAAGGGGAGTTCCTCGCCCCGGACCCTCCGCCGCGGCGGACTCGGGACCGGGGGCACCCAGCGTTTTTCCTGAGAAGAGCGAAGAACAACCGCAGATCCTTCGACCAGGAATGGCGCAGAATGCGCGCCAATCTCAGCTCAGGATCACGTTCAATTTGCGATCGAGGCAACCCGGCGGTCGAGAAATGATTCCCATACCGAAGGTATCAATGAATAAATGCGCTTGGACGAAAACCGTTCTTCAACCATGAGAAGAAAAGGAATTCCAAATGACTCCGCGTGGATTTGATGGACCTTTGTATGTGCTGCCGTTCGACCATCGTGGCTCGTTTGAGGCGGGCATGTTCGGGTGGCATGGCACGCTGGATGAGGAGCAGACGGCGCAGATTGCGGCGGCGAAGCAGGTGATCTACGACGGCTTCAAGGCGGCGCTTGCGGGCGGTGTGAAGCAGGAGGAAGCCGCGATCCTGGTGGACGAGCAGTTTGGAGCGGCGATTCTGAAGGATGCTGCGGCGAGCGGCTATCACTTTGCCTGTCCGGCGGAGAAGAGCGGACAGGAAGAGTTTGATTTCGAATACGGCGACGATTTCGCCGCGCATATCGAGAAATTTCACCCGACGTTCTCGAAGGTGCTGGTGCGCTACAACGCGGAAGACGATGCGGCGATGAACGCGCGGCAGAGGGAGCGGTTGAAGCGGCTCTCGGACTACCTGCAATCGGCGGGGCGGAGTTTGTTTATGTTTGAGCTGCTGGTGCCGGCGACGAAAGCCCAACTCGAGAAGTTGAAGGGCGACAAGAAGGCCTACGACACGGAGGTTCGTCCGGGATTGATGGAGCGGGCGATCAGCGAGTTGCAGAAGGCGGGCGTAGAGCCGGACGTTTGGAAGATTGAGGGTCTGGACCGGCGCGAGGATTGCGAGACGATGGTGGCAGCGGCGCGGCGCGGTGGGCGCGAGCATGTGGGCTGCATCATTCTGGGGCGGGGCGAGAATGATGTGAAGGTGCGCGAGTGGCTGACGACGGCTGCTGGTGTGGAGGGGTTCATCGGGTTTGCGGTGGGGCGAACGGATTTCTGGGATCCGTTGGTGGGCTGGCGTAATAAGACGAAAACGCGCGATGAGGCGGTGGCGGAGATTGCCGGGCGGTACGAGGAGTTTGTGGATTTGTTTGAGAAGGCGCGGGCTGGTCGGGCGTAGGAGTGAGTCACCGCACATGGCGACAGATGAATCGTGCTCCACAGCATTTGGCGCATATGTTTAGGTGTTCGTCGCGGCCCTGCGGGACGCGAAACGCGTCGGGGACGTCTTCCCCGGATTTCGCTTTGCTTCATCCGGGGCTATTTTCGTTTCCTCCCTGCGGGAGGAAATGCGGGGATCGATTGCCGTGAGACGATCCCGCGGGAATGCTTGCGGCGGGCGCACGCGCTACGATATTCCTTGACGCTCTGCTTTTTGCTGACATGGGCAAAGAGCAACCGCAGGTCCTTCGACTCGCTTCGCTCGCTCAGGATGACAATCAGTTTTTGGGCTCAGGATGACAGTCAAATTCGGATACGGGAATTGGCGATGGCTACCAAGAAAAAAGTGAAGTTGTTGCGGTGCCCAACTTGCGGAATGCTGGTGCGCATGGAGGATGAGGACTTCCCTTTCTGCAGCGACCGCTGCCGGAAGATCGACCTTGGGAAGTGGGCGAGCGGGGTGTACAAGATCAGCTCGCCGGTGCTCGATCCTGAGGTGCTGGAAGACCTGGGCGGCCTGGGATCAGGGAGCGGCGGGGATTCCGATGAAAGCTGAAGACCCGGACGGGGCATCGACGGCAGGGCCGAAGCGCGCGGCTGGACAGAATCAGGCGGCAGGGACGCACACAACGTGGGCCTTCGTTGTGGCCACGTTTTTTGGCGCGGGATATGGGAAGCCGGGGCCGGGGACGTGGGGCTCGGTGGCGGCGGTGCTGCTGTGGGCCGCGTACGCGTGGCTGGCGCATCCGACGGCGCATGGGCTGATGGCGGCGCTGGTGGTGGGGATCGTGGTCTCGATTGCCGTGGGGGTTCCAGCGGCGACGATTGCGGCGCGGGAAGTGGGCCGCGAGGATCCGCAGTTTGTGGTGATCGACGAGGTTGCGGGGCAGTGGATCGCGCTGCTCGGGTGCCCTTTCGATTGGCGGCACGGGCTGATCTGCCTGGTGCTTTTCCGGCTGTTCGACATGACGAAACCGCCGCCTGCGCGTCAACTGGAAGACCTGCCTGACGGGTGGGGGATCGTGTTCGATGATGTAGCCGCCGGGTTGTATGCTTGGGGTATCGCAGCGTTGCTGCGGATCTGGTTTTAGAAAGCTTTCTTATGCCTCGCACACCGGCACAACCCGTTCTGCTTGAACCCCGTATCGATGACATTGCTCCCGCAGCCGCCTTGCCCGGAGGCGAGGTGGAGCTCAAGGGCACGCGTCTTGGGCCGGATGGGTTTGGTCCTCCGGCGGTGCTGGTGGATGGTGCTCCGGCGCAGGTGGTGATGAGCAGGCCGACGCGGCTGGCCTTTCAAGTTCCGGCGGAGGCGCAAACGGGGATGATTGAAGTGCGCAACCAGGCGGGAGCGAGCAATGCGGTTCCGCTACGGGTGGCGCATCAACTCTCAGACGGGCTGCATCCGGTGACTAGCCCGGCGGTGAGCGGATCGGGGATGGTGTACGCAACCATCTCAGGACCGCGCGGGAAGCAGACGCCGGTTTCGGTGGTGCGGGTGAGCCCGGACGGGACCGGGACGCCGTTTGTAACGGGAATCTTGAATCCGACAGGACTGGCCTTTTCGCCCGAAGGGGATCTGTTTGTGACGTCGCGCGCGGAGGGCAATGTGTACCGCGTGGACCCGGCAGGCGAGTTTACCGTGTATGCCGAGGGGATGGGCGTGGCGACGGGCGCCGCCTTTGACGCCGAGGGAAATCTTTTTGTGGGCGACCGCTCGGGGACGATCTTCAAGATCAATCCGGAGCGGCAGATTTTTGTGCACGCGACGCTGGAACCGAGTCCGGCGGCTTATCACCTTGCGGTGGACGCGAAGGGCACCGTGTATGTGACGGCGCCTGCGCTCTCGTCGAATGAGGCGATCTGGGCGATTGAGCCGAATGGCGACACGCGCGCATGGTTTCGCGGGTTGGGCCGGCCGCAGGGTCTGGCGCTGTCAAAAGAAGGCGACGTGTACGTGACCGCATGCGTGCATGGACAACGGGGACTGGTGCGGGTGACGGCCAAGGGCGAGGCAGAGCTGGTTCTGGCGGGATCGAACCTGGTGGGCGTTGCGTTTTCGCCGCTGGGGACGGTGATTCTGGCGACCAACGAAGCGGTATTTGATGTGGATCTGGGAGTGGAAGGGCTGGGGTTGTTTTAAAGGCAGGGGTCAGGGGTCAGCTCTCAGCTCTCAGCTCTCAGCTTCTAGCTTCTAGCTTCTAGCTTCTAGCTATTGGATTCTGGCTTTCGGGTTTGGGCTGCGCGGGCTTGAGCGGAACATCCCTCAGGAGCTAAAGCCCGGGTCCTTTTTGGGCGACATTGTGGCGCAGCTAAAGCCGCGCCCTTTCAAAGCTGAAGAGTGGGGTTCTTTCTATCGCACCCATCGCAAAAGGCGCGATGGATGGGACACGGGGCAGCAAATTGGGATGAGCGAAAAGCAACCGCAGGTCCTTCGACTACGATTGGCGCAAAAATGCGCGCCAATCTCCGCTCAGGATGACACTTCATACGGGATAGCGTTTCATAGGGGATGGCGCTGCATACGGGATGACATTTCGTACTGGATGGCGCTTCATATTTGATACGAATATTTTTCTGGAGGGGCGGGTGGCGATTGCGCGGACGCCTGAGACACCTTACTACGCGGTGATCTTCACATCTACTCGGACTGGCGTGGACGGCGGTTATGAGGCGATGGCGGAGGCCATGGTGAAGCTGGCGGCGGAGCAGCCGGGATTTCTGGGCGTGGAGTCGGCGCGCGAAGGGTTGGGGATTACCGTTTCGTACTGGGAGAGCCTGGAGGCGATTGCAGCGTGGAAGCGGAACTCCGCACACCTGGTGGCGCAGGCGCGCGGGCGGGACGTTTGGTATGAGGCGTTCAAGGTCCGCATTTGCAGGGTGGAACGGGATTATGAGTTCCATAGGGGATAATCTAAGCCGGTAGTTTGGAGCTGAAAGCTGCACTTATGAAATCAGAGATTGTTGCTGTTGGATCGGAGATGCTGACGCCGTGGCGTCAGGATACGAACTCGCTTTATTTGACGGAGCGATTGAACGAGATCGGCGTGACGGTGGCCTTCAAGACGATCGTGGGCGACCGCAGAAAAGACCTGGTGGGCGCGATCAAGACGGCGCTGGGGCGAACGGACATCGTGGTGCTGATGGGCGGGCTGGGTCCGACTGAGGACGACCTGACGCGCGAGGCCGTGGGGGATGCGCTGGGACTTGCGCTGCGGCGAGATGCGGCGCAGGTGGCTGCGCTGCATGCGCGTGCTGCAACGTGGCGGATCGCGATGCCGCAGAACAATCTGAAACAGGCCGACGTGCTGGAAGGGGCGACCGTGCTTCCCAATGCGAATGGGAGCGCGCCGGGGCAGTGGCTCGACGTGACGTTTGAAGGGTACCGGAAGCTGATTCTACTGGTGCCCGGACCGCCGAACGAGTGCAAGCCGCTGTTCGACGGGGAGTGCCTGCCGCGGCTGAAGCAGATTGTGCCGCCGCGTCACATTGCGAAGCGGACGCTGAGGGCGGCGATGATTCCGGAGTCGCAGGCGGACAAGCTGCTGGCTCCGATTTACACGACGTACAAGGATGTGGAGACGACCATCCTTGCACATGCGGGCGACATTCAACTGACGCTGCTTTGCGCCAAGGCCAACGCAGAACAGGCGCGGCAGAGGGTGGATGAGCTGGCGACACGCCTGGAAGAAGCGCTGGAAGACTGGCTGTATTCGTCGGAGGGCGAATCGCTGGAGCAGATTGTTCTCTACTACCTTGGATTGCGGCAATCGACGCTGGCGGTGGCGGAGAGTTGCACGGGCGGGATGATTTCGCAGAGGATTACGTCGGTGGCGGGGAGTTCGCGCTCATTTCTGGGCGGTGCGGTAGTTTACAACGATACGTTGAAGTCGGCGTTCGCGGGCGTTTCGGCGGAGCTGATTGCGAAGCATGGGGCCGTGTCGGCCGAGGTGGCTGAGGCGCTGGCGAGCGGCATCCGGTTGCGCACCGGGGCTACGCTGGGGCTGGGGATTACCGGAATTGCAGGGCCGACCGGGGCGACGGACGAGAAGCCGGTGGGGCTGGTTTACATTGCGCTGTCAGATCCGACGCGGACCGAGGTGATGGACCGGACGTTCCGGGGCGACCGGGCGCGGGTGCGGGAGTGGGCGACGCAGCAGGCGCTTGACCTGGTACGGCGCAGGCTGATGTAAGCGGATCGATGCCGGATGACTGGCTCCTGTTTTGTTCAGATTTGAACAGGAGGAAAGCGACCTGTTCGAGTACATTGCAATCAGACCAGGAGGTCACTCATGCCTCTTCCCCAGGACGAGCGCGTTGTCGCAATTGCCAACGAACTGCTGCAACAAT
This sequence comes from uncultured Acidobacteriaceae bacterium, assembly GCA_963820245.1. Taxonomy (GTDB): domain Bacteria; phylum Acidobacteriota; class Terriglobia; order Terriglobales; family Acidobacteriaceae; genus Telmatobacter. Next base: position 227,698 of record CAWFZC010000012.1, on the reverse strand, counting down.
TTCATACCATGTTCGGGCCGCATCCGGGGTTCCGCCCGGCGCATGCGAAGGGCCTGATGCTGACCGGCACGTTCAAGCCGGCGGCGGAAGCACGGACGTTGACGAACGCTCCGCATGTTGTGCGCGAGACGACTCCGGTGACGATTCGCTTTTCGAACTCGACCGGTCTTCCGGGGATTGCGGACAATGTGCCTGAAGCCAATCCGCGAGGGCTGGCGATTCGGTTCAATCTTGCGGAGCATGTACACACCGATATCGTGAGCCACTCGACGGACGGTTTCCCGACGCGCGACGGAAAAGAGTTCCTGGAGTTTTTGCGAGCGGCGGCGGCGAGTGGGCCCGATGTGGCTTCGCCGAAGCCGATTGAGAAATTTCTTGGGACGCATCCGGCCGGGTTGGCATTCGTGCAGACGCCGAAGCCGTTTCCTTCAAGCCTGTCGCGGCAAACGTACTACGGCGTGACGGCGTTCAAGTTTACCAACGCCGAGGGGCATTCGAAGTTCGGCCGCTATCGCATCGTGCCTGAAGCGGGCGATGATTTTCTGACCGACGACCAGGTGGCTGGACTGGCAGCCGACTACCACTTTGAAGAGATGATTGTGCGCGTCTCGAATGGGAGCTTCCGCTTCAGGGTCATGGTGCAGATTGCTGCGGATGGCGATGTGACCGACGATGCGACCGTGCATTGGCCAGAGACAAGCAAATTGCTTGAACTTGGCACATTGGAGATTAATCACCTGCTGCCCGACGGCCTGGCCCAGCAGCAGCGGATTATCTTCGATCCGATTCCGCGCGTGGAAGGCATTGAGCCTTCGGCAGACCCGCTGCTGGAACTGAGGGCGGCTGTTTATTTGTTGAGTGGGCGCGAGAGGCGGGCTGCGGCGGCGGTGTGATCAAAGCAGGGAATAGGGAATAGGAAGAACTTTTGAGTTGAGTGCATTGCTTTCCCAGGTGCCCAGAGGCGAGGCACCTGGGGCACCCAGGTTTTTGGTTTAGGACAGGACCGGTTTTGGTTCCCAATCTTGGTGGATTTGTGAGAAGATCAGGCCGTAGTTCCCTTCCCAACCCTTTCAGGAAATGACCAGAGGAAACCACCGATGACCGAACAGGCGGCGCCTTGTATTTTGAGCCTTGAAGTTGAACGCAAGGGCGATGAGGCCGTGGTGCATTGCCACGGCCGACTGATCTCGGAAGTGAGTGGGGGGTTCTATACGCGGGTCAGCAAGCTGATTCCGGAGCACAAGAAGATTGTGCTGGACCTCTGCGACCTGAGCCACATGGACAGCATGGGTTTGGGGTCGCTGGCGCGGTTGTACGTGTCTGCCAAGTCGCACGGCTGCCAACTGCAGCTCATCAATCTGAGCAAGGGCGTGCGGCACCTGCTGGGGATTACGAACCTTCTGGCTGTGTTCGGCGACATGTGCGAACACGGGATTACGCTGGGGTTCTGAGGGAAGCAGCTTCTAGCTTCTAGCTATTAGCTTTTAGCTTATGCATTGCTTGAACCTGCCTGGTTGCTATTCCCTGCCCGGGTGGGACCGGAGTACAATTGGCCCAGTTTTGATGAATTCATCAAAGCCGAGAGGTTGAGCTGACGATGAGAATGAATTGCTCCCGCAGACAGTTCCTTGGCGCCATGGGCATGACAGCCGGCGCCGCGATGGCCAGCCCTAAACTGCTGAATGCGTTGCAGGCGCCCGCCAGTCCGGTGGCCATTGGGTTGTGCCGCGAGTACGACCGCCAGGTGGTGGATGTGCTTTCGACCATGTTTGACCAACTGGGCGGGCTGCAGCCTCTGGTGAAGGGCAAGACGGTCTCGATCAAGCTGAACATGACGAGCGTTCCCAAGGACAAGCTGAACAACATGCCGAACGAGATGACGCACTGGGTTCATCCTCAAGTGATTGGCGCGTTGATCTCGTTGTTCGGCCGTGCCGGTGCGACACGGGTGAGGCTGCTGGAGAGCGCACCGTGGGGAACGAAGCCGCTGGAGGACTTTATGGCGGCTGCGGACTGGAACGTGAAGGAACTTTCAAGCGCGGCGACGAAGGTGGAGTTTGAGAATACGAACTTCCTGGGGAACGGCAAGGAGTATGCGCGGTTCATGGTTCCCGGCGGCGGTTTGATGTATGCCGGATTTGACCTGAACCACTCCTACCGGGACACGGATGTGTTTGTGTCGCTGGCCAAGCTGAAGGAGCACCGGACAGCGGGAGTCACGCTTTCGATGAAGAACTGCTTCGGCATTACGCCGTCGACGATCTACAGCGACCAGGCTCCGGAAGATGAGCCGTCGATTGTTCCGGTGGGCTTCCGCGGACCGATCCATACGGGTTCGCGCGTGCCGCCGAAGAGCGCGCCTCCGCTGGTGGACAAAACGAACTCGAAGGATCCGGGGTATCGGGTTCCGCGGACTACGGCAGACCTGGTGGCAGCGCGGCCCATTCACCTGGCAGTGATCGATGGCATCTACTCGATGACCGGCGGCGAATTGCCGAACCAGAACAAGAGCTGGGTGCACAAGGCTGTGCATCCTGGACTGCTGATTGCGGGTCTGAACTGCGTTTCAACCGATGCGGTAGCGACGGCTGTTCTGGGATTCGATCCGATGGCCGATCGCGGGACGCCGCCGTTTGAAACCTGCGACAGCACGCTTAAACTTGCGGAGCAACTGGGCGTGGGCAGCCGCGATTTGAGCCGGATTGAAGTTCTGGGGACGCCGATTGCGAAGGCGCGGTTTAAGTATCCGCCGCTTTCGGATTTGATGGGGGCGTGAGCGGGAGGGCCTGGTTTCCACTGAGGTCAGCTGCGTTTTTTCATCAGGCTGCGCAGGCGAGAGGCGCCCTTTGAGAGTGCTGAGGCGATCCTGGCTTTGGCCGGGGCTGGTTCCAGCGCCCATTCCGAGCCAACCTCTGCAGTCAATCGGGAGAATGATCTCTTGAAAGTGGAGATTCCTTCGAGAGGATCGTTCACTGTACCTTCCAGCGTGACGCCGCCCATGTCAAACCATGCGGCCCCGGTGGCCTTCGACCATCGAATCATCTCCCACACGGGCAAATAACCGAGCTTGACCCTGATGTCGTTTCGTCGCGTCGAGCCGGCTTTGTAATATTCCCCGTAGTCGCCGTGATTCAGCGCCCAACTGAAGGCAAGCATGTCCTCGGGCGCTGTGCTGTCGCCCAGGAACAGTCCGAATACACACGACAGATTGGGATGCTCACGCGACAACCGTAAAGTTCCTTCCCAATCATCGGCACGAAATTCTCCGCCGGTCCTGCGCAGCGCTTCCTCCTGCAATTGGTTGATCCGCTGTGAATAGATCGGATCTGTAATGACGTGGGATTTCAATTCCCTCTTCCAAGTTTCGCGGATGGAGATGCGCCCGCTTTTGCTGAAGGCCGCAAAAATCTCGTCCTCTGTCGGTTTGAGATCAACGACCAGGGTGTGGCGGTAGGAACTCGGCGGCTGAACTTCACCAAAGCCCAGCTCCTTGAAGATTCCATCGATCGCTTCCCTGTTGTCCCGCGAAAATACGTTCACCTGGAGGCGGAGCACGCGAGGTGCCTTTTTCGCCACGGCGGCCAACGCCTCCACAAGTGCGCGGCAAACTTCGAGCGGCAAACCGTTTCCAAACCTTTTTACCTTGAGGATGACGTGTCCAGGCAGGGCGCGGGTTTTCGATTCTTCAATTGCGACGCCGCCGCACGCCCGGCCGTTGGCGTCCCGGACCAGGAGAAACCTCGGCTGAGTGGCGCGATTCAGCGTTGCCCATACGGCCCGATCCGTAACCGCGATCGGCACACACGCCGCCTGCAACTCTTGCGCGGCAGCGTCGCGTTCGCTCCCCAACCCACAGATCAGCAGGACCTGAAGGCCGGCCGGGCTGCTCTGATATACCAATTCCATCCAGCTATTCTCCTGAAACTGTTTTTGAGGGGGCAGGGCGATGAGGCAGGGCGCATGCGGTCAATTTGGGCCCGTTGAGGATCTGGTCAGATCAGCATGTGCATGCTTCATGATAGGCGTACGGCCCGCCCGACTCCTATAACACTTTTGTTTGCCGTTGTTTTCACCAAAGGCTCATTGTCCGGAATCCGGGGTAGCCTTGATCATAATCCCAAAGTCAGGCTCCAGTTACAATGGTCTTGAATTTCCAGATCTCGATTGGGGGCGCGCCGGATGGATGATTTGGTCAGCGTTATTGTGCCGACCTACAATCGCGCCTACTGCATCTGCCGGACGATCGACAGCGTTCTCAATCAAACCCACAAAAACTGGGAAGTAGTGCTGGTCGACGATGGCTCGAAAGACAACACGGCAGAGCTGATCGCGTCTACTTACGGCAGCGAGCCGCGGATTCGCTATCTGCACCAGGCCAATGCCGGTGTGACAGCCGCACGAAACACCGGAATCAATGCAGCTCGCGGAAATTACGTAGCCTTTCTTGACTCCGATGATGTGTGGAGGCCGTGGAAGCTCGACGTGCAGCTCGCCTGTTTCCGCGCGTTTCCCGATGTTGGCATGGTGTGGACAAATTTTGCCGCCGTTAATTCTGCCGGCGAGGTTGTCAACGAGCGGCATCTGACGAAGATGTACGGCGCCTACCGGTTTTTTCCATCGCTCGATGAACTCTTCGAGAGTTCGCGTGCTTTGGCCGATGTGATCGCTCCGCCGGCGGATGTTCGCCCGGATGCGCGCGTCTATGTTGGGAACATCTACACATCGATGCTTCGCGGAAGCCTTGTTCACACTTCGACGGTGATGGTTTCACGTGCCCGGATTGACAAGGTGGAGGGCTTTGACGAAGAGCTCAAACTATCGGGCGAAGATTATGACTTCCACTTCAGAACGTGCAAGTGGGGCCCTGTCTGCTATGTCGATGTTTCGTCCATGGACTATCAATTGGACTTCGGCGACCGGCTCAGCGCCCACTCCAAGCGCTCCGCAGAGAACTTCCTCAAGACGGTAGAAAAGGCCATCGCGCGCGAAAGCGGGAATGGGCAGTTTCCTCCGTCGATGATTCGCGACGTGCTGGCTGAAGCCCACGGCTGGATTGCGGAAGAACTGCTGAGAGTGAAGGATTTTGAGGGAGTCCGACACAATGCCTTCATCAGCCTTCGCTATCGGGCTGGTCAACCCAGGCAGGCTACGTTGCTGGCCATCGCACTTGTGCCTCGTGCCATCGCCGAACCGCTCTTGAAGAGTTACCGTAGCTGTAAATCGATGATCTTCGGCGCCAAAAAGAAATGAGCGGTTTCGCATTGATCTCTTGCTCGTTGGCTTGAGTGAGCGCGTCAAGAAAGTCAGCGCATCAGGGCCAGAACTTGCCGCTGAGGCGGGAGACGCTGACCTGGGCGCGGAAACGGCTGTGGCTCTGGCGGTCTACACCGACACGCTTAACGTCGTAGCGGTCGATGGACCCCTTCTGATTGAAGCCACCGTGATAGGAGAACGCGGCGCGGTAGCCGGATTCGTTGGCTATGCGCTGGGTTTGCTCTGTGAAGGCGTAGGCGGGGCCAAAGGGATAGGCGAGGGCGTTCACTTCAATGCCAAGTTGCGCGGCGATTGTGGCCTGTGATTGAGTCAGTTCGTTGCGCTGCTCGTCCGGATCGAGTTTGCTCAACATGCGGTGGGAGTGCGTGTGGCCGCCGATCGCCATGCCGCCTTCGGCCATCTGCCGCGCCTCATCCCAGTCGAGGTAGCGGCGGGGGTGCGAGGTCGGACCCGTTTCTCCCACTGCAGCTCTCAATTCGCGCATGAATCGTTCGGGATCGGTGTTCTCTGGTTTCCTGTACAGGTAGTTGACGCTTGTGACACTTCGGTCTATGCCGTTCTTGTCGATGTCGACCTCAAGGTGGGCGGGATAGCTGAGGGCGAACTGACGGCGACTGGCGTGTTTGAGAAGCCAGGCGATTTCGTCCCACCAGAGGACGGAGTTGGAACCGACCAGGCTTGTGCAGAGAAAAAATACGCCTTGTGCTCCGTGCGCGCGGAGTACGGGAAATGCGGTTTCAAAATTGTCAAGGCAGCCGTCGTCAAATGTAATCAATACCCTGAAGCGCGGGGACTTTTCGCTGGATTTTCGTTCGACGAAGGCCAGCGCTTCTTCAAGCGTTACCAGCCAGTGCTTTCGCTTGAGGAAGGAGACTTGATTGTCGAATTCGTCGCGGTTCGCAGAGATGAGGGCGGAGTCGTAGGGATCGTTATCGGGGTCAGCGATGCGATGGTAGCAAAGGACCAGCAGGCCGTCTCGTGGGGGAAGCTGCGAAAGCGCGGAGAGAGCGCCGCTCCAGCGTAATCCACTTGCCAGTAATTCACGCTTTCCCATTGCCTTGCCTGCGCCTCAATTGGACCGATTATAGCAATGTGGCAAACGTCATTAGGCCGAATGACTGCCGGGCCGCGCTCGTCAAATTCATTTTCGACAAAGACGGGGAGCGCGCTTACACGCTCTCCGGCACGGCCTGTTTGTAGGCTTCGTCGTGAACGTCCATCACGGCGCGGCCTGAAGGGTCGACCATGTTCTGGAAGGCGGCGTCCCACTTGAGCGCGATTGCCGTGCTGCAGGCGACGCTGCGCTCCCATGGAACGCAATTGACCGAGGTAGCGAATGGGAAGTGACGCTCGAAGATCTCGCGGTAGAAATAGGCTTCCTTGGTCTCAGGCGTTTTGACGGGAAAACGCTCGGCGGCGCCACGCATCATTCCGTCGGTGATCTTCTGCTCGGCAGTTGCCTTGAGGGTGTTGATCCAGCCGTAGCCTACACCGTCAGAGAATTGCTCCTTCTGACGCCACAGAATCTCATCGGGCAGATAGCCATCGAAGGCTTTGCGCAGCGGCCACTTCTCGATGGGGCGAGAATGCTGGGCGTTGCGAGGGACCTTCACATCAGGATCGAGCATCATGGCTACGTCAAGAAATTCGCGGTCGAGGAAGGGGACACGGGCTTCCACGCCCCAGGCTGCAGACATTTTGTTGGCGCGGGCGCAATCGTAGAGATAGAGCTTCTGCATTTTGCGGACCGTCTCTTCGTGAAGCTCATGGCCGTTTGGCGCTTTGTGGAAGTAGAGATAGCCACCGAAGATTTCGTCCGCTCCCTCGCCGGAGAGGATCATCTTGATGCCCATGGCGCGGATCTTCCGCATGAGAAGAAACATGGGCGTTGACGCGCGGATGCTGGTGATGTCAAACGACTCAAGGTGATAGATGACGTCAGACAGCGCGTCCAAACCTTCCTGCACGGTGAAATGGATCTCGTGATGAACCGAACCGATGTGATCGGCGACTTTACGGGCCGAAATGAGATCGGGAGCTCCCTCAAGACCGATGGCGAAGGAATGCAACTGGGGCCACCACGCGCCCACACGATCTTCCTCATCGACACGGCGAGCACTGAACTTGGCTGCGACTGCGGCGACGATTGATGAATCAACACCGCCTGAGACAAGGACGCCGTAAGGAACGTCGCACATCAACTGACGGTGCACGGCAGCTTCAAGCGCTTCACGCAGACGGGTTGCATCATACGGTTCGGAGGGATAGAAGCCGGGGTTCGCCCAAGAGGGCTTGTAATACTGCTGGAATCCCTTTTCCGCTTCATGTGAGAGATAGTAGTGTCCGGGAGGAAACTCGCGGATTCGTTCGCAGATGCCGACCAGGGCTTTCATCTCAGAAGCTACGTAGAAGTTTTCCTGGTGGTCCCAACCAACATAGAGAGGATTGACGCCAATGGGATCGCGGGCAACGAGATATGTCTTTTTGCTGGGGTCGTAGAGCACGAAGGCAAAGATGCCGTTGATGCGATTGAGAAACTCTTCGGGCGAGTTTTCGTCGTAGAGGTAGAGGATGACTTCGCAATCGGAAGCCGTTTGAAATTCGTGGTGTTGCTTGAGTTCCTGGCGCAGTTCCTTGTGGTTGTAGATTTCGCCGTTGACTGCGAGGACGTTGCCGTTGATTTGGTCGATGAGCGGCTGTGCGCCGTGCTCCACGTCGACGATGCAGAGACGCTCGTGAGCGACGATGGCATTCTCATCGGTGTAAATGCCGCTCCAGTCGGGACCGCGGTGGCGGACCTTCCTGGCCTGGACGAGGGCCTGGCCGCGGAGATCAGCGAAGTTTGCGAGTGACTGGTCGGGCTTGAGGATAGCGAGAATGCCACACATCGAGGAGGTCTCCCTTCCCTACCTTATACAGGAATCCGGTTTTCGGCAGAATCTCACTATAGTTGTAAGGCCTTCCGGCGGTGTTATACGAAAGGGTTGACCCGCACATAAGACAAACGTCACAGGAAGCTGCGCGGGCGTTGTTTGTCGCGGTGCGGGCTGTCTTGAAACCCAATTTGGGACGAGCCGGCGGAGGGTGCTTTGGGGGGGGCGAAAGGTGCGTTGGCAGCCGGGGGACTGCGAAGGAGATGGCAAGGATGTGGGCCAAAAGTAATCTGGGAGCCGGGGTACCAGTCTTCAAATGATCGCAGTACCAACGCTGGCTGGAATGTAACCCAGGCTTAGAGCAGCCTTACACTAAATAGGTATTGGCACTGCCGGGGCGGGCCTTCAAAATAAGCGAGTTACAGGCATTTTGATCCAACGGGACTTTACCGGCTGGAATTCTCCCCAATTCAGGTCAGGAGGACCGATGCGAGAGGACTCTACAGCAGACAAGGCCACGAACGCGCATCGTCGCGCACGTTCTGGAGTTGAAACGGGTCCGCCGCGACATCCCGATTTCGAGCGCATCGAGGATTCATCCTGTGAAAGCAGCCTCGAAGCTCACAAATGGAATTGAATTATCATACGAGTACCGCGGACTCGCAATCCTAACTCAATCGATTCCAGGAAACACCTGCAAATCAACCCCGGCAGTTTTTGAGGACGCAGTTTTTCAGGACAAGGACAGGCACAACGATGAACTACCAATCGGCTTGGATGAATGACGAATTGCAGATGTTCCGAAAGACGGTTCGCCGTTTCATTCAAGAGGAATTTGTACCGCAGCAGGCCAAGTGGCGGCAGCAGCATCACCCGGATGTAGCGGCCTGGAAGCAGGCGGGGGCGGCTGGGCTTCTGCTAACGGATGTGCCGGAAGAATACTGCGGCGGCGGCGGAACGATTGCGCACGAAGTGGTGATTGGAGAAGAACTGGCGCAGGCAGGCATCAATTTTGCTTCGCTGAACCAGAGCATTGTTGCGCATTACATTCTGGCCTACGGGAGCGAGGAGCAGAAGCAGAATTGGCTGCCCCGCATGGCGGCAGGTGAGCTGATTGCAGCGATTTCAATGACAGAGGCGGGGGCGGGCTCAGACCTGCAAGCGATCAAGACGACCGCTATACGGGATGGAGCTGACTACATCATCAGCGGCTCAAAGACATTTGTGACCAACGGTCTGAATGCGAATATTCTGGGGCTTGCAGTGAAGACTGACCCGAAGGCAGCGGGCCCGCGAGGGATGTCGCTGCTGGTTTTTGAACCGAAGGGTCTTGCAGGATACAGCGTTGGAGCTCCGCTGGAAAAAGTGGGGATGCACGATCAGGACACCTGCGAGATTTTCTTTGACGATGTGCGCGTGCCGGCATCGAGCCTTCTGGGCGCGAGCGAGGGCAAAGGCTTTTCGCAGATGATGACGCAGCTCTCGTATGAGCGCCTGATGATTGCAGTGGCCGCGGTGGCAACCGCTGAACAAGCGGTGACAATTACGACGGCCTACGCGAGGGACCGCAAGGCATTCGGCGGAACGCTGATTGAGTTGCAGAACACGCGCTTCAAGCTGGCCGAGTGCAAGACGGAATCGCACATTGGCCGCGTGTTTCTGGACAAGTGCATTGAAGACCATATCGCCGGGAAGCTTGATGCCTCGACGGCGGCAATGGCAAAGTTCTGGCTGACCGATTCCGAGGGCCGCATTCTTGATACGTGCGTGCAGTTACACGGTGGCTATGGATACATGAGCGAATATCCCATTGCTCGCATGTGGGCCGATAGCCGCGTACGCCGCATTTATGCCGGCGCGAACGAGATCATGAAGGAGTTAATCGGATGCTCCCTGTAGAGGCGCAGAGCGCCAAGAACGACGCCCTTTCCAAGAATGGGAAGCTGCAGGCCGTTGACCAGGCAGGCACTGAGTCGATGACGGAGAGCATGCGCCAACGCGTTTTGTACGAGTGGAATGACACCCGGGAGGATTTCCCCAGCCTTTGTGCGCACGAGTTGTTTGAGCAGCAGGTGGAGCGGAATCCTGAGGCTATTGCCGTGGTGGGCGGTGGACGGAGCCTCACGTACCGGGAACTGAACGAGCGCGCCAACCAGGTAGCACATTACCTTCGCAAGCGTGGAGTTGGGCCTGACGTGCTGGTGGGTGTTTGCCTGGAGCGCACGCCGGAACTTGCGGTCGCACTGCTCGGCGTATGGAAGTCCGGCGGCGCGTATGTTCCTCTCGACTCGTCTTATCCCGAGGATCGGCTTTCGTTTATGGTGACCGATTCTGCCGTGCGCGTTCTGCTGACACAGGAAAAGTGCAAGCATCTGTTCCCTGGCATGGAGGAGAAGGCTGTCTGTCTCGATTCTGGTTGGGCAACCATTGCAACGGAGGACAACAGCAATCTTCCGGTGAATGGAACGCCCGCGAACCTTGCGTATGTGATGTACACATCGGGATCGACGGGCAAGCCCAAGGGCGCGATGATTCTTCACCGCGGACTGGTGAATTATTTGTGGTGGGCCATTCGGACGTATGGCGTTCAGGCGGGTGGATCGGTTCCCGTTCACAGCTCGATCTCATTTGACTTGACGGTGACGAGCTTGTATCCGGCGTTGCTGGCCGGTGGTCAGGTGGAACTGCTTGCCGAAGACATTGGCGCGCAGAATCTGCTGGCAGCGCTCCGCAATCGGAAAGACCGCAACCTGGTTAAGATTACTCCGGCACATCTTGAAGCGCTTGGATTGCAATTGAGCGCGAAAGAAGTCGCGGGCATGACGAGGGTTTTCGTCATTGGCGGCGAGAACCTGACTGCCGAAAGCTTGCGGATGTGGCGGGAATCTTCGCCGTCGACGCGCCTGATCAATGAATACGGGCCGACAGAGACGGTGGTGGGTTGCTGCGTTTACGAAGTGCAGCCGGATGATCCTAACAACGGCTCGGTTCCAATCGGACGGCCGATCGCCAACACGCAACTGTACATCCTCGACGAAAAACTGCAGCCGGTGCTTCTTGGAGTGATGGGTGAGTTGTTTATTGGCGGAGCCGGAGTGGCGCGCGGCTATCTGAATCGGCCGGAGCTGACGCAGGAGAGGTTTTTGCGCGATCCGTTCTCCGACGAAAGCGACGCGCGGATGTACAAGACCGGGGATCTGGCCCGGTATCGCGAAGACGGAATCATCGAATACCTGGGCCGCGTGGACAACCAGGTAAAGGTTCGCGGTTATCGCATCGAGCTTGGAGAAATTGAGGCCGCACTGGCGAGTCATGCGGCCGTGCAATCGTGCGCGGTGCTGGCACGCGAGGATACGCCGGGCGACAAGCAACTGGTGGGATATGTTGTTTGGCGCGGAAATAAGACGGCAACCGTTGAGGAATTGCAGGGCTACCTGAAAGATGGACTACCGGAATACATGGTGCCGGCGAAGTTTGTTTTTCTCGATGCATTTCCGCTGACAAACAACGGCAAAGTGGACCGCAAGGCATTGCCGGCTCCGCAAGCCGAGGAGAACCGGCCGGGGCAGGAACTTGATGGGCCGCGTAACGCTACCGAAGAAGCGCTGACCAATATCTGGAAGGAAATATTCAAGGTCGAAAGCGTGGGCATCCATGAGGACTTCTTCGACCTTGGCGGACATTCGCTGTTGGCGATCAAGGTGATGGCGCGAATCCGGGATGCATTTGGTTTGGATCTGCCGGTGCTGATTCTGTTTGAGAGTCCAACGATCGCCGCCCTTGCAGAATACATTTCAAAAAATGCCGTGCAACCGGCGGACGATAATGCCGGCTCGGCACCGTCTGTTGGCGCGTCGCAAAATGCCGATACGCCGAAGGCCGGCAATGCATCGCAGATCGAGAGCGCGTCGCAGATCATGGTGCAGATCCAGCAGGGCAAACCCGACCGGCTTCCCTTTTTCTGCGTTTGCGCATCCGCGGCCACGGCGCTCGGCATGCGTCCTTTGGCCATTGCCATGGACCAGGACATTCCGTTTTTCAGCGTACAGAACAAAGGGCTGGACGGCTCCGAGCCCTTCCACACCATCGAAGAAAATGCGCGATTCAATGTGGAGCAAATTCGCAAGGTGCAGCCGCATGGCCCCTATCGCCTGGGCGGATATTGCGCAGGCGGAACGAAGGCGTATGAGATGGCCTGCCAACTTGAAGACATGGGCGAGCAGGTTGACTTTGTCATCATGGTCGACACATGGAATCGTGCGTATCCCAGGTCGCTCTCAAGACCCGTCACGATCTTTCGCCTGGTCCGGTTCTTCATCCTGCGCGCGCTGTTTCACGCTCGCAGGATGTTCTCAATGCCGATGAAGGATTGGGTCGCGTATCCAATGGGGCGAGTGAAGGCGCTCAGCATCAACATTCGGCGCATGGCGAAACCGAAGGACAAGGTGGAAACCGGACAGCCCTCGAGCGAAAATGCGCCGGCCAGGGTGGTCGCCAATAGTGACATTCGCGACGTGGAACTGCAGGAGAAGCTCGAGGCAAACGACCGGAGCGCATGGGATCGATATCTACCGCGGGGCCTCAAGGGCGAATTGCTCGTCGTGCGAGCCTCTGAGCGCCCAGCCAATCCTTTCGACGACGAGTATCTCGGCTGGAAGCCGTTCGTTAAAGGCACAATTGAGGCCCACGAAGCGGAAGGCAACCACGACACCATTTACACAGGCCGGGAGATCCACTTGATTGCGGATCGAATCAATTCAAAGCTCAGAGAATCATCCAATTCGACGGCAAAGGCAGCGTCTGCCGGCGCCGGCAAGGGAGGAAGATAGCATCGCCCGACGAGCATGAGCTGCGGTGCATCAAGTGAGCGGATTGCAATTCCGGCAGCCGACGGCGACAAAATCTAACTGCCAGACCCATCGAGCGACTGAAAAGGTAAGGTGAGCGCAAAGAGACCCTGGCATTTAGATCCAGCCGCGGATGAAGTAGTAGCCGATTTTTGTTGATTCAACGAGCATCGTTTGGAAAGCAGGAAATCGGCCGTACCAATGGTCGGCTTCCTGAAGAACATCCGGAACAGGCATGGGAGTAACTTCGACACCGCACTTCCGGAAAACACGAAGCGTGCGAAACATATGAAAATCGCTGGTGATCAATACTTTCTTGCCGGGCAACCCTCTGGTCAGTTCAGCCACAGCAATCCCGCTATCGCGCGTACTGGCAGAGCGCCACTCCGCCACAAGCGCATCCTTGGGGATGCCCTCAGCGACAAGGAAATTGGAGATTCCCGGGCCTCCGCCGCTGATGATGATTTTGTTAAAGCCCCCGGTTTGCCATGCAAGCAACGTGAATCGCGCACGCCAGTAGGAAGAATACGAGATGCCGCCATTGTCGTCACCGGCGGCGCTGAGAAGGATCAGGATGTCGCCTTTAGGGCGTTCGAGAGGGCCGGAATATACACGTGCCCACCACGAGGTAATCGGTGTGGCTAGCACCAGAACGGTAACGAGACCGATGACCATCAGGAGCCGAACGGCGGATCTACCAATCTTGTGCAGTAAGTTCATGCGGGGATTACCAGATTGAAATGGAAAGAAGACAGATGCATTTTCATCAGCTGAGCGCGGTACAAGTTCAAGATCGGAGAGAGGATCACTCGTTTGCGATGTTTCATGAAGGGTACACTTCCTGCTCGGCTTTCAGTGGGCGCCTTCCACTGACCAGCACTCAAGGGATTTCCTTCTCGAAGTATCGTGGAATCCTGTTGCCGGTGTCAAAGCAAGCCAAACACGCAGTCAACCTCAGTTCGGAGCGGACAGATCGCGGCTGACCGTTTGTTGCAGGGATGAGTAGAGTTCTTGAGTTGGATTTTCTCAAAAAGCAGGGGGCTTCGGGGTGTCGGAGAACAAAGGGTTCGACAAAAATAATTTCGATTGCCTTCGGTTGATCCTCGCTTCCGTTGTCGCGCTCTTTCATGTTCACGCCCTTTCGGGCCTCCCGGCTTTCGCCTTCTTCGATGTCGTACTATCTCCGCAATTCGCAGTGCGAGGTTTCTTTGTTATAAGCGGGATGCTCATCTATCGAAGCTATACTCGCTCCTCTTCCCTTCGCTCCTATATGGATAAGCGAATCAAAAGAATCTACCCGGCTTATTTCACCGTGGTCGTTTTGGCCGGCCTGACTCTATGGCCGTTAAGCACTGTGCCAATATCGCAATATTTCGGATTCGGATTCTGGAAGTATCTCGGCGCAAACTTGCTGTTCATGAATTTCTTTGCGGAGACTTTGCCGGGCGTCTTCTCATCTTTCGAAAATTCAGCTGTAAACGGTGCTCTTTGGACGTTGAAAATTGAGGTTGCTTTTTACCTTTTCGTGCCTATCATTCACTACTTATGCCGGCGATTTGGCACAAAGGGTGTGATGGTCGCTCTATTCAGCCTGTCATTGCTTTGGAAGTATGGGTTCACTCTGCTTGATACCCTTTATGGGGCCAACAGCGTCTTTCACTTCGGCAGGGACCGCAGTATCTTTGCTGAATTGGCAGTCCAATTCCCGGCACAACTAACCTACTTCAGCGCGGGCATCTTGCTCTATCTCTACTTTGACAAGCTGAAGTCTCATTTTCCGGCGATAGTGTGCCTCTCTGCCGTTTTGTATCTGACCGATCATTTCATTACGCATGGAACCCTCGACGTGTTCTGGATTAGCGGCATCGTTTTCGTCTTCGCCTTCTGGAGTTATCTGGGCAACTTCTCGAAATATGGCGATTTCTCGTATGGCACTTACATCGTCCATTGGCCGGTGTTGCAAACTCTGATTGCATTCGGTGCTGTCCGCCTTGGCCCATTAGCCTTTCTTTTTCTGAGCGTAAGCTCGATCTTTCTGGCAGCTTTCCTGATGTGGAACCTTGTCGAAAAGAGATTCCTGGCAACAAGTTCGCATTACCGCCAAATGACGATGACGCCCGCTCCGGCTCTTGGCAATTCAGCAAAGGATGTTCGAATCTAATGACTGCTTATCACATTGTTAAGCCCGTCGACATCAGAGCTCGATTTCGTTCCAGGCTCTTGTTTCCTTGTCAGTATGCGAGGCCCGACCTCAGGCTGCGCGAGACAGAACTTGGGATCCGTTCACACTTGATCAATGATCTGCATCTGGAAGGAGATTTCATTTATGGATGAGCAGCAGATTTACGCGCAATTATCAACAATCTTCGAGTCAGTTTTCGACGAAGACTCGATTCAGGTCACACCCGAGCTCACCGCGAAAGACGTTGACGGATGGGATAGTCTGACCCACATCCGATTGCTTCTCACGGTTGAGAAAGCGTTCAAAGTCAAGTTCTCTACTTCCGAGATAGGCAAGCTTGAGAAAGTGGGCGACCTTGTTGCCCTGATCAAGGCGCGAACGTAGAACAAATCGTCCAGGAAGCTCGCGAGGCTCCTGGTTCAGCAACAGAGAGAGGTTTCTCCCATGGATCCCCTATACACCGAGTTGCAGTGGCTCCCCCGCACGCCGATCGATTTTGCCGCCAGATTAAAGGCTCTCGGATCCGCTGAAGGCACCGCTGGTAATGAACTGAAGGCACTGGCGAAGTACGGCCTGGATCTGAACCAGCTAACCAAGCTGGCGAAAGCAATCGAGAAGGCTCGCGCGGCAGGCCGTTCCCTGGATCCTCTGGTGCCGTTCCGCCTGGCCGTCCTATCCAACTCAACAATCGAAATGGCCGTGCCCGCGCTGGTCGCAAGTGCGGCTCGCCATGGAATCGCGCTCGAAATAATACAGCCTTCCTATGATCAAGTCGCACAAGAGGCCCTGACGCCGGACTCAAAGGTAAACTCCTCAAAACCCGATGCCGTGCTCTTCGCTCTCGATTATCGGGCTCTTCCATTGAAGTCGGCATTTGGAAATCCCGAGGCGGCATCGAATACCGTGCAGGGTGTAATTGGATACTTACAGGCATTGCGCGAGGGCATCAAGGCGAATTGTAATGCTGTCTGTATATTTCAAAGCTTCGCACCGCCGGTAGAAACTCTGTTCGGCAGTTATGACAATGTGCTGCCTGGAACGATTCGTTCTCTGATAGATTCGATTAATTCTCACTTATCCGAGTTAGTTCTTGGCTCTGGCGATGTGCTCCTCGATGTGGCTGGCCTCGCGGAATGCGTTGGCCTGGCATCATGGCACAACACGCAATTATGGAACATGGGGAAGTTCTCGTTTTCAGACGAGTTGATTCCTCTTTATGGCGATCACGTTGCAAGACTCTTGGCCGCGCTCCGCGGCAAGAGCCGAAAAGTCCTGATTCTTGACCTCGACAATACAGTGTGGGGCGGAGTAATCGGCGATGACGGGCTGGAAGGAATTCAAATTGCGCAGGGCGATGCACGCGGCGAAGCCCACCTCGCAGTCCAGCGGTTCGCACTCGAACTTCGTCTACGCGGAATCGTCCTGGCCGTGTCCTCGAAAAATACAGACGAGGTTGCGCGCGAGCCATTTCTCAAGCATCCGGAGATGCTGCTCAAGCTCGATCACATTGCAGTGTTTCAGGCGAACTGGAACGACAAAGCAACGAACATTCAAGCCATCGCAGAAGAACTGAACCTTGGCCTGGATGCAATGGTATTTTTGGATGACAATCCGGTCGAGCGCGGGTTGGTGCGTGAACTTCTACCGCAGGTGGCCGTTCCCGAATTACCAGATGAACCTGCATATTACGTCAGAACCCTAGCCGCGGCGGGATACTTTGAGGCCGTGGCATTCGCCAGCGAGGATTCAAAGCGGGCCGATTTCTATCAGGACAATGCCAAGCGAGCCACACTGCAAAAACAAGTGGGAGGCGTCGATGCTTATCTGGCCTCGCTCGATATGACAATCACTTTCCAGCCGTTCGACGCAACTGGCAGGGCACGCATTGTTCAACTCGTCAACAAATCGAATCAATATAACCTGACGACTCGACGCTACACTGAGCCGGAGGTGGACGAGGCCGAAAACGCGCCAGATGTATTCACACTTCAAGTCCGTTTGGCAGATATATTTGGGGACAATGGCATGATCAGCGTGATCATATGTCGGCCAGAGAAGGAAGGCGAATGGGAAATCGACACGTGGCTGATGAGTTGCCGTGTCCTTGGGCGGAAGGTGGAGCACATGGTGCTTGGCGAACTGCTCGCACATGCGCGGGAAGCTGGAATCCATGTTCTGACTGGGACCTATCGCCCAACCGATCGAAACAAACTCGTGATTGATCACTATTCCAAGCTTGGATTTACGAAGATCGATGAAGATGAGACTGGCATCACGCGCTGGCGCCTTCTCGTTGAAGGCGCTGTACCCGAGAGCGCGCCGATGAAGGTAATTTCCAGGGGCTTTGCGGAAACTGGGAGTCCGGTCGTATGACCCAACCAGAGGCCGGTCGTGGCACCCCAGCCGAGCGCAAGTTATCGTCTCGAGATTTCATACTGCTGCCGTTGATCAGCATGCTGACAATGCTTTTCGTACTTGTCTGCAGCGAGCTTTGTGTCCGGTTGCAAGATGAGACCAAGCATAACGTGCCCTTTTGGTCGACTTATGATCAGGATTCCCTTTTCACGGTCGATGATTTAGGCAAGCGCGGCAAACCAAATGCAAGCTATCTTAAGTGGAAGCTGAATGAGGAGGGTTATCGCGGTCCTGCTCTGCGCCCAAACACGTTTCGCATCGTTTGCCTTGGATCCTCGGAGACATTCGGCCTTTACGAACGCGAGGACGGAGAATGGCCGCGCGTTCTTGAACGGCGATTGAACCAAATGACGAATAGCAACCGATTCGAGGTCGTCAATACCGCGTATCCGGGAATGGCGATGCAAACCATTCTGCTTCGCGCGCCACGCATGGAAGAACTCCTCAGGCCGAGTCTTGTTGTGATCTATCCAAGTTTCACAAGTTATATCCCTGGCGAATGGCAGGCTCCAACGCCCGGTTCATTCCATCCGATTCACCCGCGATTTCGTTCGCGAATCGCACCACTCTTGAAAGATTCTCTCAAAACGACATTGCCCGAATCCGCCCAGGTCTGGATTCACGAGGCCAGTATTTGGTGGACAGACCGACACCTCACAGTTGTTCATTCTCTCCCGCAAAGTAGTGTTGATCAATTTCACGTCGATTTGGAAGAACTCGTTAAAACGCTGCGGGAAAGCAACTCAGATGTCATCCTCGTGACTCACGCTACCCGGTTCACGAGACCAGTTCTGGAAAAAGATCGAAAGTACCTTATCAGCTGGCATTACTTTTACCCGGAATTGGATGAATCCGGTTTTCTCGACATGGAGACGCGCATGAACGACCAGGTACGTGCGGTTGGGAAAGAGGAGGGCATTCCCGTTGTCGATGCCGCAAACTTGATACGGCCCGGAGAAAGGGATTTCCAGGAATTCAGCCACTTCACAGATCAAGGAGCCGAAGACCTTGGGTCGCTCGTTGCACAGGAGGTTTTGCAAAGGATCAAGCAATGAATCGCCGTGATCTTCAGTTGACGATTGCGATCAATCCATCCCATGCGGACCATTTTCTGGGTTGCAATCCTTGTTGATTCAAGAGATGAGAATCGCGGGTATGTATTCGCAACAGACGGGGTCAACGAACCGACTCAGCTGTAATCAAAGAACACTTGAATTGCTTTTGCATTGAGGCATAGTTAAGCCCGAAAGATAAATTGGCCGAGGATGAGCCGGATGGAGAACGAGAAAATGTCGGAAAGAAAACTTCCACGGCGGGATTGGGTCTTGCTGCCCCTCATCGGCCTGCTTGTCATTTGCTCGATTGCCTCGATAACCGTGGTTGTTGCCGGGCGGCTCTACGGAGTATCGCGTTCCTCCGTTGGAAAATGTCTGGTCGAGAATGATCCATCCACGGGAGTTCGCGGCATTCCAAACAGCGTGTGCTGGGAAAAAACATACGAAAGCCCCTGGGCCGAAAACAGATTTAACGACTGTGGCCATCGGAGCGCAGGAGAGTGCTCCGCCAAGCCTGCCGGGACTTATCGAATCGTGATGATGGGTTCGTCGATTAATTATGGAAGATGGACGCAGCAGGACAAGTCGTTTGCGGAACTTCTCCCCAAGGAGTTATCTCGAAGTACGGGACGACACTTCGAACTCTACAACGAATCGATGCTATGGGGTTTTCCTGCGAGCGCAGCCTTGCGTTTCCGCGAAGTTCTCGATGCGAAACCCGATATCATTCTTTGGCCCATATCACCGTTCGATATTGACCATGCGTCGGAAGTTTACGTTGATCTAGGTCTTCCGGATCAAGACGACAATCGAACATTTACGAGACGCTTGAGAAACATCGTGCGACATGCGTTGGGAAAATCTGAAGAAGAACCGGAGGTTATGCTCCGCAACCTCTTCTATTCCAGCAAGAGTATCTACATCAACTCCTATCTGCGAGATGTAGACGATAACAGCGGATTCTTGCGAACCAAGCCAAGCGATAACTGGCAGAATCACGTGAAGCAATTTAGTCTCATTTTCGCAAAGCTCAGCACCCAGGCAAAAGCGGCGGGCGTTCCTATGGTGGTTGTGCTGATACCCAACCGCGGTCAGACAGCAATGATATCCAACGGGACGTGGCCTGACGGTTTCGACCCGTTCAAATTGGACAAAAGCCTGCGAATGGTCGTGACAACGAATGGCGAGAGCTACATCAGTATTCTTCCTGATTACAGGAGCATTCCAAATCCTGAACGAGGATACTTCTCCGTTGATGGCCATCCAAACAGCAATGGCCACGCGCTGCTTGCAGACTTGCTCGCCAAAGAGCTGACCTCCGGCGCGATTCCCGAACTAAGTGCCAAAAACTACAACTCAACCGCTCAGGATCAATCCAAATGAACATGGACACTGCGTCAATTCAATTCGTGCTTTATGGCTTACTGGCCGCGGTCATTTCGAACCTTAACCCGTCTCGAGCCTGGCGCACGGCCGTCCTATTTGGAACCAGCATTGTGTTCCTTTGCTTGCTTTCGCACAATGTCACGTCATTTCTGCCCCTGATCGGATTCTTGCTTTTGGGGTATCTCGGACTTGTTGTTCTTCGGCACGGAGGTTCGAAGTATTTAGCCTGGAGCATCATTCTCACAATTGCCGTCTACGTCTGGCTGAAGAAGTACACGTTTCTTCCTGGAGCGATGCTGCTCCATTCAGCCTATTTCACTCTTGGCCTTTCTTACATCTTCTTTCGCGTCCTGCACCTGTTGATAGAAGCCGGAGAGAGTGAGAACGCGCCACCGATCGGGCCTTACGCATACCTGCTCTATACGCTCAATTTCACCACGCTTGTCTCGGGTCCAATCGAACGCTACGATGAGTTCGCACGAGATCAGTTTGCGGAAAAACCCATTGCTCTTGGCCAGCGCCTTGTCGGCTTACAACTGGAGCGCATCATTCGTGGCTTTTTCAAAGTCAACGTACTTGCGATGTTGTTGCACGCGCTTCAGCAAGACGCTCTGGCCCAGATGAATCCCCTTTTTCCGGTATCTCTCAGGGTCATTTCCGCCTTCAAGCTGTCGATCCTTTACCCTTTCTTTCTGTATGCAAACTTCTCCGGCTATATCGACATGGTAATAGCGATTGCAAGGCTCATGCGCGTGCAGCTACCGGAGAACTTTGACCGTCCGTTCTCAGCGTCTTCATTTATCGACTTCTGGAGCCGATGGCACATCACTTTGTCTCTCTGGCTCAAAACCTATGTGTATAATCCGCTGCTGCTGACATTGATGCGCCGCATCTCATCGGTTAGTTTGGAGCCGTTGCTTGGAGTTTTCTCTTTCTTCGTAACATTCTTCCTCGTCGGTATCTGGCATGGCCGAACATCAGAATTCGTACTCTTTGGTGTCCTGCAAGGTGGCGGTGTGGCCATCAACAAGATCTGGCAATTATGGATGGCGAACCGCCTCGGGCGAAAAGGCTACAAGTCTCTGGCCAAGAATTCCGTCTACATTGCATTTGGTCGCGGGCTCACGTTCAGCTGGTTTGCATTTACCTTGTTTTGGTTCTGGGGAAGTTGGAATCAGATTGACACTTTGTTCGAAACGCTAGGAGCGGGCCTGTGGTTCTGTATATGGGTTTGCATCTGGCTAAGCGCGACGCTCGTGCTTGCGCTATGGGAGAAACTTCGCGCTGGATTGTTGTCAATAAGGACTGAAGAGGGGCCCGTGTTAATCAGCAGATATGCGCGTGTCGCTTACGCAACCGCACTGGCAGTGACCGCTCTGGTCGTCACGATTCTTTTGAACCAGCCTGCCCCGGATATCGTTTATAAGGCCTTCTAGAGCGGTTTCGATTCAAGTGCTGCCATTTGAAGTTTATGCGAGGTGGCATTTTCTTGAGAAAAATGCCACTTGGCGTCCACGTTTCTGTAAGGAGCAGAATCGAAACCGCTTTAGTCGAAGGCGGTTGCCGCATGCCCCGCTCACATTCGGGCCCAAAGCGATAGCGTTACTCAACAAGCACGCTGGTCGAAGAGATCGTCGTCAACTGATTGAAATGCGGCGATGACTTCCAGAATTCATGTAAAGACGTGAGTACGACTTTACCATTGCTTCGAGCTTAAACTGGGATTGGAACGATGCCTCCGCGGCCAACGAGAAGTTTTTCCTCTCGGCATCGTTGGTCGCCACACTTTGAATGGCTGCAGCCATTTCTCTGAAATCATCCGCGCGCACTGAGTATCCCGCGCCCGCTTGTCGAACGACCTCTCCCATGCCGCCTACGTTAGTAACAATTGCCGGCAATCCTACTGAGAACGCCTGGATGAGTGACATGGGCAAGCCTTCTGACTTTGACGACATGATAAAAGCATCGGCCGCCGAGAAGAAGCGCGAAACATCCAGTTGCTGTCCCCAGAAAGTGACTTTCGTGGCAATGCCTAGTTCAGATGCCATGCTCTCCAGTCTCTGGCGCTCACTTCCATCGCCAACCATCCACAGTCGCAAATTGGGCAAGGAAGACAGCGCCAGGTGAAAGGCCAGAAGCAGCATGTCGTGGTTCTTCACTGGGACCAGCCGACCAACATAGAGCAGCGTAAAACCGTCTTTCGGCGGGCAGTTCTCTTCTGCCACTTTCACCACAGCGTCGGTGCCGTTATAAATACGCACAATCTTCCGCGGCTTCAGCATATGCAAACTTCTAAGGTTGTTCACTGTCGCGTCGCAGATCCCGACGATCCAATCGCAAAAGGTTGCGGCGCATGCGTACTTAAGCTCCGGCACCAATGGATGCGGCGGCGCTACCAAGCTATGACGAGTGGAAACGATAGAAGGCACGCCCGCGAGCCTTGCAGGCGCGGCCGCATAGATTGTCGGTGTGGGGTTGTGGAGATGGACGACGTCAGGTCTTAATTTCTTGAAGATCTGGAAGAAGCTGCGATTCGAATCGAGCAGGTGCTTCCCCACGTTCGCCTCAACGTGAAAGCCATCCCTCTGCAACTGTTCGCCAAGGAGACCAAGAGCGGCGACAGCATAGACATGAGGATCATGACCTTGCTTGCGCTGCAGGCGGCACATTTGAGAGACGAGCGTCTCGGCGCCACCTACCTCCATGGAATCTACGACGTGAGCAATCTTCATTCAGAACGATTGAACCTCCCACCGCGCGCCTTCTTCGGGGCTGTTGTCCATTCTTCCGTGTGACCGATCAGTCGACATAAGGCCTCAATGGACCACCGAGAATCGGACAACAATGTCAACAAAGACTGGAAGCACAATCGTGAGAACCGCAGAATAAATCAGCACGCGTTCGAGCCTTAGGCGTGGGGGTGCAATCTCACGTTGCAGCGCCATTTCATAAACCACCTCGGCAATGCCGCCCAACAGGAAGAAAGTCAGAACCAGATCGCGTGACAGAAAGAATCCGGCAACAAGAAATCCCGTGAAGGACAAGATCAGCAACTCGCCTAACCGGATCGCTTCGTCCTTGTCGAATGGCTCAACTTTTCGATTTTGACGCTGAAACGGTGAGTCATCCTCGACAATGGGCACTCCATCGCGCACCTTGCCCGGCGAGGAAAGAACTAAGGAATCTCGCAACGAAGTAAACAGGAACATCGACCAGAAGAAAAATCCAACCACTCCAAGCTCGGCTATGCAGGCGACAATTGAGTTGTGGGCAGTCATGCCGTCGAGGTATTCAGGAAGTCTCCCGAATCCGATGCCGAACAAGGGGTGAGACTTCAACAATCCGAGGCCGCTCGCCCAGAGCACCATACGCCCGGTTCCAGATTTGACCGATACATCGCGTCCACCGGTAAAGTTCGTCAGCGTCGCACCAAGGAACAGGACCGTTCCGCCAACGAGGGAAGGTATAAGGCCTATCCGACGCCGTCCGGCCACAATCGCCATCGCCCCAAACGCTATGAGAAACCCGCGAGAGTGCGTAAGAAACGCACCATAAAGCAGTCCGCATATCGGCAGGATCACGAAGACAAAATTTTGGAACGACTTCTTCCTGCGCCAGAAGATGAAGGTGAGGGGAATAACACTTGCAATCAACTGGGCGAAATCGTTTGGATCGTTGATCAAATTCTGACCGGTAATGCGAAAAAACCAATCACCTGCATCGTTGCGCTGCCCCATCAAATAGGGCATGATCTGGCCACCCTGTGCGGGTAGGGCCTGCAGGTTGACTTGCTGCAGCTCGATTGCCCCCCGCGTAATATTGAAAAGACAAACCAGCAACAACATAAGAACGATGATCTGCAACTTCTTCTTTGATCTGCAGTTGAGACAAATCAGAAAATACGCGAAAGCGCTCGGAATATAGGTTTGGAATGCCTGAACTGCTCCTCCGAACCAGCCTGTAAGCAGAACCGAGATGAAGACGGCTGCACCTAATCCAACCAGCGCCAGAGACTGAGGAGTCTTTAACACAAATGCTCCCGGTACCGATGGCAGTGACACCAGGAACACAAGTGCAGCAATGATCACTTCAACGTGGAATACGACCAGTGGGCCGAAGACAGTCTCAGTCCCAAGGTAGGTCGTACCGAGATAAAGGAGCGTGAGGGCGAATCCCATCTTAAGAGGCCTCGGCTGATGCGGTCACACTAAAGAAAGAGACCACGTCCAAAGCGCTTTCCTTTCATTTGGTCTGCCTACGAGGGTAAGAGTCCGCATCAATGTGGATGTTTCTCTATCCGATTGTAACGAATTTGTTCCCGAATTCCTGCACTTTCGGACCGCTAAAGTCCCTTGCACGTCAATGGCTTCATGCACGCCTCCAGTTGCGCACCGAAAAGGCGTCATAAACTGGCGAAGCAGCTCAAAAAGAGCCGCTTTGCCGGGTTAATCGATGAGCCCAGCGATACTACGAATGTGGTTGCTCTGCAGATTGGTGCTTTGTACAATAGCAGTTGCATTTCGCCGTTCATACCCGCATTCATCAACATCAGAGTGAATCAAACCGCGGCCATTCCAGGCAGTTTCAGAGCGATGTCAACCCTGGCGGCAGGATTTGACTCCGTCGAGTGAGGACAACCTTGGAGTTATCTCCGAATAGCTCGAAGTCAGAAGGACACTCTCATCGGTTGCATGCAACTCCAATCGTCCTCCTGGGCGGAGTGGCGATCTATTGTGTCGTTCTCTCGTGTCTGCTCTCACCATGGCGCGGTGTTCTGGCAACTTTCTTCGCATTTTCCCTGATGGCGCTTCCCGGGATCTTCATTGGAATGGCGTTCTTCGGCTGGGATATTCGACAACATCCGGAGTCAGTTCTATTTGGCGCACCGCTGGGCCTCATGCTCAGCGGCTACGTAGCGTTGGTATTCGGATACCTTCACGGTTGGTCAGCCGCTCCGATTTCCATCGCCCTGCTGGTGCTGGCAGCGCTGACAGCTATATGCGCAACGCTCCGCCGCAAAAGTCCTGCCCTTCTTTCATTGCGAGCCTGGAATTCTGTTGATTACAGCATTTTGGGCGGGATGGGACTTACTACCCTCGGTTTTATAACGATCCCGTTCCTTAGGGTTGGCGAACTTACGTCGTTTGGTCACGCCTATACCTGGTTGTTTGGGTTCGATTTCATCTTGAGAGCCGCCTATGCTGCTTCAATTACGTTGGGACTTCCGATCGACCACATTCACATGGCCGGCGTACCGCTGCAGATGTATCTGGTCGGCTACATTCTCCCCGCGTTTTCGTACAGTCTTTGTGGCGAGGCCGCTAACCTGCGTGCAATACTTCTCGTCACAGAAATTCTCTTCGATCTGGTTTTTATAGGAACCTTGATTGCCTTCTGGCGCCTCTTCGCCAAGTCAAGAAAGGCTCTTCTGGCGACTGCCTTCGTGGCGCTGCTCGCCTACAGCTATTATGGCTGGTTCGACATTGCACATTATTTTGAGTACCTCCTGCCGGCGTCAATAGCTTCCCGGCTGCAGACTCAATTTGAATTCGGCAGTGTATCGCACCTCTACCAACGACTCTTCATGGTGGAGCCGCAGGCCGTTCTCGCGCTCTCTGTATTTCTGTTCGTAATTACGGTCCTATTGTCATCGGAGCGGCGTCAGGGCTTCGCCGTGACTTGCCTTACAGGCATTGCAATTGGCGTTGAATTTGGCATTGACTCGTGGCTGGGGATGACGCTCGCAATAACATTCTCCGGCGTACAGCTGATGCGGCTTTGGAAACATTGGAGCGATTATCGTATATGGCTTCAGTCGCTCCTTGCGGGCGCGATCGCGATTGCTCTATGGACCACTTTCTTTTTGATTCATATGGTTGGCCTGTCTAGTGGAAGCCTGGTTACCATACATCCATATTGGTTCGGATTGAAGTTTGGAATCTTCCAATACGCAATCGAGTATGGCCCGATGCTCCCGTTGGGTCTGGTGGGATTAACGCTGCTATGGCGGAGGAGCCGTCTTCAGACCCTTTCTCTGGCCCTCATTGCAACGTTTGCAGTGTCGCAGGACCTCTTTGTGACGATTGCCGATCTTCCGCACTTCAGAACCGGGAACCGGCTTTTACCACTTGTTCTACTTGCAGGAACGGCATTTTTGTTTGAACACGCCAAACCTTCAAGAATCGGGAAGTGGCTCATTGTCGGCGCTGTGGCTCTGGCCGTACCAACCTTCTTCACCGACATTGTGGGGGCCTCAAATATAGGCGACAGGCAGGAGACAGCATACGTCAGCGATCCGGACCTGAAAGCATGCGAATGGATCCGCACCCACCTGCCTCAGTCTGTCATTATTCAAAGCAAGCCCGACTATGTAGGAGACGAACTGATGTCTCCGTCGGAGAGCGGCCGAAAGGAAGTGTCGCTCATACCTACATTCGCATTTCGCCGAAGTGCACTCGGAGCCGAGTATGCCGCCAGGTCAATGTGTGCGGGGTGCAAGAAGATCACCGATGTGCGCGAGAAGGATTTCGACACGATGTTCAAGTCGCTCGATCCCAAGGTTATCGCCACTATTGCTTCGAAATACAAAATCGGATATCTATATATCGGTCCGGTCGAAGAAAAGGACTACCCAACAAGCCTTGGCGTGATGGAAACATCGTCTCTGTTTGACGAAGTGTACAACGCTGACTCTGTCCATATTTTTCAGGTCAAAGGCACTCAACCATAGCATTCGCGCTCACTTGCAGTCGTGGCCAAACATAAATATTGAAGGCTTCTGAGGATCCAGACACTGGAGTGCGAGAATACCGCAACTGATGGCGTCGATGATTTGCGGCTCCGCACTGACACGTCAGCAAGCGGAGCCCATGGCTTTACCCGAGCCTTGATTCAGTCGCCCTCGATGGACTCCGAGATGATTCCATTCTCCGGCGAGAGCTCAGCCAACGAGCGCTCGGAGTCAAATTCCTGGAAATCTGCGCCGGTCACTTGCTCCGCACACAGTCATCGGTCAACGGAATCGGTTGTCCTAAATTGACAACTTCAAAGTCCGTTGGCTTGAGCGCTTGTAAGTCATGCGGCCCAAATCCAACGTCAGCGTACTTTGCCGTGGTGTCTTGATCGCTCTGGGCCGTAAGTGTGATGTTGCCGCCATCTGACAGGAACATCCCATACTTTTGCAATGCTCGCGCGACAATCTGCGCTGCCGGATTCAACTGCGACACGTCATAGGAAGCCTTTAAACGAAAACGCACCCCCATCGGCGGAGCAGCCTCCGGCCCATGGGGAGCTCCGGCGTGCGTCGCAGGATGCACGAAGACTCCTGCACGCATTCGAGGATTGGGAAGGATAAATCGGATCGCGTGATTGATGCTGCCCGTCGCCAGCTCGTCGGCGCTGAAGAGCAGGGGAGCTATGGGGAATCCGGCGGCATCTGCGCTTGAGCACTGGTCACCACGTCCCGATGG
Source organism: uncultured Acidobacteriaceae bacterium (assembly GCA_963820245.1). GTDB lineage: Bacteria > Acidobacteriota > Terriglobia > Terriglobales > Acidobacteriaceae > Telmatobacter. The sequence goes on along the minus strand of CAWFZC010000012.1, from coordinate 200,197 downwards.
CGGATACACGCGATTGAGGTCCCAAACGGTAATCCCCATGCTCGTCAGGGTTCCATTTGCGTAGTTGGCGTGATATGCCTCGTAGAGCTTGCCGTTGGCGCGGTCCGCAACGAGCAGATGACAGTCGCTATCCTCATCGGGGCACTGGTAACCAGGCTGCCCCTCGATGCCGCCACCGACAGGAAGGGGGACCTTCCCCACTTTATCGGCATCAGGGCTCGGATTTTCCTCAGTCACCCGATGAGGAACCAAAGGCGTCCCTGCATCAGCGCGCAATACGCGGAGGCTGAAGTCGACTTGCATCCTTCCCCGTCCCCAACCGCCCGCATTCGAGAGCCAGTTAATGATCGTAGCGGACTGAGGGTCGACTGCATCGTGACTGATATCTTGATTCCAGATGGCCCCTGGTGGGAAGTAAGGCGCGGGCGCGGCAACATGTTCGAGCTTGGCCGCCTTGACATTCACCATATGCCTGCGCACTGTGAAGGCTATCGAAAGGACACAAGCCGCAAAAATGATCGTGTAGAGCAACTGTCTAATGTTCGTCATGGTCGCCTGTGTCCTCAAAAACACTCGTTCCGGTCAAACTGCAGTGAAGAGATGTATCGCGGACATTATTCTCGCACCGTGTACTGTTGTCACGTTTAAAATTTGGACTCCGCGATGACTGGATGACTCGTTTTCCATATGCTCTGAAGCGGTCCCCGGGTAAACAGGAATTTGTAAAGCCCGACTACAGCGGCGGCATTCAGAACGAGGAGCGCACTGGCGGGGGAGATGATCCGCCGAAACCCCGGAATTTCAAAATACAATCCGAGTAAAGACAGAAGAAGTCCCAAGATCGCCACGGAGAGGAAAGCTGCGTAGAACACTGAACTCTGCGAGAGCAAACCTGCGGACACAATCAGGAGAGCAAGTAAGTAGGGCACGATAAGTCGCAAGACTTTGTGAGATACCAGTTGAAAGAACACGCGATTTCCAGGGGTGAGGGTCCAGGGTGCGCATTGGAAAAGTTGAAAGTTACCCGCAAGCGTCCGGACCTTTCGGTGGAACTCGCCTTTAACCTTCTTGGGCCACGTATCGTAGACACAAGCATTTGAATCGAGAACCGATCGATACCCCTGTCGAATAATCGAGAGCGGTTGAAACATATCATCAAGAATCAACCCTGCCGGCGGTGGTACGAACAAATTGCGGCGGATCGCATAAAAGCCACCGTAAACGCCAACCGGAGAGTCGACTTCAGCTTCGCATTTTCTTATCAGCTGCTCATACTTCCAGTAAAGACCGCCAACTGCTCTCGAGGTTGCGTCATGATCCTCCTGGCGCAGAATCAATTCGCCGGCGACGCAGCCTACCTTTGGGTCAGCGAAGTTGCTCACCAGCTTTTGAACCGCACCCGGAGCTGCCTCAGGGCGAATATCCATGAAAAGGATGATATCTGCTGTCGCGATGGAGACACCAGCGTTGAGAGCGGACGCTTTCCCAGCGTGCCCTTCCAGAATGACTGTCTTGATCAGCGCTTGTCGAAGACTGCCCAGCAATTCAGCGGTGCCATCTGTTGAACCGTCAGAGACAAGAACAATCTCCTTGATGTTGCGATAATCCAGCTCGAGGAGATGGCGAATCTTTGTCGGAAGAAGCGCTATTCCATTGTGCACAGCCAAAACAATGCTCACACTTGGAAAGATGTCTGGTGAGGATCTCCATGGGCGAGGGCGCACGCGTGCAAGCAGCCAGATGATCACCGGGTATCCCACATAGGTATAGAGAATACCGACGAGGGACAGCCAGAAAACGATCCTCACTGTGCGCCTCTTCGAAGAATGATGGTTTTAATCGTCTCGAACATGATGAGCAGGTCGAGGCCAATCGACAAATGCTTCACGTAATAGAGATCATATTCAAGTTTCTGTTTTGTCTCTTCCAGCGTCGCGCCATATCGATAACGTACCTGCGCCCAGCCTGTAATTCCGGGGCGAATAATGTGGCGCAACTCATAGAATGGGATCTCACTGCTTAGCCACTGCACGAATTCCGGTCGCTCGGGGCGAGGACCAACGAATCCCATCTCTCCTCGAAGCACATTCCAAAGTTGGGGAATTTCATCGAGACGTGTCTTGCGCATAAAGCGGCCCAACGAAGTCACTCGAGTATCATTCTTTGTAGCCCACACCGCCCCTTTAGCCTCAGCGTCCTTCCGCATGGTCCTGAATTTCAGCACAGTGAATGGGCGACCGCGAAGGCCCACGCGGGTTTGCCGAAAGAAGACGGGCCCGGGCGATGACAACCGAACGGCCAAAATGAGAATAGGAAACAGCGGAAGGCACAGAATCAATCCGATGAAGGAAACCACAATTGAGACAAGCCGCCGGACGATCTGTTGCGAAGCCTTTACATTGAAGCCGTGGGTGAAAATGAGAGCGCTTGGATTAAGCCCATCCAATGGGAGTCTGCCGAGAAGTCTCTCCATAAGAACGCTGGCGTCTTCAATAATGACACCGCGCAGGCGAAGATCGAGCAGTTCGCGCACCGGCATTGCGCCGCGCCGGTTTTCCATGGCAACAATCACGCGGTCGATGCGGTGACCTTCTGTGGAGAAGGCACGCAGATCCGCCTCAAACCGTTCGATGTCGGTACTGAATTCGCCCCGGCCCTTTCCCGGTATAACTTCCATTCCTGCATCGCGCCGGCCACTGAGAGTTTGTGCCACCACCTGTGCGCGTTCGCCATTGCCGAGAACATACACTCGCTCACGGAAAGCGGGAAGACCGATAATCCACTCATACGCACGCCGCCACAAGACCAACACGATTGCCAGGAGACAAACACCAATGGTCAGTACGTGAGGACCGATGTAGATACTGGGATAGATGATAATTACAAATCCGAGTACAAAACAAAGGACACTTAGGACCAGCAACAGGCGGAAATAAATTTCCCAACCGCCAGATATGCGTTGAGGTTCATATAAGTCAAAGTAGTAGGAAAGAAGAAGGGTGAGAACAGTAAACCCGAAAATCTTCAGAATTCCGTGTTCATAGATCAAGGCAGTGTACGTATCTATGCCTAACAGGTAGATAGCTGCCGATACGAACGCTCCTCCGACGAGAAGCGCTTCGCAAATCAGCAGTACCAGTGTCCGGGTTGGGTAATAGACATTGAAAAGCCGGATCATCCCTATTTTCCGCTTGCTCTTTCACCGATTGAATCGTCGACTGCTGCCTGATCACCGTAGTAATAGTTGTAGTTGTAGTTGTACGAACCGCTGCGAGGAGCGCGCTTGATGTCATTGAGGACGAAGCCAAGAATCCTCGCAGTTCCAAACGCTGCCTTGGCACGCTCCGCGACCTCGAACGGCGTACTCGCCGCGCGCGCAACAAGCAATACCGCATCAGCTGCGCGAGAAAGTTCAATCGAATCGGTAACTGCAAGAACCGGCGGCGCATCGATCACGATCCAATCAAAATGAGGGGATACAGCTGCCACCAGATCTTCCATGCGATGGTTGGCCAGCAGCTCAGAAGAATTGCCACTGCATTTGCCAGATGGAATGAAAGTGAGATTGGAAATGTTTTGATCACTCTTTGATTCGGCGGAGCTGTGCACGCTGTTCCGCTGCATGATCTCATCCAACTCCGCGGTCCCCTCAAGATAGTTCGACAGACCCTTCAAATTCGGCGCGCCAAGCAAGCTATGGAGCGTCGGCCTGCGCAAGTCGCCGTCGATCAAAAGGATGTTATGGATACTGTTTCTTGCCAAGCTCATCGCCAGATTAGCAGCGACAAAGCTCTTCCCTTCCGCAGGCATACCGCTCGCAATGAGAACCGTCTTCAGTGGAGTCTCATACCGGGCCTGATAAATCTGGGAGCGCAGACTGCGGAACTGCTCGACGGCAGCACCGCGCTCTAACAGCGTTGGAAAGGCCAGCAGGTTCGGCGACCAGGCATGCTGCGCGATTTTGTCAGCGGCCAATTCGACTCTTACTGGGGGCGCAGGAGCCTCAACGGCACGCGGAAAAGTCTCGACGGGTTCGGCAACTTGAACTTCATCCAGAGCCGTAGCCTTCCCACGCTCAAGGTATGCTCTTTGAAGTGCTTCGTGAATTCGGCTCATAATTCGGTATCCTCAAGGGAATCGGCGATGTCTGCCGTCGGATTGATACTGCCGGGAAATGCTGCCGACAAATTGTCTTCGTTAAAGCCAGAGAGGGCCATCGGCGAGAGCACAAACGGTTGTTGCTCCAGGTCCAGTTCAGTGCAAACGGAAACGACGATGCGCGCTGGAATGGGCTTAATCTGCTCCACGTATGCGCTGATCATCGCGTGTTCGCAAACAAGGTTAATGAGTCGTGGGATGCCCTTCGAATAACGATGCACGAGGTCCACAGCTTCCGGAGCAAAAATCGCCTGGGTGGCGCCTGCAATTCTGAGTCTCCTTGCTACGTACGCCCTGGTTTCCTCCAGTGTCAACGGACGCGTTCTGCACCATAGGGAAATTCGCTGGCGAAGCTGACGGACGGATGGATCGCGAAGCTTCTCCTCAAGTTCGGGCTGCCCGGACAGGATGATCTGTACCAGCTTCTCGGATGAAGTTTCGAGATTGGTAAGCAAGCGGATCTCTTCAAGGAGTTCTGCAGAGAGATTCTGCGCTTCATCGACCACGATTGCGCACAACTCGCCATTGCGAAAGCGATCAATCAGCCAACGGTTTAGCTGCATCAACATTCCCGACTTCGTAATCGGCATGTCGGGTTTATTCCGAGGGTTGGTGGGAATGCCGAAGTCTTCGAGAACGAACTCGAGAAAATCAAGCGTTTCCAGGCGCGGGTTGAATACGAATGCAGTTGAGACGCGCCGTTCAGTAAAGGAACTAAGGACAGTCTTGAGTAATGTCGTTTTACCGGTGCCGACTTCTCCGGTCATGACAACAAAGCCCTTGCGCGAAGCAATGCCATATTGCAGACAGGCCAGGGCCTCCTGAACGTGCGGCATCTTGTATAGAAACCGCGGGTCAGGGCAGGCTCCGAAGGGAAAGTCGTTAATGCCGTAGAAGTATCTGTACATGGTTAGCCCAACGCACTTTCAATTGGTTTTCTTGCGTTTGCGAACGGATTCCAGCGGCTCCGGGATTTTGGGGACAGAGGCAGGCCCTCAACATGAGAAATGACAGCGAGAGTCGGAAGCTTCGTAAAGGCCCACAAATCCCTTTCATTGCGCACCGAAGTGTCACGGTATTCCAGCAAGCCGGCAAGTGCGAAACCGAGGAAAATGCCCCCGACCAGACCAACTCCCGCAAACCTAATTCGATTGGGAAAAATTGGTTCCTGAGGAAGATTCGGCGCATCCATCACGCGGAACTGCTCTCCTTGCTGCCGCTGTTCGAGCGCGGTTGCCATGGACGATTCATTCATTTTCTTGAGGAGCGAGTTGTAGAATTCCAGCGCTGTGTCGTGGTCGCGCGTGATCTGCTTATACTGCTCCTCAACCTCGGGACTTGACTCGATCCTGGACTCATAGGTTTTCACTTGCTCTTCCAGCCGAGTCTGCTCGGCCTTTCCATCAGCCATGGCTTGCTGCGCTCCACGCAACTGAGCCTTGAGTTGCTGGAGCTGAGGTGTGTCCGGACGGCTGATGGGAGCGGCAGCAGGCGCCGTGGTCGACGATGACCCCGACCGTGCAATCTCATCCTGCAACTGGGCAATCTTGCGCGACACTTCCACCACGTCCGGATGATCCGGGGTGTACTGAGCCTGGAGCACTTGCCGTTGCTGGATAAGCGCGTTCAACTGTGCTTTTCGATCATCATTGATAGCTGCCGGCAATTCAGATTGCGGGACCTGGTTCTCATGTGTTTGTTGAGCAACCATTGCCTGGAGAAAGGTCACGTCCTGCTGCTGGCGGCTGAGCGATTGCGTGACAGCCTCAAGCTGAGTGGTCAGAGTTTGAAGCGTATTGGTGTTGGACTGTTCCTGGTCGGGCAGCCTCCCAAAATACTTCTGCTGGAATGCCGCAAGTTTGGCTTCTTGATCGTCCAGGCTTTTCTTCGAGTCGTTCAGTTGCTGCCTCAGGAACTCAGTGGTCCCTTCAGCGGACGCCTGGCGAGAACTGAGATTCTCACTGATGAATATGGATGTGATCTCTCCGCAAACCTTTTGCGCGATACGAGGATCTGCTGCCGTAAACGTAACGGAAAAACCAGGCATGCCGCGGTCTTGGTTCGACTGGATGGGCTTGATGCCAATCGCCTTTTGCATCAAGGCAACACGATCGTCCATGCTTGCATTCTTGCCATCAAAGAGATCATATTGCCGGATAATCGGTTCAATCCGCGATCGACTGAGGATCTGCTCCTTCATCGAAGCCAGCCGCGAGCTCAAGTCCTGTTCGACAACAGGCTTGACGTAGTCTTCAGGAACCTTTTGCTCCTCGATGAGGATCATGGTCTGCGACTGAAACTGCGGATGCAAGACAAAGGTTAGGGCCACGCCGATTGCCAAGAAGGTGAGCGCCGACGCCAGAATCAGCCAGATTCTCCGCTTGAGAATATCGGTGTAATCTTCCATTGTTAATTCACGATGCCCGAGCATAAAACTCCTTGAATTGTTACTGTTTGCCGCGTGCCAACCGAGGCGAGTACCCAACCCCAAATCCAACCACATGCAATAACTGGTTCAGTGCATTGCCAGGAAGCGTTGAGGTCGTTGTTTGGTCAGTCGCGGAGTAGTTTCCAAACACTTCGAGATCGCGCGAGACGCGCCAGATAACCTCAGTACCGCCAAGAAAACCCGTTGTGGTTCCATTGCCGTTCAAGCCAGACGTTCGATTGTAGCCAGCCGTGAATCCCAGAGAAAGGTCCGGTCCATAGGTGCGCACATAATTCGCGGATGCTGTATTTGCCTCACCACCGATCAAATATCCTGCGCCGCCATTAACCGACCTGTTGTAGCTGGCGCCCATTGAGCTGAAACGCCCTAAATAAGCTGACCGAAGCAAGCACTGATACATCTGTGGCAGCAGGCACAATGGTTGGAATGGAACTGCTGAGCCATTGCGGTCCTGCAGAGATTGAAGACGAAAGGTTCCTCGTCCACTTGTGATCGAAACCGAAGAGTGCGGTATTTGTCGTGAAATTAACGTTGTAGTCGGGATAGTTGTAGTTGGCATAAGCGTAGTTACCCAGCAACGCGTCTGCGGCCGCTAATGCTTGTGCTCAAGCCTAAATTCTCCCGTCACATTGTCGGTGTTCAGTCCGTCGTTATTGGGAAAGCGGAGTAACTCGTAACTGCCGCCACCCGAAACGCTTGTTGAAGCACTCAGATTGTGCGAAATGTTGCCTCTCAAAGCGTTGTCGACCTCATGTGTGTTCAACGCGAGAATGGTCTGACTCGACGGCGGTGCGGGACTTGTCGTACCGATCGGCTCACCGATCCCTGGAATCCCGGAAAAGCCGATGACCGGGGTTTGCGGAGCATAGCTGGCGTCATCGCTCAACTGAATCTTCCATTTCCGCCAATTGAAGCCTTGGCCAAGAAACAAGTGCTGGAAAAAACCCGATCCGTATGACTGCCCCGTGAAGTTCCATGAGTAGCCGCCGCTGTATTGGAAGTTGGTTGGATGCCTGTTCATTCGAACTCAAATATGCGGCAGAACCTGAAAGAATGCCAATTTGCTGAGTGGAGAACTGAGACCCGATCTGAATCGTATGAGCGTAGCGCAGGGCATAATTGAACTTCTCGCTTGCAGGTGGGCCGCCCGGTCCGGTCGCTTCAGGAGCAACCTGCGCGCCCGCAACGGCAGAGACGCTGAGGACGAATGTCATGAGTTTCAGGATCGTTTTCATTTTCGTGCCTTATGGAACCACAATTGTGTCGCCGGGTTTAAGAGCGAGATTGAGAGTGCCGTCGCCCTTCAAAGCATCTTTGTAACGCACAGGAATTCTCTGTTGCGTCCCTGATTCCGTTCGCAAAATGTAAATCTTCCTTTGATTAGCAAAGTCGGTAAGGCCGCCCGCGCTTGCAATCGCCTCGATCAGCGTCATGCCGGGAGTCATTTCGACGGGTCCCTTTTTTGCGACTTCACCGATCAAGTAAACGACCTTGCTGTGGATTTGCGTAACGACGACCGAAACGTTTGGATCCTGGATGTATTTCTTGAGCTTCGTCGCAATCGCATCCGAGAGCTGTGTTGGTGTCAGGCCCGAGGCCTGCACGTCGCCGATCAATGCCATTGAGATCATGCCGTCTGGCCGAACCAGAATCACCCCTGAGAGTGTCGGCTCCTTCCAAACGGTAATTGTCAACACGTCGGAAGCGCCTATCACATAGCTATCGACCGTCGGAGTGACACCGAGAGCCGGCGTAGCCGGGGGCTGAGCAGACTGGGCAGGAGGTTGTGCAGCCTGTGCGGCAGGTGTCTGCGAAACCTGAGCGGGCGGTTGGTTGCCCGAGGCTGCTACTGGCTGAGTAGTCTGCGCGGGAGTCGGGTCAGCCTGAGCAGCAGGCTGCGACGTTTGAGCCGGAGTTTGATCAGGCTGAGCAGCGGGCTGGGTAGTCTGCGCGGGGGTCTGTTCCGTTTGGGGAGCTGTTGTTGTTTGCGCCGGCGGGGTCGCATCAGCCTGCTTGATCAGGCCGTTGCCTGGTAGGCTTCCGAGATAAAGTGCCAGGACGAAAAGATATGCCGAGTTCATCATACGACTCCGTTCTTAAGGGGGGCAGGCGGGCATTCAGTTTCGACCTGCTTGATCTTGTACAAGAGCGCCTTATAGCTAATCCCCAGTTCATCCGCGGCCCGCTTGCGATTGCCTCCAGTCGCAATCAGGACTTCGGAGATCAATTTGCGCTCAATCTCGGATGAGGCTGCTCGCGTTGCTTCTTTCAGAGATAGCAGCTTTCGATTTTCATTTGACTTTGCCGATGAAGCCGCCGCCTTCAGTGCTGCGAGCGAAATCGACTGATCGCCAATAGCCACGAACGTTTTGATTGCGGTTTGCAACTCGGAAAAATTCCCTGGCCATGTGTGCCCCAATAGGAACCCAACGATCTCCTCTCTGAGGTCTGGTTTGGGCCTGTCAAACTGCTTTGAATAATGCGATAACAAGTCGTCAGCAATGGAAAGGATCTCAGACTTCCTGCAGCGCAATGGCGAAACTCGAAGTGTGACTCCCGACACCAGATAGAAGAAATCATCTCTCATGCGCAAGGATTTTACTTCCCCTGAAAGTTCGCGGCTTGTACCACAAAGGAGGCGGCCAAGGGGTGCTTGTTCGGCATGAAAATAGGAGTCGACAATCAGGCCCTGAATGTCGAGGGAAAGGTCTCCGATTTCCGAGAGATAGACTGTTCCTTTTTGGGCCAGAGCGGAAAGGACAACCGAAGCTTCCGCACCCTGGCTCTGAATCTCGGTGAAGGCCCCACGCGAACGGTGGGACTGCATATGGATTTGCGCTGCGATCGATCGTTTTCCGGCACCATGCTCTCCCTCGATCAGAACGGGGCAGTCGCTGTCGGCAATGCGCGAAACAGTGCTCTGAACATGCATCTCGATCGGGGCAAGAAGCCGGGGTGTCCGTTTTGCGAATTGGAATGTTGATGTGCTTTCCATAAGTGGACCCTGGTTCTACCCCTTGGAAAGCAAGTCAAGTGCCAAGACCTGTGCATCGTCTGTGGAAAACGATTTCCATATGGATTACGAAGAGTTAGGAAGGCTTTTGTGAGATTTCAGGGCAAGAGAAAGGGAAAATCCTTTCCCAATAGAAGGGAATGCTTGTGCCATTATATTCCCTGCAATGTGGAAAAGTTTTTCCACTATTCCGGTCAACGGTCCAATTACGAGCATTTGAAAGCAGAGAATGGGGGTAAGTAAAGAGCGGGGATCTCGGCGGAAACTAGGTCAAACTGCTCGCCGGGGCGAAACGACTCGTTTTTCGCAATCTACGATGAATCTCTTTGGTTTCGTCCATAATTCGCTGAATCTAAATACGTTAATCCTCAATTCGCAGTTCAGGAGTTTGGATTGGGCATGCTCTCGGCTCACCTCCGTACTCCGAGCTGTTGATCGACGGTGACCCGGTGCATCGGCGGCGGCCGGCGGAGCACGACGACAGCTTATATCGAGACTGGTCCTGTTCGTGCATTTCCTGGCCTCGAGCGGCCTAAGCACAAAGAGTCGGATTACGAACTATAACCGAGCAGGAAATCATCTCCGAAAACGAATCGGAGGGTCTGGAAGTAGCACTCTTGAGGTTGAAAATGTCGAAGATTGGTGAAGCTTGCTCAAAAGGTACATAGCCCTGTTGCCCAAGCATGAACTAACCGGCAGGCGCCATGAAAGGAACAACATCACCGACCAGATTGTTTGCAGGGGGAATCTCTATCGACTTCGCTACGTCATTAAGGTGCAGGTCAATCGAACGTCAGGAATGCATTTCAACTTGCGGCCCAGCCCGAATCCATTGTGAGAAAATGGACGGTAAAATGAATCACTGACCGCTGCTGTCGATGCATAACCTATCAAGGAACGTGCCGACGTAAAAGCAAGCCTCTCTCCCCCGCGCTCTATGACCTTTTGACTGTTCTCTGATGCAACCACCAAACAAGCACACTCAACGAGAGCCGAATCATTCAGAAGTCGTTTTTGAAGAAGATCGCATTCTCAAAACGAGAACGATTTTGGCCGAGGGAAAGATCGGGATATGAGATGTCTAACACCAAGACGATAGCAAAGAATACCGGCTGGTACGGATTGGAGACTGCAATCGAGTCGATCCTGACGGTATTCACTTCGATTGCGATCGCACGGACCCTGGGTCCATCGAAGATGGGCTATCTCATCTACGTTACATGGATCGCATCAGTGGTTGGTCAACTTGGCGGCCTCGGCATTCCCGCAACAACTCGAAAGTACATGGCAGAGTTTCTCGGCATGGGCGACCGGGGAACCGCGCGGTACATCTTCTTTCGCACAGTGATGCTTCAGGCTTTGCTTGCGACGCTGGCAACCGGCTCTCTGTTGGTTTGGGTGCTTCGAGACGCAGCTGGCGAGTACAAACTGGCTTCCGCTCTCGTTGTGCTCAGCATATGGCCGTCGATGGTTAACTCCATCTTCTCCCAGGCGAATGTCGCATCGGAAGAACTGTCAAGAAACCTGCCGGCCTCCGCGGCCTCTATCGCTTTTTACTTTCTCGCAATTCTTGCTACCGTAGTTTTCCATTTCGGGGTCATCGGAGTCGGTGCTGCGATGCTCCTCGCGCGTCTTGTTGATTTCCTGGTCAGGCTTTTTCCAACCTGGATCCGCATAGACGGGTGGGAAACCATTCATGTCCAGCCTGTCGGTTTGCGCGGCCGAATGTGGGGATTTGCCTGGAAGAGTGTTGCCATCATGGTTGTGGAGCTGGTTGTCTGGCAGCGGTCGGAATTCGTCCTGCTGAAGCGGCTCTGCGCCGACATCCGGGAGGTGGCCTTCTACTCAATTGCGTTCAGTCTTGCTGAACGGCTGTTGATCAGCGCCTCGATTTTTGGCTCAGCGACGAGCGCAACAATCTTTGCTCAATATGGACGGGATAAAGCCCGGCTCCCGGATATCACCGCGTCTGCATTCCGATACCTGGCGATGACGTCGATTCCACTCCATCTCATTGCCGCCTCACTTGCCGCGCCCACATTGCTCCTGGTTTATGGCAAGACCTATGCGGGAGCGGCCGCGGTTTTTGCTCTGGCGCCCATACTATGCATGCCCAAGGCGTTTCTCGTGCCCGTCCAGAGTCTTCTGCAAAGTCACGAACGGCAGGCCTTGGTGATTGCGGTGATGGTGCTTGCCGGCGTGGTCGACATCGGCGTTGCGTGGTGGCTGATTCCCGCACATGGCGCGGTGGGCGCCTGCATCGGAAGCGGGGCGGCGGAGGTAACCGCAATCGGGCTCATGTGGGCACTTGCAATCTATTTTTACAAGGTGAAACTACCTTGGGGAGTGGTTGCCAAGATCACGCTCATCAGTGTGCTGGCATCGCTCGCGGCTCACTACATCGTTGTGGCTCTGCCGCCGCTCCCCGGAGTCATCCTCGGCGGGATTGCGGCCTTGATCATTCTCTTTGGGCTTATCTACTTCATGCGAGTGTTGAAAGTAGAGGATCGTGACCGGCTCAATGTTCTCAGCCGTTTTCTTCCAGCGCGCATGGAAGGCCTGGTGAATCGTTTTTTGTTCTTGCTGATTCATGCTGATCCGGCTGAAAAAGGGACCGAGGATCTGCTTCTCAAACCTTGAGGTCATCAAGACATTTCTGCGCGTGCCTCCGCCAGCAGTTCCTGCGGCAAAAAACCGCTAAGGGACAGTGATTTCAGTTAACAGCCTTTGTAAAGCCGCTATAATCGACACGATGAAACTCCCTCGACATGCAGAGATTTGGCTGATGCCGTATTTCAAGGATCGTCTGCGAAATCGTGCCGGGCGCATTCGACCCAAGCGCGCGTGTGTTACCATTGCCGATCACTACGAGCCATTGGGTCGGGGAGCCGCGATGGAAACCGGATTGGCGAGCGTAGCTAAATGGCGCGACAAATGGCCCCGTATTGCCGACGATGCTCCGCGGGATGCCTCAGGAAAAAGTCCGCAGTACACGTTCTTCTACCCGCAAGAGGAATATCGTCCGGAGATATTGGCAGGCATTGCAGAGATCGCCCATATGGGAGTAGGCGATGTTGAGGTTCACCTTCATCACGACAATGAGAACCGGACCTCATTCATTGAAAAGGTCTCCACATTCTGTCGCCGTTTGTCGCAGGAGCACGGCCTCCTTCACCAACAGGACGGTCGAACCGTCTTCGGATTCGTCCACGGCAACTGGGCGCTCGATAACTCGCGTCCGGATGGACGATTGTGCGGACTCAATGGTGAGATAGCGCTGTTGCGGGATCTCGGTTGCTACGCCGACTTTACGATGCCCTCCGTTCCGTCCCCGAGTCAGGGTAAAGTGGTGAACCAGATCTACTGGTGTACCAGCAACCCCGACGGCAAACCCAAATCCTTCGACAAAGGCATCCAGGCTACTCCCGGTGGCGGCAGGCGCGGCGATCTGCTAATGATTACCGGCCCCATCGGATTTCGCTTCGGCGAGCGGTTCATTCCCCGAGTTGAAAGTGGCGAAATCGCTTGGTACGACATGCCCACTCCGGCACGAGTCAAACTCTGGTTCGATCTCGCTCCCATGATCGGCGACGAACTCTTTATCAAGCTGTACACGCACGGAGGAATGGAGAGAAATTTCGAACCGCTGCTCGGGGGCGGACTAACGAACCTATACGCGTGGCTTGCAGAAGAAGCGGAGAGACGAGGCATTGAAATCCATTGGGCTACCGCATATGAGATGTTCAGTGCAGCCGACGCTCTCATCCATCGTTGCGAGCCGGCTGCTTCTTCGACGTAAACGAATTCCAAAACCATTTGCAACCTTGAGGAAATCCATGCACGACAAAAGGTTCGACGCCCTGGTAATCGGCTCTGGAGCCGCCGGCAGCTTTGCGGCAAAGGAACTAACGCAGAGAGGACTCGAAGTGCTGCTCCTGGAGGCCGGACCCAACATCACTGAAGCGGACTTCAAGGTTCCCGATAAACCTCGAGAAAAAGGGATCAATCTCAAGTCACGCGCCCTCGCCGTACTTAAAGGCCAATACATTCAGGCAAGAATCGGTTTTTTCGGAGACCAGTTCAAACATCTCTTTGTGAACGATTGGCAAAATCCATACACGACGCCTTCCGATGCTTTCTACCTCTGGATACGCGGACGGCAACTGGGCGGCAGGCTTCATCTTTATGGTCGAGTCTTGTTGCGGATGACGGACTACGACTTCAAGGCGGCCAGCAGGGACGGATTCGGCGACGACTGGCCAATCAGCTATGCGGACCTCGCTCCTTATTACAGTCAGGTGGAGGAGTTTCTCGGAGTCTATGGGTCCAGCGATCATATTGGCAATCTTCCCGATGGAAAGTACTACAAGGAACCCAAACTAACCAAGGTCGAACAAGCGTTCAAAGCAAACGTAGAATCCAAATGGCCAGAGCGCTCGGTGATTTCATGGCGCTATGCCGCGCCGAATCTCCGGCGAGTTCCGCTGCCTATATTGGCGGCCAAGGAGACCGGAAGGCTCACCATCCGAACCGACGCAATCGTCAAGCGAATCACAGTTGATGATTCGGGCAAGAGGGCCACGGGCGCAGAATTCATCGATCGGTTGACCAAGCAAACAGAAACGGTGGAGGCCGATGCTGTTGTGCTTTGCGCATCCACGATTGAATCGGTGCGACTGCTTCTCAACTCCTCTTCGCCGAAGCATTCGCAAGGCCTGGCGAATTCGTCCGGGACTCTCGGCCGTTACTTCATGGATCAATGTCCAAGTCAAATCTACGGCACCATTCCGGGCGTGAAAGGTTGGGAACTGGACGACTCCGCCCCTCCCGATCCGTTCTATGCTCCATCGGGAGGTGTTTATATACCCCGTTATCAGAATCTGGACGCAGTCACAAATCCGAAATTCAAAAGAGGGTTCGCTTTTCAGGGAGCGATCGGGCGAGGGTTAGTTCCCAACGGTAATCCAGCCATCTTTGGAATTATGGGCTTTGGTGAGTCACTTCCCTACCCTGAGAATCGCATCAGTCTCAGCCGCTGGCGGAAGGACGCCTGGGGAATTCCCGCACCCCACATTCAATGCCGGTTTCAGCACAATGAACACGAATTGCTGAACGAGCAAGTGAGATCCATTCGAGAAATGGTAGAGGCATGCGGTTACAAAATAGTCTTTTCGGGCTCGACCTTCGGACTCGAGAACGAAAAAGAAGTGTTCCCGGACGCCGACTGGCTGAGCCGGTTCATGTTCAGGAAGTCTTTCAAGAAGAGCCTAGCAGTTGGAGCGGCGATTCATGAATGTGGCGGCGCGCGCATGGGTGACGATCCCTCGCAATCGGTTCTCAACCGCAACAACCAGTGCTGGGATGTGAAGAACCTATTCGTGACCGATGGAAGCTGCTTCCCTTCGAGCGGAACTGTTGGTCCCGCGCTGACCATCATGGCGGTGACATCGCGAGCTTGTGAGTATATTGCGGAGGAACTCAAGACGGGCGGTTCGCTGAGCAGTTCCTAGCCTTTGGCCGATTGGACATGGGACGAAGCGGTCAGGCGAGCGATCATGCGGCGAGCAAACGCTTGCGAATGATCGCAAGTTCAGCGCTGCTGAAACGGCATTGCTCGATCGCCCGAGAGTTTGCGCGCAGATGGTCTGAGCGCATCATTGAAAACACAAGCGCATGAATCCCGGTGCCCTGAAGAATAACCCCAAGGATGACTTCCAGCACTATCTGCCAATCACCTGCGCGCAGTTTATCGCGCAGTTCCGCGGAGCACGACTCGTCGGCTGATATGGCGGCAAGAGTTGCCTCGGTCCTCTTGATATGGCCAACGCTGCCGAAGGGATGATTGGCAATCAGAAGGTTGTTCCGCGGGTTTTGGCACATAAGCCTTGAAACGGCTGGGTCGAAGTAATCTGCTCCAAACTGCATCGCTGTGAAGGTCGCCGGCCCTCGCATGATGCCTTCGGCGATGACATCCGATTCTGCATACAGGCCTGCGCGCAAGAGCTTGCCCGCCTGGATGAGGCTCGCGATTTCAACCGCCAAATCCTCCCGGTGGACGGATTCCCTGCTCGCCTCGTGCAGGTAGAGGATGTCGATGTAATCGGTCCGGAGGTGACGGAGACTTGTTTCTACTGAAGCGCGTAATCCAGCCGGATTGAACTCTCCGTACCGGATCCGGCGTCCCCCCCTCGGCGCTTGAGAGTTGCAACTCCGGGCAGGTGGAGCAATGCACGGGCAACAGGCGTTGCAAGGTGCTTAAGTTTGCCTTGCCTTTCAGGAGAGATGCCGTACTTTGTAGCGATGACCACCTTCTCACGTTTGCCCGTCAAGAACTCGCCCAGGACCGATTCGGCGTTACCGTATCCATAACTTCGGGCAGTGTCGAACAGCGTAATTCCTTCATCCCAAGCAGCGGCCATCGCGCGCAACGAGGCCGCGCGCCCCACGCGTCCTAAAACCGAGCCGCAACCGAAGCCCAAGATAGAAGTCGACAGCCCGCCACTTGATCGCTGTTGCATAAACTAGATTCTATCCCGGTGGTCAACCGCGTCCGTTGCACCACAAACCAGTGCTGCCCATGCAATGTCGACGATTCCACGGGTTCGCGCGCTTATCCGTCGTAAACCGGGAACATCGCTTTGATTTACAATTTGTCCGAGGGCCGGTGCGCTGTAACTTCGTGGCCCATACATTTCAAGGAAACGTGTCGATAAGCCCTCTGAAGGTTTTGCTCGTTGTCTATGCCTTCCCGCCCGCCGGAGGCGTAGGAGTTCTGCGAGCAGCAAGCCTGGCGCGTTATCTGCCAGCGGAAGGAATTCAGCTCGACGTCCTGACGACTCGCAATCCATCCTCCGTCGGCACAGACCATTCCCTGCTCCGCGAGATACCGGAAGAGGTTGTTGTCCATCGTACGTTCACGCTCGACATCCCATTCGGACTCAAGAAGAGGCTGAAAGGGTTCATCACCGATTCGAAGGCGCCTTCAGCCCCTTCGGCGGCGAAAGCCAAGCCGGGCAAGCCGAGCTTTTTGAAGAGCGCCCTTCAGGACTTGCTTTTGCCCGACCCCCAGGTTACGTGGCTGCCCATACTAACGCGAGCGGCGCGCCGCATCGTAGCGGAGCGCAAGATCGACCTGGTGCTGATTACCGGCGCACCCTATTCAAACTATCTTCTGGCTGAGCGGCTTCGGAAGCGGTTTCCTCATATATCAATCGTTTTGGATTTTCGCGATGAATGGCTGACCACATCGTTCGACGTCGCCAGCTTCCAATTCAGCAGTAGCGAGCGGGCTCGCAAATTTGCTGTGGAAGCTGAAGCAAATGCCGTGAAAAGCGCGTCGGCCATCGTTGCCGTCACTGAGGCCGCGAGGCGTGAGATACATAGCCGATACCCACACGACCCCGAGAACAAATATCACCATATTCCAAACGGTTTTGACGCAACTCGGTTGCACATGTCACTACCAGCGTCTGCAACGGAACCAAAACCCAGAATCCTTGTGACCTATGTCGGCAGCGTCTACACCTCTACTGAGCCGACCACATTGGTCGAGGCGCTTGCCTTGCTGCCACCTGAGGTCAAGTCCAGATACAAGTTCCGGTTTATTGGCCATATTGAAGAACCGCGTTACCGCGAAGCACTTTTGCAACTCGGGGAGATGGTCGAGTTGAAAGGGTTCATGCCGCAGCATGAAGCCCTCAAGGCAATGAATGAGACAGACTATGTCTTGCTGGTATCACACGACCGCCTGAATGTTTCCGCAAAATTCTACGACTATATCGGTTCGGCCAAACCGATCCTGGCCTGTGTCCATCCAGACGGCGACATCCGATTATTGCTAGAGCAACTTCGATGCTGGCTGGTGGGCTGACAGCCACAACGTTGATGCAATCCGTCAATTATTCCTTGACGCAGCGGCTCGCGCAGATTCCCTTTCAAGTGCGTTTCGTCCGGATCTTGAAAAGATTGCCTTGTACGAACGCAAGCCCCTGGCGCAACGGTATGCCCAACTGCTTCACTCCATTGCTGGACAGACTCAGGAACCTGCGGTTAATGCAGAAACTTCGCAGCAAGCCGGCATCAAAGGCTAACGATGCTCAAGATCGCCGTTGTTACTGCACACTTTCCGAGCTCAGCCCATCCCGCAATCGGCAGGCCTGCATATCAGACGATGCGTCTGCTTTCCAGGCAGTGCGATGTCCAGGTCTTCTTCCCCCATGCGAGCTATCCATCGTGGCTGAAGCCCCGCGGACACTTGATTGGCGCTCTCGATCTCAACTTCAAATTGCCTGACGTGAAGGTCGGTTACCATGACTACCCCGTATTGCCGCTGATCTCCAGGCCGCTGAATGGCTGGATTGCCGCCCGGTCTCTGTTGCCGCATGTACGCCGCTTCAATCCCGATCTGGTCTTCAGCTACGTTCTTTATCCCGATGGATTCGCGGGCCTCAAAATTGCGCAGGCACTCTCTGTGCCGTTTATTGGCATGGGAGTGGGATCCGACGTTCACAACATTCGAGACCGCTTCACAGCCATGCATACACGGAGCCTCTTGCGCAAAGCTGATTTTTCTTTGGCTATCAGCGAAGACCTGCGCGAGAGAATGATTGCAATGGGGGCGCCGGCGGAGAAAACCCGAACTCTGCTGAGTGGTTGCGACAGTACTGTCTTTCGCGTCAGAGACCTCCAAGCGGCGCGGAAAAGACTCGACATCGACCCGGATGCGGAAGCGGTCGTCTATATCGGCCGGATCGATATCAAGAAGGGTCTGCGTGAGCTGGTTAGTGCGGCAAGGACCGTGCATCGCGAGCGCCCGAAACTCAAGGTCTACCTTGTGGGCGACGGGCCCGACAGGCAGGTCGTTGAAAGTGCCATTCAGGCCAATGACGCTTCCAGTTACGTCCACCTAATGGCCGGATGCAGTTTTGACGAAGTCGCCGTCTGGATTTCAGCGTCCAGCCTGGTTACGCTTCCAAGTTACATGGAAGGTTGCCCGAATGTAATTCTTGAGGCGCTTGCCTGCGGCCGTCCGGTTGTTGCGACGAATGTCGGCGGCATTCCCGAGATCATGAGCGACGAATGCGGACGTCTTGTGCCACCGCACGATGAAGCGGCCCTGGCCGAAGCCTTGATTCAGGTTCTCGATCGCACCTGGGATGCATCCGAAATCTCGGCGCACTGGAGCCGCGATTGGAGCGCGGTGACCAAGGAACTTTTGGCCGTCATCGAGTCGGTGCTTGCGCGCTGAGCGCAGTGCGAACACCGCGCCGTTTGCACCCGTACCGATCAATACTTCCGATCGGCTTCCGGAACGATCAACCTTTATCGGGTTTGGGAGCCTGCTGCTTCAAATACGCGAACGTCTGCGCCATTCCATCGGAAGTTGAGACGAGCTGCTTCCACCCGAGTGAATGCAGCTTTTGATTTCCGAACTTGTTTCCACCCCATTGCGCCGCCACTTTGTAGCGAGTGATGATGGCCGGCAACTGACCAAGTGAGCGGCGATGGTAGGCCTCCAGCGTCCGCGCCAGCAGCCTGGTTGCAAAATACGGCAGACGGAAGGAACGCAGGCGTTTGACATGCTTTTTGTACTCACGAAGGTACCGTACGGCTGTCGGCAGATCGTCGTCGTGCACGTTGTACAGTTGCCCGGCAGCATCAGGATGCAAGGCAGCCACCACGATCGCTTCAGCACAATTGACGACATAAGAAAGCGGAAGCAGGTTGCGGCCGCCAAGGTGAAAGAAAATGGGGCCAACCTGCAAGCCAACCCGATTGGAGAAGGCCCCTCCTCCTGGTCCATAAATGACTCCGGGCCTCAACACCACCAGCTGAAAGCCACTCTCCTGCTGGTGCTGCCAAAAAAGCTGTTCCTGCCGAAGTTTGGAATGCGAATAGGGATCTCGCCGTTCCGGATGCTCTTCGATCGGCGTCGATTCAGTAACGGACGCCCCGCGGCCAAGCGGCACAACACCGTAGACGCCGAATGAACTGACGAGCACGATGCGGGTCTTGTCCAAGGAGTGGTTCACTCCGCGCTTCGATTGCCTCAAGCAGATTGCGTGAACACACGACCGAATCCGCAAACAGTTCTGCAGCGGCTCCCTTGAGGCCCGCCGCCAGATGGATGACTAACGATGCATCGGCTGCCGCTCGAGCACAGTCGCCCTTGGACTTCAGGTTGCCGTAGCACAGCTCCAGTTGACTTTCGGGGTAGGATGCGCGGAGAGCTTCGAGCTTGCCTGATTTGCCCGGATCACGAAGGAAACAGCGGATCTCAAAGCAGCCATGGGCCAAAAGTCGTTCGACAACATAGGCGCCGAGAAAGCCCCCCGCGCCCGTGACCAGAACTTTCACGCGCTCACCCCCGGATAGACCTGAGAGAAGATTTCTTCCATCATCGCCGACACCCGCAAAATGTCGCGGTAAGCAATGGGAGGCTCGGAATCGGATTCGATGCACAGATAGAACTCAGTCAGCAGAGTACGCATGCCGTCGAAAAAATGAGACCTGGAATGTGAAAATCGGTTTAGATTTTTGAATCCCTGACTGAGATAATCGCGCGCAACCAGGAAGGGTGGGGCCAGGCGCCCAAGAGCTGAAGGAAAGCCTTGTTTTCGTTCGAGAACAATTGTGCGCGCAGCGTAATCGACATACGCAGTATTCTTCGTTCCATAAACGCGTAACGTCTGTGCGACGGGGCGGGCATGAGCGCAGAAGGTTGCATAAGCACTCGTCTTCTTGCCCCGAATCACAACCCGCAATTCGTCAAGAAGCTCGTCGGGCCCGGAAGGGCCTTCATCGGCATCTCTGCGGTAGGCAATCGCCTGAATGGATGGCTCATCATCATCGAGGAATGGAACAATCTTGTTCAGGACATGATCCATCATGTTCTGGAACAATTTGCCTGGAAGTCGATGGACCCAGTGTTGGGGATCGCGCTTGAGCGCTAAACCGAATTCGCCTGCAAGATCGTAGCCGACGTAGCTCTCAATATGAACAGGGCTCCCGAGTACGTCAGCGGCAACCATGCGCTTGAGTTCAAGGGCCTGTGTTTCGAAATTCGGCCAATAATTGACCGTCAGCTTGCGCCCTGCCTCAACCGCGGTTGCAACGATTGCTTTTGCTTCCTGGTGATGGACCGCGACAGGCTTTTCAAGAAATACGTGGCATCCGGCGGAAACCGCCAGCCGCGTCAGGGCAAGGTGGGATTGGGGCGGCGTGGTAATGTGCAGCACATCCGGCTTTTCAACTTCCAGCATCCTGTTTACGTCGCTGTACCATCGCGGCACAGCGTAGCGCACCGCCAACTGCTCAGCCATGATTGGCTCAAGGTCGCAGACCGCAACCAATTCTGCCATCGGGATTTTTCTGATTTCTTCCACATGTGCATCGGCGATCTTGCCAGATCCGACGATTGCCACTTTAAGACGCATGCTTCTTTCCTTCCCATTGACAGAGGGAGCTCGAGCCCCCCGACCTTCCCTGGCTCCCGACTCAGACCCTGAGAAGATAGGAATCTGCGCACATGTGTAACACCTGCCAGACAAAGCGCGAGAACCTATTCATAAGAATAAGCCACTACCTTGGTGGGGAGACCGAGAGGAACCTCTCTTGGCGATAGGGATGGTGCCAGTTTGGGGAGGTTGAATCTACCTGCTTGTGCGTTGCGGCTTAGGCGACCTGTTTGACGGCGCATTCACTTCGGTCTCCTGCAGCTTGTACAAAAGGGACCTGTAGCTGATGTTGAGCCATTTGGCTGTTTTCCGGCGGCTCCATCCGTTGGCCTGCAGAACTTTGAGAATGATTTCCCTCTCGAGGCCGCGGGTCGCTGCTTTGGTGATCTCCTTGAGTGAGACCGGATTGGCCAGGTCGATCTGGGGTACGCTCGACGACGGAGATATGGGGACCAGTTCAGCGACCAGGGCTTCTTCATCGCCCATCAGGACATAGGTCCGGATCAGATTTTCGAGTTGGCGGATGTTTCCGGGCCAGCTATAGTGCTGCATCATGCGCATGGTTTCGCGCGACAGCGGTTTCGGGTCAACGCGATATGCCTTGGCGTGTTCCTCAAGGAAATAGTCGATCAGCATGGGCAGATCAACCAGGCGCTGACGCAACGGTGGCAATTCAATGGTGACTGCATTGATGCGATAGAAAAAGTCGAGGCGGAAATTGCCTTCCTCGGTCTGTTGCTTCAGATTTCCGATTGCTGCGCAGATCAGCCTGGTATTGACGACCCTTGACTCCTGCGCGCCGACGCGCATGAAGGTTCCGTCCTGGAGCACCTGCAGCAACTTGGCTTGAATCGCTAAATCAAGGCCGCCTACTTCATCCAGAAACAGAGTGCCCATGTTGGCCAACTCGACGCGGCCGCGCTTCGTTGCGTAGGCGCCCGTGAACGCACCCTTCTCATAGCCAAAGAGCTCCGACTCGATAAGGGAGTGCGGGATTGCCGGACAGTTGACCTTGACCCAGGCGCCATGCGCACGATTGGACTGCGCATGCAGCAGCCGGGCTACGATTTCCTTGCCCGTTCCGCTTTCGCCCTGCAAGAGAACGGGAACCGTGGTATCAGCGATTCGATCGAGCTTATCGCGAGCAGCAGCCATCACTGCAGACCGCCCGAAGATCACATCCATCGGCGGTAGATCGCGAACATTAACTAACCAGGAAGCGCGCGCAAGAGCCATGCTCAATCCGTTTCAGGGGGAAATTATCTAAAAACAATATTGCAACTTTCGGGCCACACTTGGGCCACGAACTGGTCCAAAATCACACGAAAGTAACCAGCAAATTCACTCTTAAGTGCGCATAAGTGATTGAGTCCGGCTTTTCCTCAGCCTTGATTCGCGATGGTGCCAAGGAATGTGTAAATCCGTGCGCAAAAAGCGAAAACATTTACCACTTACGATGGTAAGATGTTGTTTCACGGCTTCACATTGGGGCTCCCCGTTCACTCTCTTAATGTTGAGATGATCCGCACAAAGGCGGTTTTTTTCGGCAGCCCGCAGCAAGACGCCATTCGGATCGTACAAGTTTCCTCTGCCTGCTTTTTGTGATGCAAGGTACAGGGCTTGTCAAAAGAATGCGCCGACGAGCGCGGGAGTAGCGTTGATGTCAAGGATGCAAAGGGGAATTCCATTGAAGGCACCAGCAAAGCGTAATCCGCAAATTGCGGTTCTCGACGGTGATCCAGCGATTCTGGAATACCTGAATGAGATTCTTGCCGATCGCTATGCAGTGAGCTTGTTCTCCGAAGCAGCCAAATTCAATCGAAGCCTGCGAGAGTCCCCGGCCCCTGACCTCCTTCTGCTTGACTGGAACATTGTCGAGGACGACTCGGAAGAAAATGCCCTCGGCCTGCTGGGCAAAATCCGGGCATCGAAGCCGATGCTGCCTGTGATCATGTTCGCCTGTTCCGCCGAGTTGAAGGAAGTGGTGGCGGCAACCCAGATGGGCGCAGCCGACGTGATTCTGAAGCCATTCCGGAAGAGCGATATTGACGGGGCGGTAGAGCAGTACCTGAAGGAAACAGACAAGAAGACGGCTGAAGTCGACGTGGAAGAGATTCCACTGAACGAGAACACGTCGTTTGTGAGGACGTGCAAGCGGATGCGGGAGATCGAAGCGCAATGCGCGCTTGTGGCCCGCGCCGATATCCCCGTGCTGATCCTCGGCGAGAGCGGTACGGGAAAAGAAGTGGCGGCGATGCTGATACACAAGCTTTCGGCCCGCAGCCAGCGAAGCTTCCTGAAGGTGAATTGCGCTGCCATGCCGGCCGATCTGCTGGAGAGCGAGCTCTTCGGTTACGAGCAGGGCGCGTTTACCGGCGCCATCAAGTCGAAACCCGGCAAGTTCGAGATCTGCAATAACGGCACAATTCTGCTGGATGAAATCGCTGAAATGCCGACGGTTTTGCAGGCCAAGCTGCTGCAGGTGCTGCAGGACGGCAGCTTCTCGCGGCTGGGAAGCCGGGTCAGCGTCAAGGTGGATGTGCGCGTGATTGCCGCAACCAACGTCGACATCAAGGCAGCCATTGCTTCAAAGACATTTCGCGAAGATTTGTACTATCGACTGAACGGATTCACCCTGAAGATGCCTCCGCTGCGCGAACGCACCGAAGAGATTCCCGTGCTTTCAAAGCACTTCATGCGCAAGGTCGCGGCCAAGTATGAGTGCGATCCGCTGCCGATCTCTCCTGTCCTTCTGCAGGCACTCACCAGCTACACGTGGCCAGGAAACCTCAGGGAACTTGAAAATACGATTAAACGTTACCTTGTGCTTGCAGACGAGCAGGCGATCATCGACGAACTGCACCCGTGGCAGCGCAATGGCGCAACATCGCCTTCGGCCGAAGGCACTGAGAACGATCGCAGCCTGAAACACCTCGTCAAGAATCTGAAAGGCGGCGCGGAAGCGGCAGCAATCGCACAGTCGCTTGAGGTGTCAGGCTGGAACCGCAAGGTGGCGGCGAACGATCTCCAAATCAGCTACAAGGCATTGCTGTACAAGATCAAGCAATACAACCTCACTCCTCCACCCCGCAAGCACCAGGTGTCTATCGAAAAGGCGCCGGGTCTTGACCGCGCACAAAGCGCATAACCACCACTGCCGCCGACCTTTCCACAGCGGGTGACCTGCAGGGATGACTCCAGGTCGAAACCGTGAGCATCGCCGATTGGGGCAAAATCAAAACGTCTTGAATAAGCACCGAGTTATCCACTCGGAAGAGTGGGTTACACTGCTTGTGAGCGAACCGGAACAGACAGGCTTGAGTTGGCGATTTAGCATGACCGTTGAAGTGTTGAGCACGGCGAGGACCGTGAGCAAAGGCACCTTAACCTGGAACGAAGCTGGGATCGTCCCGAATATGACTAGTTGATTTAGCTGGTGATCCTTCGGTACCGCTGTTTTTTTTCACAGACGCGTTGGGCTCTCCCAGAAAGCACGCTTAGCGGTGGAATCGAAAGGGGTTTATCAAGGAAAATGAGGGTGGAAAACACCCCCTCGCGATAGCAGAGCAACCAATACTTTGAAGCCGGCAAGTACATAAATGAAAATCGACCGGTTCACGCCGTGGTTTTTTAGAAAATTGGCATCAAGAAGGCCGGACTGGGGAAGCCTCCTTTCTCGCCCGGCAGTTGCCTTGAAAGGCTGCCATCCCATTACCCTGAAACCTGCTACCCATGAACGAAAGAACTAGCACAAACTTGGGATTGCATACATTGCAACTGATTCAAGATCATCATGATAAGTCGCCGCTAATCGGCCCGGCCGTGTGCCTGGGACGTGCGGGAAAGTTCGCAATTTCATGACCTTAGCCAATGTCGCCAAATCGGAAAAAGTTGTGATCCAATCGGGATCGGGTACGATCAAGGGCTACCTCGAGTCCCCGGCGTGGAACACAATTGAAGAGCTGCTCAGCAGCGCCCCCCAGACTTTTCCTGAGACTATTCGACTTCGGCGGCTCGATACCGATGCTATTGAAGATATTTCGATCAAGAATTGCAAGGCCGTCTTTTATGTGAATAGTTTCGACGGAAACCCGGTCCGGAACCATCTCAACTTCCACACCCGCGCGCCCATTATCCACGGGATCTGGATGCGGTTTCAGTTTCTTGATGGGGAAGTGATGGAAGGAATCGTGTATAACTCGATTCGCTATCTGGTTGACCCGGGATTCTTCGTTCTGCCCACCGATCCGGGCAGCAACAACAAGCTTGTCTACGTAGTGAAGAGCTGGCTGGTTGACCACCGGGTGCTGGGTCTTCGCAAGCTTTAGGACCGGCTAAGCGACGGTCGCCGCATCGCGAAGAATTGAGTAGTCCAGAATCTCCGCGGCAATCCCTGCCCCGGTGAGATTTCTTGACGTCATTTCCTTGCGGACCAACTTCCCTTTGCACCGGATGCGGCAGCTGCTTGAGAGAGTGATTTCTGAAGGCATCTCGATGAGAAACTCGAAATCGCGATCAATGAGCGCGCTATCCGCAAGAGACAGATAGAAGTAGACGCCGCGATTGCTCAGATCGCGCGTATAGGCAGAGATCTCGTGCTCGCCGGCAATTACGGTAAGCGGCGCACTTATCCGGAAGCGCTGGCTCCCTCGCCGCTCGTTCGCCGTTGTCAGGTCTTCAGTCATGCACACCGCTTCATTGAGGTATTCATCTACTACTGTTACTACTGTCGAGTTTGATCTGTTCCGCATTCGCCGTCTTTGCCGATCAACAACTTCGTTCCGGACCTTGACACCAATTTCTCTTCGGCGCCTGCAAGCAGAGAATTGTCTGATTGGCCTGCACTTTCAGATGCAATTCCAATGCCAAACAGAATTCATTAAATCCTTCGGAATAACCGGCTTACCACGAGAGTAACTGCAATCACTTGCATACCAAGTGGGTAGAAGATGTATACCCACTCAGTGTTGCCTAATCCTAACTCTCATTTCGACCGTCCGTCGATATCTAACTATGGACATCCATCGAGCAGACTAAGCACAACTTCAGCCAGCATTGCACACGAAATCCGCGTGCAAAAACCCCGATTCGTCACCTAACTCCGTTTTCTAAACCATGTGGATTGAAGCGTGCACATCGAGTGACGATTCAGTTATAAACAGAGATCTCAGACAAGTTAGACACAACACCACTGCGACCCCTGGGTGAAGTCAGAACACAGCGGAGAGACACCAAGGCAACTTTGAAGAACAATGTAACCAAAATACTTTGAAGAGATACCTGAACGTCTGTTTTGTTAACGAACACCACCTAGGAACCCGTTGAACTTTTTGCGGACATCCAGAATAACGCCAGTGCGAGGCCTAGAAGACAAGTACCAAGGAGGAAGAGAGACCCAGGTTCGGGCGTCTCGGCAAGTGTTGTGATGATTCCTACCAGACCGATGCTTCCCCTGGGAACCATGTTCCCCATGGATAAACTCTTCTTCCCGGCAGAATTGGAACCTCTGATCCCCGCAGCACGAATTCCATCCCTGTCGCCCGAGTTTTCCGCCATCAGAAAAGGTCCGTTACCACTGAGATCAACAACAGCGAATCGCTTTTCCTGAGAGGCAATTCGGGTGTCCGCCGGATAGAGCAGATCCTCGAGCGGGACTCCTATTTCTGATGACAAGGTCGGGCCGCCGGCTACCAGGATTGGATTCATAGACGGTCGGACGCTCCGTATTGAACTGACATATGTTCCGCCCTTGAGGATCGGAGCCTTGGAAACGTCAGTGATATGGGCAATTGGGTGTAAGCCGCCAAACGTAGAAGTAAAGGAATCGGCAAAGGCAATTGGGGAGATCGCGAGGATCCCCGCCAGCGCGAGCGAAGCGCACACCAATCCTCTCATGCATCCTCCGATCAAGCGGTTTCTTACGGCCCCCAGAGCCAAAACCGCATTCAAACCAACCCCCAGGCCGCAGAAGTGGGCCCTGTTGGTTCACACTTGTCTGTGCAACTGGATTGCCAAACTAACAGTATTTAGAATCAATAGCTTATGAAGTATCTGTGTTGTCAATATGCATCATCTTGCGCATTTAATAACCAGTTAATTACCAGAATGGCACTCTGTTTGCTTTGGCTCTCCATTCTGCCCAAAATGGGGCGGGGCGGGAGGAATGGCGGGAAAACGCCGTGCGGTTGGTCCAGGGCAATGTTGACGGTTCGGAGCCTGTGAGAGCGCGTGCGAATGGGGCGGTATGGCGGAGCAGAAGCCTGCAAAGAAAGGTCTAGAACTGAAGCTCAGGCGGCTTGATCCCCTTCAGGCGTCCCCAGGATGTCATTTTCGCGGGCCATCCAGACGTAGAGTGTGGGCATGAGGAAGATGCCGATGACGAGATTGGCGAGCAATCCACCCACGATGACGATGGCGAAGGGGCGCTGCGAGTCAGAGCCGATGGCGTGCGAGAGCGCAGCGGGCAACAGGCCCAACGTGGCGACAAGCATGGTCATCATGACCGGGCGAAGACGCTGGACTGAGCCCTCCACCGCAGCCTCAATGATGTATTCCTCGTGGAATCCTTCAGTTGCCTCGCGTTGCGCGCGTAGTTGGTTGATGAACTCGATCATGATGACGCCTGTCTCGACCGAGACACCAAAGAGCGCAAGGAATCCGACAGCAGAAGAGACGGAGAAGTTGGTATGCGTGATGAGCAGGGCCAGCGGACCGCCGATGGAAGCCATGACGACTGAAACCAGAACAAGCGCCGACCATTTATAGGACCGGAACATGGTGTAGAGGATGAGGAAGATGACGAGCACAGTAATGGGAATGACCAGCGCCATGCGCTTATCGGCGCGCTTCTGGCTTGCGTATTCGCCGGCCCACTCCAGGTGATAGCCGGCGGGCAGCTTAACGTTATGCTCGACGCGGCTGATGGCCTCTTCCACCGTGGAACCCAGATCGCGCCCGCGTACGGAGTACTTGATGGCGATGTAGCGCTGGCCACCTTCGCGATTGATTTGTTCCGCTCCGTCATCGGTGGAGACCCGCGTGAGTTGTGCGAGGGAGACACGCTCTCCGGAAGGGGCAAGCAGCCTTACGTCTTCAATGGCTTCGCGCGTGTCGCGGTATTGCTTTTGATAGCGGAGCGTGACATCGTAGCGGGCCTCGCCCTGCTGGACCTGGGTGATGGCGTTCGACCCGATTGCCGTCTGCAGCGCATCCTGAATGTCGGCGACGTTGATGCCCCAACGTGCTGCCGCATCGCGGTCCACAGTGAAGTTCAGGTTCGGCTGACCGACGATGCGAAAGATGCCGAGGTCTTCAATTCCCTTCACAGATGCCATTTGCGACTGGATTTTCTCGGCCGTGCTTTCTAACGTCCGCAGGTTGTCGCCGTAAAGCTTGACGGCCAGTTCTCCCTTGACTCCCGACACAGCTTCTTCCATGTTGTCGGAGATGGGCTGAGAGTAGTTCCAGATGACGCCGGGAAATTTTTCGAGTTGCTCGTCGATTGCGGCGATCAAGGCTTCCTTGTCCTGGTGGAAGACAGGGCGCCACTGATCTTTGCTCTTCAAATTGACGAAGTATTCGGTGTTGAAGAAGCCCGTTGTGTCGTTGCCATCGTCGGGCCGGCCAGTCTGACTGACGACCTGGGTTACTTCAGGAAAGGAAGCCATAACGACGCGCGCTTTATTTGTGAAGTCGATGCTCGCCGTGGGGCCCTCACTTGGCGGCAACGTTCCACGCACCCAGATGGAGCCCTCGTCGAGATGTGGAAGAAACTCTGAACCAATGGGCCCGCCGAACGAGATATAGATGGCAATGGCGAAGAGCATCATCGAGATGCCAAAAGTAAAGTTACGGTGCACAATGGCCGAACGGACCGAAGAACGGTATCGCACCGTGAGCCATTTCATCATTGGGTTTTCCCACTCTTTGGCGCCCTTGGCAAAGGCGATGCCTCCCATGACAGGAGCAACAAGAATGGCAAAGACAAGCGCGCCGACCAGGGCAAAGGAAACGGTCCAGGCCATCGGCTTGAAGAGGCGGCCCTCGACGGCCTGCAGGGTGAAGATGGGCAGGTAGGAGGCGATGATGATGCCGCGGGCGAAGAAGACGGGGCGCTGCACCTCATGCGCCGCGTCGCGAATTTTCTGCGCAGGAGAGCGAGCGTCGTCTTTGAGCGAGAGGTGACGGACCATGTTCTCGATCATGACCACCGAACCGTCGACCACCATGCCGAAATCGAGCGCGCCGAGCGAGAGAAGGTTGGCGGGAATGTGTATGAGGTCGAGGCAGATGGCCGCAAACAAGAGCGCGAAGGGAATGGTGAGCGCGACAATGATGGCTCCGCGCACGTTGCCCAGAAACAGAAAGAGAATGATGGAGACGAGAAGAATGCCGGCGGTCAGGTTGTGCTCAACGGTGGTGACCGTGAACTTGACGAGGTCAGAGCGATCGAGAAATGGAACAACCTTGACGCCTTCAGGCAGGATTCCATGGTTGAGCTTGTTGACTTCATCGTGAATTCCCTGCAGCACCGGATCGGAGTCGTCGCCTTTTTGCAGCAGGACGATGCCTTCCACCGTGTCAGGGTTATCAACGATGGTCCCATCGGGGCGGTGAATCGCGCTGCCGATCTGTCCGAGGCGAATCCTGGGCCCCTGCAAGACGGTTGCGATGTCTTTGATCTTGATGGCCGCGCCATTCGTAGTTTTGACGACGGTGTTCTCAATATCCTGCACTGAGGTGTAAAGGCCGAGCGACTGAACGTTGATCTGCTGGGCGCCTTGCTCAATAAAGCTGCCGCCGCCGTTGGTGTTGTTGTTGGCAATCTGCTGTTCTACCTGGCTGATGGAAAGGCCGTAGGCGACGAGCTTTTCGGGATCGAGCTTGATCTGGTATTCCTTGGTGGGCCCGCCGAAACTCGACACATCCACGACGCCGTTGACGCCCTTGAAGGACTTTTCCAGGAGCCAGTCTTCGAGCGATTTTTTCTCCATCACGTCATAAGCGGGATTGGTGCTCTCGAGGGTGTACCAGTAGATCTGTCCGACCGGACTCCAGTCCGTGCCCATCTGCGGAACGAGGCCGGCAGGCAGGCTGACCTGGTTGAGCCGCTCGAGGACGTGCTCGCGATTGACATCGCTCGTGGAATCGTCGTCGAAGACCAACATCAAGCTGGAAAGGCCGGCCAGCGTGGTTGAACGAAGATGGGTGAGATGGGGAATGCCCGCCATCTGAATCTCAACCGGCACGGTGACCTGGCGCTCGATCTCCTCGGCGCTGCGGCCGGGCCACTGAGTGATGATCTGCACGTAGTTGTTGGCCACATCTGGATAGGCTTCGATGGGCAAACTTCGAAAGCTGACGATGCCCCAGCCTGTGAGCACAACAACTCCGCCGAGAACCAGCCATCGATTTTTCAGCGCGAAGTCGACAAGAGCGCGAAGCATCTACTTGTTCCCCGCTGTTTCAAGAAGCAGGGCGTTGCCAACGACTTGCTGACCTGGATCAATCCCCGACAAGATCGCCTGCTTGTTGCCGGGGATCATTTGGCCCGCGCGCACTTCGATGCGCTTGAACTGATTCCCTGCTGCGGGAGCGAAAACCCAGTCACGGTCATGCAGATGAAGCACGGCGTCGGCCGGAACTGCGGCGTGCGTTTCCTTGACGCGGCTTGTGAAGGTAGCGGTGACAAACATGCCGAGCTTGAGGAATCCGGGGTTCGCAACTTCAATGCGGACCTTGGCGGTGCGCAAGGCCGGATCGAGAATTGGGCCAATGTCACTGACACGGCCTGAGAGAGGGCGGTCCGGATAAGAGTTGACAGTGATCCGGGCCTGCTGGCCGAGCTGCAGCTTGGGAATGTCGTTCTCGTAAACGTCGCATAGGACCCACACGCGGGAGAGATCGGCGATGGTAAATGCGGTGGAAGAACCGGCAAGGCCCACGCCCGCCGCCGCTGCTTCGGTCACATTCTGCGCAACGATGATGCCACTGATCGGCGCATAGACGTTGATGATGCTGCTGGGGTGGTCCTTGTCAGCGCCCAGGGTTTTCAGCTGGTCTTCGGCAGCCGTTACGTCAGCCTTCGCATCTTTCTCAGAGCCCTCAGCCTGCTCCAACATGGCTAGTGACGTTGCGTTGTGCTGGTACAAATCCTGCGCGCGCAGGTACGCCTTGTTGGCCAGTTGCTCGTCATTTACGGCTTTCAGGTAGGTATTGAATGCATTGGTGATGTCGGGACTTTGCACCTTGAGGAGAAGCTGGCCCTTAGTCACGCGGTCGTCGAGGCGGGCCTTGATATCGACCACGCGCCCGCTTGCGAGTGATATGACCGGGAGTTCGCGAGAGACATCGGGAACGATGGAGCCAGTGGCCTGGAGTTCGGAGGCGAGTTCAATTTTCTCGGCCTGGACAATCGGGAACTTGGCGACGTCGTTGTTGTCAATGGTGATCAGGTTCATGTCGGGAACCTGAATAACGCGGGCCGGTGGAGGCGCACCATCGCCGGACGGCGAACTCTTGCAGCCTGAAACAATGGGGATCGAAAGAGCGGCCGGCAAGATGAACACCCATGACAGCCGGAAAAACCCGCGTAGGAATCTCTGCTTCATACCCAACCTTTCGCCACCTTCAGAGTGGCGAGAACCAAGAAGAGACAACGTTCTGGAGAGAAGGAGGTCTTGGCGATCAGGCGATGGGCGGGGGACGACTCTGGATTGGATCGAGGGCGGGATTTTCAGGAACCAGCTGAGAGGAAGGAACCGAAACGGAGAAACGCTGGATCCCAAAACTCAACTCTGCGAATGCGGGCAGAGGAAGCGCAGCGATTGCCGGAAGGCTGGTGTGCGAACTGAAGTCGCGATGAGCGCGGCGCTGACAGGTATCTGTCTCCGCAGGATTCTGCACCGACCACAGATCGTCGCTGACGGAGACGACCGGAAACAGGATGACGAGCAGCATGACGAGCGCGACAAACGACAAACGCCGATCGCACCCTGCGCGGCCTCCAAAGCGGAACCAGAGGCACACGGAGGCAATTGCCATGAGTACCCATGCGAAATTGAGGAGGGTTTCCATGCCCAGCGACGATTCTATACCAGCGGATTCGCAGACGACTTCAACGCCCTATTTATCGGAGGCAGCGCCAAAGTCCTTTTAAAAACCAATTGCATCTACATCCCGATGGACGTGGGATGGCGTGCGAGGTTTGCATTCATTTGAAACTACTGCGAGCGCCGAAAACAGATATTTTCGCCATCCAGCCTGTACTCAGCTGAACAGACCTCGCCACCGCAAATCATGGTTTCACCGGCATAGAGTTGCCTGCGCGTGATGAGGCCCAGCGTGCCGCAGCGCGGGCACGACATGACAGCCACAAACGGGTTTTGTGCGTGGCCCAGCTTGGCCTGGTTTTCCAGTACGAAAACCGTACCGGGGTCCATTCTTTCGGGGATCCATTCTTCCAGAAACTGCAAGTCGGCTGACATCGTGCCCTCCATTGGGTTGATGTAACCGAGCCGAGTCCGATGTTTTGGGGACGGCCCCTTTTCGAACAACAGCAGGCTGCGAATGGCTTTGAGAAGCGTCGATGGCTTCGTTTGAAAGACAGTGTTATTGGAGAGAGCCCCTTTCGTCAACCCGAATCGCGCTACGGGAGTGGCAAACGGGGTTCCTCTTTTGTGTGATCGATTCCTGCATCCTTAGGGCGCACCTGCGGTGCCCTTTGTGCTCTGCGAGCCGGCATACTGGTCGATTGACCTGTAGATTTCTTCATTGCGCAGGATCGCCTCGACGTACTCGCGCGTCTGCGTAAACGGGATCGACTCCACAAACTCATCCATGCCGTGATAGGGCCCGGCAGCCTCCCAGTCCACTACACGGCTGTCGCCTGCGTTGTACGCCGCCAGCGCGTACTCCTGCACCCCGCCAAAGCGATCCATCATCTGGCGCAAATAGCGGGTTCCGAGGCGGAGGTTTGTTTCCGGATCGAGCAACTGAAAGGTCTGAAAGTGGCTGATTCCCTCTTCGCGCGCCATGGCCTTGCCTACCGAAGGCAACAACTGCATCAGGCCCCATGCGTTGGCATAGGAAACCACCGAGGGATTGAACTCCGACTCCTGGCGAATGAGCGAGGCAACAAGATATGGATCGAGATTGTTCTTTGCAGATTCGGTCTTGATGGTGTCCCACCATGGCTCGGGAAACAGAATGCGCCAGTACACGAGTGGAATGTCCTTGACAGGGGCCGTGGCCGCTTGTGGCAGCGCACGCTTCAAGGCGCGCATGGCGCGAAACGTCTCGCCATAGGATGCGTAAATCTGGGCCTCGGCCAGCGCGCTCCACGAGGAGGAGTTGGGATCGGCTGCGATCTCGAGCGGGACGTATTCGTTCAACCCGGCATTGGCGAGAAGGCGGGCCCTG
The DNA here is from genome assembly GCA_963820245.1 of uncultured Acidobacteriaceae bacterium. Lineage (GTDB taxonomy): Bacteria > Acidobacteriota > Terriglobia > Terriglobales > Acidobacteriaceae > Telmatobacter. Next base: position 166,701 of record CAWFZC010000012.1, on the reverse strand, counting down.
GCCAGATGCGGGCTGTCTGCCGGGAACGTATCCACCAGTTGCGGCTGCGGCAATGGCTGAAAGCGATCAAGCTGCGGCGCCTGCATTGGCTGGGTATTACCGAGAATCGCGAGCCGGGCACGCGCCATCTGCGCATAGAAGTAGTGCTGGTAAGCGCGAATAATGGCGCGATAGCTGGCAGCGGCCAGGGCTGGTGCATGGTCCTGGGTTTCGTATAAGCGCCCACGCCAGTAGAGCGCAGACACGGTCTCCGTTGCCGAGGGATAGAGCCTGATCTGCTCGTCGAACAGGCGCGCGGCTTCAGGGTAGAGCCCCTGGCGGTAACTGAGCCAACCCGCCCTCCAGTGCGCGGCGGGGGCATTCTTGGTGCCCGCGAAATGTGCGGCAAGATACTCGTAGTATCCGATCGCCGTGGGATAGTCACGCTTGAGCATGTACATGTTGCCGCTGGAGAACAGAGCTTCAGCGAGCCACGGGCTGGCGGGAAACCGCTGCTCCATTTCGGCCACAATGCGTTGCTGATCTGTTGTGTCACCGCGGTCCCGAGCCAGTTCCATCAGCAAGTCGAGCCTGCGGGCACCGTTTTCGTCGTTGGTATCGGGCAGGCCCTGCACCTGGGCTGGTGTCAGGTGCTTGAGCTTGAGCTCGCATGCAGCCTCGGCCACCTGGATGCTGGCGCGTTCGGAGCCGCTGAGCGACGGCGCGCGCAGCAGGGCGCTGTATTGTTCGGCTGCCTCGCTGGAACGGCCGGCGTTGTAGTATGCGTCACCCAGGCTGCGCAGTTCGGCCGGCGAGAGACTTGCTTCAGCCCCCATTTCGGTGAGCTTTGCGCGCGCGATCTCGGCATCCTGCGTGAGTGGATGGCCCAGCAACAACTGCTTGAAAGTCCACTCTGCCGCGGCGGTCTGGCCGAGCTTGAGCTCCACCTGCCCCAGGGCAAGTTGAAAGCCGGTGCGGTTTGTGGCGGGGCCGGAGACCTGCGCCAGCACCCGCTGAGCTCCGGCAGCATTGTTCATGCCGAGAAGGACTGTGGCTTCAAGCTCAGGCGCTTGCGCGTCGAAGATGCTGTCGGGATAACGGCTGGCAAAACCGTTCAGCAAGGCTTCCGCGGCAGACTCGTTGCCTGCTTCATGACTGGCCTCGGCGCCAAGGAAATCCGCGTAGTCGGCCAGTTCCGCTCCGGCCTGGCGGGCCTGGCGCAGGTTTTGCTCTGCATCGGTGTAGCGCTTGTCAGCCAAATAGGCATGGCCCAACGCCAGGTAGGCCGTGGCGGCGGCATCGCCGGTGTGCTTGCGCGCATAGGCGGCCACCCCGGCATAGGCCTCCGGCGTGCGCAGATTGGCAAGTTGCTGGGCCATGGGCCGTAACTCAGTGGAAGCGACGAAGGCCTGGTGGATGCGGGCGGTCCGTGCCGCGCGGGCTGCCCGGCTGGCCGTGACTTTCGGGGCGGGCCGCTTGCGGCTTTTGGCGCTGGGCTTCTTATGGGACGTTCTGGCCGCTGTCGATCTGGTCGAGGGCGAGGAATGATCGTCGGCGGTTTGACTGGCAACCGGTGTGATTGCCATCAGAATCGACAACAATCCGGCGAAGCACCGGCTTGCGGGCCGGGAAAAATTGCTTTGTGAGCGAATTGCCCTCATATTCCCACTTTATTCTGCATTGGCTCTGCTTTGACGGATGGGAACCACCAGCGTTACCGCAGGAAAGTGTCATGCCCAAGTGCCCGAGTGCGCGGCTACGTCCAAGCGAATCCAATTTGGTGCCCTGCACCGGCTTCCGTTACACTCTTCTTTTGCACGTCCCATCTTTGCCGGTTCCCCTCTTTGCCGGATTTGGATCAGCCGGCCCGGTTTTTGAGCCCCTACCCGGTCTTTTCCGCCGGCCATGCAATATTTCCCGACAAATTCCGTCACAAATAATAGCAACCAGTTCCCATGACAACCATCCAATCGATTGCAGGACAAGACGAGCAGCATCCAGACGTAGCCCTGGTGGCACAGGTCCGCGCCGGGGATGTCTCGGCCTACGACACGCTGGTACGCAAGTACGAGCGGCAGCTTTTCAGGATTGCGCAGCACATTACGCAAAACAAAGAAGATGCCGAAGACGTGATGCAGGATGCGTTTCTGAAGGCGTACGAGAAGCTCGATCAATTTCAGGGGAATTCGAAATTCTACACATGGCTGGTTCGAATCGCGGTGAACGAAAGTCTGATGCGGCTGCGCAAGCGGCGCACCAGCAAGATGGTTTCGATCGACGAGGATCTGGAGACCGAGGAAGGCACGGTTCCCCGCGACCTGGCCGACTGGGCTCCCGATCCCGAGCAGAACTACAACCAGGCCGAGTTGGCGGATATTCTGCGCAAAACGATCCAGGGACTTCCGCAGGGATTTCGCGTGGTATTTGCCCTACGCGACGTGGAAGGGCTGTCCACAGAGGAGACCGCGGAGACGCTTGGGTTGAGCGTTCCGGCTGTCAAGTCGCGCCTTCTGCGCGCCCGTTTGCAACTGCGCGAACGGCTGAGCCGCTACTTTCACAAGAAGAACGGGTCGATAGAGACAGGCTCACGGGAAGCGAGGGCTGAATCTTGACGTGCACTGAGTTCATCGCCCTGCTTGACGATCTGATTGACGACACCGTCGCTGTGGAGACCCGCGCAGAGGTCGAAAAACATCTGCACAAATGCGGACACTGCGAAGTGGTTTTCAATACGACGCGGAAGACGATTGAAATTTATCGCTCGCACGAGATTTACGACCTTCCCAATGACCTTCGCGAACGCCTGCATGCGGCCATCATGGCTCGCTGCAAAAAAGGCTGCTAAGCACCCGTAGATGCTGGAAGAAGCCCCGACTCTGGGGCTCTTTTTCGGGCCTGTCTGTTTACTATTTGGTCAACTCACACTGGCTTCAAGTCGTTGGTCATCAATCGGCGATCAGAGCCTTGCGGCCTTGACTGGCGGCCGGGAGGATGGCGTCGCGCCCTGCAACTTAAGTCATGGCCGCTCGACCCAGGGCAGATGGGGTCCCCGCAACTTTCCCCGTAAAATGGCGTCTGACCCAACAGCAGGTTCGTGCCGCGCGTACGATGACCGGCCAGTCCTCCCCTGGAGCTTCTGATATGCGGTTGTTACAAGGCCCATTGGCCGTGGCGTTGTGCTGTACCCTGACGAGCCCTGCGACCCTGGGTTTTGCGCAGGAGGCACCAGCCCCTGGCGAACAACACGCCGCACAGACCAAGACCCGCCCCGCATACAAATCCACACAATTGAAGGGTGATGAGCGCATTGAGCACGCTCTGAACCGGTTCACGTTCGGGCCGAAGCCCGGCGACATTGAAGCCGTGCGCGCCATGGGACTGGAGCGCTGGTTTGAGAGCCAGCTTCATCCCGAAGCATTCGATGAGAGCGACCTGAATGCGCGCCTTGCCCAGTTTCCTGCCATGCAGTGGAACACCGAAGACCTTTTGTACCGCTTGCCCTCAAACGGCGAGATACGCCAGGCCATGAATGGCAAGGTCGCTGTCCCACCGAACGGCACACTGCACGCGATTTACGAGAATCAGATTTACCGGCTGCAGACGCGCAAGGAAAACAAGGAGCAGAAACGGGCGGCCGGCGCAGCTCAGCAGCAGGCGGCGACACCAGCGCGACAGCCAGCGGGGCAAGATAACAAAGTGCTGGCCTCAGACGGCACGTACGTGTCGGTTCCACCTACGGGCGCAATGGCTGCGAGCCAGGGCTCCGATATGCAGGCTGGAGGCATGGCGGAGAATTCAAACTCGATGTCTTCACCCGCAACGAACGCTGCAGGCCATGCCGATATGAACTCGACCGCCAGCTCCGCTCAACCGGAGTACGACCACGCTGACCTTACCAACATCCTGTCGCTGGAACCGCAACAGCGCGTAGCGCGGCTCGTGGCAATGCAGCCCGAGCAGTTTGAATCGTTCATCCATTCGCTGCGCCCCATTGAGCGCGTCGCTCTCAACGCCGGCCTCAGCCCCGAGCTCAAGCTTACCGTGGCGGCGCTTGAGGGCCCCGAGCGAGTGGTCGGTGAAGAGCTGATCGGCGAGCGGCTGGCGCGCGACGTTTATTCACCGGCGCAGCTCCAGGAAGTGATGACAGATTTCTGGCTGAATCACTTCAACGTGTATCTGCGCAAGAACGAGCAGATGCCTTACTACCTGGTGAGCTATGAGCGGGACACGATTCGGCCGCGCTCGCTGGGCAAGTTTGAAGACCTGCTTGAAGCGGTTGCGCACAGTCCTGCGATGCTGGTGTACCTGGACAATGCCCAGAGCCTCGGCCCTCACTCGCTGGCAGCAGAACGAGCCGAAATGGTGCGCGCGCGGCAGCCCGACAAGAAGAAGGTGCGCGAGGGACTGAATGAAAACTACGCACGCGAGTTGATGGAGTTACACACGCTGGGCGTGAATGGCGGCTACACGCAGGCCGACGTGACAGAAGTGGCGCGCGTGCTTACGGGCTGGACGATTGACCGGCCGGTGCAGGGCGCGCAGTTCACTTTCAATCCCAATCGCCACGAGCCGGGCACCAAGAAAGTGCTGGGGCAGAAGATCAAAGATGGCGGCGAGATGGAAGGCCGCGAGCTGCTGCACATGCTGGCCACGCGGCCCGCAACGGCGCAGTTCATCTGCCGCAAACTTGCCGTACGCTTTGTTTCCGACGACCCGCCGCAGGCATTGGTGGACCGGCTGGCGAAGGCGTATCTTTCGAGCGGCGGGGATATCTCGACGGTGTTGAAGACGCTGTTCCACTCGCCGGAGTTCTGGTCAACGGATGCATACCGCGCGAAGGTCAAGACGCCGATCGAGTACGTAGTTTCAGCGGCGCGGGCCAGCAACGCGGAGATCGAAAACTATCTGCCCCTGGCAAACCAGCTACGACAAATGGGTATGCCGGTGTACGGCGCGATTCCGCCCACCGGCTACAACTGGCAGGCGTCCACCTGGGTGAGCACGGGAGCACTGGTGGACCGGATGAATTTTGCATTGTCGCTTGCGGCCAGCCGGCTGCCGGGGATCACGGTGAACTGGACACCTCTGCCCGACCTGGCAAGCGACGGCGCCGACGCGCAGACAAATCCGCAATCAGAAGAGTTGCGGCTTGAGCCTCTGATTGTCGCCGGCGGTGTGAGCGAGACGACACGCGCAGCGGCGTTGCAGCAGTTTCAGGCACAATACACGCAGGACCCCGGACCCATGAGGCCCGTGGGGGCCCAGCGCCGACAGAACCGCGGGGCCAATGTTGTGGAACGGCAAGACGAAGTGCTCGCCGGATTGCTGATTGGCTCTCCGGAGTTTCAACGGCGCTAGTAAACGGCAACGGCCAAGGAGGCACACATGCAGATGAACCGGAGATTCTTCCTCCACAAAGGCGCGCTTGCCGTGGCGGGTACGGCTGCCATTCCAAGTTTCATGGTCCGCTCAGTGATGGCGGAGACTGCAAACCATCCTGGCCGCCGTCTTGTGGTCGTGTTCCAGCGCGGCGCCGCCGATGGGTTGAACATTGTTGTACCTTACAAGGAAAAAAACTATTACTCGATGCGGCCGAGCATCGCGATTCCGCAGAATCAGGTTGTTGATCTCGATGGATTTTTCGGGCTCCATCCATCGCTTGCGCCGTTCAAGCCGCTCTATGACCAGGGACATCTCGCGATTGTGCATGCGGCCGGATCTCCCGATACGACGCGGTCGCACTTCGATGCGCAGGATTATATGGAGTCGGGCACGCCGGGCGTAAAGAGCACGCAGGACGGCTGGCTGAACCGCGCCCTGCAGGCGGAAGACTTGCGCAAACGCTGCGCAGGCACCTGCGAACAACACACAGCGTTCCGCGCACTTGCCCTGGGCAATGATGTGCCGCGCACCTTGGCCGGCAAGATTCCGGCCATTGCGCTGAACAACGTAAATGGATTCACGGTAGCGGGCCGCGGACCAAACCTGTCACCCGCGGCGAATGCATTTGAAGCGATGTATGCCGACAGCGGAGATCACATCCTGCACTCCGCCGGCGACGAGACGTTTGATGCAGTGAAGATGCTGCGTGCAGCCAACCCCGCGCAGTATACGCCGAGCCCGAGCGCGAACTATCCGGCAACGGAGTTTGGCAACAACATGAAACAGATTGCCCAGTTGCTGAAGGCAGACCTCGGCGTGGAGGTGGCCTTTACCGATGTGAGCGGCTGGGACACGCACGTGAACCAGGGCGGCGTGAATGGGCAGCTCGCGAATCGGCTCGGCGATTTCTCTGCGTCAATTGCGGCCTTCTGGCACGACCTGGGCGACGATGCGGGCAACGTAACGTTGGTGACGATGTCAGAATTTGGGCGTACCGCTCGTGAAAACGGAAACGGTGGAACCGATCATGGCCACGCCAACGCGATGTTCGTGCTGGGCGGCGATGTGAAGGGCGGAAAGGTGTACGGGCGCTGGCCCGGCCTGGCCAACGAGCAGTTGAACGAAGGCCGCGACCTTGTGCTGACCACTGACTATCGCCAGGTGCTTGCTGAGGTGGTGACGCAAACGCTAGGTGCGCAAAATCTTGAAGTGGTGTTTCCCGGCGCAGGTGTTTCGCCGAATCGCTTCCTCCGCCTGGTTTAATTGTGTTTGGTGGCGCCCGCTTAGTGCTTGCTGTACATGACCATCACGTCTTCGCGCAGATCCATGCGGCTGGATTCGCGCGAATAGAACATGTGTCCGCCCGGATACTCATGCACGGCCACACGCGTGGGGTCGCCCATCACGGGCATCTGATCCACGGTAAGAATCGATCCCATGAAGGGGCAGGAAAGATCGTTCCAGCCGTGCACAATCATCACGCGCATCTTGGGGTCAGCAGCCACTGCCTGGCGCAGGTCGGGCACAGCACCGGTGCGCATGTCTTCGTTGCCGCGATCCCAGAGGCGATTCACTTCGTAGGAGAGCGCGTTATAGCGCGCGTCCACCTTCCATCCAACAGTGCGGGTCACAAAGTCAACCATCGCGGTTGTCATGGGAGCTACGATGCTGGCGAGGATGGGATCGTTCGATTCCTGCTCGGGCGCGAAGGGGAATGGATCGAAGGAGGTGACGTTGGAATCGTACACCGAGCCGAGTTTGCCTTCTTCGCGAAAAACTTCGCGGAGGTAAGCGCCGGTCTCAAGACGGCCGCCAGAGTACTTGACGAATTGCGGATCGAGGCCGGTAAGTTCGGTGACATGGGCAATCATTTTCTGTTGCGCGTCCTTATCGGCGCGACCCTTGATCAGCGTGGTTGCGTACTCGCCTTCTGTGTATGCGATCACATCGGCCATTGCTTCAGGAGTGAGCTTCTTCTCGCGCTCGAGATGGGCGGCCGCGATGGGAGGCAGCGTCATCATCCATGGAATGGGCGACAGAAGACCGTTGTTCTCGATGGTCGGATTCAAATAGGGCGACACCAGCACCACGCCGTTGAGGGCCACACCCAGTTGCGATTGAAGATAATAGGTGATGCGCGGACCGCGATAGCCGCCGTAACTTTCCCCGACCAGGTATTTGCGCGAGGCCAGCCGGTTGTTCTTTACCAGCCAGTCGTACACTACGCGCGATAGGTACTCGACGTCAGGCGTGGGGCTGTAAAAGAGCTTCTTGGCCTGGTCTTCCGGCACCGTCGCGCGGCTGAATCCTGTGCCGATCGGGTCAATAAAGACGAGGTCGGTGAAGTCGAGCCATGTTCCGGGATTGTCCTTGAGGACGGCTGGATCGGAAGGGCTGTCGCCTTCATTGCCTGCGTCGATGCGCTTGGGACCGATGGCTCCAAAGTTCAGATAGACGCTTGACGCTCCAGGACCGCCATTGAAGGCAAACGTGACCGGCCGATTGTCGCCGTCGACCGTGTACGACGTGACCACGACGTTGCCGGCGACTTTGCCATCCTTGTCGCGCACCGGCAATGCGCCCACCGTAACGGTGTACTTGAGCGTCTTGCCATCCATCTGGATGGACTGCGGCGCGTGTACCTCGGCCGGAAGCGGCGGCAGAGCGTCTTTATCGGGGGTGGCAGCCTTATCTGTTGCGGCGGGCTTGTCGGCAGGCGCGGCAGGCTTGTCGGCCTGGGCAGCACCCTGCGAGGCCGTAAGCGCAAGGCAAAAAAGGGCACAAGTGGTGAGCGCATTGGCCCGAAGGGCTTTTGGGAGGGAAGAAATGTTCATTGATCTAAGATACAAGCTTTAGTAGCTACTGGCAGCCCCCCCGCCCGTTGATTTACCCTCAAATTCGGTATGAAACTCAAGCCTTCACTTCTCATTCCCTCCCTTGTGCTGGCGAGTCTGGCTGCAGCGCCTTTCAACGCAACCGGTCAGCAGTCGACGCCGGCTCCGGCGGATCTTCCGGATGCGCCCACGGCCAACGTCGCCGTCACGATTGTTCCCAACGGCCCGACCGTGGTGATGGATACTTCCATGGGCCGGATCACCTGCCAGTTCTACCAAAAGCAGGCGCCTCTGGCGGTGGCGAATTTTATCGCGCTGGCCGAGGGGACCAAGGACTGGACCGACCCGGGCACTCGCAGGGTGCAGCACCGCAAATCGCTCTACAATCACACGACATTTCATCGCGTGATTCCGGAGTTCATGATCCAGGGCGGCGATCCGGTGGGCAACGGCATGGGCGATCCGGGCTATACCTTTGACGACGAGGTCGATCCGAATCTGACCTTCGACCGGCCGGGCCGATTGGCGATGGCCAACTCCGGCCCGAATACAAACGGAAGCCAGTTCTTTATCACCGAGCAGGCCTACGACACGCTGAACGGCCACTACACGCTCTTCGGCCAGTGCGATGACGCGAGTGTAGCCGTGGTCAAAGCGATCGCCCGCGTGCCGCGCGACAGCGACGACAAGCCACTGACGCCGGTGACCCTGGACAAGGTGACGATCGTCCGCGAAGGCCAGCCCTTACCGCCGGCGCCCCCACCTCCGCCCACACCTCCGCCGGCCCCACAACCGTAGTTTCTCTATCCAACGCCCGCGAACCGGCGCCCCGGCACTTGCACGCTGAGCCTGGGAGATTCAAGAAGTGAACAAGATTCAAGAAGTAAACGAGGAGTTCAAATGGCACTTGCAGCAGGAACCTACGCCGTCTTCAACACCACCGAAGGCAAGATTACCGTCCGCCTGTTTGAAGCGGACGCGCCCATCACCGTGAAGAACTTTGTCGAGCTGGCCGAAGGCAGCAAGGAGTGGGTTCATCCCACCACGCGGGCCAAGTCAACCGACAAGCTGTTCGACGGCACGATTTTTCACCGCGTGATTCCGGACTTCATGATCCAGGGAGGCGACCCGACGGGCACCGGCATGGGCGGCCCCGGCTACCGCTTCGGGGACGAGACCAAGGGCTCGCCGCACAAGTTTGACAAGCCCGGCAAGCTGGCCATGGCCAACAGCGGCCCCGGCACCAACGGATGCCAGTTCTTCATCACGGTTGCTCCCACGACATGGCTCACAGGCAACCACACCATCTTTGGCGAGGTGGTGGAGGGCATGGACATCGTCAGCAAGATCTCGCTGGTTCCGCGCAACGGCCAGGACAAGCCGCACAAGCCCGTCGTGTTGGAGTCCGTCGTGATCGAGCGCGTCGCCTGAAGAGTATCGCCAGCCTGAAATAAAGCACCCCCGGCCTGATGCCGGGGGTTCGCTTTTGCCCGGCCGGGTTGTATGATTCTTCAATCGACAAACAAGCGCTGCCCGCCTGAACAGCAACGCCTGCCCGGCTTAAAGCCCGTCCCACGACCTTTCATTGATGGAGTCAATCAAATGCCTTCCTCCGATTTTGCTCGCCGACTGTTCCCTGCCCTGGCGCTCTCAATTCTCACCGTTGCGACACCGTTTCTGCGGGCTGCCGATGCTCCCCCGCTCCATCGCGGCTATTACTCCGACCCCGCAGTGCATGGGGACACGGTCGTGTTTACATCGGAGGGCGACCTGTGGACTGTCGACATTCATGGAGGAGCTGCGCGCCGGCTTACATCCGGAGCAGGCACAGAACACGCCGCCACGATTTCGCCGGATGGAAAGACAGTGGCGTTCAGCGGCGCTTACGATGGCCCCTCTGAGGTCTACACTATCCCGATCGAAGGCGGTATGCCGCAGCGCCTGACCTGGAATGGTAACTCTGCGCCGGCAAGCTGGGCTCCAGACGGACGCCTGCTCGTTTCCACTTCCCGCTACTCGGGCCTGCCGGCCACCCAACTGGTGCTCATTGATCAGAAGGGCGCGAACGAATTGATTCCCCTGGAACAGGCTGCGGAAGGCGCGTATTCCACCGACGGCAAGACGCTCTTCTTCACGCGGTGGTTTGCGCAGTCGAGCAACACGAAGCGCTACAAGGGCGGGTCCGCGGAAAATATATGGCGCTTCGACGGGGAGGACGAGGCAGTTCCATTGACAGCGGATTGGACCGGGACCTCGGCCCACCCCATGTTCTGGAATGACCGGGTCTACTTTCTTTCAGACCGCGACGGCGTGATGAACGTCTGGTCGATGGACAGCGATGGTCACGGCGTGCGGCAGGAGAGCCACCAGCACATCTTCGACATCAAAGCAGCTTCCCTTTCGGACGGACGCATCGTCTATGCTTCCGGCTCCGATCTGTGGTCGCTTGATCTGAAGAGCGGTCACGAAGAGATCATCCCGATTACGCTTGTCTCCGACTTCGATCAGATGCGCGAGCACTGGGTAGCCAAACCGCTCGAGTTCCTCACCAGCGTTCACATTTCTCCCGACGGCTCCAGCGCCGTATTCACCGCGCGTGGCGAGGTGTTCACTCTGCCTGCCAAGTCAGGCCGCATCGTGAAGGTGGCCGGCGACTCAGCTGTTCGCTATCGCGAGGCGACGTTCCTTCCCGACGGCAAGAGCATTGTTGCGCTCTCGACGCAGACGGGAGAAACTGAATTCTGGAAGTTTGCGGCCAACGGCGAAGGCGCTCCTGAACAGTGGACTCACGATGCGAAGGTGCTGCGGTGGAATGGCGTTCCCTCGCCTGACGGCCGTTGGCTGGCGCACCACGACAAGGATGAGCAGCTCTGGATCTACGACACGAAGTCGAAGCAGGACAAGCTGATCCTGAAATCGATGGTCGGAGGCATTGACGATCTTCGCTGGTCGCCTGACAGCCGGTGGCTGGCCTTCGCAATGGCGGCTGACAACCAGTTTGAGCAGATCAAGGTGCTCAATGTTGAATCCGGCGACCTGAAGACGCTGACCTCGGACCGCTACAACAGTTCGAATCCGCTTTGGACAAGTGACGGCAAGTGGCTCTATTTCCTCTCTGACCGTAATTTGAAGACCACAGTCAACTCGCCGTGGGGAGCGCGTCAGCCGGCGCCCCACTTCGATCGCACGGTGAGGATTTACGAGCTTGCCTTGACACCCGGCCTTCGCTCGCCATTTCTGCCGGCCGACGAACTTCATCCTGACACCGCTGACAAGAAGGATGATGAGAAGAACAAGGATGCGACAGCGGCCAGCGACAAGACAACAGACGTCGCAAAATCGGATGCCGACAAGAACAAGAAAGACGACGCGAAGAAGGATGAGGCCAAGGACAAGAAGAAGCCCGCTGACGTGAAGATCGATTTCACAGACATGGAGACGCGGCTTTCTGAAGTGCTCGCGCCCCCCGGCAACTACGATTCGCTGCAGGCCACGGAAAAGCGCCTATGCTGGCTGAATGCCAGCGATAGCGACAGAGAGAAGCGTTCGCTGCAGTGTTTTGACATTGCCAATAAGGGCGACGAAGTGGAGACCGTTCTCGCAGACGTGAAGAGTTTTGAGATTTCTCTCGATCAGAAAAAGATGCTGGTGAGAAAAGGAGATGACTTTTACGTTTTCGACTCCAGCGTGAAGCCGACAGCGCTTGCCGACCTGAAGACTCTGAAAAAAGCAGCCATCGATCTTTCGCACTGGAAGATCTCCACCACTCCGCGCGATGAATTTCACGGCATCTTTCTGGATGCATGGCGGCTAGAGCGCGATTACTTCTACGACCGCAACATGCAAGGCGTGGACTGGATTGCCATGCGCGACCGTTACCTGCCCCTGGTGGATCGTGTCGCGAATCGTGACGAGTTGAACGCAGTGATCGCACAAATGGTTGGAGAACTTTCGGCACTGCACATCTTTGTCCGTCGGTGGCGACGCCCGCGAGCCCGGCGACAAGATAGAGCTTGCAACACTCGGCGCGACTTTGCGGCGCGATGAAAAGGCCGGCGGATTCGTCGTCCAACATGTTTACCTGCACGACCCGGACCTGCCAGACCAGGCTCCGCCGCTGGCACGGCCGGAATCTCTGGTAAAGGAAGGCGAGGTCATTCTAAGCATTGACGGCCAGAGCGCACTCAGCGTCGCCGATGAGCGCGAACTGCTGCAGGGCAAGGCGGGGCAGCAGGTTCTGCTGCATGTGAAGCCCGCTTCAGGCGATGCGCGCGACGTGCTGGTGAAGCCAATCAGCGATAAAGATGACGCGCGCATGCGCTACGCTGAATGGGAATACTCGCGGCGTGTGCAGGTGGATGCTGCCTCAAAGGATCAGATTGGCTATGTGCATCTGCAGGCAATGGGGCCCAATGACATCAATCAATGGGCGCGGGAGTTTTACCCGTCCTTCAATCGCCAAGGCCTGATTATCGATGTGCGGCACAACCGCGGAGGCAACATCGATTCGTGGCTGCTCAGCGACCTGTTGCGCAAAGCGTGGTTCTACTGGCAACCGCGCGTCGGCAATCCGACATGGAACATGCAGTACGCATTTCGCGGGCACATTGTGGTGCTTTGCGACCAGGACACCGCGTCAGACGGCGAGGCGTTCAGCGAGGGGTTCAAATACTTCAAGATGGGTACAGTGATTGGGACGCGGACCTGGGGAGGCGAGATCTGGCTTTCCGCCAGCAATACCGAGGCCGACAACGGCATTGCAACAGCCGCGGAGACGGGCGTTTACAGCGCGGATGGACGATGGCTGATTGAAGGGCACGGCGTCGATCCAGACGTTGTTGTGGACAATCTGCCGCACGCAACTTTCGACGGATCGGACGCGCAGCTCAAAGCGGCAATCGAGCTGCTGCAGAAACAGATCGCGGAGGATCCGCGACCGGTTCCGCAGCATCCGCCCTATCCCGACAAATCCTTCAAGTACCAGCAGTAGTGTTTGGCGCAGCAAAGAACCGGAGCGAGATTCAATCGCTCCGGTTCTTTGCATGAGGCTTTGCCAGTCCGAGAGTCAGCTTTCGGCGCACAACTGAAGCAGCTGTTCTCCGAAGCGTTCCACTTTCGTGGGCCCGATGCCTTCGATTTCAAGCAACTCGCGCGGATTGCGCGGGCGGGCTGCGGCCAGGGCGATGAGAGTGCGGTCGTGCATCACAAGGAATACCGGAACCTGAAGCCGTTTTGCTTCATCGGCACGCCATTTCTTGAGCTTCGCGGCCAAAGCTTCGCCTTCCGTGGTCAGTTCCGCGGGCGCTGCCGCTTTTGATGCAGCTTTGCCGGCCGACTTGTTCTTTGAGGTCTTTGCAGCACGCTGACTGGGCGACAGGCCGCTACCACTCAGCGATTCGACAATGCCATCACTGATAAGCAACGCAAGCGGCGTCATTGGCCTTATAGCAAGACCCGCATCCGTGAGGCGAACTTTGCGGAAGCGAATGACCTCCCCTTCCTTTTCAAATTCAGCCTCCTCGATTTCAATGAGACCCAATCGCGTCATGGCATCGAGCAGTCCATCGAACTCGGCTCTGCTTGCGACATTAAGGGCGCGTTGCAATGTGCCAGTTGCCTTGTAGTCAATGGGCCGGAGCTCTTCGACGATCCGCTGGACCATGGCACGCTCAGCTGAAGAGGCTCGGCGAAACTGGCGCAGTTCCGCGCCTGCCGGATCGCACACATCGCACTTACCGCAGGAAACTGAAGCATCGTCGACGTCGCCAAAGTGCCGAACCAGCGCGGCCATGCGGCACTCAGAGGAGACTGTAAACTGCACCACTTTCTCAAACTGTTCTGCGCGGAATTGCGCCTGGATCCCATAGGTCTTCTTCCAGCCTGCGGCGCCGCGTGTAACGCCACCGCTGAAATCCACGTGTGCTCCGCCGTGAATTTCCAACTTTTCAAGCGCTTTGTCGAACTCCTCATCCACCAGCTTTGAGGCTGCGCGCAGTTCTTCGACAGGCTGGGGTTGTTCTCTCAATACATGAAATACCTGGTTCAGATTTTCAACCGGCGGATAGTCGCGATTGAGAAAGAAACCGTGTGTGCGTTGGTCGGCGTAGGAGTGCATCAGGTAGGTTCGGCTTGGCGCACCGTCACGGCCAGCGCGGCCGATCTCCTGGTAATAGCCTTCGAGAGTGCCGGGGAGCCCGGCATGAATGACAGTCCGAATGTCGGCCTTGTCGATTCCCATTCCGAATGCGATGGTTGCGACAACAACGTCCAATGTGCCAGCCTGGAAGGCTGTCTGCACGCGGTCGCGCGTCTCCGGATCGAGGCCCGCATGGTAGGCTGCGGCGGCAATGCCTCCGCTGGTTTTGCCTTTGCTCGATCGAGCGGATAGACCTTCGGCGAGCGACTCGGCCTGCTTGCGCGAAACCGCGTAAACAATCGCGGGACGGCGTCGCGGATCGGCAAGCAACTTTGCAATGGTCTCTGCGCGCTCCGGCACAGGCAACTCAACGACCTCAATGGCAAGATTGTCGCGCCTGAATCCGTGAATAAACTGGAGGGGCTTGACCATTCCGAGTTGCGCCAGGATGTCAGCCTGCACGGATGGCGTGGCTGTTGCAGTGAGAGCGATGACGGGCGTGGATTCATCACCGCCGCGCAGCGCGGGAAGATACTGGCCCAACATGCGATAGTCGGGCCGGAAGTCATGGCCCCATTGCGAGATGCAATGTGCTTCGTCAATTGCGATGAGCGACAGCTTGCGTTTGGCAAGCATTTCTGCAAATCCCGGAACGCGCAGGCGCTCAGGCGCGACGAAAAGGAACTGCAGGGTCTCACTCAAGTAGTCGGCACAAGCCTGGCGGGCGACGCTGCGATCCAGGCCGGAGTGAATACGCGCAACGCGGAGGCCGAGCGCATTCATCTTGGCCGCCTGGTCTTCCATGAGAGCGATCAGCGGAGAAATGACGAGCGCTGTGCCCCCTCGGGCAATGGCCGGCAATTGATAGCAGAGGCTCTTCCCTGCCCCGGTCGGCATCACCAGCAACAGGTCGCGGCCTTCGATTGCCGCGCGGCATACCGCTTCCTGGCCTGCCCTGAACCGGGCAAACCCGAAGACCGACTGCAACAACACACCCAGATTGCCGACTTCAGCGCCCTCCGCCAAATTGCATCACTCCCACAGCGTGAATCTCTGAAACTTCACCCTTTCAACTTTACAGGAAAGGGTTTTAGTTTGAATGCAAGTGGACCGATGGCGCACAAATTTGCGGCGAAGATGTTTCGTGGAATTGTGTATACAACGGTGGACCAAGCTTTAGTCGGATACTGAACACTATTACGCGGTATCAACGACAGTTTGTTACCCTACTTCGAACCAACGAAACAGGGCTTACGGCCAGATTCGATGCATTGCCTACGCCGAGCTTCCAGAAGGCTGCACTCACCCGAACATACATGCGATGAGTACCTTCCATCGACAGAGTGAAGCCATCTGACCAGGCTCGTGCGGGCCAGGCGGTTCACCTTCAGCAGACGCGCTAGCGATAGCCACCGGGACGCCAAACCGAGTGTACACTCATGAAGCAAACTGGCAGCCTCATCCCACCGCTGGGCAGCGATTAAATTTTTTGCATACTCAATCTTGCTAGCCTGCTTCACACGCTCGATCTCCTCAGGCGGGCAATTTACACGTTTTCCGACCGCGTCGATGCTGGCCAGTTCCGCCCTCGCCATCTTGAAATCGTTTCCAGATAGGCTTTGCTCCGTCCGCCGGTATTCGAATAAATCGACCTCTGATCGTACAAAACGCCAGTCAGTCAAAGCAATCTTCAACCACAGATTCAGGTCTTCCACACCCATAATGGCGCGCGATTCCCCAAAACCTCCGACGTCCAGCAATGCCTGTTTGCGGACCAGCGCTCCGCTGGGCCCGAAATAAGCCTGCCTGTGCCAAAGAGTGCCGAAGAGGATAGGATCGAATCGACTCGTGTGGATCACACCGACATCTGCCGTGACATATCCCAGCTGGACTTCCGTCTTTCGCGGAACCCAAATGTCGTCGCTGTCGAGAAACGCAATCCACTCGCTAGTGGCGGCTTGGATGCCAGAGTTCCTCGCAGCTCCCGGCCCCCCGTTGGGCCGTCGAATGACGCGCGTTCTTGTAAAGCCGGCGGCAACGTCAGCTGTACGATCTGATGAACCGTCGTCGACAACGATGATTTCAGCGATTTCGTATGTCTGCGCGAGAACACTTTGAATCGCATCGGCAATGAATCGCTCCGCGTTGTAGGCAGGAATCACTGCGCTTATAGATGGATTGCTCCGATTAGCCATCAATTCTAACCTTCGATCATGTCACACGAAGAAAACCGGAATTTCCATTTTGGGTTCCCGGCTACCATCCAATATACTCCCACTGCCTCCATTCGCGATCCTCCGGAGCGTCTTCATCGCGTCCGCACTCCTAAAAGATTGGCGATTGCAACAATTGAAGGTTTGAGAATTACTACTCGAAATCGAAATGTGGGTATAGAAGACTTTGACCAAAAGACGACCTGATTGTTCAGGAGCGACCGTGACGGATTGACCCGCTAGAATGTTTGCTGGCTTGAAGGAACGGGATGGACTGACGCAAATGCAAAATCTTAGCAAGGCAACAAGGCGCACCTTCTTGAAGAGCACGCTGCTTGCTTCGGCACCGCTGCTGACGGGGTCCATGATTGAGAATGCTCAGGCACAAGAGGCGAAGCCGGAATCCGCAAGAAGCGACCGGCAGAAGTGGCTGGAGATTGTGGAGCGAGTTTCGCAGCCCGTGCTTGAGGCCATCAGCCAGCAGAAGCTGCGCGCGACGATGCCGGTGGAGTGCGCCAAGGGACAAGAAGAAGCCAGCGCAATGTCCACGCACCTACAGGCAGTGGGGCGGCTGCTATGCGGATTGGCTCCGTGGCTTGAAGCTGAGCCGGGGAACGATCCCGCTGAAGAAGCGTTGCGCACGCGCTATCGCGAGTGGTCGCGGCTGGCGATCCAATACGGCTGCGATGCAAAATCGCCTGATGCATTGAACTTTGGCAACAACCAACAGTCCGTGGTGGACGCAGCGTTCCTTGCGCTGGCGGTTGTGCGCGCGCCGAACGAACTTTGGGCGAAGCTCGACTCCACGACAAAGCAGAACCTGATCCGTTGCATGGTGGAGACGCGCAAGGTGCAGCCGGGCTTCAATAACTGGCTGCTGTTCTCCGCGATCATTGAAGCGATGTTCTGCAAATACGGTGAAGATTGGGACACGATGCGCGTCGACTATGCGCTGCGCCAGCACCAGGAGTGGTACAAAGGCGACGGGGTTTACGGCGACGGGCCGTACTTCCACTGGGATTACTACAACAGTTTTGTGATTCAGCCGATGATGCTGAACATTCTGGACGCGGTTGAAACCCAGACGAAGCGCTGGGCCATGCTGCGGAAGCCGATCGTGGATCGAGCGCGGCGCTATGCTGCAATCCAGGAACGCCTGATCAGTCCCGAGGGAACCTACCCGGCGATTGGCCGCTCGCTCAGCTACAGGTTTGGTGCGTTTCAGCATCTGGCGGAGATGGCGTGGCGCAGAGATCTGCCTGAAGGAGTGCTGCCGGCCCAGGTGCGCTCCGCACTCACGGCCGTGATGACGCGCATGACAAAAGCGAAGGGCACGTTTGACGACAAGGGCTGGCTCACGATCGGGTTTGCCGGACATCAGCCCTCGATGGGCGAAGACTACATTTCAACGGGGAGTTTGTACCTTTGTTCGGCCGCATGGCTGCCACTCGGACTGCCGGCGACGGATGAGTTCTGGAGCGCACCGGCGCAGCCATGGACGCAGATGAAGGCATGGAGCGGCGCGGACATCAAAACCGATCACGCGATGTCCGAGGTTCAATCGGCTGGACACTGAGGGCCGGAAGATTCTCGGCCCAGGCTCGTCAATCACCGCCGCGAGGACTCCGCTGACATTTCAACGGTACCTTCGATCCGAACCGTGACGGGTCCCAGCAAACCTGAGGGGATGAGCGGCGAGTCTGCCTTGAACTTGGTGATGTTGGTGTGAGTGAATCGCTTGCCCTCCGGCAGACTCTGGTCGCCGATGATGCGGTTGGGCCACAGGTTGGTTACCTGCACCTTGAGTGAGTTCGTTCCCGGCTTCACAGCAGAGGTTACATCGATCTGGAACGGCCGCTTCCACAAGACGCCGATTTCTTTTCCATTCACGGTGACGCGCGCGGTCTCGCGAACTTCGCCCAGGTCGAGCATTACATGGGCCTGCTTCGGCAGTTGCTGCGGAATTGCAAAATCGGTTGTATAGGCGGCCGTGCCGGAGAAGTGACGAACTCCTTCGTCGCCGGACTCGGTCCACGAGGCCAGCTTGCTCATGGTGACCGCGGGCGGCGCACCCCATCCAGGAGCGAATGCGAGCTTCCATGGTTTCTCGAGAGGCAGGACTGCGGGATCGGCCACGATGGCTTGATGGCGGCGCCCCGCAGTATCGATACCGACATACTTCCCACCCTGCGCGGCGCGCAGCGACATCCCACCGTTGCGCATATCGACGGTTAAGGGCGCAGTTTTTGCTGGCAGCGTGGGAAAAATTTCCTGTCCGTCACGCTCGAGCCGCGTAAGATGCGCTCCTGAAACTCTGCGAAAGATCACAACGTTTGATCCGTAAGGCCCAAACCACGCAGGCAGGTTGGTACGACTGTCCTTTGTTTGCTCATAAACTCCGAGCGGAGCCGTTGTGCCGGTTTCCGGGTTCCAGATTTCCGGGGTAAGTCCGCGCGCCCTGAAGCTCAGCACCGTGGCCAACGATTCAGGTTTCTTGCTGCGGACAAAATAAATTTCCGCGCCGTTCGTCCGCCGATGAACAAAGTCAAAGTTCTCGTCGGATACCGGCCCTGCGCTGGTGAGATCGGGCGTGACTCCCGCGTCTTCGAGAGCCTGGCGCGGCGACTCACCGCACACAATTTTTCCGGTTCCTACGTTCACCGATTTCGTACCGCCGCCACAACCGGCCCACAGGCGGTTGGCAATCTGTTCGACGTCAGCGTCTGTAGCCTTGGCCGACGGCAATCCTGTCAGGTGCGTGGGCCGAGAGCCCACCACGGTTGCGCCGGCATTCACGAGGCGATCAATTGCCTGCATCGCAGGCAGAGAGATGTTGGTGAGCGGAGGCATCACCAGTTCGCGATACTCAGTACCATTCGCGAGACGAATGCGATGGTTGGCGACGCTGAGCCCTCGCGTGAGTATGCCCTCATCCACCACGTCGTAGTCGTATCCTGGCATTACATGCGCGGGATCCGTGGCCTTGTACTGGACGAAGTTCGGAACCTGGTCGCCGTAGTAGTAGAGAACGTCCGAGACAGGGAGGCCCTGCTGCATGAGGAACTGCACGCGCCCGATGTAGTCGAAGAGCGGCTTGCCATCGTGGAACCAGGTGACCTTGGGATTGAAGTGCGTGCCTGCAAAATATTCCTGGCCGGGATAGCCGGTGGATGCCGGTGACGATGTGAACTCGTGCCATACAAGCAGATTCAAACCAGCGCAGACGGCCTGATCGAAGGTCGGCTTCAGATCCAATCCGGGTGACTCTTCCCATTGCGGCCCGAGGCTGGTCATGCCTTCGGCGGCAACCAGCGTCTTGCCGTAGATGTGGGCTGCGCTGGAATCCTCTTTGATGAAGAAGCGATCCATGTCGGTGGCGCGATGGGCCGAAGGCGCCCAGAACTCAGTCATGGGAAAAGTGCCGGCTCCCAGCATGCGCAGCGAATCGACAGGCGCGCCGTGCGGGCCGCCCGACTCGGGATGAAAGCCGAGACTGTTCTTTGCAGCCAACTGACCAAACATCTGGTAATGATCGGACAGAACCAGGTCGCCGATGGTGCGTCGAAAATCGTTGAGAAAGCGATCGCTGATGTCGCGACTGCCAACGATGCGGCCAGCGATGACGGGCAGGTAGGGCACAGGATCGTAGCCTCGGCCATCGATGAATGCCTGACGGAAGCGGCCAGTCCAGTTGACGCCACCCACCTCCCAGCTGTCGGTGTAAACATAACGCAGCGAATCGCCGAGGTAAGGCTTGGCCGCGTCCAGGATTGGTTGCACGTTGGTGTTCCAATAGCTGGTGAGCGCGTCGCGGTCAAGGTAGTCGATGACCAGGCCCTGCCACGCCCGGCTGCTCGTAGAGACGCGGGAATCGGAACTGGTGTAGCCGATGCGCAAAATCTCCCAATCGCCGGGCGGAACATCCCACTCCAGTTTTCCGCTCGACGACATTTTTGTCGTGAGATCAATCTCCTGCGCGGGATCGAAATCCTGCTCGCCAGCGACGGAGGGAAAATCCGCGAGCAGCGGTTTGGAGTCCGGCACCGAGAATCCTGCCTCGACAAAGACTGCCTTCACTTTCAGATCGCGAATCGGCTTGCGTGTATCACTCGAGGAGCCGTCGCCTGCCAGCGCCGGGCCGTGCCTGAGCGGATAGGCGAGGATCGCAATATCCTTGTAAAAGTCATTCTTGCTCGGCGGAACGTCGAGGTGCAGGCTGGCCGCGAGTGGGCCATGCACGACTCTTCGAGTGAAGGTGAGCAGCTTGGCCGATTGCGCGCCAGTGACGGTAGGCCCGCCTACATTCCAGCCGCTTTGTATGGTCAAGCTGATGCGCAGATTGAGCCGCTTTGCCTCCTTCAGCGTGTGCAGAAACAGCTCGGTCCATGCGGGGCTTCCGAAGACAGGCCCCGCAGGCACTTCGATGTTGCCACCCTGGTCGGAACCATTCGCATCCATGAGGACGGCGCCACCGTAGCCTTGGCGGCGCATGGCTTCGAGATCGCTGGTGATGGTGGCGGCGTCGGTGTTTCCATTCAGCCACCACCAATAGGCGAGCGGCTTGGCAGAATCCGGCGGCGTCGAGAATCCAGAGGTCAGCGCGTCAGCGTGGCTCGATCGCTTAACCTGGGCCGGGGCTTGCAGGGTTCCCAATCCCAGCAACACACCTATCAGCAAGGTGTCCCATCCGATCATTCCAGTTCCTGCGCGCGTCAATCTCATCATGGCTGGTGTAAGTTCCTCTTCGGCTCTTGTATCGGCACGAATTATATAGCGACGCACTTGAAGGGAGTGAATGCGCACGGCCGGCCCATATTCGCCTAACCTTCGGACTTCGTCACGCATCTTAAAGTAGAGAAGCATGAGCTACGCGGGGCATCGAGCCCATCCAAATTAAAATAAAGACATCCCGCCGAGCGGCTCCAAGCCAATCTGCTTAACGGAAAGCCACGCATTGAGCCCTGAGGAACAAACAACCCGCGCCAACCCGGTAGGAGAATCGCCGGCGACGGAGCCACGCGAGCTGACGGGCGCTGCCCACACGTGGCGCGCCCTGCGGCATCGAAACTTCAGGCTCTTCTTCGGCGGCCAGAGTATTTCGCTGATCGGCACATGGATGACACGGATCGCAACTTCCTGGCTTGTGTACCGGCTGACGGGATCGGCACTGCTGTTGGGAACCGTAAGTTTTGCGGGCCAGATACCCACTTTCCTGCTTGCGCCTTTTGCTGGCGTCTGGGTTGACAGGTTGAACCGCAGGCGAGTGCTGGTGGTGACGCAAGGGCTGTCGATGGTGCAGTCGCTGGCTCTGGCTGCGCTTACGCTCTCAGGACATATCAATCTAACCTTGATCCTCGTTCTCTCCGTGAGCCAGGGCATGATCAACGCATTCGATATGCCCGGCCGCCAGTCGTTCATGGTGCAGATGGTCGGGGACCGGCGCGATCTGGGAAATGCGATTGCCATCAACTCTTCGATGGTGAACATTGCCCGGCTCATCGGCCCTTCGCTGGCCGGCATGTTGATTGCGGCTACCAGCGAGGGGTGGTGCTTTCTGGTGGACGGCATCAGCTATCTGGCCGTGATTGCTTCGCTACTGGCCATGCGCCTGCCAGCACACGCGCCCCGGCGCGCGGTTACTTCGATGGCTCACGAACTGGCGGAGGGATGGTCGTATGTGACCGGGTTCCTTCCCGTTCGCACCATCCTCACGCTGTTCGCCCTGGTGAGCCTGATGGGCATGCCCTTCGTGGTGCTGATGCCGATTTTTGCCGTGCGCGTGCTGCATGGTGGACCGCACACGCTTGGCTTCCTGATGGGAGCCATGGGCGTTGGCGCACTTACATCGGCCATCTCGCTGGCTGCACGCAAGAATGTGCGCGGGCTCATTCGCATGATCCCGATTGCCGCTGCGGTGTTTGGTCTGGGCCTGATCGGATTTGGCTTGTCGCGAGTCTTCTGGCTTTCGATGATCATGGTGCTGATTGCGGGCATGGGCATGATGCAGGGCATGGCCGCGAGCAACACGATCATCCAGACGCTGGTGAGCGAAGACAAGCGCGGCCGCGTGATGAGCTTCTACACCATGGCCTTCATGGGTATGGCGCCCTTCGGCAGCCTGCTGGCCGGGTCGATGGCGAGCGCTGTCGGCGCACCTTTGACGGTGATTGCCAATGGAGCGGCGATCCTGCTTGGAGCGGCGTGGTTCTTCTCGCGACTGCCAGGAATCCGCGTGGTCATTCGGCCCATTTATCGAGAGATGGGGATTCTGCCAATGGAGGAGGGGATTCAATCATGAGTGAGCTCAAGCTGGAACCGAACCGCACTGCCATCGTGGTCATCGATCTTCAAAAAGGAATCACCGCGCGCATGGGCGCCGCCGCGCAGTCTATCGTCGCAAACGCTGCCCGACTGCTCGCCGCCGCGCGCGCTGCTGGAGCTCAGCCAGTCCTCGTTCATGTTGGCGGTTCGCCCGATGGCGCCGACCGCCTTCATCCACCTACCGACACTCCTGCTTTCAGCGGCACAATGCCGCCAGACTGGATGGATCTGCTTCCAGAACTCGACCGCCAGCCCTCCGACGTCGTTGTTTTCAAACGCCAGTGGGGCGCGTTCTACGGTACCGACCTCGACCTTCAGCTCCGCCGCCGCGGCCGCACCGCCATTGTTCTTTGTGGAATCGCTACAGAAATTGGTGTCGAAAGCACCGCTCGCGATGCCTACGAGCGCGGCTACGAACTCGTCTTTGCATCCGACGCAGTGGCAGGCATGAGCCCCGAGGCCCACGCCAACTCTCTCGAGCGAATCTTTCCGCGCATGGGCCGCGTTCGCACTACCGACGAGATTGTTGCGGCCCTGCAATCGTAGCTATGTCCCAGCGTTATGCTTGCGACACCCCGCAGAGATGCACTTGCACGCCTAGTTCGGCGAACATCGCGGCCTTGGTGGCCAGCGCTTTGTCGGCAATCGCAGCCGTGGGCGCATAGGCCACATTCACATGGTTGGCCTTGTGCCGCGCCATCAGCTGATTCTGGCTGACGCCATGCAGAACCGTATGCACAATCGGCCATGGAGGCGTGGTTTCTTTCCAGCGGCGAGCCGTTTCCTCAGCCGGCAAACTCACCACCGTGCCCCGGCCCATATCCACATGGAGTGCGCCGCCCTCAACAAAGACGCGGCTCCAGACAATCTCGCCCGGTTTACCCACACCCTTCAGCGAGCCTCCGCCCAGCGGGAAGTACATTGCCGGCTGGCGCTCGCTGCTTGCTCCTGCGTATCCGCCAACAAAGTGATTGGCCGGCGCAGCTCCTGAAATCTGCAGGAGCCACACGAATGCGTCAAGACCGTCGCCCTTGTAATGCTCACCCCAGCGCACGTCGTGCAGTGTTGTGGATGGATCGAGACCGAGAGCCTTCCAGCAGCGGTTGGTGATCATGGCATCCGTCCCCGCGCACTCGTCCACTTCGTTGAAGTGCACCACCGGCACGCCTGCGAAGAGTTCTTCGCCGCTTCCCTCGGCAAACACCGGAGGCCGTTCAGCATTGTTCAGCAGTCCCTCGGCCAGGTCCGACGCGGGAACCATATCTTTCAGTCCCTGCTGATACTGGATTCCAACCGCATCACATCCGTAATCTCCGGCAATGCGCACGGCCGCGATATACATCTTGCACTGCTCGAGCACCTGGTCGAGGGTCAACTCGGTCGCGGCGTCCTTGCCGAAGGCGAATTTGACGCCTTTCTGAACCAGCCAGTCGTAAACTGCGCGCGCTTCAACGTCCGTGACCGTGCGCATCTTGGCGACCAGCGCCGACTGGCTGAGCCGCTCCTTGTAGATGCCCGCGGGGTTCAGCAGCTCATCGTCGATGATGGCGTTGTACATGCCCATGCAACCTTCATCGAAGATGCCCATGATGGCCTTGCGATATTTGAGATCTTCAGCAAGTTTTGCGCCGAGCGCTGCGCTTTCAGCCGGTAGCTTGTTTCGGTCGAGGTTGTGCACATGCGACAGATCGTGCGTGATGGTGCCGGTACGCAGCCATTCGTCCAGCGCTCCCAGGAAAAACTCGTCGGTGAACTCCTTGCTCCAGATCGAGGAGAATTTTCTGCCCGCCTTGGTCAGAGAACCGTTCAGGTTCAGCAAGCCGACGAGTCCCGGCCACTGCCCGGACCAGTTGGCCACGGTTAGAATGGGCCCCTTGTGGCTGCGCACCCCCGGCAACACATGATGGCTGTACTGCCAGGCGGCGGTGGCAAACACGAGCTTCGCCTCGGGATGGATCTTCATAAAGACATCCATGCCCATGCGCTGCGAGTCGATGAAGCCGTGTTTTGCCGCCTCGTTGTAAGCATGGGCGCGCACCAGCTTGAAGCCCTTCTTTGCGAAGGCCGCCGTGAGCTTCTCTTCCATGTCACGCTGCGCCGGCCAGCACACCTGGTTGGCTGAAAGCCGCAAATCTCCACTGGTAACCAACAAGATTTCATCTTCAGCTGGCTTCATAATTCCGTGTTCACGATCTATCATTGCGAATTTCTCCCGGTTTTCGTTAACGTTTTCGCCCACAGGAAAATATACACCCTTTGGCCCGCCCCCGGCGCAATCGGCGGACCGCCGTGCAGCATTGCCCCCACGATGGAGAGGCGATTACAATCGCGCAGTCGCAAGATATGGACGGAATCCTTATGCCTGCCTTTTTCTCCCGCTTTATCGCTGCCCTGGCCCCTGAAGGATGTCGCTTCCCGGTAAAGTCGGCCTTTCTCTGCGCAGCCATCGCGCTTCTTCTTCCTTCCCCCTCTCGCGCAGCTTCGCCGCTTGATACATTGCGGCCCGGCCATCCGCGCCTGTTCCTTCACGACGAAGATCTGCCCGCGCTCAAGCACACCATCGCAACGGATCCCTTTGTTCAGCAGCAATACCGGGATCTGCTTGCCTACGGAAATGAACTGCTCACCATGCCGCCGGACGTTTACGTGATCGGCGGCGTGGAGCATACCCTGCTGGATACCTCGCGGGACATGGAGGGACGGGTCTTTGCCCTGGCCGGACTCTACCGCCTGACGGGCGACAGGCGTTATGCGGACCGGGCTGCGAAGGAGATGCTGGCGGCTGCCGCATTTCCTGACTGGTATCCGACCCATTTTCTCGACACGGGCGAAATGACCGCGACTCTTGGGCTGGGCTATGACTGGCTCTACCCAGTGCTATCGGCCGCCGACCGTGCAACCGTCGAGAACGCCATCGCCACTAAGGGGATTGATCCATGGCTGGAACGCATCAAGAGCGGAGATGCGATCCATCACGAGCACAACAACTGGAACCAGGTTTGCAATGGCGGCGAGTCGATTGGCGCGCTGGCCATTGGCGACGAAGATCCGGCACGCACCGCGGCAATCCTCAACCACGCTCACTCTGCCATCACCGACATCATGAAGCTGTTTGCTCCCGACGGCGGATTCGAGGAAGGCCCCACGTACTGGCTCTACGCGACTGCGTACAACCTGATGTATATCGATGCGCTGAACACCGCCCTGGGCAAGGACTTTGGGGTTTCTGATGCCGAAGGGTTCTCGTCGACTGGCGACTATCACATTCAATCTGACGGCCCAACGTACCAACTGGCGAATTTTGGCGACGCTGGTATCGGAGGCGCATCACCCACCGCGCAAATGTTCTGGCTGGCGCGCCGCTTCGACAAGCCATTCTACGCAGAGCATGAACGCCAGGTCGCCCTCTTTGAGACCAAAGCATCGAAGACGAATACGGCAGTTCACGGCGAGAATTATCCGTCGGGTCGTAGCCGGTTTGCGCTCATGCTGATCCTTTGGTCGGCGGAAGAGGCGCAGGCGCCGGGCTCAAAATCAAACGCTCAGCTGCCGCTCGTTGAGAGCTTTGCGCGCGTGGACCAGGCCTACCTGCGGAGCGCATGGAACGATGAGAACGCGTGGTATGTTGCTTTCAAAGGCGGCGACGCGCACGCTTCGCACGGCCACCTCGACCTTGGCTCGTTTGTGATGGACGCGCTTGGACAGCGCTGGGCCAGCGACCTTGGTCCGGACAGCTACGGGCTGCCTGGCTATTTCGGCCCGCAGCGCTGGTCGTACTACCGGATGCGTACCGAGGGGCACAATACGCTCACGATTGACGCGCAGAACCAGGATCTCGACTCAAAGGCGCCGCTTACGGCTGCGGGGACCAAGGGGAATACGCTCTACTCGATCGCCGACCTGAGCCAGACGTACAAGGGCAAGCTGACTGCATGGAACCGTGGAGTAGCTTTGATCGGGAAGCAGGCGGTGTTGGTTCAGGATGAGATTGCGCCAGCCCAGCCGGTGGACGTGGTGTGGAACTTCCACACCTTCGCAGCCGTTCAAATCTCGAGCGATGGGCGATCCGCTACGCTGGCGCAAGGCGGCGCCACACTTCAGGCTCGCATCCTTTCGCCGGCTGCTGCAAAATTCAGCATCGCCAGCACCGAGCCGCCAGCCCCGCAGGAACCCAATCCCGGACTGACCAATCTCGTCATTCCTCTGCCGAAACAATCGAGCCATCAAACCATTGCCGTGCTGTTTACTCGGCAAGGGGATCACGAGTTGCCAGGGGTGAAACCACTTTCGACGTGGAAATAGGCGTGGGACACCCCGAGTGCGACCGAGGATAGGGCGGGCCCATCCGTTTAGCATGGGAGTGGGCCTCGTTCCACGGCTCGGGAAGACGAAACCTTTCAATGGCGCGAAGCAAATCCCCGCAAAAGCACGCCGTGCACCGGCCGCAACCGGCCTGGCCGCGCGAGAAGAACGAGACCCTGCCCAACGTGTCAGGCAAGTGGCTGCTGGGGGCAATCGCCGTGACCATTCCGGCGGCAGGCTTCTGCGGCTGGGCTGTCCTGTGTCTTCTTTTCTGGCAGGGGAGCTGGCAACTGCTCTACCACCCCACGGCCACGATTGCGCGCACGCCGGCGAGCATCGGACTTGCCTTCGATCCCGTCAGCTTTGCCGTTGCCGATACCGGCGCGCCCCAACTCCAGGGCTGGTGGATTCCAGCCGCCGCCGGCTCGCGCCGCTTTACTGTGCTTTACCTCCACGACCGAAACGGCAACCTGGGAGATACGCTCGATGACCTGACGAGCCTGCACAGCGCAGGCGTGAGTGTGCTGGCATTCGACTACCGCGGTTATGGCCAAAGCCTGTTCGCCCACCCAACCGAAGACCGCTGGCGGCAAGACGCGGAGTGGGCGCTTGCGTATCTTACGGCGACTCGCCATGTCGACGAGCACGCGATTGTACTTGCCGGAAGTGGGTTTGGCGCCAACCTTGCGCTGGAGGTTGCAGCGGCCCATCCCGAGCTGGCCGGAGTGGTGGTGGAGTCGCCGGCCGACGCGCCGATGCGTGCAATCTTCGACGACCCGCGGGCTAAGTTGGTGCCGGCTCATCTGCTCGTGAGCGACCGGTTTGACGTAACGGCGCCGGCGGCTGCATTGCGCATTCCATCGCTTTGGGTTCTTTCAAATTCGCCGTCTGGGCAGTCGAAAACAGAGCAGGCGTTTCAGAGCGTGTCCGCTACAAAGATGCGGGTCCCGCTCCGGGCCTCACCGGAAGATCGCAAGGATCTTGTGGATGCGCTTACCCGCTGGCTTGACGATCTTCCCAAATAATTGAGACGGCCCGAGACCTCTGGTTGACGCGCGTAGCTGTTGGCTACTTGACGATGTCGCGATGCAGTGCCTTGACCTGGTAGCCGGCCTTCTTGAGCCGCTTGCTCATCTCTTCCGCCATCATCACGCTGCGGTGCTGGCCTCCGGTACAGCCAAAGGCGACCGTCAGATAGCTCTTGCCTTCTTTCACATAATGCGGAAGCAGGTAAAGCATCAGCTCGGTGACGCGATCGAGAAACTCCCCGGTCTGAGGAAATCCGCGCACGTAATCGGCCACACGAGCGTCGAGCCCGGTCTTGTTGCGGAATTCGGGAACGAAGTGAGGGTTGGGCAGAAATCGGACGTCGAAGACCATGTCGGCATCGAGCGGTACGCCGTTCTTGAAGCCGAAGCTCAAGCAGGAGACGAGCAGCCGATTGGCCTTGTCTTCGCGGCCGTAGCGGGCCTGGATGTGCGCGCGGAGCTCGTGGACGTTGAAGGTTGAGGTGTCAATGAGCGTGTCGGCGACATTGCGAATGGGATCGAGAAGCTGGCGTTCTTCGACAATGGAGCGCCAGACGGTTTCAGACTTGCCGAGTGGATGGGGGCGCCGTGTCTCAGAGTAGCGCTGAACGAGCGATGGATCCTGCGCGTCCAGAAAAACGACGCGCGTGGGCAGCAGCTTTCGAACGTCCTTGAGGATTTGGGGCAGGCGGTCGAGGGTAGTGCCTTCGCGGACGTCGATCACGATGGCAGCCTGCTCCACGTCAGCGGAGTTGCTGACCAGCTTGGCGAAGTCGGGCAGCAGTTCGAGGGGCAGATTGTCGCAACAGTGATAGCCCAGGTCCTCAAATGCCTTGAGGGCCGAGGCCTTGCCCGCACCCGAGATGCCGGTGACGATCACCAGTTCCTTCGAGTGCTTGCCGGCACTCGCGACCGGCGTGGCCCCTGCTCCGCGTTTCGGCGCAACTTTACGCATTGAGTTCTTTTTTCCGTTCAGGGATTTGGGGGCCATGGGCCAATGCTACACCGAGAAACGGGGTTCCGTCTTCAATAGAAGACGGACTTTGACCTATCAATGGTCTCAACGTCATTGGGCGGCAGTGAGATGGCCACGCTCGGCCAGCGCCAGGGCCTGGGTGGCATCGAGCATGGGCGAAAGCAGCGGGCCCTGACCCAATTCGCAACCCATGCGCGCAAGTGCCCGCAGTTGCTCAGGCGTCTCAATTCCCTGCGCCACCACTTGTACTCCCAACGTGCGGCCAAGGTGGAGCAGCGAGTCCAGCACGGCCTGCTGGCGGCCCGACGAGTTCGCGGCTGCGGTTAGCTTGGCGTCCAGCTTGACCATCTCAATCGGCAGGCGCACAAGGTGATTCAACGGTGCAAGGCTCGATCCAAATTCGTCCAGAGCCACCTGCACGCGGCAATCCACCAGGCGCTGCAGAATCGCCACCGCCGCATCGGGGCTCTCGTTCAGCACGGCCTCGGGCACTTCGAACATGATCTTTGTGGGGTCAGCACCGCTGGCTAGAAGCGTTCTTTGCAACTGCGCTACCAGGTCCACGTTGTAGAACTGCTTATAGGTCAAATTGATGCTGAGTGTCACGTCGGCAGCGGGCGATGCAGTGTGCCAGCTGCGCAGCTGCCAGCAAACCGCTTCCATGGTCTCACGGCCCAATGTCACCGAAAGGCCCGTCTCTTCGGCCACGGCGAGTAGGTCGGCAAAGTTGTCGGCCGTGCTGTCGACCGGACGCCAGCGCAACAGGCACTCAAGCGCTTCCAGTTTGCCGGTCTGCAACCGGCAGATCGGTTGATAACGGAAATCGAGAAGCCGCTTCTCAAGCCGATAACGCAGTTCGCGCTCGCGCTCCTGCTGGCTGCTGACGCAGACTTCGAGGTGCTTGTCGAAGATTTCGTAACGTCCGCCGCCGGATTGCTTTGCGCGATACATGGCAAAGTCGGCGTCGCGCACCAGCATATCGGCTGAAGTGTGATCGGGGCCTGCCAGGGCCGCACCGATGCTTGCTCCGGCCTGCACGAAATGGCCAAAGATATCAAAGGGGCGCGACATCTCGGCCAGAACGCGCCGGGACACCGTCTCGAGCCCGCCGATGTTTTGAATATTGTCGACCAGGATGGCAAATTCGTCGCCGCCCAGCCGCGCTGCCGAGTCGTGCGGACGAAGCGATGCGCGCAGGCGATCCGCGGCTGCAACCAGCACCACATCTCCTGCCGCATGCCCGAGAACGTCGTTGATCTCCTTGAATCGGTCGAGATCGAGAAACAAAACTCCACAGCTCTGCTCAGGACGCCGAACGCGACGGGCCATCGCCTGACCCAGTCTGTCCATGAAGACTGCCCGGTTCGCAAGCCCAGTTAGTACGTCGTGCATGGCGTCGTGCTGCAGACTTTCTTCAGTATGTTTGCGGTCGCCGATATCGCGGAATGTGTACACGTAACCCACCCTTGCGCCATCGACCAGAAGCGGTGCTGACAGCAGGCTCACATCCACAAACTCGCCTTGCTTGTTGGCACGCACTGTCTCAACAGTTGCGCTACCGTGCTCATCGACAGCTTTGGCAAGCGTGGCATGCTCGATGAGGCGCGTCTCGGGCACAATCAATTCCCGCAAGCTGCCGCCGCTGGCTTCTTCAGCCGTGTATCCGAACATTTGCGTGAACGCGGGATTGGTATACAGGACGTGATTGTCGTGCTCGATGGCAACGGCCTCCGGAATGCTTGCCAGCACGTCTTCCATCAGGCGCGACTTGGGGGCACGTTCCCGTCCGCCGAAATGGGCAACGATGACGGCTTCGCGCAATTCCGCATCGAGAATGCAGTAGGTACCCTCAACGGGCTGCAGTTTGCCGCCCTTGGCAGGCATGGTGGCGTGAAACGGACTGCCTTTGCGCGAGCCCTTGAGGAGCGTCTGCGGCTCAGCCGTGCCGGGAAACAATCCCCACAACACGTCTTCGACGGGCCGCTCGACCCATTCACTTTCCGTCAGGCCCAGAGTTTGCCGCGCTTCGGCGTTGGCAAAGACAATTCTTCCGGCGCGCTCAAGAAAAACAAGAACCGGCAATGCATCCAGAATTTCCCGCTGTCGGGCGGAGTCCGCATTTTCCGGAAGATTCACGCCTGTTGCCTCCCAGGGAATCACACCCTGGCCCACTCGTCCAATTCTGGAGTCTGGTCCCGTCGCTCTATTCAATGTATTTGCCCTTAGCTCAAAATCTAGGCCACGGGCAGACGCTCCACCATCCCCAAAATCGGTGAAGGGGGTGCAACCAAAGTCCAAACCTTGTCTCATTTACGAGCAGCGCGGAACTTGTCGGGGCTCGATCGAATTTCCTTAAAGACACCGATCCCGAGCAAAAAATTGCGCCGCGGTGCAGGAGTCGCACGGTTCTCGCGATTTGACCCGGAAATCAACGGAAAATCGGATCGAATCTTATGGAATCTCGACTAATTCCATCTGGCCGTCGCGGCGGCGATGTAACACGAACGTATCACCTGCCGTGGTGCGAAAGATCAGCAGGTCACGATCGCGAAACTCGGCTTCCTTCACAGCTTCCTCAATGGTGAGTGGTTTGAGCGCGAGGGCCTCGCCATTTTTCAGGATGTGCGGCTCAACAACCTGGTTGCGCGCCGGGAAGGAATGAACAGCGATGGAGGCGCGCGGTTTGGCGCCGGCAACGCCCTCGGCTGGAGGCTGGCTCGCCCTCGTCTTGGGCCGCGACACCGGAGGAGCTGTGAGTACTTTTTCTTCCTTGGGAAGGCGCTTGCTTCCCACGCGCCGGTCGCGGAATCGCCGCGCCTGATTTTCGGCATGCGCCATGGCTTCGCGCAGAGCCGCGTCGATCGTGGTTGCCTTGCCGGTAGCTGCAATCTTTTGCGCACGACCCTGCACCGTCAATTCGACGATGAACACATGTCTTTGCGTGCTGAAGGTGATGCTGGCATGCGCGTTCTTGCCCAGGATCTGGCCGATCCGTTCCATTCCCTCTTCGGCGTGCGTCCGTAGCGCCTTTGAAATCTTGACTTGCCTGGCGGTGAACTCCACTTCCATGGTCAGCCTCCGCTCCCGCTCTTCAATTTTTAAAGAGCACCAGATTTCGCTTCTGGTTTACATCCCTTAGACGCGGCAAGCAGCGGCCGGTCATTCCGCCTCCATGCCCCCGAATGCCGGATCAACTCACCGGTACTGAAGCTTCGGGTTAGAGGAGCACAGTATAAGCCAAACCCGGCAGAGTGCAAATCCACAACAAGGCAGCACGGAACAGTTCCCTGTTCCCTATTCCCTGCCTTTAGATCTCCCAGCGAAGCAGGATCACGCCCACCGTGAATCCCGCGCCCACGGCGGCGAGCAGAACCAGGTCGCCCTTCTTGAGCTTGCCTTCTTCGACGGCGGTTTCCATGGCCAGCGGGATGGTGCCGGCGGAGGTGTTGCCGTACTTCTCAATATTGATGATGACGCGATCCGGATTCATGCCGAGGCGATCCGCTGTGGCAGTAATGATGCGCTTGTTGGCCTGGTGAGGGATAAAGCAGCCAAGATCGGCCCCCATCAGGCCGTTGCGCTCCAGAACTTTCGAGGAGGCCTCTGCCATTTTGCGGACGGCGAACTTATAAACGGCCGGGCCGTCCTGGTAGATGTAGTGCATCTTTTTGTCCACGGTCTCGTGGCTTGAGGGGTTCAGGCTGCCGCCGCCCTTGAGGTTGAGGCTGACGCCGCCCGAGCCGTCGATCTCGTTGACGAAGTCGATGAAGCCGATTTCGCCTTCTTCCGCGGGCTCGATGAGCACTGCACCGCCGCCATCGCCGAACAGCACGCAGGTGGTGCGATCGGTGTAGTCGGTCATGCGGGTGTTGGCATCTGCGCCGCAGACCAGAACCTTCTTGTGCGCTCCGCTCTCGACCATTTTCACGCCGGCCTGCAACGCGTAGACGAATCCCGAACAGCCACCGGAGACATCAAACCCCCACGCTCCCTTGGCTCCAATCTTGTCTTGTACAAGGCAAGCCGTGGAAGGAAACATCATGTCGGGCGTGACCGTGCCCACGATGATGCACTCGACCTCGCTGGCCTCAATGCCGCGCACCGCCAGGCATTTCTTTGCTGCTTCGGTGCAGATATCGCTCACGCCCAGGCCCTTGGCCAATACGTGCCGCTCACGAATACCAGTCCGCTCCATAATCCACTGGTCATTCGTATCCACCATTTTTTCGAGGTCTTGATTGGTAAGAATCTGCGGGGGAACGTAGGTTCCGAGCGCGGTGATTTTGGCGCGCCGGCCCACAATGGGGCGTACTGTAAGGCTCAATTCACTTCTCCTTGCGGCGAAACTCTGGAGAGCTCCGGCAGGCCGCTCAACTTCAATAAGGCTGACTGAAGGGTACGGGCTTCAGCCCGTACATCAGGTCGAGAACAAACATGCGGGCTTTAGCCCCTGAGGGGCAGCTCTTTCAAACCGAGCCTTGGCGCTGACACCCAAAACGCCAAAAAAGTACCGGGTGACCTACTGCGCCCGTACTAGCCCGTTACCGTTGCTTCCTTCCGGAC
Organism: uncultured Acidobacteriaceae bacterium; assembly: GCA_963820245.1. Lineage (GTDB taxonomy): Bacteria > Acidobacteriota > Terriglobia > Terriglobales > Acidobacteriaceae > Telmatobacter. The sequence continues at coordinate 132,967 of CAWFZC010000012.1, read as the reverse complement.
CTGGCGGGATTGGCGGGATTACGTCGCGTAGGACCCGGCACTGATTGATTTTATCACTCGGCGCAGGCCGCCGCCGAGGTCCCGGTTTTGCGGCGCCGGAGCCCCAAAATCGTATAACCAGTACAATTAGAGGATGTGACCAAAACCTCCTCACCCGCGGCCCCTTCCGTGGGATTTATTTCCCTTGGCTGTCCTAAAAACCTCGTTGACTCCGAGGTGATGATGGGCCTGCTCGATCGGGCCGGCGCGCGGCTGACGGCGCGCCCGGAAGACGCCGAAATTCTTGTGGTGAATACCTGCAGCTTTATTGATACGGCCAAGCAGGAGTCAGTCGACACGATTCTGGAGATGGCGCGTTTCAAGACGGCCGGCTCGGCGCGGAAGTTGATTGTGGCTGGATGCCTGGTCGAGCGCTACCGCGATGAGATCCAGAAGAACATTCCTGAAGTGGATGCGGTGGTAGGCACCGGCGAACTGGAAGCGATTCTGGAGGCTGCGGGATTGACGATGCCCACGCCTGCTGCACCTTCGCTGTTCAATATTCTCTCCGGTGCCGCTGCGGAAGTCCGCCCCGGAAAAGAAGCCCAGGCTGCCACACATAAACATGAGGCAACCTCCCGGTCCGAGGGAGACGCACGCGAACAGCAGGGACGGTTCAAGCGCGATGAGTGGCAGGGTGCGTCGCATCTGCTGCCGACGTATCTTTACGATGAGTCGACGCCGCGTTTCCTTACCACGCCGAAGTCGTCGGCTTACATCAAGATTGCCGAGGGGTGCGATCATCCGTGCACGTTCTGCGTGATTCCCAATCTGCGCGGCAAGTTCCGCTCGCGGCGGTTTGAATCGGTTGTGGCGGAGGCGCGGCAACTGGTGGAACGTGGCGTGGAAGAGATTACGCTCATCGGGCAGGACACCACCTGCTACGGCGAAGATCTCGGCTTGAAAGACGGGCTCGCAACGCTGCTGGATGAGTTGGCGCGCGTGGATGGACTGCGCTGGCTGCGCTTTCTCTATGCGTATCCGAACCGCATTACCGGGCGATTGCTCGAGACGATCGGGAAGCACGACAACATCTGCAAGTATCTCGACGTGCCGCTGCAGCATGCGTCGCCTGCGGTGCTGAAGACGATGAAGCGCGGGGCGGGCGCGGAGATTTTTCTGAAGACGATTGAGAAGGTGCGTGCGGCTGTCCCAGGCATAGCGCTGCGCACCAGCTTCATTGTTGGCTTTCCCGGCGAATCGCAGCGCGACGTAGAGGTTTTGGAAGAGTTCATCACCGAAGCGAAGTTCGACTGGCTGGGCGTGTTTGGCTATTCCGATGAAGAAGGCTCGGCTGCGTTTCCGCTGGAGGGCAAGCTCACGAAGCGCACGATTGAAGCGCGGAAGAAGGGCGTGATGAAGCTGCAGCAAAAGATCTCAAAGCGCGCGAAGCAGCAGTGGGTGGGGCGCGAAGTTCTGTTGCTGGCCGAAGGCGAGAGCGAGGAGACGCCGCTGTTGTGGGAAGGGCGGACCGAGTTCCACGCGCCGGAGATTGATGGCAAGGTCTACATCAATGACTTCGGAGATCTGGATGCGCCGGTGGCGGGACGGTTTTATCGGGCGGAGATTACCGAGGCGCATGACTACGATGTTGTCGCGCGGATCGTTTCGCAGTGAATTTGTTTTTTTAGAATTTACGGAACACGAAATTTTTTGAGAGCCTGAATACGCGGGAAAGCCCTTAAAATGTTCGATTTCATACAACCGAAACAGCGCGAAATGTTCAATCAGATGGTTACGAAGCGGTGCGAAATACTTAATCAAATGGTTGCGATTTTCGAGATACCAGACCCAGAAATTCATTGAGATAAGCTTTTTAAAACCGAGTAATTTCGCATTTAATTCAAGTGGTTTGCCGAGAATTCCCCGAAGAAATGATCAATGCGCATTTTTGCCCGCAAAAACGTGTTTGTTGGGCCTTTTGAAAGTCATTTCGGCGTGTTTTTTGACGTGTCTGTTTAGATCGAAAATGGGGCCTTTTGCTACCAATCTCTCGGGTGGGCTTCGTTCATTCGCTGGTCCATCCGCCGCGGCGGACGAGAGACCAGGGGCTCCCGGCAATCCTCCAACTCCGACAATCCGTTCTCACTCTCAAGAGACTGCGTTCCTTTACCGGCTCAGATCTCGCGGCGACTAGATCTGGAAAGAGATGCTCCGCTCGGACTCTCGCATTGCCGCTCTCTTCCGTCCCAGAAGCAACTCCTGGGCTCCGATTGTGCCGCAGACGAGCCCTGTCAGCCGGTCAACTACGGGCATGTTTGTCACTCCCGTGGTCGCCATCTCCTCCGCGACTGCCCGGCAGGTTTCGTCGGAATAGGCAAAAACTTCAGGCAATGCTTCATGCGGATCGCTTATGTCTTGGCTGTCTCCAAAGGTGGACAGTTCTGTCATCACGTCGGCGACACAGACCATTTCGAGAGGGTCAACGCCATATTCACGCGACAGGTGGTACCCGCGCCGACTCAGCTTCTCCGTAAGAATGGACCGCGGCATGATCAGAGAGGTGACAAGATAAGACGCAATGCACGCCAAGGCGAGCGGCAAGATCGCCGGCAGAGCATGGGTCAATTCCAGGGAGAAAAGAATCGCAGTGAGCGGCACGCCGAGCGCACCCGAGAGCATTGCCCCCATGGCCATGAGCGCCCAAAGCGACTGTGTTTCTGCCGGCATGTGCACCAACTGCGCCGCTCCCCCACCGAGCGCAGCGCCAATCATCAGGATGGGAGCCAACACGCCGCCTGACGTTCCGGAGCTGAGCGAAAACGCCCACATGAGCGATTTGGCAATGATGAGTCCCAGCAGAAGGGCAACCGGGGCATTGCCGCGCAGGACCTCGGCTATGTTGTCGTAGCCGACACCTAATCCGCGCGGAAAGAAGAACCCGCCGACACCAATGCCGATGCCGCCGATTGCCGGCCACCACATCCAGTGCACACGCAGGCTACCGCAAAAGTGCTCGAAGCCATCTTCAAAGCCGTACATCAAGCGGCTGAGCCCGGCCGAGGCAAGGCCGACAAGCATGCCCAAGGGGGCCGCCACAAGAAGGGACGGCGCGAGAGGGATTGCAGAGTGAAACGTGACGGGAAAGAGCGGCCCCGCTCCAAGCCAGCTCACACGCAATGCGCCTGCCAGGATGCTGGCTGCCGCGACCGGGACGAGGGACCGGGGACGCCACTCGAAGAGAAGCAGCTCCACTGCGAGCAGGATCGCGGCAATGGGTGCGGCAAAGGTTGCGGACATGCCCGCGGCGGCGCCGGCGACCAGCAGGGTTGTGCGTTCGGCATCGGTGAGCTTGAGCCACTGCGCGACCATGGAGCCGAATGCACCGCCCGTCATGATGATCGGTCCTTCCGCGCCGAAAGGGCCGCCTGAGCCGATGGCGATGGCCGCTGAGAGCGGCTTGAGCACCGCTACCTTGGGGTCGACGCGTGCGCCATTCAGCAGGATCGCTTCAATGGCCTCGGGAATTCCATGTCCGCGAATTTTGTCGGACCCAAAGTGGGCCATGAGCCCGACGAGAAGGCCACCAACCACCGGAACCAGGATCATGAGACCCGGTGAGAGCGGCGACCCGGCAGGCCCAACCATGGCCAGACTCAGCCGGTGATAGTAAAAGATGTTGGTTGCGAAGGCGATGGCACGCAAGAGAACGACGGCAAGCGCCGCTGCTCCCGCGCCGATGACGAGCGCTACGGCGGTAAGAAGCCAGACCCGACTATCAACAGTAAAGTCACGTAATGCCGAAGGACGCGATCTCATCGGGACACCGCTCCAGCGGCATCGCGCGCATGAACCGTAATGCGCCCCAACACCCGTTTAAGGCGTGGCGCCAGTTCGTTCAACTCCCGTGCATGACTCCCTGTGAGCCGGGCAAGAACTTTCCTGCCTTTGCGCGTGATTTGCAAAACCGCCCGCCTCTTGTCGCCGGGGTCTGCCTTTCGTGCAAGCAGCCCTTCGCGCACGGAGCGATCCACAAGTTCAACCGCACTGTTGTGCTTCAATCCAAGCCGCTCCGCCGCATAGGCGATGGTGATCACCGTTGCCTCAGGGGCACCTGCGACCTGCAAAAGGAGCTGATGCTGTTGTGGATGCAATCCTGCTTCGAGCGCTGCAGATTCGCTGAAATGGAGAAACAGGCGCAGCTCATAGCGAAACTCCGCCAGGTTTCTGACCAGCAGATCGGGAACCTGGTTTGTGGATCGAGCCTTCATATATATATCGTAGCACGATATAACTTGGCGACGACGGAGATTGGGGATTTGGGATCAGGGATTAGGGATTAGAAAGGATCGAAGGGGGAGTTGGTTCTTTCCCACCCATCCCGGCAAAGGAACGCCGGGATGGATGGGGCACGGTAGCTTCAGGTTCTGGTTTGACGGGCCAGGTGGGCTGCATTCACTCCCTGGTCCCTCTGCCGAGGCCTGGTACGCTGGCCGGGATAGACTGGTTGGCGAATGGGGAGGCACAGGCGGATGGCTACGAATCGAAGGACGTTTCTGAAGGGATCGGCGGCGGTGGTGGTGGGCGCGAGCGTGATGGGCGCGCGGAGACTTGCGGCAGAGAGCGCTGCGCCGGTGATCGGGCTCGAGCTTTACACGGTGGGCGCGGGTATGAAGAAAGATCCCGCGGGGACGTTGAAGCAAGTGGCGGCGGTGGGCTACAGGCAGGTGGAGTTGACGAATTCGTCAATGGGGCCGGCCAGGGAACTGCGGCAGATGCTGGACGACAATGGGCTGACGAATCCGGCAGGGCATTTTATGCTTGCCGAGCTGCGGGACCATTTTGACGAGAAGGTGGAATCGGCGCGGGTGCTGGGGCAAACGTTTCTAGTGACGACGGTGCCGGGCGTTCCGAGCGCCCCAAATGCCGCCCCAGCAGCGGGGATGATGGATTTCTTGAACCGGCTGAACAATATGACTCTCGACGACTGGAAGTGGAACGCGGAGCAGTACAACAAGCTGGGCGAGAAGATAAAGGCCGCCGGGATGCAGCTGGGGTATCACAACCACAATATTGATTTTCACGAGTATGGATCGACGACGGGCTATGACGAGTTTCTGCGGCTGACGGATGGGGAGCTGGTGAAGCTGGAACTGGATTGCGGATGGATGACGGCGGCGGGGCACGATCCGGTGCGTTATCTCAAGAAATATCCTGAGCGGTATTTGACGCTGCACATGAAGGATTTCAAGAAGGGGTTCAGCCCGACAACGAAACTTGGGCCGGGGCCAGGTCAGCCGGTGGGGACGGAGCTTGGACGGGGCGTGATTGATTACGGTCCGATACTGGCGGCGGCGCGGAAGACGCGGGTGAAGACGATGTACGTGGAACAGGAACCGCCCTTCACAGAGATGCCGGCGCTGGAGGCGATGAAGGTGGACTATGACTATTTGAAGAAATTGGTGGGGTAGGGGCAGGGATCAGGGGTCAGGGATCAGGGATCAGAAAAGCGCGAAGGGGAGTTGGTTCTTTCCCACCCATCGCATTGAGCGCGATGGATGGGGCACCTGGCACCCGTTTCCCTTTCTGATTTAGTGAATTGCTCGTGCGGTTCAGGCTTCGGCTTCGGCTGCTTGGATGGGGACGAGGGCGGGGGCGTCGTGGCGGTGCATGAGGAAGTGCGCCAGCAGGAGTGAGCCGCCTACGATGCCGACGACTGCATCGGCAGCGGGCAGTCCGCGGGTGCCCCAGCGGCTGTAGCCGAATCCGTCGATCGCGGCCATGTAGGCGACCGGAAGATTGCCGAGGCCGTTGATGATGGAGTAGCGCGAGCTGCCGCTCTTGCCGGAGTTGCCGAGGAACTCGAGAATGACTGCGGTGAAGAGGGCGTATGAGGAACCCGCAGTGAACAGGAAGAGCGTGGTGCCGAGATAGTACGTGGCCGGATGCAGCGGCGCGAGCCAGAGGATGATGAGCGTGGACTGGTTGATGAGGCAGATGGACAGGTAGGTAATGGAGGCGCGCTTGGTGGCGGGAAGGAGCCCCGCGGCAAAGGCTCCGGCGGCGGAGAGGGCGGCACCCCCTAGACCGTTGAGCCACGCAACATGGCTGGCGCTGACGCCGTAGTCGGCGGCCAGGCCGGGCAAGAGGCCGATGGCTGCGCCGCTGCCCATGGGAAAAACCATGCATGCAATGTAGGGCACGGCCTTCCAGCGGAAGAAGGTTTCTTTGAACTCGCGGGCGATGCGGGCGAAGATTTGGCCTGCACCGTCGGCTGCGATTTTTTCCTGTCGTGGCGCGGCGAAGGCGAAGACGGCAGGCAGGGCGATCATGGCGGCGACACCCCAGCCGAGTGAGCCCTGCGGGATGCGCTTGCCAAGCGAGACGATGACGAACAAGGCAAGGGCGCCAAAGCCCATGGATCCGCTCTGATAAAAACTGGCGGCGCGGCGGCGTGCGACTTCAGTGCGGAGCGTGCCCATGATGCCTCCGCAGGCGGAGATGACCAACTGGCCGAGACACGCGCTGAGGAAGAGAAGAGCGACGGCGGTGGGCGACGCGAGGCTGGCGTGGGAGAAGGCAACGATCATGGCGGCGCCGGCGGCCACGGCACCGAGGATGACCCAGGACTTGCGCTCGACGAAGAAATCGGTGAGCGGGCTCCAGAGGAAGTAGATTGCCGTGGGCAGGGTGAGGAGCGAAATGATGCCGGAACTCTGCGCCATTCCGACGCCCTGGCGCGTCAGGAGAAAGGAAAGGCCGCCGTTGATAAGGCCGGCCGCGATGACCGCCATGGGCACGCCGAGGAGAGCGAAGATCCAGGCGCGCTCGCGCGCGGGGCTTTGCGGAAACAAGGGACCTGGCATCCAGACCTCGTGTGCTGCAGAGCAATGGATTGAAGCGGACCCGGTGTGGGGATGGGGAAGAGGGCTTGATTTACGTTACACGAAAAAGGCAGTGAATAGGGATCAGGGAATAGAAAAAACTTCTGGGTTGAGTGCATTGCTGTCCCACTCGTTCTGCGGTGAAGCTGCAGAATGAATGGGGCACCCGGCGTGGTCAGTGATCAGTGGTCAGAAGGGCCGGGACTTTGTTGGCGCAAAAAAAAGCGGGATGGTCTCGGCTAAAACCATCCCGATCAGGAGACAAACATTTGGGGAGCCGCTGCTATTTGGATAACTGGTCGAGGGCGAGGTTGAGCGAGAGGACATTGACTCTTGGCTCGCCGAGGATGCCGAGATCGCGGGAGGCGATGTGCTGCGCGATGAGGGTGCGGACCTGATCGACCGTGAGGTTGCGAGCCCGGGCTACGCGCGGGGCCTGGTAGTAAGCGTTGTCAGGCGTGATGTCAGGATCGAGGCCGGAGCCGGAGTAGGTAACCATGTCGATAGGGACAGGCTTGCCGGGATTTTTAGCGGCCGCGCCGTCGATGTCGCCCTGGATGCGCGCGACGAGCTTGGCGTTGGACTGGGCGAGGTTGGTTCCGCCGGAGGAGGTGGCGTCGTATCCATTGCCGGCGGCGGAAGGGCGGGGATGGAAGTACTTGTCGGAAGTGAAGCTCTGCGCGAGGAGCTCGGAGCCGATGATCTGGCCATTCTTGAGGATGAGGCTTCCGGCGGCCTTGTGGGGAAAGAGCGCCATGGCGAAGCCGGTGACGATGAGCGGATAGATGATGCCGACAAGAAGCGCCGTGACAAGCGTGAAGAGAATGGAGGTGCGGACGAGGGAGTGGCGGACTGGCGCTGTTTGCTTGTGGCCGCTGTGGATCTCCGCTTCTGTGTCGATCAGTGTTGCTCCCAATGTGGAGTGCATGTGAATCTCCTTTTCTTGCAGGGGCTAAAGCCCCGAAACTTCTGATGCTGTCATGTACGGGCTAAAGCCCGTACCCTTCAAGCCGGTACTCTTGAACCGTTTGCCCATCAACCATGCATTATTACGCCATGTGCAGGGCTACGAGGCAGAGGTCGATGGCCTTGATGCCGATGAAGGGCACGATGATGCCTCCGACTCCGTAGATGAGCAGGTTGTTGCGCAACAGAATTTCAGCAGCCTTGGGCTCGTACTTGACTCCCTTGAGGGCGAGCGGAATGAGCGCGACGATAATGATCGCGTTGAAGATGACCGCAGAGAGAATGGCGGACTGCGGCGAATGCAGGTACATGATGTTGAGTACGCCAAGGACCGGGAAAACACCGGCGAACATGGCGGGGATAATGGCGAAGTACTTGGCGACGTCGTTGGCGATGGAGAAGGTGGTGAGTGCGCCGCGCGTCATCAATAATTGTTTTCCGATTTCGACGATCTCAATGAGCTTGGTGGGATTGGAGTCGAGATCAACCATGTTGCCGGCTTCTTTCGCGGCCTGGGTGCCGGAGTTCATGGCGACGCCCACGTCGGCCTGCGCGAGTGCGGGCGCGTCGTTGGTGCCGTCGCCGGTCATGGCGACGAGCTTGCCTTTGCCCTGCTCGCGCTTGATCAAATCCATTTTGTCTTTGGGCTTGGCCTCGGCGAGGAAGTCGTCGACGCCTGCCTCGCGCGCAATGACAGCGGCGGTGAGCGGATTGTCGCCCGTGATCATGATGGTGCGGATGCCCATGGCGCGAAGACGGGCGAGACGATCTTTAAGTCCGCCTTTGACAATGTCCTTGAGGTAGATGACGCCGAGGGCGGTTGAGTTTTCAGCGACGACAAGGGGCGTGCCGCCGGCGCGGGCGATCTCTTCAACATGGTCGCGGACTTTCTGGGGCAGGCTGCTTCCCTGCTCTTCAAGGAAGCGGGAGATGGCGTCGACGGAGCCCTTGCGAATGCGCGTACCGGGCAGGTTGACGCCGCTCATGCGGGTTTGCGCGGTGAAGGGGACAAACTCGACGTGCATGTTGCTCAGGTCGCGACCGCGGAGGTTGTATTTTTCCTTGGCGAGCACGACGATGGAGCGGCCCTCTGGGGTTTCGTCAGAGAGCGATGCGAGTTGTGCCGCGTTGGCGAGGCGCTCCTGGGTGACGTCAGGGGCAGTCATGAATTCAGTGGCCTGACGGTTGCCGAGAGTGATGGTTCCAGTTTTGTCAAGGAGCAGAGTGTTGACGTCGCCTGCGGCTTCGACGGCGCGGCCGCTCATGGCGAGCACGTTGTACTGCACGAGGCGATCCATGCCGGCGATGCCGATAGCCGAAAGCAGTCCGCCAATGGTGGTGGGAATGAGGCAGACGAGCAGCGAGACGAGAACGAAGATGGTCTGCGGCGCGGCGGCGTACATGCTGAAGGGCTGCAGCGTGACGACTGCGAGCAGGAAAACGATGGTGAGGCCGGAGAGGAGAATGCTGAGCGCAATTTCGTTGGGCGTCTTCTGGCGGGATGCGCCTTCAACCAGGGCGATCATGCGGTCAAGGAAGGTTTCGCCGGGGTTGGAGGTAATCTTCACCTTGATCCAGTCGGAGAGGACGCGGGTGCCACCGGTGACGGCGGAGCGATCGCCGCCGGCCTCGCGGATGACGGGCGCCGACTCGCCGGTGATGGCTGACTCGTCGACCGAGGCGACGCCTTCAATGACTTCTCCGTCGCCGGCAATGTATTGCATTGCTTCAACGTAGATGACGTCGCCTGCGCGGAGCAGGCCGCTGGCGATTTCTTCAAAGCCGCCGTCGGCAGTGTAGCGTTTCGCAATGGTCTCACCTTTTGCCTTGCGCAGCGTGTCAGCCTGGGCCTTGCCGCGGCCCTCGGCCATGGCTTCGGCAAAGTTGGCGAACAGCACCGTGAACCAGAGCCAGAGGGTGATCTGGAGATTGAAGCCGAAGCCGGGGCGGTGATGGATAGTGTTGTCAATGAGGAGCGCGGTGGTGAGGACGCTGCCCACTTCAACCACAAACATGACGGGGTTCTTGACCATTCCGCGGGGATCGAGCTTGCGCACCGAATCGAGGAGCGCCTGGGCCATGATTTCGGTGTTCCAAAGACTCTTTTTCTCAGCCATTTTCTTAGCCTCTAGCTACTAGCTTCTAGCTTCCAGCTCTTTTAGCTGGAGTTGGAGTTTGTTCTTTCCCACCCATCGCCAAAAAACGCGATGGATGGGGCACCCAACTTCTTGTAGGGCACCCGGCGGATGTCTAGAAAAGTTTGCCTGTGTGCATCTGCAAGTGCTCAAGGATGGGTCCGAGGCTGAGCGCGGGGAAGAAAGTGAGCGCGCCGAGCAACAGGATGACGCCGATGAGCAGCATGGTGAAGAGCGAGTTGTTGACGGGGAATGTGCCGGGCGATGGGGGCACGCTTTTCTTCTGCGCGAGATTGCCGGCCAGGGCGAGGACGGGAATCATCATGAGCAGGCGGCCGATGAGCATGTCCCAGCCCATGCAGACGTTGTACCACCAGTTAGTGCTGAGGCCGGCAAAGGCGGATCCGTTGTTGCCCGCGCCCGATGTGAAGGCGTAGAGGATCTCTGAGAAACCGTGAGGACCGGGATTGGCGATGGAGCCGAGGCCGACGTTGGGCAGCAGCACGAAGATGGCGGCGAAGGTGAGGATGATCAACGGGAAGATGAGCGCGTAGAGCATGGACATCTTGACGTCGTAGGACTCGATTTTCTTGCCGAGATACTCGGGCGTACGGCCGACCATGAGTCCGGCGATGAAGACGGCTAGGACGACGAAGATGAGGATGCCGTAGAGGCCTGAGCCGACTCCGCCGAAGACGACTTCGCCGAGCATGATGTTGGTGAGCAGGACCATGCCGCCGAGAGGAGTGTAGCTGTCGTGCATGCCGTTGACGGCGCCGCAACTGGCGTCGGTGGTGATAGTGGCGAAGAGCGCGGACTCGGCGATGCCGTTGCGGACTTCCTTGCCTTCCATGTTGCCGCCGGTCTGTCCGATGGTCCGGGTTTGCGCGGCTCCATGAATGAGGGGGTGGGGCTGCGACTCTGCCCAGTAGACGGTGGAGAATCCGGCAGCGAAGAGGACGAACATGGCGGCGAAGACAGCCCATCCGTGGCCGGGCGAGCCGGTCATGCGGCCGAGCGTGTAGGTGAGCCCGGCGGGGATGATGAAGATGGAAAGGATCTGGAGGAAGTTTGAGAACGGCGTGGGGTTCTCATAGGGATGGGAGCTGTTGGCGTTGAAGAAGCCGCCGCCGTTGGTGCCGAGCATCTTGATGGCTTCCTGCGAAGCGACGGGGCCCTGCCCGATGGTCTGGGTCTGCGTGGGCTGTTCGAGAGGATGCGCGACGGTGTACTTGCTGAAGTTTTGCGGCACGCCCTGGGCGACGAGCAGGAGCGCGTAGATGAACGAGCCGGGGATGAGGATGTAGAGGGTGGTGCGGGTCATATCGACCCAGAAGTTGCCGATGGTGGAAGAGGTGGTGCGCTTGATGCCGCGAATGAGCGCGACCGCGACCACAATGCCCGCGGCGGCCGACCAGAAGTTGTGAGTAGCGAGGCCGAGCATCTCCGTGAGATAGCTCATGGTGCTTTCAGGCGTGTAGAACTGCCAGTTGGTGTTGGTGGCAAAACTGGCAGCGGTATTCCAGGCCAGATCAGGTCCGACGCCGGCCAAAGCCTGCGGGTTGAGGGGCAGGACAGCCTGAAGGCGCTCAATGGCGTAGGTGAAGACGAGGCCCGCAGCGGTGAAGCCGAGCATGGCGAATGCGTACTGACGCCAGTTCATCTCCTGTTCGGAGTTGATGGCGCAGAGCTTGTAGATGAGACGTTCGAAGGGGCGCAGGACGGGATCGAGCCAGGTGCGCTCGCCCTCAAGAACGCGCGCGAGGTAGATGCCCATCGGACGAACGGTCAAGAGAAGGACAGAGCAGTAGAGCGCAAACTGCAACCAGCCATTGGCGGACATGTCAGAATTTCTCCGGATAAAGCAGGGTGATCGTGAGGTACCCGAGCAGAAGGACGGAAAGGACGAGAGCAATACCGGTGACTAGATCGAATGGCATGGGTTACCTCAACTTCTGGCAGGCCACGACGTAGAGAAACGCCACGGCGAAGAAAACAACGGTGAACAGCAGCATGACGACATCTTGCATCGCAGGTCTCCCGCCGGCCTTTGAAAGCGCGGCACAGGATTGATTGTGGGGTTGGGGGAGTTTGGTTACTAAAAGGATTTTCTAAAGAAAGCGTAAGGATGGGGGATGCAGGGAACAGGGAATAGGGATTAGGGAATAGGGGATTGGAAAGGCTTCGAGGTTGAGTTCATCGCTCAACGTAGCTCGACACTGGAGCAAAGCAGATCACGGGGCTACTCTTCGTTGCCGGACCAGCCTTCGGGGATGAAGCGGTAGCCGACCCAGGGTTCGGTTTGAATGTATTGGCGGCCGGATTCGGACTCGAGCTTTTTGCGGAGCTGGCCAACGAAGACGCGGAGGTATTCCGGCTGGTGAGCCGATTGCGCGCCCCAGACCGCGGTGAGCAGTGCGCGATGGGTGATGACTTTCCCCGCATGGCGGGCAAGGTGCGCAAGCAGATCAAATTCCTTGGGCGTGAGATGGATGGTTTTGCCGAGCAGGGCGACGTTGTGATTGGTGACGTCGATGACAAAGTCGCCTGCCTCGATGGCAGTAGCCGCGCGCTCGGGAGCACGGCGAAGATGGGCGCGCACGCGGGCCAGCAGTTCCTGGATGCTGAAGGGCTTGGTGATGTAGTCGTCGGCGCCTGCGTCAAGGGCTTCAACCTTGGAGCGCTCGTGCTCGCGCACGGAGAGAACCAGCACGGGAATGGCTGACGAAGTACGGATGGCGCGACAAACCTCAACACCGCTCATGCCGGGCATCATGAGGTCAGTGATGACGAGGTCGGGCGGCCATTCCTTGAAGGTGCGCAGACCTTCCTCAGGATCGTTGGCGGTGCGTACGTCGTATCCCTGCGCGGAGAGCGAACTGCGCAGCACGCGGGTGATGTTCGGTTCGTCGTCGATGACAAGGATTCTGCCTGGCATGGAGTTCTTCTTTCTAAACTCACTCAACGGAAGATTACATCATCCGGAAGGGGCGTATGATTTTCTGTGATGAGTTCGGCGAACAGATGGATGGAAGGGTTGCCCGATTCGCGGGGAGCGCTTCATTGGGCAGTGGCGACGGCGCTGGCGGGCGCGACGACATTCGCGTTGACGGGTCTCAATGCGAACTCCGCGACGGCGGGCATGGTGTACCTGGCGCTGGTAGTGTGGTCGGCGACGCAGGCCGGAATCATTCTGTCGCTGTATATTGCGCTGCTTTGCGCGCTGGGGTTTGATTTTTATTTTCTGCCTCCCTACCACACATTTCGACTGGCGAGTGCCGATCAATGGGTGGAGATGCTGACGTTTGTGGCGTGCTGCCTGGTGGTAAGCCGGGTGGCGGAACTGGCGCGCAAGCAGACAGAGCAGGCCGAGCATCGGCGCAAGGATGTGGAGCGGCTTTACGAGCTGAGCCAGGAGCTGATGCTGTATGACGACGCGGAGGGCTTGATCCGCGACCTTCCGCGGCTGATCGACCGGATCTTCGGGCTGGTTGGCGTGGTGTTATATGTGTACGAGCGCGACCAGTTTTACGCGTCGACGAGCGAACTGCCGATCAGCATTGAAGCGAGCCTGCGGGCGATGGCGCACAATCCCAGCCCGACGCTCGCGATTCCGGGAGACATGACGGCGCGGCCGCTGATGTTGGGCATGCGGCCAGTGGGAGCGCTGGCGTGGAAACCGGCGGATCTTTCGATTGAAGTTTCAACGGCAGTATGCGCGCAGGTGTCGATTGTGATTGCGCGGTCGATTGCACTGGAGGCAACGGCGCGCTCCGAGGCCGCACGTGAGGGCGAGCGGCTGCGGACGGCGCTGATCGACTCGCTGACGCACGAGTTGCGCACGCCGCTGACCTCAATCCGCGCGGCGGCGACCACGCTGCTGGAGACTGTGGAGATGGATGAGGAAGGGCGGCGGGATATGGCCGCGATTATCGACGAAGAGGCCACGCGCCTGGACACGCTGGTGGGCGACGCGGTGGAGATGGCGGAGATTGATGCGCAGGTGGTGCAGGTGCAGCTGGTGCCGCACCATCCGCGTGCGCTGCTGGAAGAGGCCGTGGAGGAGTCGCGCAAGGCGCTCAAGAAACACCGCGTGACGATTTCGCAGAACGCGGAGGAAGGCGGCGAGCCTGTGTGGTACGACAAGCACCTGCTGGGCCGGGTGCTGCGCCACCTGCTGGAAAATGCGGCTGCATACACGCAGACGGGAGGCCATGTGAAGCTGAGCAGCCGACGCAGGGATGACAGGCTCGAGTTTGTGGTGGAAGACGACGGACCGGGGATCGATGCGGCGGAGTTAGGCCTGATCTTTGAGAAGTTTTACCGGGGGCAGCGCAGGATCAGCATGGCAAAGGGCTCCGGCATGGGGCTGGCGATTACGCGTGCGATTCTGACCACGCATGGCGGCGGGATTGAAGCGACGAATTGCGCGCGTGGCGGGGCACGATTCCGCTTCTGGGTACCGCTGGTGGAGAGAGAGCCGGAAGGCAAAGGCTGAGCCGCAGTTCCCTTCCCTGGCAGGATTATGCCGTCAGATCATTTTGGTTCGTTTGACCAGTCACAGGCGATTTCGCAGCGCTTCTCTGAACTCTCTGCTGCGTATTCGAGCAGGCGGGCGACGCGCCATGCGTCGATGGCGGAGACGGGCACCGAAGCTTTGTTCCTGCTTACGATCGCGTTGCGGACTCCATCGTAGTAGAGGCGGTAGTCGCCGGGAATGGATTCGATAGGACGCGTGACCATGCCGCCATCGACATCGACGCAGAGCGTGCCCCAGGCTGAGCTGGGCTCGTTGCCCCATGGGCCGTCGGCGATGCGGGTGATCTTGCTGAGCGCGGCTTCCTGCGGATCGATTCCGCGCTTGAGGTAGTTCCCTTTCGTGCCGCGCAGGTGGAATCGGGGACGCTCGAGCGCTCCGAGCATGGTAACCGAGAGAACCACCGTGAGACCCGGATAACGGAGGCGGATGGTGAAGGCGTCGTTGGCGCCCTCGCCGTCGCGCTCGCGCTTGATGTCGGCTTCTACAGCTTCAGGCTTGCCGAAGAGGGCGAGAGGCTGGTCGGCCAGATGGGTGCCGTGATCAAGCAGTTGACCGCCCTGTGCAGGAACGTCTTTCCAAGGCACGCGCGAGGTGGGCGCGGGACGCCAGCGGTCCATGGTGGATTCGAGATAGACGAGGCGGCCGAGCGAGCCGCTGTTGAGAACTTTTTTCAGGGTAAGGAAGTCCGAGTCCCAGCGGCGATTGTGGAACGGGGCGAGCATGACGCCGCGTGCCGAGGCGAGCTTGATCAGCTCGGCGATTTCAGCCGAGGTGGTGCACATGGGCTTGTCGACGACGACGTGCTTGCCCGCTTCGAGCGCCTGGCGCGCGTACTCAAAGTGGCTTTCGTTGGGGGTGGTGACTACGATGAGCGAGAGCGTTGGGTCGGCGAGCATCGCGTCAAGCGTGCGGTAGGTGGTGATGCCGGGATAGCGCTCTTCGGCGAGGTTGGTGGTGCGCTCAACGATGGCGGAGAGTTCGATGCCTTCGACGGAGGAGAGCAGAGGGGCGTGGAAGACGCGGCCACCGAGGCCGAAACCGATTAGTCCTGCACGAATCATGGATGCCTCATTCTGTGTGGGCTGGAGGCCCACACGACAGCCGGTCTAGAGACCGGCGCTACAATCGCCACGCGCTACGTCGGCCTTCCCACACGGAGCTTCAACCTTCGAGTTTAAATCTTGTCTCGGCGAGGTGGTAGAGGCGCCGCCACACCAATCGGTTCATGGTGACGACCATGAGCGAGATCATGATGGTGGCCAGCAGCAGGAGTGGGAAACGACCGCTGTCAGTGGCTGCGTCGATTTGCGCGCCGAGGCCTACGGTCTGAAGGGTGCGGTCGGCTACGTGGGAATACTCCGCAAACACTGAGGCGTTCCATGCGCCGCCTGAGGCGGTGACCATGCCGGTGATGAGGTAGGGGAAGATGCCGGGGAGGATGAGCCTGGTCCAGCGCTGCCAGCGGGTGAAGTGAAAGAGCGAGGAGACTTCGCGCAGGTCAGAGGGGATGGACATGGCTCCGGCAATGACGTTGAAGAGGATGTACCATTGCGTGCCGAGGAGCATGAGGGCGATGGAGCCGATGCCGAGTCCGCCGCCGATTTTGACGAGGCCGATGAGCAGGATGGGAAAAAATGCGGTGGCAGGGACCGAGGCGAGAACCTGCGCAACGGGCTGAACGACGCGCGCAAGTTTGGGATTGAGGCCGATAGCGACGCCGACAGGTACGGTCCACGCTGCGGAGATAAGCAACGCTGCATTGACGCGCAGGAAGGTGGCGGCGGCGCCTTCAAGCAGAAGCCGGAGCTCGGTCCAGGTGACGGAACTGAGCATGAAGGCGGCCCGGGCCGCACCCCAGCAGGCTGCGGCGATGGCCGCAACGGCGAGGACCCACAAAAGTGGCGAAGGCTTGGGCTCTTCCTGATCGAGAGGCTGAACGACCTGGCACTCGTGGCTGCGAGCGAGGCGGCGGAACATGGGCTCCTCGATCTTGGCGAAGAGGCGGTTGGGCAGTGAGCTGAACAAATTGGAGCGGCGCAGCAGTTCAAGGACAGGTGAGGTGACGCGGTCGGCGGATTCGACCTGCTCGAATTTGAACTTGTCGCTCCACGCAATGAGTGGACGCCAGACAAGCTGATCGGTGGCGACAACGATGAGGATGACGGCGGCGAAGCCGGAGACGAGGGCCTTGACGTCGCCGTTGGCGGTGGCGGTTTGCAGGTAGCTGCCGAGGCCCGGGAGCTGGAAACTGCGATCGCCCATGGTAAACATTTCGCATGCAATGAGAGCGAACCATCCGCCGGCGACCGAGACGATGGAATTCCACACGAGTCCGATCGCGGCGTAGGGCATTTCAAGCTGCCAGAAACGCTGCCACGCGGAATAGCGGTAGATGCGCGTGGCTTCGATCATTTCCTTGGGGATGGATTTGAGCGAGGAGTAGAAGCTGAAGGCGAGATTCCAGACCTGTCCGGTGAAGATGAGCAGGATGACGCCCATTTCAATGCCCATCTGATGGCCGGGAACGAGAGCGACCATGGCGAGCACAACGGGCGGCAGAAAGCTGAGGACGGGAATGGACTGGAGAATGTCAAGGACCGCGACCAGCCAAGGCTCGACGCGCTTGTTGTAGGCTGCGGTGTATCCATAGCCTATGGCGAAGGCCAGCGAGAGAACATAGGCGATGCTCATACGCACAATTGAGTAAAAGGCGTAGAGCGGAAGCGCACTGATGGAGTTGGAGATGGGGACGACGGGGACAGGCTTGCCGAGCCAATAGATACCCGTGCTGACGAGGCCGAGAAAGGCCGCGAGCGCGAGGGCAGCCACCACCAGGTCCATGAAGAAGGGCCATGTGCGCGCGGTAACAAGAGAACGGGCGAGAGGATGCTGGAGATTCACTTGCCATCCTCTTTGCCGGGCGGGGCGGGCGGGACCGCAGGCGGCGTGTTGGCGACGGCGTCTTCCTCCGATGCGTCGGGCAGGACGAAGCGGCGGCGTCCGGCATCGAAGTCAAAGAGCTCGGCGTAGCGGCCCCAGGCGACGGCGGTTTCCATCTGGCGAAGAGACTCCTCTTCGCTGAATTGCTCGTCGAGCATATCGAGGAAGAACTCCTCGGAAATGGTGTGGTCGCTTTTGGACTCGAGGGCGCGGCGATCTGGCGCAGGAGCAGAACGTTCTGGGTGGCGGCGGCGCGGAAGAGTTCCTTTTGGCGGAGAATTTCAGAGTTTGCGAATTCGGTGCCGGTTGGGGTGATGGCTGCGTCACCTTCTTCGACGGTGAGGAAGCCGAGGAGCTGGGCGGCGTCGACGATGGGGAGCAGGTCGTCGATTTCAAAGGCGAGATCGTCGGCGAGGTGGTAGATGTCGTCGCGCCCACCCTTGTCGAGGAGCAGCTCAAGCAGTCCGGCGACTCCGCCGGGCCGGGCGTGCGGCAGCATCTGGTAGTGCATCTGGCGCTGGTCGCGAACGGCGGGCGCGGCCTGCTGGTCGGGCGCTTCAGCCGGCACCACATCAGGCCGGGTGAGCACCTTGTAGATGTAGTCGACGAGCTGGGTGAAGGGCTCGGATTTGCGGTCGCGGGGTTGGGCAAGCTGCACGCGGAAGTCGGTGCGGATGTGTCCGGGATTGCGGCCGAGCACAACGATGCGATCGGCGAGCAGAACGGCTTCTTCAATGTTGTGAGTGACGAGGAAGACCGCCTTGGTGGGCATAGTCTTGTTGGCCCATAGCTCGAGCAGTTCGCTGCGCAGGTTTTCAGCGGTAAGGACGTCGAGGGCGGAGAAGGGCTCGTCCATGAAGAGGACTTCCGGCTCGACGACGAGAGCACGGGCGAAGCCGACGCGCTGCTTCATGCCGCCGGAGAGCTCCTTGGGGTAAGCGGCTTCAAAGCCGTCGAGGCCGACCGTGTCGAGCATCTTCATGCTGCGGGCGCGGCGCTCATCGGGCTCAACGCCGCGCGCCTGCAGCGGGGCTTCAACATTTTCAAGAACGGTGAGCCAGGGAAAAAGCGCGAAGCTCTGGAAGACGATGGAGACATTGATCTCGGCTCCGGCGATGGGCTTCTGGTGCCAGAAGACCTGGCCGGCGGTGGGGGTGGAGAGTCCGGTCAACATGCGGAGCATGGTGGATTTGCCTGAACCGGAAGGGCCGAGCAGGGCGAGAATTTCGCCGGGAAGAACGCTGAGGTCGGTGGCCGAGATGACCTGAATACGGTTCTGGCTGGGCTGTGCGTAGTACTTCTCAATTTTTTCGGCGCGGATGATGGGCTCGGCCGAAGCGACGGCGGGCGGGGCCTGATTGGGGAAGTCTGCCTGCTGCATTGTTTCTCCGCTTTGGAGCGCTGGCTGCGGTAAGGGGCTGAGGCAAGTATATGTTTGGCGTATTACTTACGCATGAACATGAAAAAGGTTGAAGGGTCGCGTCCGGTGGAATAATAGGCGAAGGGACCGGAGCGGCCGGAAAAGGGGTGAAGTGAGCAAAATTGCTCATGCCGAGAGTATCATTAAGGAAAGTGTCCACCAAGGGACGGCGCCTTTCCCCGATTGCCGCCAAGCCGCTGCCCTTCAAAGAACGTCTGAAAGAACCCGCACGAATGAAGCAGTCAGGAGCGTATGCCCGATACGAAGGCTCGACCCAAAGTTCTGGTTGTTGACGACGAGCGCGTGATTGCAGACACGCTTGCAATGATTTTGAATCAGAGTGGATTTGAGACACGCGCGGTTTATTCCGGCGAGGGAGCAGTGGAACTTGCCTCGAGCTTTGTGCCGGACATGCTGATCTCCGACGTGATCATGGCGGATCTAAATGGCATTGACGCGGCCATCCGCATCAAGGAGTTGCTGCCCGGAATCAAAGTGCTGCTGTTCTCAGGACAGGCGGCGACGGCGGACCTGCTGGAGAAGGCGCGATCGCAGGGATACGAGTTTGAGATTCTTGCCAAGCCGGTGCACCCGCAGGATCTGCTGAACCGGCTGCGTGCCTAAGCTCGGCTCACTCAGCTTGCGAAGGGTGAAGGACCGACATACTCCACTTCATATTTGCTGAAGAGGCTTGCATCCAGTTTTGGTGGATTCGGCACGGCTGTGTCGCGGAAATACTGTTCCATTTTTCCGGCGGGCGTGTACGCAATGATCATGTGTGCGGGTTTTTCTCCGGCTCCAGAAAAACAATGCGGGATGCCCCGGGGGCCGAGCAGGGATTCGCCCGGGCCGAGACGCTTGCGCTCGCTGCCCACCTGGAACAGAACTTCCCCTTCCATGACGTAGAACCACTCATCCTGGTGAAAGTGGATATGAAGAGGCGGACCGCCCTTGAGAAGGTGCTCGTGCTCAATGATGAAAAGGCCGCCACCTGTGTCGCCGGTTCCAACCTTGAAGCGAATCGTACTGAAGCCGAGCGAGTGATGCTCGCCAAAGCGATCCTGATCTGCGCCGACGACGTGAACCTCGCCGGAAGAGGGCGCGGCGGCTGCCTTGGCAAGAACGAATTCAGACAGGCCGGCGGCGGGAAGCAATGCGGCTGCGGACTTGAGGAAGGAACGACGCTTCATGGAGTTCTCCTGATTGAGAATGAGGTGAGGTTGATGTTCAGGCCATGTCGTGTGCGGCCATGGACCAATCTTTGAGCTCCCGCCGCTGGACTTTTCCGGTGAGTCCCTTGGGCAGGGACGGCAGGAAGAAGATGCGCTCGGGCGTTTTGTAGTCGGCGATGCGGCTCTTGACCAATGCGCGCAACTCGTTCTCAGTGGCGTCGAGGCCCGGGCGCAGGGCGACATAGGCCATTACCTTTTCGCCGAACTCGGGATCGGGCATGCCGATGACGCCTGCTTCAAGCACGGCCGGATGATGGTAGAGAGCGTCTTCCACTTCCTGGGGCGAGATGTTGGAGCCGCCGCGCACGATGATCTGCTTGGCGCGGCCTTCAAACCAGTAGTAGCCGTCCGCATCGCAACGAACAAGGTCGCCGGTGCGCAGCCATCCATCGACAAAGGTGGTGTCGGTAGCCACAGGGTCGTCCCAATAGCCGACGGTGTTGGCTGCACTCATCACCTGCAGCTCGCCGACTTCGTCCACGTCCGCAAGTCCGCCTGTGAGGCGGGCGACGCGGGTTTCAACCAGGTCCATGGCCGGGCCCATGGAGCCGGCGCGCTTTTGGCCCTCGCGGATGCAGGTGACGGGAACGGTCTCGGTCATTCCGAAAATTTCGCGCACGGGCGCGCCGAACAAGGACTGGAAGCGATCCTGCAGTGTGATGGGGACGGTGTCGCCGCCGACGATGCAGACGCGCATGGAATCGACTTTGCGCGGATGATTGCCCTGCTCTTCCACCATGAAGCGGAGCATAGCGGGAAGCATGAGCGAGCAGGAACAACCCCAGCGCTCGATGAGGTCAAGTGATTCGCCGGGATCGAAGGCGGGCATAACGACCACCGTGGCTCCGCAGCGGATGCCCGGCATGAGTACGCAGCCGAACGCTGCAATGTGCATCATCTGCGTGACGGCAAGCATGACGTGGTTTTCGTTGACGCCGAGACGGTACATCAATTCTGTTCCGCCGGTGAGCGAGATGTGCGTGTGCATCACGCCCTTGGGCCGCGCCGTTGTGCCGGAGGTGTAGAGGACCGCGGCCACTTTTTCAGGCGAGACTTCAGGCAGAACGACGTGAGCGAGCGCCGCCTCATCGAGGGTCGGAAGGTCGCTGTGGAGTGCACGCAGATTGGGGCAGTCGCCAACGACTTCAACGCAGAGTGACACCAGCTCAGGCTGGCTGAAGCAGAGCTTTGCCTTGGAGTGGGAGAGCACGTAGGCGATTTCAGGTGCTTTGAGGCGATTGTTGACCGGAACTGCGATGAGACCCGCCTTGAAACAGGCGAAGTAAAGCTCGACCACTTCAACCGAGTTGTTCCAGTGGATGGCGACGCGGTCGCCAGGTTCGAGCCCATCGTTGAGCAGCCAACGCGCGAGAGCATCGGTTTGGCGGTTGAGCGTTTGGTAGGAGACGACACGCTCGCCGCAGATGACGGCCGGCTTTTGCGGGTTCTTCTCAGCAGAACTGCGGAGCATGTTTCCCAGATTCATTGCGCGAGTCTATCGTACGCATCGCAACACGCTCAATGAAAAAAGCGTCCTGTTCTCCGCAAAGATGCCATGGATCGTACGTCCGTTTATGGGCTGGCTATTTCTTCATCGCGTTGAGTTCCTTGATGGCTTCGCCGGCGCCGGCAAGATTGGTGAGCCGCATCTCAGCATATTTGCGCGACAAGACGACGCCCGGCGCGCCGGCTTGGAACGCGGCAATGACTGCGGCTTTGACGTCAGCGGGCTGGGTGCGTTTTTCAGTGATGGCTGTTGGAATATCGATGTCGATGCCGGGATAGATGGGAATTGCGTTTTCGACGTCGGCGAGCGCTCGCGCAGTTTCCATGCCGACGTAGTTGGCGGAAAGGCCTTTCGTGGGCAGCGATTTGAGATCGGGTTCGCCTTCGAGATGAAGAAGCCTGTACGACAGGTCGAGGACCTCGTCGGGCGTGAAGTCGCGGTAGAAGGTGGACTGCAGATTCTTGACGTACTGGGCAAGGCGCGGGCCGGCGCAGTTGTTGTAGGGCGAAGGCTTGATGTAGTCGGACACGCGGGCGAGGCGAGCGTAGTTGAGATCGGCGCGATAGAAAGGGCTCATGGCGACGAGATGCATGATGTGCCAGCCGACCTGCGCTTTGGGATTGGCCTCTTTCACGGTGCCGTAGATGAGGCCGCAGACTTCCTGCTGGCTCTGAGTCCAGAAGTTTTCCCAGGCAAGAATTTCGGGGTACTCAAGCAACAAGCGCCAGAAGGTGATGAAGCTGCCGTCCTGCTTGCGCACCTCGCTCTGCGGATGGCTGGCCCAGTGCTCGAGCGCCATGTAACCCTGGCGGGCGCGCTCGACGTTGATTCCCTGCTGAGTGCCTTTGGCGAGGCAATGCGGGCAAAAGCAACAGATGGGGCGCGTGCCACCCGCGCCGAAGTCCGCATGGAGAGCGGTGTTGAGAGGCCCCTGGCGTTCGGACTCCCACATCATGCCATCAAGGTCATTGTTGGTGAACCAGTCCTGCACCATGGAGGTGAGAAAGTTGCGGGCGTAAGGATTGTTGAAGCAGGTGCTGCGGCCGATTTTTCCGTTGATGTCGACTTCGGCGATCTTCTCGAAGTTGGGCATCAGGGAGGGGTTGTACGACTCTTCAAACAGGCAGTAGACCTTCATTCCGCGGGCGCGAGCCTTGGGCGTGACGTCGGCGAGAATGTCGAAGTCGCCGAGTTCGGGGGCGCGGATGTCCTGGATGACGGAATCTTTGTAGAACTCGGGATGCACCTTGGCGTAGCTGCCGCCGTGGATCTCGTCGTAGGCCTGCACGCCGTGATCGGGGAGCGGGAGGCCGGGGATCTGGCGGCCGGCAAGGCCGCGGCCGTAAGTGAAGACGGTGGGCATGAGTACGTTGACACTCGCCTTCTCCTTGAGAGTGTCGAGACATTGCTCGACACCTTCGTCGACAAACGAGCGCGCGCCGATTTGAATGGCGATGAAGGGATTGTCGGGGATGGATTTTGGGGGGGCGGAGGGGCTGGCGGCGGTGGACTGCGGCGCGGCCGGGCTGGTGGCCGCGTTGCCGCCCAGTGTGAGCGCCGAAGCCATCCCGACGCGCTTGAGGAATTCGCGCCGGGTGGCGTCGTTCTGAAAACCGTTCATCGTTTCTGTCTCCTGATTACTGTGTTCCGTTCGCTAGGCGCCGAGTTCATGGAGTGCGTCGCCGACTGCAGCGAGGTTGGCGAGGCGCATCTCAGAGTACTTGCGCGAGAGCACCACACCGGGCGCGCCGGCGTGGAATGCAGCCAGCACGGCCTGCTTCACGTCAGACGGTTGGGTTTGCTTGTCGGTCATGGCCGTGGGCAGATCGATGTCGATGCCCGGATAGATGGGCACAGCGCCCTCGACGTCTGCGATGCAGCGCTCTGTTTCGCGGCCGACGTACTTTGCGGAGAGTCCCGTCTGGGCGAGCTTGTCGAGGTTCATCTCTTCGCCTTCATAGCCGAGGAATTTGTAGTTCATTGCGAGAACTTCCTGCGGCGTGAAATCCCGCCAGATGGTGGATTGCACGTTCTTGATGTATTGCGCAAAGCGCGGACCTGCGACGTTGTTGTAGGGGCACGGCTTGAGGAAGTCGGCTGCGCGGGCGAGGCGTGCGTAGTTCTGATCGGCACGATAGAAGGGGCTGAGCGTGCCGAGGTGCATGATGTGCCAGCCGACGCGGGCCTTGGGTTTGATGCCCTTCACTGTGCCGTACATCAGGCCGTACAACTCCTCCTGGTTGTGAAACCAGAAGTTGTGCCAGGCGAGAATCTCAGGGTATTCGAGCAACAGCCGCCAGAAAGTAACGAAGCTGCCGTCTTGCGCGCGTGTCTTGTTTTGAGGCGTATTCACCCAGCGATCAAGAGCCATGTAGCCCGCACGCGCGCGCTCGGCGTTGATGCCCTGCTGGTGCGCCTTTTCAATGCAGTAATGGCAGAAGCAGCAGATGGTGGTGTGCGCGGTATTGCCGAAGCTGGCCTTGATGGCGGTGTTGAGCGGGCCCTGGCGCTCTGACTCCCACATCATGCCGTCGAGGTCATTGTTCATGAACCAGTCCTGCACGAGCGAGACGAGGAACGCGCGCAGGCCGGGATTGTTGTGGCAACTGTTGCGGCCGATTTTTCCGTAGAGGTCGACCTCGGCGACCTTTTCCCAGTTGGGAATGAACGCGGGGTTGTAGTCTTCGGCGAACAGCGCGTAAGTCTGGATGCCGTGGGCCTTGGCCTTGGGAATGACGTCGGCGAAGATGTCAAAGTTGCCGAGCTCGGGCGCGCGCAGGCCATCGAGAATGGGCGAGTCACGGTAGTACTCGGGATGGACGGCAGTGTAGCTTCCGCCGTGAATTTGGTCGTAGGATTGCACGCCATGATCGGGAAGCGGGCGTTCATGCACCTGGCGGCCATCAAGCTCCCAGCCATAGGAATAGGCGACAGGCATGATGACGTTGACGCCGCCCTTCTGCTGGAGGGTGTCGAGACACTTGTCGACGCCCTCGTCAACAAACGACTGCGCGCTGATTTGCATGGCGACGAACTTTTTGCCGGAGGCGGCGTCTGCGGCAGAGGACTGCTGCGCGGCGAGGACGGGAACTTCTCCGACGGCTGCGGCGACTGCGGTGAGGCTTGCCGTCTTCAGAAATTCACGGCGCGAGGATTCGTTCCGAGATGCAGTTGACTCGTCCATTGATTCCTCCATTGCGATACGGGTTCTTCCGGGTTGAGGTTCGAAATTGAATCGGACGCGAGAAGTTCCGCTGGTCTTTTGGCGGGCGCGGCCGGATTGGAAAAATCTACTAAGTGTCTGGCGCGACTCAAGTTCAGGGCGCAATTACGTTATCGATTACGCGCATGGCCCGATTTCAGATCGCGTTGCACTCGAGGTACTTGCGCAATCAGCCTTTTAGCAGCGGATGGAGGCTGTGTCAAGGATTGAATCTGCTGTTGACAATGGTAGGACCAAATGAATTAGGATGCCGTTCCATCAAGTGCGGTCGATTCCCCGGAGGTCCCAATGATCTTCTCCTCAGATCCCCTTGCTGAGCTGATTCGAGTAAACGTTTATCCGCTCACATGCGCTCGTTTCACGAAGGCTTCAACCTACCCGTTACACCAACCGGAAGCTGTTTCCTCGGGCCTGCCGAGTTCTCCCCGCAAATTTGAAGCGGGGCGCGCCGCACCGAGGCGGTCGGCGAGGACCGCGCTGCTCGCAGTGTTCGCGCTGATCGCATTGCTCGTCTGTATCCCCTCAGGAGCGGGCGCGCAGGCTGTGAACAATGCGCAGATCCACGGCGTGGTTCAGGATTCAACCGGCGCAGTAGTGCCGGGCGCACAGGTGAAGGCAACAGAGACGAACACGGCAAGAGTGCAAACAGCCATCAGCGGCGCGGACGGAAGCTATGTTCTTCCGGACCTGTCAGTGGGGGAATACAAGCTCGAAGTGTCAGCCGCAAACTTCAGCCGCGTTGTGCAGACAGGAATCGTTCTGCAGGTCGGCCAGAACGTTCAGGTCAATGTGCAGTTGAAAGTGGGCAATGTTTCCCAGGAGGTGCATGTCTCAGCTGATGCGGCAATGGTGGAGACGCAGAACACCTCAGTGAGCGAAGTGATCGATCAGCACCGGATCGTGGATCTGCCGCTGAACGGGCGGCAGGTGACGGACCTGATCGTTCTTATCAGGAGGCGCGGCTCAACCGCCCAACGCGCAAGGCCGCGATGTGACTTCACACGATTACGTTAACTCGATTGCGATCTCGGTAAATGGCGGGCAGATCAACGGCAACAATTATCTGCTGGACGGCGCCGACCACAACGACTCCCATTCCAACATCAACATGCCCTTCCCTTTTCCGGATGCGCTGCAAGAATACAGCGTGCAGACCGGAGGCATCTCGGCTCGCTTTGGATTGCATCCGGGCTCGGTGATCAACGTGGTTACCAAGTCCGGGACCAATAGCTATCATGGCGACGTATTCGAATTCGTGCGCAACTACCTGTTTGACGCGCGGAATTATTTCGCGACACTGGATAATCTTCACCAGAATCAATACGGCGGAACGCTGGGCGGCTACGTCAAGAAGAACAAGATTTTTGCATTCGGCGGCTACCAGGAGACGCGCATCTCAACATCGCCTCCCACGACTACGTCGTTCGTGGCGACGCAGGCGGCGCTGGCCGGCGATTTCAGCACGCTCGAGTCAGCCGCATGCCAGTCGAACCACGTCGCCAAGCAACTCTACAACCCTTCTACCGGCTTGCCCTTCGCGACAAACTACATCAACCCCGCCACGTTTGTCGCCCCTGCGACCAAGCTGCTCGCCCTGATCCCGGTTTCGACCGATCCCTGCGGCAAGCTGGTCTACGGCATTCCGAATCCAAGCAACGAGTACCAGGACATCGGGCGTGTTGACTGGGCGCAGAGCACGAGAAACTCGATGTTCGCGCGCTACTTTATCCTCGACTACACCAATCCCGCCATCTACACAACCAACCTGCTCACCACCAGCCGTCCGGGCCTGTTGCAGCGCGCTCAGGCCATCGCTCTTGGTGATCAGCTCAGCGTCACACCAGCGATCATCAACAGCCTGCACGTCTCGTTCAGCCGTCTGGCTGTTACGCGTTCCAATCCAGCGAACATGCCCACACCCGTTGGCCTGGGCGTGAATATGTACAACGCGGCACCGAACTATATGCAGCTTGCGGTCTCCAGTCATTTCACCATCGGCGGAGGTTCCAACGCCACGGCCACTTTCATCCGCAACCAGTTTCAGTATGCCGATGACGTTGACTGGATCAAAGGGAAACAGCACGTCATCTTCGGCGGAGAGTTCCTGGCCAACCAGATGGACGAGGTCAATTATCAATACACCAACGGCTATTTCTCCTTCGATGGTTCGCAGACGGGAACGCCCACCGGCGTAACCCCCACTGCGACCGGGGATGCGTTGGCCGACTTTCTGCTGGGCAAGCCGATTTCACTCATCGACTCCGGCCTTGTGCAGATCGCACTGCGGGAGAAGTACGTCGGACTCTATGCGGAAGACCAATACCAGCTCACCAAGAGGCTGAATGTCCATCTAGGCGTGCGTTGGGAGCCATCGCTGCCCGAGTACGATGAGGCCGGACGCGGAAATCACTTCTCGCTGCCTGCATTCCAGGCCGGAACCGTTACAAGCGTTTATGCAAAGGCTCCTCCGGGCCTGCAGTACCACGGCGATCGCGGCATCCCCAAGGCCTATGCCAACGGCAATTGGATCGGCTTCGCGCCCCGCTTCGGCTTTGCCTGGGATCCTACGGGCAACGGAACTGAGAGCGTTCGCGGATCTTATGGGATTTTCTTCGACCAGCCGGAGTCGTACACTGACCGCGACTTCTCTCTCGCTGCGCCCTGGGGGAATCAGATCACGATCTCCACTCCTTCAGGCGGACTCGTGAATCCATTCCAGACTTATCCTGGCGGCAATCCGTTCCCCTTCCCCTATCCACCCACCTCGTCGTCGGTCTTCCCAACCGCCGCCTCTTATATCAACCTTCCGCTCGGCTTGCACCACCCGTACGTTCAGCAGTGGGGACTGAGCTTTGAGCGACAGTTCTTCGGGAACTGGGTCGTTACGGCCGACTATCTGGGCAACAAGGCCACGCATTTCCGCTCATCGACTGAAGAGAACCCGGCCGTATACATTGCCGGTTCTTCAACCACCAAGAACACGCAGGCGCGGCGAGCGCTCACGCAGATCAACCCCGCTGAAGGCGCCTACTACTCCACGATTACGCTCATGGACGATGGAGTCAACACGCACTACAACGCACTCCGTTTGACAGGCCAGCATCGTTTCAGCCAGAACTATACGGTGCTTGCCGCCTACACTTTCTCACAATGCTTCCAGGACACCGAGACTCTGGCCAACCGCGTCACCGGCAATAACGAATCCAACCCGTACAACCGCAACGCCGATTATGGGCCGTGCGACTTCGATCTGCGCCACAACTTCGTCGCTTCCGCTGTGTATCAGAGCCCAACGCTGGCGAACCGCGCACTCGACGCCGCAGCCGGCGCCTGGCAGATCGGCTTCCTTCTCTCCTATAACAACGGCTTCCCGTTCAGCCCGGTAACGGGTACGGATGCTTCCCTGTCGGGTGTGGGGCTCGACAGGCCAAACGTCGTTCAAGGCGCCAATCCTTACACTCGGAACTTGCAGACGCACGCATGGCTCAATCCAACGGCGTTCGTCGTCAACCCGCCGGGAACTTTCGGCACGGCTGGAATGAACTCGCTCCGCGGCCCGCACTTCGTCAACGCAAATGCGAATCTGAACAAGCTGTTCACCATTCATGACACCCAGAAGCTGCAAGTGCGGTTTGAGTGGTTCAATCTTTTCAACCACACCAACTTCCAGGCTCCGGTGAATTCATTCGCGTCGTCGAGCTTTGGCGTGATTCAGGCGGCGAATGCGGCGCGCATTATGCAGTTGGGCGCGAAGTACATCTTCTAAGGCTGAAGATTGCTGATCCCGCCCGCACAACCGCAACGCGGGCGGGGTGACGAACAGCAGCGGACGGTCGACCCGATCGAGAAGGATTTGATCATCACGGGGACGGACCGTCCGTTGCGCGCTCCGCGAAACAAAAGGAAGGTCAAAAATCAATCGAAGGCGCGGGCATGCACGTATGAACCGCTTGCCGCCTGAATGCGCACTGCCATGTACTTGGAAGAGCGCGAGATCCGGAGGTTTTTGGGCCCGTGACTTTCGGCATCAGACCCGGGCTTGCGGGCCGTGATTTGCACCGGACAAGATGTTAACCTTCGGCAGGAGCACGTTCTCCAGGAGGGAACCTGCTGATGGACCGAAGGACTGGATGGTTCGCTCTCACAGTGGTGCTCGCCGGGCTGGGTCTTGCTGCCGCGGGCGCACGCGTCCTGTGGGCTTCGGACCAAGATTCGCGTGGAGATCATGCGTCGCATGCGGGGATAGCATCGCGCGCACGCATCCTGATTACCGAGCCTGTAGACGGGAGGCATTGGACGAGGCTGCGCGGCAACACGCGGCGCGAGGCGAACGAGCGGAATGATCGCGGGCGGGTGGCGGACGACTTCAAGATGGAGCACATGCTGCTGCAGTTGAAGCGGCCTCCGGAGCTGGAAGAAGAGTTCGAACAATATATTGATTCGCTGACCGACAAAACCTCGCCCAATTTTCATCACTGGCTGTCGCCGGACGAACAGGGACAACAGTACGGGCTGGCGCAGGAAGACATCGACGCGGTTACGGACTGGCTGGAGTCGTATGGCTTTACGGTGGGCTATGTGTATCCGAACCACCAGGTGATTGATTTCTCAGGCACGGCGAAGCAGATTCGCGAGGCGTTTCACACGGAGATTCACCACCTGCACGTGCATGGCGAACCTCACTTCGCCAACATGAGCGATCCGGAGATACCGACGGAGCTGACCCCGGCAGTGATGGGTGTTGTGCAAATGCACAACTTCAAACCCCATGCCAATCTTGAGCCGCGGACGCAGTACCGGGTGACAAGCGGAAGCGGTACGGCCTACAACGTGGTTGTGCCGGCGGACCTGCAGACGATTTACAACATCAGCCCTCTTTACCGGCAGGGCCTTTACGGGCAGGGCCAGACGATCGTGGTGGTGGAAGATGCGCTGCCTTACAGTAATGATCCGACAACCTTCCAATCGACGTTTGGCCTGGTCCAATATGGCGGGAGCTGGTCGAATACTCATCCGAACGCAGGCAACAACTGCACGGCGCCCACAAGCCCGAACCCGGACGAGGGTGAGGCGAACATCGACGTGGACGCGGTGCTGGCGGTTGCTCCGGGAGCGACGGTCCAAGCGGCTTCGTGCGACGATGGCACGCCGGTAAGCACGTTCGGTGGGCTGCTTGCTCTGGAAAACCTGGTGGCCGCGGGCAGCCCACCGGCGGTGGTCAGCATCAGCTACGGAGAATGCGAGGCCGGGATCGGGCAGGCAGGCAACGCGGCGTTTTTAAGCGCGTACCAGTCGGCGGCGGCCGCGGGAGTTTCAGTGTTCGTCTCCTCGGGCGACCAGCTCTCAAGCAGTTGCAGCAATGGTTACAACTACGGCTACTACGGCATCGGTGTTTCGGGGTGGGGCTCGACGCCCTACAACGTGTCGGTGGGCGGAACGGATTTTGAAGACACCTACAACGCCAAAGACGCGATCGTTCCGCTTCCCACAAGCACCTACTGGAATTCAGGCAACACGACGACAGACGGGAATGCCAAGTCGTACGTGCCGGAGATTCCATGGAATGACTCATGCGCGAGCTGGCTGCTGAGCAGCTACAACGGGTACACGAACACCTACGGCTCAACCGGCTTTTGCAACAGCACGGTGGGCAGGGCAAATTACGTTACCATCGGCGGCGCGAGCGGCGGACCCAGCGGATGCGCGAACGGGGCAAGCACCTCAGGATACGTGAGCGCGGGTTGTGCGGGATATGCGAAGCCGTCGTGGCAGTCGGGCATCTTCGGCAATCCGGCGGACGGTGTGCGCGATATGCCGGATGTGGCGATGTTCGCCGCGAACGGCGTGTGGGGACATTTCTTTGTGATCTGCTGGTCAGACACAGCCAACTATGCCGCCGACGGCGCCACGTCGTGCAACCTTCCGCCCAACCCTGTGGGCTCGACGCCGACGTGGAGCGGATTTGGAGGCACGTCCGTGGCGGCGCCGCTGATGGCCGGAATTCAAGCGCTGGTAAATCAGAAGTGGGCGGCGCGCGAGGGCAATCCCAACCCCATCTACTACCAGATTGCGAATGCGGAGTTTGGTTCGAGCGGAGAGAGCGCCTGCTATGCGATCAACCAGCCGGCGCGCGCGGGCCTGGCTTCGGCGTGCGCGTTCAACGACATTACCGAGGGCGATATCAACGTGGTGTGCCGGCAGAACGGAGGGAGCCATCCCTGCTACTTACCTACAGGCACGAACGGTGTGCTGAGCACGGAGCCGGCCGCGTCGGTTTCAGTCATTACGGGCGGATCGGGCTACACGAGTGCGCCCACTTGTACGCTTGGAGCGCCGGCCACATCGTCGGCGTATCTTTCGCCGGCAGGTGCGACGCTCTACGCAGGCGGAACACAGGCAGGAACCTGTACGGCGACCATCAATGCCGGAAGCAAGGCTACAGCCGGGACGATTGTGGTGTCAGGCACGGTGGCCACCGATTGGGCTGGAGCCACTGTGACGGTGGGCGCTACGACGTACAAGCTGGTAACAGGAACGCCAACCGCCGTGAACCAGGTGGAACTGTACACCGCGAGCGGCAACACGGCGACCAACGAAACCAACACGGCAAAGAATCTTGAGGCCGTGCTGAATGCCACGGCAGCACAGTGCGCCAGCGCGACATGCGTGTTCGGCGGGGCAGACGGCCAATGCCAGCGCAACGGCAACAGAGGCGACGAACACCGTGACGCTGACGGCGAAGACTACGGGAGCGGCAGGCAACTTTGCATTGACGGCCGCCAACAATCGGTACAGCGACCTCGTTCCGACGATTACGACGATCGGCGCGGGGCCGGGCTACGTGTCCTCGATTGCGTTTGCGGGTTCGGGCGCGGGCTATGCGGGCGGCTCCGGCTGCACGCTGGCGGGCGGCAGCGGATCGGGCGCCACCTGCGCGGCGGAGGTGAATACCGCGGCCGCTCCCGGTGGATATGCTCCAGCCTTTTACGCAACGCCGGGATGGGATTTTGCAACGGGGCTTGGCAGCGTGAACGCGTACAACCTGGTGTTCAATACCGCCTGGTAAGGGATGATGAGCGAGCGAAGCTTCTGGCTTAAGCGAAGATCGATTGCCTGGGTTGCGCTGGCGGCCGTGCTGGGATGCACTGCGCTTGTGCGGGGCCAGGAGACTGCCGGTACGGACGCAGCTAGCTTCGGGATTGGCCAGGCCGGATTTGGTGGGACAGAATTTGGCGGTGGCGACGCTGGAAGCGGCGGCGTAGCTGGGGATTGGAGTCGTCGGCACCTGATCTTTTCGCATCCGGGCACGGCGGAGGAGGCGCTGCGCAATGGAACTTACGACCGCTGGTTGAAGATCACCGGAGAGCCGCGCTACGCAATGCAACAAATGAGACGCAGAGGAGCACGGAGCTGTCGATGCGGGGCGGGATGGAGCCGACGCACGCGGATGCGGAACGCGGTGCCGATGCACGGGCCGCCGACGAGAACGGCGAGATTGAAGGCGGCGACGAGGCTGCGGGTTCGGAAAACGAGGAAACTTTTACGGGCGTGGTGCCACGCGGAATGATGCGCGCCTTGATTCCGCCGCCGCGGCATGAGCGAGGATTTGCACGGGAGTTTCACCCGGGCGACGGACGCAAGAGCGAAAATAGACAAGCGAATCAACTGAGCAGGGACTGGAGCGAGACGGAAGGCAGCGGCGGCACGATCGGGATGGGACACTTTCCGGCCACGTTTACGAACACTGCGGCGAGTTGCACGTCCGACTTTGCGGTGTACAACACAAGTTTGGCCGGCTCGTCGTCGCAGGCGAGCATCGTGGCCTTCAACAAGCTCTACTCGGGCTGCAGTCCGCGCCCCTCGACCTATTGGGCGTTTGACACTGGCGGCACCGCGGCTACGTCGGTTGCGTTGTCGCAGGATGGCCTGCAGGTGGCTTTTGTGCAAACGGACAACGCGACCGGCCACGCCGACCTGGTGGTGTTGAAGTGGGCGGCAAGCGGGACACTGACCAGCCCGACGGTGCTTGCTTCAAACAGTGCGTATCCGACTTGCACGGCGCCGTGCATGATTTCGATTCCATTCAGCGGGGCCGTCAGCGACACGAACTCGTCGCCCTACGTGGACTATGGGTCGAAGACAGTGTATGTGGGCGATGATTCCGGCGGGATGCACAAGTTCACGAATGTGTTTTCAAGCAGCACTCCGGCGGAAGCGGCTGGCGGATGGCCGGTGACTTTGAATACGTCGACGGATGCGGCGCTGGGCAGCCCGGTGTACGACTCAGTGAGCGGCAACATTTTTGTGAGCGACTATCTGCTCAACATCGCTTCAAACTGCGAACCGGGCGTCAAGACGACCGAAGGGTTGTGCGGCTACCTTTACGCAGTGAACGCAAGCAACCAGGCGGTGACGAAGTCGGCGCAGCTTGACTACAACCTGGGAATTTTGGACGGTCCGATCGTGGACTCAACAGCAGGCCGAGTATATACGTGGGCGGGAGCGGATCACTCCACAAGTTGTTCAAGTGGACCGTGCGCGGCGGTGTTCCAGTTTCCTGTGACCTTTGCCGCGAGCGCCGCGGGGACGGAGGTGACGGTCGGGGCCGGCTATGCAGTGCTGCTGTCAGGCGCGTTCGACAACCAGTACTTCACGTCGGGCAGTTCGCCGACTGGCCACCTCTACGTGGTTGGGGGCACGGGCCCACAGAACAACACGCTGTACGCGATACCGATCAGCGGAAATGCTATTTCAGGCAGTGCAACGGCGGGGCCGGTGGTGGCCACCAACTACAGCAACGGCTTCTACGCGACGGGGCTGCAGGTGACCGAGTTCTGCAACGACGGAAGCAGCGCATGCCCGGCCGGCGCCGGCACGGATTACCTGTTTCTGAGCGTGCTTGCTTTTGGCGGTCAATTCGCCACGAATCCCTGCCCGGGCCAGAGCGTGCTCGTGGGCTGCGTAATGGGTTTTACCGCTCCCACCAGCGGCGCGGTGCTGAGTACCGCGGTGCCCAACGGCACGCTACAGGAAGGCGGCGGGACAAGCGGCATCGTGGTCGACAATGGCTCCGCAGGCGCGTCGAACATTTACTTTTCGACGCTGCTGAACCAGACCTGCATCACCTCCGGCGGAAGCGGCGGCTGCGCTGTGTCCGCAACCCAGGCCGCGCTGCAGTGATTTGGGCGCAGGGTGGCCGCGTGCCCGTCCTGATCTGAACGTCGCTTGCCGCAAAACCG
This sequence comes from uncultured Acidobacteriaceae bacterium, assembly GCA_963820245.1. GTDB lineage: Bacteria > Acidobacteriota > Terriglobia > Terriglobales > Acidobacteriaceae > Telmatobacter. The sequence goes on along the minus strand of CAWFZC010000012.1, from coordinate 98,902 downwards.
GCTACTTCGAAAAGATTCCGGCGCCGCCGCGGTTGTATTCCATGGCCGCCTTGTGCGCGGCTCGATTCGCAATCTGGTTCAGGTTCTTGCTGGGGACGTCGGGTCTGGCCTGTTCGCGGTCCGGAGAGGGAAGATTCGGCGCCTCGGCCTTTTCATCGCCGATTTGCAGATTAAGCTGAAGGAAGGGCTTCATGGCTTTATCCTCCGACCTTATTGTGATCCAAAATTAAAAAAAGGGAAGGCCTCAGCGCACGTCGTTGTGTGAGCTGAATCACAACAGCGGTTTACTGGATGAAATAGGGGTTGAGCCAGGCCCCAGCCGCGGGACGGAGAAACAATGCACGCAACGATGATCGTGATTTCTCTGGCCTCGCTCGCAATCTGGGTGTACCTGGTTGGATTCCGTGGGGAATTTTGGCGGTCCGCACCGGTGCTGGAGGCGGGAGCGCCCTCGGGCCTGGCGAAGGTGGCCGTGATTGTGCCTGCGCGAAACGAAGCAGAGAGCATCGGGCGGTGCCTGAGTTCCCTGCTTGCGCAGGACTATCGAGGTGAGCTCGCGATCATGCTGGTCGACGACAACAGCACGGACGGGACGGGCGGGATTGCTGCTTCGCTCCGCGCGGCGGACCAGCTGGCGATCATTGCCGGCAAGCCTTTGCCGCCGGGCTGGAGCGGCAAGCTGTGGGCCGTGGCTCAAGGACTGGCGCAGCAACAAGCAAAGGAAGCCGACTACGTGCTGTTGACCGACGGCGATATCGAGCATGGGCCCGGCCATGTTTCGAGCCTTGTAGCCAAGGCCGAGGCGGATGGACTGGAGATGGTTTCAGAGATGGTGCGGCTCCACTGCGCGACGCTGGCCGAGCGGGCGCTGATTCCCGCCTTCGTTTTCTTCTTCCAGATGCTTTACCCATTCCGCTGGGTGGCTAACCCGGCGAAACGGACGGCGGGAGCTGCCGGAGGAACGATGCTGGTGGCGCGCGCGGCCATGGACCGCATTGATGGTGTGTCGCGCTTCAGGGGCCAGCTGATTGACGATTGCGCGCTGGCGAAGGAGATCAAATCCACGGGCGGCAGAATCTGGCTGGGCCATGCGGAGGGGGCGGTTTCGATGAGAGTTTATTCCGGCTGGCGGGATGTTTGGGAGATGATTGCGCGAACGGCGTATGAGCAACTGCGCAATTCGCCTTTGATGCTGCTTGGCTGCGTGATGGGGATGGGGGTTCTTTATTGCGCGCCGCCGTTGCTGGCGCTGTTTGCGCACGGGCCGGCACAGTTGGCGGGTTTTGCGTCATGGTTGATGATGGCTGTAGCTTTTCAGCCGACGCTACACCGTTACCGCTGTTCGCCGATGTGGGGAGTGGCGCTGCCGGGGATTACGATGTTCTATCTCTGTGCGACGATCTCGTCGGCGCTGCGGCACCACGCTGGACGTGGCGGCGGATGGAAGAACCGCGTTTATCCTGAGACGCCGAAACCATGAGGGCCGCTGGCGCAGGTTAGACAGCAGGAAACGTCATGCGCATGATGGCGCCGCCACCCTCGCGGTTTGAGGCGCGCAGGTCTCCCTTGTGCAGCCGCACGGCGCGCTCGGCAATGGCGAGTCCGACGCCGACTCCTCCCGTGTCAGGGCTGCGTGCGTAATCCACTCGATAAAAGGGGCGGAAGATTGCTTCCAGCTGGTCTTCAGGAATGCCGGGCCCGCGATCGGCGACTTCGATTTCAGCCAGTGGCGGCCGTCCTTTGTTATGGCCGAGAGTTTGATCTCGACTTCGGAGCCGCTTTCAGAGTAGCGGATTGCGTTGCGCACCACGTTTTCAATGGCGCGGTAGAGCAGTTCCTCATTGCCGAGAATCGCGCACTCGTTGACAGGGTGGAAGACGATGGAGCACTGGCGCTGTTGGGCTTCGTACTCGGCGTCGGGAATCATGCGCTCGATAAGATCGTTGAGAGAAATCTTCTGGAAGTTCTCGACCTTCTCAAGCGCTTCCATCGACGACAAGGTGAGCAGCTGGCCGATGAGCGCGTTAAGCCGACCGGTCTCGCGTTCGATGCGATCGAGATAGAGCGCCATGGCTGGATCCGCATCCTCACGCGCAAGCTCGAGAGCGACGCTGAGGCGCGCGAGTGGCGAGCGCAATTCGTGCGACACGTCGCGCAAGAGCAACTTCTGCGCATCGACAAGCGACTCGAGCCGTTCAGCCATGTGATTGAAGTCGTGCACGAGAGCGTCAAATTCGTCGCCCGCGAACAGGAGCGACTGCGATCTGGGCCAGGGCACGCGAGCGTTGAGCTTGCCTGTTGCCAGCTCGCGCGCAGCTTTGCGAAGCCTGATGACGGGGCCAGTGAAGAGCAGAACGAGCGCGAACGTGGTGAGGCCGCCAACGACGATGGCCACCGGAAGCTGCGGAAACGCGAAATGCAAAAGGTCCTGTTGCCAGCCATGTTCCCTGGGAACGTGCAGCCGACTGAGCAGGAAAACGTAGCGCTTGCCGGAGGCGGATGAGGCGGGCACCTTCCATATGTATTGTTGGCCGACCTGGCTGCCAACGATGCGCGCGGGGACCGTAGCATCTTTGCCGAACCCTTGAACACTGCCCGGGTTGCATACGAGCTGCCCGGTCGCATCCTCAAGGGCGATTGCCTGCGAGAACTGATTGCCGAAGGAGCGGACGGCGTCGCAGCCGCCAGTCTTTCGTAAGCATGCGCGGCTTGATTGGCGTCACTTTGCAGGCTGCTGTCGAAGGCATCGAAGACAACTTCGGGGCTCTCGGAGAAGTGACGGCGCAAGATGAGCGCAGTGGAGATGACGAAGATGAGACTCTGAGCGACCCAGAAGATGATGAAGACTTTGAAGAACAGGCCACGCATCGTTCAGTCCTTTTGTGCAGGCACGGTGGAGTTGAGGGTGAGCTGATAGCCGACGCCGCGAATCGTCCTGACAAGATCCTCCGGTGCGCCGCTCTCGGTGAGTTTTCGGCGCAGGCGGCTCATGTGCATGTCGAGGCTGCGGTCGAATGGATGGAATTTTCGTCCGAGCACGTTCTCTGATATTTCTTCGCGCGAGACAACGTTGCCGGGGGACTGCATGAGCGCTTCAAGCAGCGAGAACTCAACGTCGGTCAGGTCAATCTTCGTTCCGCTCTGCAGCACGGTTCGCGCGGTCCGGCTCAGTTCCAGCGGGCCAACGCGCAAAAGGGTCTCGTCCATCTTCTGGGCGGGGGCGGCGGTTCTGCGCAGAATGGCGCGCACCCTGGCCAACAGCTCGCGGGGATTGAAGGGCTTTGAGAGGTAATCGTCCGCGCCGATTTCGAGACCGACGATGCGGTCTACGTCCTCGCCGCGCGCGGTCAGAAGCAGAACGCTTACCGAAGATGTGGCCCGAATGCGCTTCAACACCTCGAAGCCATCGAGGCCAGGGAGCATTACGTCAAGAAGAACCAGCGCGAACGGTTTTTCCAGTGCGGCTTTGAGCCCGGTATCGCCGCGATGCACGGCGGTGATGCGAAACCCGTAGCGTCCCATGTATTCCGTGAGCATGGAACAAAGCTCAACATCGTCGTCAATGAGGAGAATCTCGTCCACCGGCTTCTTCCCTGCTCTCCCAAGAGGGCCTGTCCCGGCGCAAATGCCGGGATCCTGACGCCCTGACTTAAGCCTACGCGCATTAACGATTTGAGCGGCATCGGAAATGTAACAAATTGTCACGGCCGCGGCGACAGAGTGTTACACAGTTTTACCCAATGTGACCGCAGGAGGGCCTGATTCGCGGTCTCCTGAATAGGACAGTTCATTTGGAGACTGAAAGGAATCATCATGACGATGCACAAGATTGTCAGAGCGATCTACATCCTGATTGTTGCACTCAGTGCGCTTGCGGCAGAGGCCCAGGTGACTACCGGAACCATTCAGGGAACGGTGACCGATCCCACGGGCGCTGTGATTCCGTCGGCGATCGTGACGCTCTCAAACCAGGCCGGTGTTGCGCAGTCTGCCACCGGCAACGGGAATGGCGCGTACGTTTTCAGCGGAGTTGAGGCGGGCCACTATCACCTGTCGGCCATCGTGGATGGGTTTGCTCCGTTCGACGTTGACGATGTGGTGGTTGTCGGCGGCAAGACGACCTCGCAGAACATTGTGTTGAAGATGCCGGTGGAGACGCAGCGAGGTCGAGGTGACCGAGCAGGGCGTCGGCGTGGATACCAGCGCCGACAACAATGCCAGCGCCATGGTGATCAAGGGCAAGGACCTGGATGCGCTGTCAGACGATCCGGACGAGTTGCAGAGCGAATTGAGCGCGCTTGCCGGACCATCGGCCGGACCAAACGGCGGCCAGATCTACATTGACGGGTTTACCGGCGGACAGCTTCCGCCCAAGTCCTCGATCCGCGAGATTCGCATCAACCAGAACCCGTTTTCGGCGCAGTACGACAAGCTTGGATACGGGCGCATCGAGATTCTGACCAAGCCGGGAACGGACAAGTTTCACGGCATGTTCATGATGAATGGCAACGATTCGGCCTTCAACTCTTTGAACCCTTTTGTGACCAGTGAACCGGCGTACTACTCAACGTTTCTCACTGGCAACGCGAGCGGCGCGTTGAGCAAAGGCTCCTCGTGGTTTGCCAGCGTGTTCAGCCGGAATAACCAATCGAACTCCATTGTGAATGCCGAATTGCTTGACGGGAGTGGCAACACCTACAACTACACAACCGCCGTGGCCAACCCGCAGACGCGGCTGGATGTGAGCCCGCGCTTTGATTTTCAATTGGGCGCCAACAACACGCTCAGCATCCGCTACATGTTTGACCAGCAGAAGGACACCAACAGCGGGGTTTCGCTCTTTGCGCTACCGACCCAAGCCTACAACGTGAACAACAACGAGAACACGCTGCAGGTGAGCGATACGCAGGTGCTTAGCCCCAACGTGGTGAACGAGACGCGCTTCCAGTACGCCCGCGACAGCAACAACCAGGTAGCGCAGGACACCGATCCAACCGAGACCGTGCAGGGAGCATTTACCGGCGGCGGCAACAACGCGGGAGTTGTGCGCGACAATCAGAACCGCTTTGAGCTGCAGAACGACACCATCATCAGCAAGGGCGCGCACTCCATCAATGCCGGGGCGCGGCTTCGCTTCACGCTGGACTCGAGCTACTCAACCTCGGGCTTCAACGGCAACTACATTTACTCGTCACTCAACGCTTACAAAGCGAATACGCCGACCGAGTATTCGGTGACGACAGGCACCGGCACGGCGGCCGTGAATTACTTTGACGCCGGGGTCTTTTTCCAGGACGACTACAAGGTGAAGCCCAACTTGACGATCAGCTACGGGCTCCGCTACGAGTCGCAGAACGGCATTGGCGACCATGCGGACTTTGCGCCCCGGCTCTCGTTTGCATGGGCTCCCAAGGGCAAAGGCACGGCGCAGGCCAAGACGGTGTTCCGTGGCGGCTATGGCTGGTTTTTCGACCGGTTTGCCGAGAACAATATTCTGCAGTCGATCCGGAACAACGGAATCAACCAGCAGCAATACGTGATCCAGAACCCCGGGTTTTATCAGAACGCGCCTTCGGCGGCGACGCTTGCGGCCAGCAGCACGGCGGCTCCGACCATTTACCAGATTGCGCCGGACCTGAAGGCAGCGGTGACCATGCAGTCGGCCATTGGCGTGGAGCACCAGTTCGGCAAAGTGGCAACGATCGCGGCCACATACATCAACTCACGCGGGGTGCACCAGTATTTGAGCGACAACGTGAACGCGTTTGAGGCCAACACCTACAACGCAGCAACAGGCACGGGCACGCGGCCGAATGGCGTGAACGAGAACATCTACCAGTTCCAGTCGGGCGGCGTGTTCAACCAGAACCAGGTGATGTTGAACTACAACATCAAGGCAAAGAATATTTCGCTGTTTGGCTTTTACATGATGGGCTTTGCCAACGCCGATACGTCGGGCGCAGGTTACTTCCCTTCAAGCCAGACCAATCCCGGAGCCGACTACGGCCGCGCCAATTTCGATGTGCGCAACCGGTTCCTGCTGGGCGGCAATGTGCAGGCGCCCTTTGGCATTTCAGTGAGCCCCATGCTGGTTTCCAATTCAGGCTCGCCGTTCAACGTTACCATCGGGCAGGATCTGAATGGCGACAACGAGTTCAACGACCGCCCGGCGTATGCCACAGCGAGCTCGACCGACATTCTGAAGACCAGCTATGGCACCTTCGATCTGGATCCGGCGTGGAATCAGGCGCGCATTCCATTCAACGCCGGAACCGGGCCGGGGCAGTTCAGCCTGAACATGAGGGTAAGCAAGTCGCTCGGCATTGGGCCAAAGGTGACGGGCGGATCGAGCGCAATGGCTGGTGGGCCGGGAGGACCGGGTGGACCCGGCGGCGGCGGCCCGCGTGGCGGAGGACCGGGTGGCGGCGGCCCAGGTGGTGGACTTGGACCCGGCGGATTGAGCAGCAGCGGCGGTCCGCCAAGAATGGACCAGGCAAGCGCCCGGCGCTATTCGCTGAACTTTACGGCGATGGCGAGGAACGTACTGAACAACGTAAACCTGGCGCAACCGGTCGGCGTGCTGCAGTCGCCTCTCTTCGGCAAGTCGAACGCGCTTGCAGGAGGCTTCTTTTCTTCGCCTGCTTCCAACCGCAGCATCGATCTGCAAGTGTCGTTCAGCTTTTAACGAATTGGAACAGAGGTAGAAGCTCAAGACCGGGCGCCGCAAGCGGGCGTCCGGTTTTGTTTTTTGGGCAGGTGCTCAGGCGTCAGGACCGAAGTCGCAAAGCCCGTTGACAAAATCTGCCGAGCCGTCACGCAGCCATCCATCCAGTTGCGCGGGCTCCTTTAACTGTTGGCCGCGCATGCGCGGGACGACAACATACTCGCAGGTCATCTCAGGAAGCGCGGTCATGTCGACCCACAATTTTTCAAACTGGGAGACGGGAAAGATGTCTTCCTGGCCCTTGCCCCAGCGCTTCTTCACGTCCTTGAGCGTGATGTAGGTGGGCATGCGGGAGGCGACGGCACGCACCGCAGCCGCGACCTTTTCCTGATCTCCGAGATCGGTCCTGGAAAGACCGAAGACCTTGAGCACGGCGTCGATGTCGATCCAAAAGGTGTTGGAGTTGTAGTAGGAGAGCTGAAATTCGATCTCTTCGCTCGGCAGGGCCATGCCTTCAACGAGGCGAACGTGGCCGTCAAGACGAGCTAGGCCACCGCCGTGGTCCTCGATGCGCCGCGTGATGACTTCCACGGTCATGGCGGCTCCGCTTGCGATGTGGCAGCCGAGAATACCGGCGTCAAGATTCGCGCCCAGCGTATCGACGTTATGAACCATCAGGTAGCGCAGGGCGGGCCGGGCTTGAAGCAATTCCTGCAGCACGCCGTTGCGAAAGAGATTGGGGACTTCGTACCAGTGGCCCACGGGATGGAGACACTGCAACGGAAGATTGTCAGTGTAGTTGCTTCCCTCCCCTGCCTGCGCGGCCCACGTGGCCAGAGCCGCCCGCGAACTTTCGCGCATCTTCTGCGCCTGGGCATCGAGCATCTGCTGCGCCGTTTCTTCCCACGCAAAACGAAGATCGCGGACCATGGGGACCATGCGCAGACCGACGGCACGGCCTGAAGAAAGGTGCAGAGGGCCTTGATACGAATAGTTCCCGCGACTGGACAAGTGCTGCTGTGTGGGCTGATGGGTAAGGTAGCTGGTAGTGATGACGTGTGGAACCGATGCGCCGGATGTGCGGCCTGTGCGCGTGCTCTTGGCCAGATGCACCTCAAGGAAGGTGCGGTGCCTGCCGGCCAGGCTGCAGAATGGACTGAGCGCTTTGACGACGCCTGCGCCGTGCGTCCAGCGGCTACCGGCTCCTCCGGCGAGCGTCACGACTGCGACCGCTCCGGAGGCGAGAGCTTCTTCTCCGATTCTTTTGAAGTTGTCTTCCACACCGCGCCGGGCGTCGAAGACGTCTTCAGGGTTCACGTCTTGAATGAGGGTGGAGGGTGGAAGGCGATTCTGCGCGAGCCCGATGCGTCCGGCGCGCAAGGCCGACTGAATGCGTTCGTGCTGAAGCGGGTCAAAGCCGTTTTCTGACAGCAGCGATTCAAGCGTGTCGACATGCGAGTCGCCTTCCTGACTCTGCGGCAAAAGCCGATCGAGAAAGTTCTGCATGCGGCCGGCACCGCCCGTCTCTCCATGACACGACTGGCTGAAGCGGGTAAGATCGGAGCGCTCACCGGCGGTGATCGAGCGCTGATCCTTGCGCAGGAGCGAAGGAAGAATCAGGTTGTAGTAACCGTCGGGAAGAATGGCGGCGTTGCCGGCGAGAAGTGCCGCAATGGTTCCCGCCTCGTTGATCTGGAAGTCGTAGACGACGGGTTCAATGGCGAAAGGGACACCGCCGGCGAGACTCCGCTTGGCGTCGCGCATCAGAATGCCGAGACGCTTTTGCGCTTCCGCTTTATGCGCGGGATCGAAGATGAATCCCATGCCCCCGCCGGACATACCGCCCAACATCCAGAAGCCCCAGAAGGCGGGGCCGAAGGCCTTGCGCACTTCGTCAATGAGAGTCTCAGTATAGAGATTGCTTGCCCAGGGAATGATGGTTTGGATGGGTCCCTCAAAGTTGCGCTGGGTGGCGCCGCCGAGCTCGCGAACATCGCCGACGCGCAGGTCGCCGATGATTTCGTCGAGGATATTGCAGGCTTGCAGACGGCCGGCCCACTCGGCCTCAGACCGCAGCAGGTAGCGCTCCGTCACCATTTCGAGGATGGGGCCCACATCCTGCGCCATGCCGCCGTGCACGAGGACGAGGCTGTCCTGCAGCTTCTGGCGCGTCTCGCCGGTGACTTCAGATCGCGGAAGAATGCGGTGATTGGGAAGCAGGCGTCCGCGGCTGATGCCGAATTCGGCGTCGCCTTCAGCGGCCAGCACGCCTTCAATCAATTTGATGCCGGGCCAAACGCCGCCCGAGTCCTGCCAGCCACCGCCTGAGCCTCCGAGCCACTCGCCGAGAATGGCGCGCGCTGCCACCAGACGGCGCTCGGGTTCGGTGAGGGGTCCAGTGAGCGATGCGACCTGGCCGGTGGCGCGCATGCAGACGGAGATGAGCGATGCAAGAAGGTTGGTGGAAACAGCGAGACGCGAGCCCTTGGGAATGTCGTTGACGTGGCTGACAATTTCGATGCCGAGGCCGTCGCGGCCCAGAAGCCGGCGAAGCAGGTGCGCGAGCGGCTGACCGGAACTTTCAAGGCCGGGCGGCACCAATCCTGAAGCGATGACTGCTGCCTTGAGCAGGCCGAGATAATCGCGGCCAAAGTCGAACAACTCCTGCAACTCTTCAATGTCAACGCTGGCGTCAAGATCCACGCTGGCAAGGCGAATGACGGGACGATCGATGACGCGCAGGTAGGCTTCCACCGGAGGCTTGGGCGCGGTTGCACCGGATCCGCGGACGGTCAGATCGATGGAGATATTGAGCACACGCGCGCGCTCCGGCAGGTCCATGCCGAGAAAAAAGATGTCGCTCCATCCGGAGTGGCTGAGGTCCATGCGGACCGGAGTGGATTCGTGGAGGATGGGCAACGGCTCGCCCGCCTGCGGCACGAGAAGCTCGGGGCGAAGATGCAGCGGGTAATCGGCTGGATGGCCGGTTCGAAACATCCACTGGTTGCCGCGCACAGAGCGAACGCTGCGCCGCACCTGGTTTGCGAGCGTTTGGAATGCGAGGCCGCGATAGGCGGCAGCAAGCGCGCTGGAAAGAGCGTCGCTGGGGCCGTTCGCCTCAAGGGCCGCAAGAAAGACGCCGATGGCTCCTTCGTAGCGCCGGTTGAGCAGCTTGTCGTAACCGCTGAAGGGGATTTGCGCGCGGCCGGTAATTTCAGGCTTCGCCGGAAGATGGAAACGATGAATTGCGTAAAGGAAGAACAGCGCGCGGATGCGCTCGTAGAGATTTTCGCTCGAGCGGCGGCGCTGTTCCAGGTCGGCGGCCTCGGCAAGCAAGTGGGCGGCCGTGGCGCTCCGGCAGAAGGCGTCGACAGAACGGTTGCGGACATCGGGATCGGCGGCCGTAATGATTTCCCAGAGCTCGCTCAACCTTCGGCCCCCTGATCGGGGTCGATAGCGCGGGTGGCCAGTACGTTCACAAGCTGCGTGAGTACGTCGTCTCGGTCCTGTCCGCTGAGCGCAAGGGCAAGCTGCGCGTTGAACAAGCCGTACTTGACACCAATGTCAAATCGCTGGCCTTTCTGAATCATGGCGAGATACTGCTCGCGCTGCGCCAGCTCAGCCAGTGCGGGAGACAGGCTGACGCGGCCATTGGGATTCTGAGCGAACATGGCGGAGAGGATGCTGAAGACGGTTGGAGTGAGCACGTGCATGCCGTAGAAGCAGAGGTAATGGCCGCTGCGCAACCCGGGAACAACCAGGCGCTGCTCTGCCAGCGTGGGCGTGGGTTTTTCAATCACTGTGTCAACTCGATAGAGCCCGCGCTTGCCGGAGACTTGCTGTCCGCCGACGGTTCCATAGAGCGGAAGAAGGCTCTCGCGCGCAACCTGGACGGCGGAGACGGCGCAATCCTCGGCAGTAGCCGTTTCAACCAGCCGGCGCGCGCCTCCCCCGGCCTCGGCGCCTACATAAATATGGTCGCCAAGCAGATGCAGAAACGGTTCGTCGTTCACAAAGTCGCGCGCCGAGAAGACGGCATGCGCGTAACCGCGCGCCTCGGTCTGAGGCACAAAGGTCAACCGCGCGGTATCGCTCTCGACCAGCCGGCCGTAGCGCTCCTCGTCGCCGGGCCATACCACGATGCAAATGTCATCGATGCCGGCGCCGACGGCTTCTCCCACAATCAGGCTGAGGATGGAACGCTCGGTGCCATGCTGGTCAAAGAGCGTTTGCATGGGAAGATTGCGTTGGTCTTTCCCGGCCGCCGTGATTACCGCTTTCTTAATTCGCATCGCACGTCGATTCCCGCCGGCCCTCTATCCCGACTCGAAGCTCCGCGCGAGATCGGCAGTTCCGGCCAACGATCCAGGCAGACTGTACCCTGCTCCTTCAACTATAGTGCCCACGCCTGCGGGCTTCCTGCCAACGCGCGAGTTTACTGCTGGGTTGCGATGGCGGACGCGCTGCGCTGCTTCCACTTGCCGCGCGTAAAGTCAGGGAACTCCACCGGCGCGCTGCCGCGGCCAACTGAGGCCACGCTGAGCGGCGCAACGGCGGACCATGAGGCGGCGTCATAAACATCGAGGTCAGGAGCAAGACCGTTGCGCACGCACTCCAGCAGGCGGTAGAGCATGATGTAGTCCATGCCGCCGTGGCCACCGTTTTTGCGTGCCATGTCGCCTTCACGCTTCCAGAGCGGATGCTCATATTGCTTGTAGGCGTCGATGGAGCCGAAGGACTCGTCCTTGTTCATGCCGTCGATGTAGATGCGCGGAGGATAGTCCTGGAACAACGCCTTGGTTCCTGCAATCAGGTTGATGCGATCATACGGATGCGGCGTTGAGACGGCGTGCTTGACGGTGATGGTGAGTCCCTTGGCGGTTTTGATGAGCGAGGTGTTCATGTCGCCCGTAATGTAGTGCTCTTTCCAGCGCGGGTCGTCGGGCTGGAGGTGCTGCTTGCGGTAGAGGTCGAGGCCGCGCTGCGGCGAGCTCATGGAAACGATGTATCCGAATCGGTCGCCGCGCTGCACGCCCATGTAGTTGGCCACGGGGCCGAGGCCATGCGAGGGATAGAGGTTTCCATCGCGGGCGGTGTGCTCTGTGCGACGCCACAGGCCTTCGCCGGCATTGGAGAAGAGTTCCTCGCGCAGATCGTGAATGTAGGCGCCTTCGCCATAGAGCAGTTCGCCGAACTCGCCGGCCTGGACCATGCGCAGGATCAGCGTCTCGTTGTATCCGTAGCAACAGTTCTCGAGAATCATGCAGTGCTTGCGCGTCTCTTCAGAGGTGTTGACGATCTTCCAGCAATCCTCAAGCGTGGTGACGCCGGGAACTTCAATAGCGACGTCCTTGCCGTGCTTCATGGCGGCGATGGCCATGGGCGCGTGCCAGAGCCACGGCGTAGCCACCAGCACCAGATCAACGTCGTTGCGAGCAAGCAGAGCCTCGTAATGGTGAGGGCCGTCTGTGTAGAGTTCCGGTCGCTTCTGTCCGGCTGCTTCGACTAATGAAGCAGCGTGCTCGGCCTTGGTCTTGACGATGTCGCACAACGCCACCACATGCGCATCGGCGGCCAGCAGGTTGCCCAGCAGCGAAGTGCCTCGCCCGCCCGTACCGATCATGGCGACGTGCGGCTCGCGCTTGTCAAAAGGAACTTCCATCATGGTGCGATGAACCGTGGTCGTTTCGGCATCTGCCAGAGGCGCCGCGCTGATTGCTGCTGCGCTGGCCGCACCAATTTGAATGAACCTGCGCCGCGTCCACGTTTCCAACCCAAGATCCTGCTTGTCGAGATCCATCCGTTCACCTCTCACGTACGGTTTGATTATGTGTTTTGCTTTGACTGCGAGGTTAGGGAATGCGGCCGCGCGTGTCAAGAAAGCGAACGCGGCGCCTGCGAGACGAGGCGATAAGCGGTCATCGACTTTATGAAAACGGCCAGACGCGCTCCACCGTTTTTGAGAGGATCCAGCTTTTGTCGTCAGCGTTGAGAAACTTCATGTCGTCGCGCACCACGCTCAAGGTTTGGTCGTAGGTTGTCCAACTCAGATCCACGGGCCAGTCCGATGCCCACATCAGCCGCTGGGGCCCGAATACTGCGTGAAGCCGCCGCACATACTCCTGCGCATCAAGCCAGGGATAGGGTTGGCGGGAGATGGACCACGTGTGAGAGATCTTGACGAAGACCCGCGGATAGCGCGCAAGGGCGATGAGTTTCTCAAGCTCCTGTGGTCGGTCAATGGGGCAATCGGCCATGTGGTCGATGACGACCGTCAAATCGGGGCACAGTTCGATGAGATGAACCAGGTCAGGGATGCGCGTGATGGGCGCGTAGACCTGCATGGGCACATGCAACGCCTCGGCGCGCTTCCACAGTGGCGGCATGAGAGGGCCGTTGATCCAATCGCCGTTGGCGTCGGCTGCGGGACTGATGCGCACGCCGTGAAATCCTTCGGAGGTGAGTTTTGAGAGCTGGTCGGGCGCCGCTGGATCGGTGGGGTTGACGCGGCAAACGCCCATGAACATGGGCGCGTATTTCTTCACGGAGTCGAGCGCGTAGCGATTGTCCCAGAGATAGCCGATGTATTGCGCGATCACCGTGCGCTCCACGCCGTTGGCCTTCATCAGGTCAAGACACAGGTCGGGCGTGCGATCTTCCTTGGGAGGGTTCTTCGTTTCCGGCGCCCACGGATAATGCGCATCGTTGATCCAGACGTGGACCTGGGCATCGATGATGCGGTGCTTCGGCGCGGTTGTCTGCACAGCCATTGCCATCGCTCCAAAGGAGAATTCACGGCGGTTCATAAATAGATTGGCTCCAGCTTGTTGACGATGTAATCTCCGCAGCGCTTGAAGTCGGCGAGCGGGCCGAGGCGCGACGTGTCGAGATCGACGCAGATCCAGCCGCGATAATCCACTCTCTTGAGCACGCGCTGGCATGCGGGAAAATCAATCTGTCCCTCGCCGAGATCATAACTGCTGTTAAAGAAGCGCGCAGAGGTTGAGTCCTTGGGGAAAACTTTGCCGTTCGGCTGCACCCAGTCCTTGGTGGGCTCAGTCCACTTGGAGTCTTTGTAGTCGAGGAATTTAATGCGGTGCTTGTACCGCTCCAGGGTGCCGACCACGTCGCAGCCGGCGAGATTCAGGTGGCATGTATCTGGCGAGAGGCCGAAGAGTTTTGGATCGGTCATCGCCATGAAGCGGTCCACTTCTTCCTGGTTCTGAACCATCTGCCCCATGTGATTGTGCAGGCCCGCGGTGAAGCCCATGGTGCCGGCCAGTTCGCCGATCTGGTTGCAGCGCTCGCACAACTGTTTGAAGGCTTCAGGCGTGTCTGCGCCGGGCGTGGTGCGGCTGGGTGAAAAAACCACCAGATGGCTTGCGCCGAAGTCGGCGAGAAACTTCATGGCTTCGCGGGCGCTGTCGAGAGTCTCCTGGCGCGCCGTTGGGTCACTGAGCCGCCCGTTCCAGGAGATGGTCACCACGTGGAGATTTCGCTTTGAAACCTCGCGCACCATCTGGGCCTGGGTCATGCCAAACTTCTCAAGCACGTGCGGGAACCCGGCCAGACGCACGCCGATGAATCCGGTATCGGTCATCACGTCGAGAATGTCAGTGAATGGACCTTGAGGATAGTAGCCCCACAACGCCTCAGACAGCGCCCACTTGATATTGCGGTTGGCAGGCTTGCGGTAAGGGGCTTCGGCAAGCGCGGAAGGCAGAAGCGACAAAGAGGCTGAAAGAGCGGCGAGGAATTTCCGTCGGCTGAGCATGGGCAGGACCCGAAGGCTGGTTTTGGCGGACTGATTTTCTTCCCATCCGGCCAGGGCCAACTATACGCTTGCGCCATTTTCACTCGCAACCCGAAGGCGGGCTGGACGGGTCGAGTTCCAATGCGAGCTCGATCTGCGGACGCCCCATTGACGTGGACTGCCCCGCCGGTTGAAACGATTGCCAAGTGTGGAGTTGGAGAAGATTCGTGGTGGGCAGTGAGGGACTCGAACTTGAGCCGCTTTGCGGGCGTCTGAGCCCGCAGGCGAAATCCTGACCTTGAACGAAGTGAAAGGGAAGGACCTGCCGAAGTCGTGGTGGGCAGTGAGGGACTCGAACCCCCGACTTCCTGCTTGTAAGGCAGGCGCTCTAACCAACTGAGCTAACCGCCCACGGATCGCCTGGGTGACAGCGTGGCCTTTTTCCATGATACCAGCGCATTCGATATTGCGCAGGCCTCAACCGATCTCGTCTGACCTGACCCGCAGTGCCCTGGGTTGATAGACTCAGCCGGTGAGCCGGTTGATTGTGAATGCGGACGATTTTGGACTGACGGCGGGTGTGAACCGCGCCATCCTTGAACTGCATGGGGCCGGAGTGCTGACCAGCACCTCGCTCATGGCCAGGGGCGGAGCCGCGGATGCAGCCATCGAAGCCGCAATTGGCGTTCCTTCGCTGGGGGTGGGCTGCCACGTGGTGCTCGTGGATGGGGAGCCGGCGCTCGAGCCGGGCCGGATCCCAACATTAGTGAACAAGAAAACTTGGCGCTTCCGCGATTCGCTGAACTCGTTCCTGATGCGGCTGTTTGCCCGGCGAATCAGCGCGGAGGAGATTGAGGCCGAGACGGGGGCGCAGATCGCGCTGCTCACCGCGCGGGGATTGCGCTTGACGCACATCGACACGCACAAGCACACGCACATGTTTCCGTGGGTACTGCGGCCCGTGTTGCGGGCGGCGCGCGCGGCGGGCATCAGCGCGGTGCGGAATCCGTTTGAGCCGGTGTGGGCAGTGCGGGCGACGGCCGGCGCTCCATGGGCGCGGTGCGCCGAAGTGAGTGCGCTGCGCAGGCTTGAGGCAGCCTGCCGGCGGGTGATTGAAGAAGAGGGATTTCGGACGACCGACGGAACCATTGCCGTGGTGGGCACCGGTGTTCTGAACACGGAAACGGTGCGGTCGCTACTCAAGGGACTTCCGGAGGGCACATGGGAACTGGTGACGCATCCGGGGTACAACGATGCCGATCTGGACAAGGTGCGGACCCGGCTGCGCGCCTCGAGAGACGTTGAGCGTGAGGCTCTCGGGGCCGTCAAGGAGTTCCCCGGTCTTGAATTGATTCATTTTGGGGAGTTAATGGTTTCTGGCGGGCCCGCGGCTCAAGAATAGGCGAGTTGCTGAATCTTACCGGCGCGGGCGAACGTCCTTAACAATGGCATCTAAGAAAAATCGGTTCCTTAAGAAGGCAAAATGCGGATCGGGATTACGTGTTACCCCACCTACGGCGGGTCGGGCGTGGTGGCAACGGAGCTGGGCATTGAACTGGCGGCTCTGGGGCACGAGGTGCACTTCATCTCCTATTCGCAGCCGTTCCGGCTGACAGGGCGCAACGAGGGAATCTTTTATCACGAGGTTCCAGTCTCGAATTATCCGCTGTTCGAGTTTCCACCGTACGACCTGGCGCTGGCTTCGCGCATGGCGGAGGTGGCCGAGTTCTGCGAGCTCGACCTGCTGCACGTGCACTATGCCATTCCCCACTCAGTAAGCGCACTGCTGGCGCGGCAGATTCTGGCGAGCAAGGGACGACGGCTGCCGTTTGTAACCACGCTGCACGGCACCGACATTACGCTGGTGGGACTGGACCGCAGCTACTTGCCGATTACGAAGCTACGCCATCCAGGAAAGCGATGGCGTGACGAGCATTTCGAATTATCTGAAAGAAAAAACGGTGGAGAGTTTCGGCATCACCCGGCCCATTGAGGTGGTAACGAACTTTGTGAACTGCGACGTCTATGCGCCCATAAAGGACGAGGAAAAGAGGGCGGAGGAGCGCGCACGCTTTGCAAGGCCCCATGAGCCGATCCTGATGCACCTTTCGAATTTCAGGCCGGTGAAGCGCGTGGTGGACGTGGTGAAGGTGTTTGCGCAGGTGACGAAGGAGATTCCATCGCAGCTTGTGCTGGTGGGCGACGGGCCTGACCGATCGGCGGCCGAGTGGCTGGCGCACGACAAGGGGATTCAGTCGCGCGTGCACTTCCTGGGCAAGCAGGAGCGCGTAAATGAACTGCTGCCGCTGGCCGATCTTATGCTGATGCCCAGCGAACTGGAGTCGTTCGGGCTGGCGGCGCTGGAGGCGATGGCTTGCAAGGTGCCCTCGATTGCGACGCGCGTGGGCGGAGTTCCCGAGCTGATTGACGATGGGGAAACGGGACTGCTTTATGCCGTGGGCGACGTGGATGGAATGGCGAAGGGAGCGCTGAGCCTGCTGAGCGATCGGGACCGGCTTGAAGTCATGCGGGATGCGGGACGGAAGATGGCGCAGAAGCGGTTCTGTGCGTCGCTGGTGGTGCCGCGTTATGTGCAGTATTACGAAGAAGTGCTCAAAGGCAGGGATTAGGGGACAGCTTCTAGCTTCTAGCTTCTAGCTTCTAGCTTCTAGCTCTCAGCTCTGAATCGTCAGGTATTGCGGCAAGCAATCGTGGTTTTATTCCCTGTTCCCTGTTCCCTGCCTTCACCCTTCCCGTTCAAAGGTCGGCTGGAAACTCAGCCGGAGCCAGAAATCGCGGATGAGGCTGATCGTCTCAGGCGCGGTGCGGGCCGTGGTGCGGAGCAGGATTTGCCCAGTGCCGCCGGAAGACAACGCGCGGGCTTCCGCCACGATGGCGATACACTTTTCAGGGCGATAGGTGCAGTTGGCCAGGTCGCCGATGGAAAGTCGGGTGGTGGGCGTGGCGAAGACGGTGTGGGGCGGGGCCATGCGGTCGAGAAGCCAGAGAATCTCCAGCTTCGATTCAAGCTCATCGGGGACACAATCGATGACAAGATCGGCTGAGCGGACCGCATCTTCAATGGTGGAGACGAAGGTCACGCTGGGCAGGGCGTCCGGGCCGAGTACGGCGCGAATAGCTTCTTCGGCGTGATGCAGGTTCGAGGGCATGACGTCTTCAAGCAGGACGGAGAAGCCGGCGCGGGCGGCCTCGAGAGCGAGCCAGCGGCCAAGAGGGCCGGCTCCGATGATGGCAACAGTGGGCATGAGTTGTTCTTATTGTAGGGGTTCGATGGGTGCGGGTAGTTTTTGCGCTTCAAATTGAAGATGGCGGCTCACAGGACGCGCCAGACCATCCGCATGCTTGCGAAGCTTGTGAGCGAAATTCGCCGCTTGATTACTGGAACGCGTTTTCGACGTTACCTAAAAGGGGTATTGTTCAGCATTTCGAAAACCGTTAGATGTTAGAGATAGTGGGGGTTAAGCCGGAGATCTTATGTAGGTCGGCCCAAAGAGAATCCCGGTACTGCATTTATGCGTTTTCTAGGGCGGCGCGTTCAAATCGGTTGGTTGGCCATGAGTGTCATGGCCGTTGTCGGTGCGATCCTGGGTACGGTCCTTGGCTGTGGACTGGTGATGATCGAGGCCAGAATCTGGCTTCAGTCCTATGCAAGGCTGGCTGCGGCGCAGGCCGACTCTTCCCTCTCTGAAGCGCACAAAATCCTCACAATTCTGAAGTCGTCGCCCTATGGCGCCTGCTCTGACGAGGAGGTCGCTTACCTGCGCGGACTGGTGTTCCAGTCCCAGGTCGTGAAGGATGCGGGTCGCCTTGAGGGCGGCAATGTTGAATGCTCGGCCGTAGGCGGACATTCAGCGAGCATCGCCGGAGCGCAACGGCCGTCCGTTCGGCTCCATGATGGAACAGTCGTAACGAGCGCGGACACCGCAGCTGCGAACGGCTCGGCGGAGAGAACGCTGCTCCAACTGGACGGCGGCTATCTTGTGTATGCATCCGCCTTGCCTGTGGCCCCCGGTCCTCTGCTGATGCATGCGTCCCTCACGTTAAAAAGCGCCGACGTAGTGGCGCCAATCGGCGCAAGCGATCTGAAGACCATCAACCGGTTCACTGACGCTTCAGGCCGCCGGGGCCAGACGCTTTATGCAACCCACTGCGCCGCACAGGGCTTCAGCTGCCTGACGGCATTTACTTCATTGCGCGCCGCCTACCTGAACCAGGCAGACACGATTGCATCGAGCGCATTTGCAGGGGGCCTGGCCGGCATCCTCATCGGACTTGCTTTCTCATTCCGGTACACGCGTACACGAGAGCTGAAGCAGCAACTGAAGCGGGCGGCGGAAGGCGACGAACTTTCGGTGGCCTATCAGCCAATCGTTGATCTTGAGACGCGGCAGATTGTAGGAGCCGAGGCGCTGGCGCGCTGGAAGGATGAAGAGGGCAACGAGGTAAAGCCGGACGTGTTTGTGAAGATCGCGGAGGAGTTTGGATTTGTAGGCGCAATCACGAAGACGGTTCTGAAGCGCACCCTTGAGGACTTTGCCGCGACGCTGCGCGAACGGCCCGATTTCAGAATCAGCATCAACGTGGCAGGCGCGGACCTTTCCGATCCCAAGTTTGTGCCCATGCTTGAAAACGCGCTGAAGCGGGCGCGAGTGAAGCCCAGGAATCTTGCCATTGAGTTGACCGAGCGGTCGGCAGCCGACAGCGCGACGGCCATGGAGACCATCCGCACGCTGCGCAAGCTGGGGCACAGCATTCACATCGACGACTTCGGCACCGGCTACTCGAACCTGGACAAGCTGCTGTACCTGTTTGCCGACACCATCAAGATCGACAAGGCCTTTACGGGCGGCATCGGCACCGAGTCAGCGAGCGCGACCATCCTGCCGCAGATTCTGGCCATGGCCGAGTCACTGAATCTTGAAGTGGTGGTGGAAGGCGTGGAAACCTATCGCCAGGCGGATTACTTCAATCCGAGCCATCAGAAAATCTATGCACAGGGCTGGTTGTATGGAAGGCCAGTGACTGCGCAGGAATTTCTGTTGCTGCTCGCCGATGAGCAGACCATCCTGACCAGCCCCGAAGCAGCCAGCGCCTTTACGACGAGGCCGGGCGCGCTCCGCATCGTGAGCCAACAGACCGCCTGAGGCGCGGCCGATCAACCTTCACAATTCTCGAGAGAAACGTCCGCGTTGATTTCGAGGACGCGCGCGCTGACTCTTCTTTAGCGGTGCCGATCTGCGGCGCTATTCGGGAAACGCGTACCCTTCGTTGCAGAACAGGTGAGCGCAGGCGTCGACCACGGCAGCATCGTAGAGCACGTCGCGGTTGACCTGGATTTCTTCAAGTGCGGTTTCGATGCCGCGCGAAGGCCGGTAGGGGCGATGCGAGCTCATGGCCTCAACCACATCAGCAACGGCCAGGATGCGCGACTCCATCAGAATCTGTTCGGCGGTAATTGCGTTGGGGTAACCGGAACCGTCGAGGCGCTCGTGGTGCTGCAGGATGATGGTCGCAATGGGCCACGGGAATTTGACGTCCTTGATGATGTCGTAGCCGAACTGCACGTGCTCCTTGAGGAGGTTGAACTGGCTGGGCGTCAGGCGGCCGGGCCAGGAGAGAATCTCAGAGGGGATGCCGATTTTACCCAAATCGTGAATGGCGGCGGCAAGGCGCAGGCCATGGATTCTGTCGTCGGACAAGCCGAGCTGCACGGCGATGCGCACGCAGAGATCGGCGACGCGGCGCTGATGGCCAGCGGTATAAGGATCGCGGCGGTCAACGGTCTCAGCGATTACTTGAATGGTCTGTTCAAGGCTGGCGCGCAGGCTTTCCTGCGACTCCGCCCTGGAGACCGCCGTTCGCAACGTGGTGATGCCGAAGCCCAGATCGGAGGCGATCTGCTCGAGCAGCCTTTGCTCGGATTGGGTCCAGGCGCAGGGAACGTCTCCGTACACAGTGAGCACGGCCTTGCTTCCTTCGGTATGGCGAAACGGAAGAGCGATGGACGATCTGAATCCATGCCTGAGCGCATTCTCGCGCCAGGGAGCAACCCGGGGATCGTTGAGAATCTCCTCAGCGACCTCGACTTTACCTGACTTGATGCACCGGCCCGTTGGACCGTTGCCGCGCACCGAATCATCCCAGCAGATATCGATCGATTCAAGATAGCCTTGATCGTGGCCAAAGGACGCAACGGGGACAATGCGCTTGCCGGGACCGCTTTCAGCAAAGCCGACCCACGCCATGCGATAACCGCCGGTCTCAACCATCACGCGGCAGTACTCTCTGAGCAGGCCTTCCTCGGTAGTGGCGTGCAGCAGCGCGTTGTTCATCTCGCTCAGCAGTTGCAGTTCGCGGATGGTCGCCTTCAGGGCAGCTTCCAGCTTCCTTTGTTCGGTCAGGTCCTCAATAAAGCCCTGGTAATAAAGAGTTCTGCCATCTGGGCCGGCGATGCGGCGATCGGTGACTGAAACCCAGATCGGCGATCCATCCGCGCGCTTGAACTGGCAGGGGTAGTGCCTGACTTCGCCGTGCTCTTCCATCAAGGCAACGTAGCGTTCACGATCCTCCGGCACCAGCCACATGTGGCTGGTGGAGTCAGTGACTGCGGCCTCGGCCTCGGCTGAGGACCCATAACCCAGCATGCGCGCGCCCGCCGTGTTCACGGTGATCGCCTTCCCTTCAGCGTTGGTCTGGAAGATCCCTTCCGGAGCATGCTCGAAGATCTCACGGTATTTCTGTTCAGCACCTTCGATGGCCTGCTTGGCTGCGCGGGCTTCAGAGATGTCGCGGCCGACGCTCAGGACACAGGGCGTGCCGTCGAGGTCGATGACGGAAGCGGAAAAGATTGTCCAGAAGGTCTCTCCATCTTTTCTCTGCAAATGGAATTCGAGATTGCGATATTCACCGTCGAGGTCGAGCAGCTTCCGGGAACGTTTCCGGTCCTCCGGGTCGACAAAGATGTTGAGCTCCTCCACGCCTCGCCCGATGAATTCTTCCCTTGCGTATCCAAACATGTTCAGGGCTGCCTCGTTCGCGTCGAGGTAGACGCGATCGCTGAGGCGCGCAATGCACATGGCATCCATGCTGGTCTGGAAGGCGATGCGGTAACGGCTCTCGCTGGCGCGCAGCACTTCGAGCGTCGAAGACAGGCGCTCCAGTGCGACTTTTTGCTCGGTGATGTCTCTGCCCAGGACCGAGATGCCGACCACGCATCCGTCTTGCTTGATGGGAACAAACGACAGGTCGAGATAGCGGCCGTCGTTGAGTGGATATTGCGCGCGGAACGCGCCCTTGTCCAGGACGAGTTGGTACATGGGAGGCCAGAGTGCAGCCGTTTCCGGCGGCAGCGTTTCGTGGCTTAACATGCCGGGAGCGATGATCACTCCGCGGTTGTTTTTGAAGTGGAGGGCGAACGCCTTGTTAAAGGTGACGAGGGCAAAGTTGAGGTCGACGGACCAGATGAGATCCTGGGTACTGTCAATCGAGGCCTGCATATGCGCGGCGTCGCACATGGACGAAGTTACTTCTTCGGTAACCGCTTCAAGCACTCTCGCGGTTGGCACCAGGTTCCCTCTTTCGACACCCATTCACCTGAATCTTACGTTTCCCCATAGTTAACGGAAATGCCACTTTTGTGGTCGTCGTATGGTCCGGGCGGGTGTCGAGAGGAGGGTAGCTGGCGGATTTTGGTTCGAAAACGGGTCACAATCAAGCCGCGGGACTCAGGTCTTGATGCCAGCAGTCGCCGGATCTATTTGGCGTTGAGGGCCTCAGCTACATCTGCGGCGTTGGGCCGGGCGGCGATCAGATGCTCGGCCACACGTGCGCGCTCCTCGGCGGTGAGCGCGGGGATGGTGGCGAGGACGCGGCGCAGGGTGACGGCGACGTCGTCAATGTAATTCATGAGGCGAATGGCTTCTCCGGAGAGCGGCATGGCGTGCTTGTCCTTGATCTGGAGTGCTGATCAGTAATGTTGAAGAATCTGGTTATGCCTTATGGGCGGGCGAGCCAAAACGCATAGAAGCCCGTGTTCCAGTGTCGCGCCTTACTTGGCCGGTGTGCTGATGGGAGCAGGGCTCGAACCCTGCAGGACAGAATGCACGGTGCTGGCGCGGTTATAGAGGACAACCAGGCCGATGGAGGTGCACATGAAGATGATGGCCGACCAGGTGGTAAGGCGGGTGAGGACGTTGGCTGCGGCGCGCGGACCGAATGCCGTCTGAGAGCCCTGACCACCAAAAGCGCCGGCGAGGTCAGCCGAGCGGCCCTGCTGGATAAGGACGACACCGATCAGGAAGAAACACACGATCAGGTGGAGGACGATGAGCACATAGAAGAGAATCTGCATTGCTGAACCTGTTTCCAAATCTGCCCGGACTGGCCGGAGCTGAATTTTTCGCGGGAACCTTCAATAAAAAGGCTCAAAACTCGCGATTCATTGGTGCGGAGGAGGGGACTTGAACCCCTATGCCTTGCGGCGCTAGCACCTCAAGCTAGTGCGTCTGCCAATTTCGCCACCTCCGCCCGAGGTGAACCAATCAAGTATAGCAAAAGAGAGGGGCTGCAAGCTTGGATGGGGGCCTAGGGCGAGGGTAAGGGCCTGGGTATAAACTCACAGGCAAGCTTATGGGCAATTGCGACGGAAACTCCAGGATTTTGCGGACTGCGGCCGCGGTGCTTGCGTGGGCCGGAGCGGTGGCTTTGGCGGCAGGGGCAGGGGCGGCTTTAGTCGCCCAGACGGCAGCGAGGCCGGCACAGAACATGGCAAAAAAAACGAGCGTGGCGCAGCAACCAAAGCGCGCGGATGGACCAGGCGCCGCACAGGTCCACGCGTCGGCAATTGTGATTGATACGCACGCGGATACACCGCAGCGGTTCCTCGACGAGCAGTTTGACATGGGCGATCCGCTGAAGGGCGGGGAGCTGGACCTGGAATCGGCGAAAAAGGGGAACCTGACGGCGGAGTTCTTCGCCATCTGGGTGGAACCGGAGGCGAACAAGGGCCACTATGCGCGGCGTACGCTGGAACTGATTGACGCCGTAAAGCAGCAGGCGGCAAAGCATCCGGGGCAGATGGAGCTGGTGACCTCGCCAGCGGGCATTGAGCAGGCGCACCGGGACCACAAGCTGGCGGCGCTGATGGGCATTGAAGGCGGGCACTCCATCGAGGACTCGCTGGCTTTGCTGCGGCAGTACTACGCGCTCGGCGTGCGGTACATGACGCTGACCTGGATGAATTCAAACGGGTGGGCCGACAGCTCGGGCGATGCCGACGACACCACCGTGCCGCACACAAAAGAAGGTCTGACCGAGTTCGGCAAAGATGTGGTGTACGAGATGAACCGCCTGGGCATGATGGTGGACGTGTCGCACGTCTCTGACAAGACATTCTTCAGGACGCTGATCATCACCCGCGCACCGATTATCGCGTCGCACTCGGGAGCGCGGGCGCTGTGCGACGCGCCGCGCAACATGACCGACGACATGCTGCGGGCCATTGCCAACTCCGGCGGGCCGGATTCAAAGGGCGGCGTGGTGCAGGTGAACTTCTACTCGGCCTTTGTGTCGCAGGAGTACCGCAACGCGCAAAAGGCGATGGAGCCTGAGGTGAAGGCAGCGGTGCAGACGCTGAAGGACAAGGCAAAGGCCGAGGGCAAAGAGGCAAGCCAGGCCGACATCGACAAATTGCAACGCAGCTACGCCGACCGGATTCCACGTCCGCCGTTCTCCGAATTAATTGACCAGATCGACCACATTGCCAAGGTGGCCGGCGTGGATCACGTGGGATTGGGCTCGGACTTTGACGGCATCAGCGGGCAACTGCCGCAGGGCATCGATTCGGCAGCGGACTTGCCAAAGATAACAGCGGCTCTCATGGCGCGCGGCTACACGGCCGAGGATTGCCGGAAGATTCTGGGCGGCAACCTGCTGCGGGTGTTTCGCGAGGTTGAAGCTGTCTCAAAACAACTTCAGGCGGAAGACCGGCCAAGGATCACTGTGAAACAGCCCTTCGACAAGCCGCAGAATTGAGCGGGCACCGAGCTCGGCTGCGCCCAAGCGGCTTCTGGCAAAGGGGCACTTTATGGAACATTCTGCAGACATTTCGCGTATTTCAATCGTCCAAGGGGCAGCGTCCGTTGTTAATCTGCCTGTACGTCTCTTTTCTCTCATCCGACATCAGAGGAGAACTCACTTGAAAAGCACGGGAAAGAAGTATCTTTGTTCAGTTTTGTTGCTGGCCGGTTTTGTAGGAGCCGCAGTTGCCCAGGCGCCGCACCAGCTGCCGCAGATCAAGTATGAAAAGTACACGCTTGCCAACGGCCTTACGGTGCTCACGCACGAAGATCACAAGCTGCCGCTGGTGGCCGTGGACCTTTGGTACCACGTGGGTCCGCTGAATGAGCGGCCGGGCCGGACGGGATTTGCTCACCTGTTTGAACACATGATGTTTGAGGGCTCGGAGCATGTGGGGGAGAAGGCGCACATCAAGTATGTGGAATCGGCCGGCGCCACGGACGTGAACGGCACCACGAGCTTCGACCGCACGAATTACTTTGAAACAATGCCCAGCAACCAGCTTGAACTGGCCATGTGGCTGGAAAGCGACCGGATGGGCTTTCTGATGGAGGGCCTTGACCGCGTAAAGCTGACCAACCAGCGTGACGTGGTGCGCAACGAACGGCGGCAGGGCGAAGGACAGCCATACTCCGTAGCCGACGAAGCGGAGTTTCACCAGCTTTTTCCTGAAGGGCATCCTTATCGCGGCGAAGTGATCGGCAGCCACAGGGATATCGAGTCGGCGCGCATTGCCGATGTACGCGATTTTCACCAGCAGTTCTACACCCCAAACAACGCGTCTATCGCGATTGCCGGAGACTTTGATCCAAAGCAGTTGAAGGCGCTGCTGGAAAAGTATTTTGGCCCGATTCCCAGTGGACCGAAGGTTGATCCGGTTACGGCCGTGACCCCGCCGATCACCTCTCAGCGGCGTGAGACCGTGACCGACACGGTCAAGTTGTCGCGGTTATCCGTGGCCTGGCTGACGCCTGCGAAATTCGATCCCGAATCCTACAGCATTGCCGCGGCCTCATTTGCTCTGGGCAGCGCCAAGGCCAGCCGGCTGCAGGAGGCCCTGGTGCTGAAGAACCAGGTGGCCCAGTCGGCGCACTGCGATACGGATGAGGAGAAACTCACGGGCGCGCTCTCCTGCGACATTACGGCGAAGCCCGGTGTGAAGCTGGAGGATCTGGAAGCCACCTTCTGGCAGGTCGTCGACAAGCTGAAAAGCGATGGACCGACGCAGACCGAGGTGGACTCCTACATTGCTCTCGACCTGACGCACAAGATCAGCGGACTGCAACGGCTGGGCGGCTTCGGCGGCGTTGCCGACACGCTGGACATGTACAACCAGTACACCGGCGACCCGAACTTCCTGCCGAAGGACGTGGCGATGACCGAGGCCGTTACGGCGGCCAGCGTGAAGGCGGCCGCAGCGAAGTATCTGACCAAGGACGCGGCAGTCGTGATCTATTGCGTTCCCGGCAAGAAGGTGCTCGACGATGTGCCGCGCAGCCCGGCGGACACGGATGCGGACGTGAAGATCACCAACCCCTACACACCGGAGTTTGAGGCGGCGCAGGATTGGCGCAAGACCGCGCCGGCAGCCGGCCCCTCTCCCACCATGCACCTGCCGGTGCCGAAGGAGTTCAGCCTTGAGAACGGAATGAAGGTGCTGCTTGTGGAGGATCACACCCTGCCCGTTCTCACGGCAGAGTTGGTATCGCGCGCGGGAAGCGACAACAATCCTGCCGGCAAGTCGGGCCTGGCATCGCTCACCTCGGCGATCATGCGCGACGGCACTGAGTCGCGCGACCTGGAAAAGCTGGCCGGAGACCAGGAGCGCATCGGCACAACCATCAACACGACGTCGAGCATGGATGCCGGCATCGTGACGATGACGCTGCTGACCACGCATGTGAACGAGGGATTGGACCTGCTGGCGGATGTGGCCCAGCATCCCGGGTTTCGTCCCGACGATGTGGACCGCGACCGCAAGCAGCGGCTGGTGAGCATCGCACAGGAAACTGACAATGTGCAGAGCATGGCGTTCCGCGTGGCTCCGAAGCTGTTTTTCGGCGACTCGCCCTATGGGCAGAGCAGCAATGGAACCCAGGAAAGCATAACCTCGCTGACACCCGGCGACATCAGCGGATTTTATAAGGCGCACTACGGCCCCAAGGATTCAGCGCTGGTGCTGGTGGGCGACGTAACCCAGGCGGACGCGGAAAAGGTGGCGAAGAAGTACTTCGGCTCGTGGAACAACGCCACAGCGCCGCCGCCGGAGATTCCCGCGCCGGCCACACCGGAGCAAACCCGCGTAGTGATTGTCGACAAGCCGGGGGCTCCGCAGACGGCTCTGTTTGCTTACGGACCCGGCATTCCGCAGAGCTCGCCGGACCGCCCTGCGCTCACAGTGATGAACTACACGCTGGGCGGCGCATTTGCCAGCCGCATCAACATGAACCTGCGCGAGGTGCATGGCTACACCTACGGCGCCAGTTCGGGATTCATGGCTTATCGATACGGCGGTCCGTTTCTTGCCGGCGGGCTGGTGCGCACCGACGTGACTGCGGCAGCGGCGAAGGAGTTGATGGGCGAAATCCGCAACTTCCCGGCCAAGCCCTCCACGGCGGACGAACTCAAGGAGGCCAAGGACGCCAGCATGCGCTCGCTGCCGGGTCAGTTTGAGACCACGGCCAGTGTGGCGCAGGCGCTCTACAGCATCTTCCTTTACGACCGGCCGCTGGACTACTACGCAACCCTGCCGGCCAAGTACTCCGCACTGACTGAAGCTGACATGGCGCGCCTGGCCGGGGAGTATCTGCACCCCAACCAAATGATCATCGTGACGGCGGGCGATCGCTCGAAGATCGAGGAGGGCCTGAAGGACGCCGGACTCGGACCTGTCGAGGTGCGCGACATCAACGGCACGCTGGTCACAGACCAGAAGTAGTTTTCAATCCCCTCCCGCTGTTCCCGGCTCAGGCCGGGGAGCGCGGGAGGGGCCTGTTTTC
This sequence comes from uncultured Acidobacteriaceae bacterium, assembly GCA_963820245.1. GTDB lineage: Bacteria > Acidobacteriota > Terriglobia > Terriglobales > Acidobacteriaceae > Telmatobacter. The sequence continues at coordinate 71,388 of CAWFZC010000012.1, read as the reverse complement.
CGAAACAAACGGCACAATCAGGCCCATGCACGGATGCACCCAACGAGTCGTAGAGTAGAGAAAATTTCCACTTCTGAGAGGTCAATAATGTTCTTTGCCCGATGCCTTGCCACAGCCGCGCTCACCGCGTCGCTGGCCGCTTTCGCTGTCTGCCTTGCCGCTGAAGATACCCCGAACGCCAAGACTTCCGCCGATAAAACCGCTGACAAATCCACCGATAAAACCACCGAGAAGCCCGCGCCGGCAGATGTGACCACCCAGGGCGACGTGGTGGTGGGCGGACAACATATTGCCTATACGGCGATTGCGGGTACGTTGACAGTGGGCTCCACCGATGCGCAGGACGCGCAACTGGGTCTGGACGGCAAGCCACAGGCCGACACCCAACTGGCACTGGATGCGCCCAAGGAGGCGAAGGATGCGCCGCCTACCGCACGCATGTTCTACGTGGCGTACTTCAAGAAAGACTCGAAAGCCGAAGACCGCCCCATTACGTTTCTCTATAACGGCGGCCCTGGAGCGGCCACCGTGTGGCTGCACATGGGCTCCGTGGGCCCGAAGCATGTGGTGACGGATACCGACACGCACTTGCCGGCCGCGCCCTACAAAATGGTGGACAATTCCAATTCCCTGCTCGACGTGACCGACCTGGTGTTCATTGACATGCCGGGAACAGGCTTCGGACGGCTCACAGGCAAGGACGCGGGCAAAGCCTTCTGGGGCATCGATGAAGATGGAAACGCGTTTGCTCGGTTTATTGCGCGGTTCATCACCAAGTACGACCGCTGGAATTCGCCCAAGTTCATCTTCGGTGAGAGCTACGGCACAACGCGCTCGGCGGTGCTGGCCGACATTCTTGAGAACAAGCAGAGCATCGATCTGAATGGCGTGATCCTGCTGTCGCAGATCTTCAACTTCACGACCGACATCGATGTTCCCACCGGCAACCCGGGCGTCGATCTTCCCTACGTGCTGGCTCTGCCCACCTATGCAGCCACTGCCTGGTACCACAAAAAGCTGCCCACGCAGCCGCCGGCGCTGGAGCCGTTTTTGAAGGAAGTGGAAGAGTTCACCACTGGGCCGTACGCGCATGCGCTGGCCCTTGGCACAGACATCAGCGCGGACGAAAAGCAGGCGGTGGCCGAAAAGCTGCATGCATACACGGGCCTGCCGGTGGCGTACCTGCTGAAGGCCGATCTGCGCGTGAGCGGCGGCGAATTTGAAAAGACGCTGGAGGACGACGAAGGCATGACGACAGGGCGGCTGGATACGCGCTTCTCTGGTCCGTCGATCGACCCGCTGAGTCAAGCCGCGGATTACGATCCGCAGAGCGCGGCAATTTCGTCGGCGTATGTGTCGCTGTTCAACGATTACGTGCGCAAGACGCTGAAGTACGGCGAGGGGCAAACCTACATTCCGGGGGCGCAGTTCGATGGCACACAGTGGGACTTCAAGCATCGCGATAATCCGGTGAGCGTGAACGTGGCGCCGGACCTGGCAGAGGCAATGAAGACCAATCCGCGGCTCAAGGTGATGGTGAACGGCGGCTACTACGATCTGGCGACGCCGTTTTTCGCCGCCCAGTACGAAGAGAAACATCTGCCGATTCCGCAGTCGCTGGCCAAGAACATTGAGTACGACTGGTACGAGTCCGGCCACATGGTCTACGTGCGCGACGAGAGCCTGAAGCAACTGCACGACCGGGTTGCGGCGTTCATCACCAAAACCGACGCAGGGCAATAGACTCCGCGCTGAGTCCTTACGAAAGCCAGGGTGCCCCGGATCTCCACCCCAGCGACAAGTCGACGTCGCTGGGGTGGAGATCCCTCGCATTTAGGGACCGGGAAGAGAAGAGCGCCCATGTCAGCCCAGTCGAAACAACCAGGAGATCACCGAACGGCAAGCTTTTGCCCGTTTCCGAAAACCGCAGATGACCTAAGGTAGAAAGCAAGCGGGTCAATACGTGCTTTGAAATTTCCATAAAGTAACTGACGGTTAGGCCCTGATTCGCCCAGAGCCCGTATTCTGACTTGGTGATTGCCCTCACGCGTATCCTGGCTGGTGATTCCTTTTCCTAAAGAGATGACGGTTGAACGGCCGGTTGCGGAGATAGACTTCGATTGACGATGTCAGGGAAATGCGGACAGTGTTTTATTCGTCCGGTATAGTGTCAGGAGTGCTTCTTCCAGACGGTAAATCTTCTCTGTCCATGCTCCGAGCGCCGTTGGCCTTCGTGACTCGAGGTTCGGCGGGCAACGCGGCTCAGGTAGTCGTTGCCGAGCAGACGTTGAGGCAAAGGACGATGCCCGCATGACTCTCGCGTTGTTTTTGGGGGCGGCTCTGCCCTTCTTCAGCCACGTCTTCACGCCGCACACGCTGGTTGAGCAGGTCCAGAACACGCCAATTCTGATCTTCGCGGCGCTTGAATTCTCCCTGGCGTTGGCATACCTGGCACTCTGGCGGACTGCGCCCGATTATCGTGCCTTCCTGACCATGGGTGTCTTCTTCGCACTCATAACGCTGGCGGGGGTCTGGAATTACTGCGGAGGAGAAAGGTCAGAATGGGCAATTTTAGCCTTTTCCACGGCTGCACTTGTCGAGACAGCCGCAGAGGCAATGAGGATTCGCAATCACCGTTGGACATGGCTCCTCTGGCCTGCTTACCTTGGCGTCGGCATCGCTGGCTGGGTCCCGTCGATTGCGTTCGTTCGGCAATGGCCAATCTTCGTTTCACAGGCTTCCCTTGCTATCCTCCTCATCCAGGGCTTTCGACATACGAATGTTCGCGACCGAATGAATGCCTACGCATTCTCCGCTTTTTTTCTGGTCCGCTTCACTTTGTCGTCAAGCTTTCGAGATCGCACACACATCCCGGGACAAGTCACTATCGGCGGCTGGCGATGGCAAATGACCAGCATTGCTATGGTTCTTCTTGGAGGGACGACACTGGCTATCATTGTTCGCGATCTGATTCGTGACCGGCGCGAAAAGCTGCGGTTGACCATGGAAGTTGAAGCCGCTCGCATCGTGCAACAGGTGCTTATCCCCGAGAAAGTCCCAGCCGTGGCCGGCTTCCGCATCGAGTCCGTTTACAAGCCGTTCAGCGAAGTCGGCGGTGATTTTGCGCAAATATTTCCAACGTCAAACGATGGAATCCTGGTTGTGATCGGCGACGTAAGTGGCAAGGGCATGGCAGCCGCCATGACCGTTTCGCTGCTCGTCGGCACGGTGCGCACGCTGGCGCACTACACTCAAAATCCGGGCAAAATCCTCGAATCAATGAACCAGCGTATGCTGGCCCGCAGCGCCGGCGGATTCGTAACCTGCCTCGTCGTCCGCGCCGACCGCAACGGCTCACTCACAATTGCGAATGCAGGCCATCTTTCTCCTTATCTCAGCGGCAAAGAACTTCAACTCGACAACGGGCTTCCACTTGGTCTGGCGGCGGATTCCACTTACGCGGAGTCAGCCTTTTCATTTGAGTTTGAGAAACAGCTGACTCTTGTGACGGACGGCGTGGTCGAAGCCCGCAATGAAACGGGTGAACTGTTTGGCTTCGATCGCACGGTAGCGATTGCAGATCACTCCGCCGAGACCATTGCTCAAAAGGCCATCGGGTTTGGGCAGGACGACGACATCACAGTGATCACCCTTACTCGATTAGCGGGTCCCGATCAGTCCCGCACCACAGCGATGCAAGCTTCTGCGCTCTCGCCCTCGCTTGAGCAAAGGACCTTGCCCGTATAACGCTGGCGGCATATTTGTGGGCAGCTCCGACATTTACCTGTCCGAAATAGGAATTGAATGATTTACCCACAGTCTACCCATAGACTTTCGTCATATATTCGCCTACACTAGCTTTCATGTTTCCCGGAGTTTCAACTCGCAAGCTCTTCGTGGTGACCTGCAAGCGATGCCGGCGGGATGTGCCTGCTGGCCCGAAAGACTTTCCTTTTCAGTCGATTACCGTTGACTGTCCGCTGTGCGGCGAGACCCGCCGCTACCTTCCTTCTGAGGTCTTTCTGGGACGGCCTGCACCCCTGGTGGAGCACCAGGCGCGAAGCGGGGCCCAGTCGCGAAGCGGGGTACAGTAATGTTTGACCCCGACGCAGCCATGCCCCGCATCAACCGGGGCATGGTGTACCTGGGCGCGTGCCTCATCGCAGGCATCCGGCTGGCCCGCCAAAGCCAAGTGAACGTGCGCGTGGTGCCCACGGGAGTGGCCATCGGCGAGAGCGTGGAGCTGGCCTTTGAAATCTACAACCGGGTCTTCCGCAAGGTGCCACAGCGGATTGGATAAAGTGATTGCATTTTCAATATGGTCCACTTATAATGGACCATATTGAGGTGCCTATGGCTGCTAAATCGATGAACAAAACTACGATTGGGGTGACTGCATTCAAGTCACAGTGCCTGGGCTTGATTGACGATGTGGCTCAAGGCAAGAAGGACCGCATTATCCTTCTCAAACACAACCGCCCGATTGCAGCCATTGTTCCCATCGACGAAGAGGCGAATGAAAACGTCGAGCTTTGGGGAGCGATGCGGGGAACAGTCACCATCGCTCCGGGCGTGGATCTCACAGAGAGCACAGACGAGATCTGGGACGCGGAGCAATAGATGACGGATCCTGTTTTGCTGGACACGTGCGCGGCGATCTGGCTTATGAGCGGGGACGCAATGTCGGCAGGCAGCCGCACGGCAATTCGAGCAGCACGCGCAGCCAATTTGGGGGTCTATGTATCGCCTTTCACAGCATGGGAGATCGGCACACTGGCTGCGAAGGGGCGCGTGCAGCTTACGCTTTCTGCCGAGGCCTGGTTTGAAACACTGGTTGCACTTCCCGGAGTGCGGCTGGCGGCATTGACACCGCAGGTTCTGATTGCCTCGACTTCCCTGCCTGGAACACCTCCGAGCGATCCTGCCGACCGCATCATTGCCGCAACAGCTCGCGTCCACGGACTTGTGGTGATCACGCGAGACAAGAAATTCCTCTCTTATGGGCAAGAAGGTCATATCCGCGTAAAGGCCTGCTGAAGCGTGCGAACAAGGAGCCGCTCAACCTCAACTACCGACGCCCGATATTCAAGTTTCAAGCGTACAAATTGCTGCTAAGAAGGCCCCAAAAGCAGCAAAATACCCACAAAATACATGCAAATTTGGAAGATTGCTGCCATGAATGTCCCGACGAAATGCCCCATTCTCGGAAAATTTGTCCGTGCCGTTTGAGACATTTCAGGACATGCTGCGGAAGTTGGTCAATTCGTACCCCTTCATCCCGCCGAATGCGACCAAAATGGGGATAAAGATCCGGACCCCGACTTACGCAACATGCATTTGCGCAATAAAAACCTGAAGTTTCCCGCCGCCTGACACCTGACCACTAAACACTGTCTTCTGAGTCCCTTGTCCCATGGGACCCTACTCCCTGATCCCTGTTCCCTATCGGGGTCCCCACCGACGGGTCTTTGTCGGTGGGGTGGCTGATCCCTGACCCCTGATCCCTGTTTTTACGCCACCCTCTCGGCGAACAGCTCGCCGGCGCGGTCCAGCGCTGCCTGCACGTTGGGCATCATGTTTTCCTGGCCCACGCGCTCGAGGAAGCGCGCACCGCTGAGCAGCTTCGACGGCTGTTCCATGGCGCCGCAGAGAATCAGCGCGCGGCCTGACTCGTGCAGGCGCTTGGCGAAGCTCTCAATGGCGTGAATGCCGGTGGCGTCGATGGCCGTCATGTTGCGCAGGCGCAGGATAACGATGGGCTCGAAGGCGTCGATGTTTGCCGTGGCTTCAACCAACTTTTCCGTGGTGCCGAACAGAAATGGACCGTGGATGCGCAGCAGCGTGACGTAGGGCGGAACGATGCGCCCCTGCAGAACGTGGGGCATGCCGTCGCGGATGTAGTCGTCCGTGACGTGAGAGACGGTGGTGGTGTCGGCGACTTTGCGGATATAGAGCAGCGCGGCCAGCGTGAGGCCGACGCCGACGGCAACGGTGAGATCGGCAAACACCGTGAGCAAAAACGTAACCAGCCAGACGGAGATGGCGGCAAAGTCCATCTCGAGGACCGAGCCGATTTCTTTCCACTCGCCCATGTTGTAGGCCACCACAAAGAGCACGGCGGCAAGGGTGGTAAGAGGAATGTAGCTTGCCAGCGGCGCGGCAACCAGCAGGATGCCCAGCAGTGTGAGCGCATGAATCATGCCGGAGACGGGCGAGCGGGCGCCGGCGCGGATGTTGGTGGCCGTGCGGGCGATGGCTCCCGTGGCCGGGATGCCGCCGAAAAGTGGAGAAATCAGGTTGGCGAATCCCTGGGCCACAAGCTCGACGTTCGAGTTGTGACGGTCGCCGGTCATGCCGTCAGCCACGACTGCGGAGAGCATGCTTTCAAGAGCGGCCAGCATGGCCACCGTGAAGGCCGCGGGTATGAGAGGCAGAATGTGTTCGGCGTGGAAGTCGGGAATGGCGAACGGCGGAAAGCCGCGCGGGATGCCGCCGAAACGCGTCCCGATGGTTTCAACCTGCAGGTGAAAGAAGGCGCTCACGGCGGTGCAGGCCAGTACCGCAACGATGGAGGAAGGTACACGGCGGGTCAAGCGCGGCAACAGGATGAGGATGGCCAGCGTGGCGACACCGAGCGCCAGCGCCGCGGGATTGAAGCTGGCGTAGTGGGCGGCGAGCAGCTTCAACCGGGGAAGAAACTCGCTGGGCACGGCGGGCGTGCGCAGGCCAAAGAAGTCCTTGATCTGGGTTGAGGCAATCAGCACCGCGATGCCGTTGGTGAAGCCGATGACGACACTCCGGGGAATAAAGCGCACCGTCGAGCCAAGGCCGGTAAGGCCCATCAGCAGCAGAATGATTCCGGCCATCACGGTCACCATGGCCAGCCCGGGCATGCCGAACCTGGCGACGATTCCGGCCACGATGACCACAAAGGCGCCTGTAGGCCCGCCAATCTGCGTCCGCGAGCCCCCCAGCGCCGAAATAAGGAATCCGGCGACGACTGCGGTATAAAGGCCAGCCTGCGGCGTGACACCCGACGCAATACCGAAGGCCATGGCGAGGGGGAGCGCGACGAGGCCAACCGTGATGCCGGCGAGCAGGTCGTGCAGGAACATCTGGCCGTTATAGGCGCGCAGGGCCAGAACCGACTTGGGGAGGTTCGGATTGCTTAAAGACATTGGGAGACTTTCTCTATTTTACGCGAATCGGGATTTTCAGGGGTTAAGGGCGGGTCAGGCGGGGGTTTTGGAGCGGGATTTGGGGAGAGCTTTGGCGTAGGTAAGGGCGTGGACGCCGGGAGCGTAGTAGTCTTCTTCCCTGCCCTGCGGAAAATAGCCGTGGGCCTGGTAAAGCCGGATTGCCGAGGGGTTCTGCTCGGCAACGTGCAACCAGACGGCCTCTACGCCGACGTTTCGGGCTGAAATCTCAAGCTGCAGCAGGAGCCGCCTGCCGATGCCTCGCTTGCGATGCTCAGGCGCCACTTCGAGGGTTTGAATATAGGCGATGGTTTCGCGAGAGTCAGGAATCCAGACGGCGACGGCGAATCCTGTCATGCGGCCCTGCTCTTCAGCGATCCACGTGGCGGAGTCGGGGCCCTCAATCAGCTGGCGCATGTAGCCGCGAGCGAAACGGAAGGGCGGCTTGAAACACTCCAGCTCGATTGAGTAGAGCTGGGAGAAATCTTCGGCGCGATAAAGTCGATAGACCACATGGCAACTATAGCGGACAGCAAAAAGCCATCCTCGCAGCGAGGATGGCTTTTTGCATGAAGCTCAGGTCGGGTTAGACCTTGGCTTCGAGGTCGGAGATGACGTCAAAGAAGCGCTGGTCGAGGCGGCGATTGGTGGCGATGGCTTCCTTGATGGTGATGTCGGTGATGTCGGTGCCCTTGAGGACGGCGATGCGGCCCCACTTCTTGTCGTGCACCATGTCGATGGCGTGGAGGCCGTAGCGCTGGCCGAGAACACGATCGTAAGCTGTGGGCACGCCGCCGCGCTGGGTGTGGCCCAGGTTCACTGAGCGGGTTTCATAGCCGGTCTTCTTCTCGATGAGTTCGGCGAGCGCTTCGCCGATGCCGGAGAGGCGCGCATGGCCGAAGGAGTCAACCTGCGCGGAACCGATAACCTGGCCCACTTCAGGCAGGTGGCAGCCCTCAGCAACCACCACCACGCCGTAATGCTTGCCGTGATCGTAGTTGTACTTGAGCAGCGCGCAGACGTGGTCGATGTCGATTTCCTTTTCAGGAACGAGAATGACGTGGGCGCCGCCGGCGACACCGGAAGCATAGGCGATCCAGCCGGCGTCGCGGCCCATCACTTCAATCACGACCACGCGGTTGTGCGAGTCGGCCGTGGTGTGGATGCGGTCAACGGCCTCAGTGGCGATGGAGACGGCGGTGTCAAAGCCGAAGGTGGTGTCGGTGCCGTTGATGTCGTTGTCGATGGTCTTGGGAACGCCAACCGAGGGAACGCCGTGTTCGCTCAGGAACAGGGTGACGGACTGGGTGTCGTCGCCGCCGAGTGCGATGAGGGCATCAATCTTGTTGAGCTTGAGAACTTCCTGCACCTTTTCAATGCCGCCGGGGATCTTCTTGACGTTGGTGCGCGAGGAGTGAAGGATGGTGCCGCCCTTCAACTGAATGCCGTCGATGTTTTCAAGGGTGAGCGGGATGAAGTTGTTGTCGAGCACGCCCCGCCAGCCGTTGAGGAAGCCGATGAACTCGTCCCCGTAGTGGTTGATTCCCTTTTTAACCGCAGCGTAAATCACAGCATTCAATCCGGGGCAATCGCCACCGCCGGTCAACAATGCAACTCGCATCGCTAAATCTCCTCATGAAATCGCGCGGCCACGCGGACCGCGCCGGGAACGTGCTTGCAAACCGGCGTTCATGACAAGGAACTGACCGGTTTCGACGCCTTAACCAGTGTACTCCAGCGTTGTAAAGGAAAATCGTGATGGGGAGCACGGAAGGCAGGGAACAAGGGACCAAGGGAACAGGGAAACTAAAGAGCCGCGGACTTTCCCTCTGCCCGTATTCTCTGTTCCCTTGGTCCCTTGTTCCCTTGGTCCCTGCCTTTCGGCATTTCTTTGTTGGGGTGGAGCGGGGGATGGTGCTTCAATAGGATGGTATGCCCGGAATTGGAGCACTGCTGCTGCTGGCGTTTGTCAGCCTGGTTGTGATCGTACTGCTGGTACTGCTGCAGCTGACGCGGCTGGGGTTCCTGATTCGCACGTCGATTCCGGACCGGCCGCGGCGGCGCATGTTCATCGCCTCCGTGGCCTTCCTGATTACCTTTGTCGGGGTGCGGGTGCTGGTGAGCCGGATCGTGCACCACGAGGGGCATTTCCAGTATGTGGTGGTGCGTGGGATGCACATTCACCACCTGGTCTGGGGCATTCTGATCCTGCTGCTGGTGGGCTACGGCTGGCTGATGGACCTGGGCCGGTCGCACTCGCCCACATCAATTTTTTTCAGCCGATTGATGGCCGTGGGCTACGGCGTGGGCGCGGCGCTCACGCTGGACGAATTTGCCCTGTGGCTTAACCTGGAACCGGACGCCTACTGGTCGCGGGAAGGCCGGCTGAGCATCGACGCTGTTATCTTGTTTGGCAGCCTGCTGGCGGTGGGGGCGTGGGGCGCACCGTTCTTCAAGGCGCTTGAGGAGCTCGGACGCAAAGGTCTGCTGGTGGGCATGTTCCTGGGAAGAACGGCCTGGGTCGCCTATTCGCCTCGTGAGGTTGCTTCGTCCGCATAAAGCTCGGCAATTACCGCCGCGTATCGTTCCGTAAGCACACGCCGCTTGAGCTTCATTGAGGGCGTCAGCTCGCCTGTCTCCTGCGTCCACTCCTCGGCCACAACCCGGAATCGCTTGAGCGTTTCAAAGTTGGCGAGGGAGCCGTTGACCTCGCGCACGATGTCGCTGTAGAGGGCAACGACGCGGCTGTCGGCCACCAGCGCGGCGCGCGATTCGGCGTGAATATTGTGGCTGCGGGCCCACTCCTCAAGTGCAACGAAATTCGGCGAAATCAGCGCCGAGATGTACTTGTGCTTGTCGCCGACCAGCGCAGCCTGGGCAACGAGCACATTGTTTTTGAGCTTGTTTTCGATGGGCTGCGGCGCGACCATCTTGCCACCGGAGGTCTTGAGCAGCTCCTTCTTGCGATCCGTAATAAACAGGAAGCCGTCCGCGTCAATATGCGCGATGTCGCCGGTCTTGAACCAGCCGTCGCTATCGAAACACTCGGCGTTAGCTTCAGGTTTGTGCCAATAGCCGGAGAAGACCGACGGGCCGCGCACAAGCAGTTCGCCGTCAGTGGCCAGTTTGAGTTCGACATTCGGCAGAGGGTAGCCGGCAGCGCCCATGCGGTGCCTGACGGGCGTGTTGAGCGAGATGACGGGCGAGGTTTCCGTAAGGCCGTAGCCTTCCCAGAGCGCGATGCCGGCAGCCGCAAACCAGCGAGCCGTGTCGATGCCGAGGGGCGCGCCGCCACTGACGAAAATGCGAACACGGCCACCAAATGCCTCTTGCACCTTGGAGTAGACCAACTTCGATGCCAGCTTCCATGCGAGGGATGAAGGTTTGCGGCCGTCGTAAACGGTGTCGCCATGGCGCGCGCCGAGGCCGATGGCCCAGGCAAGCATGCGCTTTTTCACGGGCGAGGCCGCCGACCGTTGCTCGACTGCCTGGCGAATCTTTTCATACACGCGCGGCACGCCCACAATCACTGTAGGCCGAATCTCTTTCATTGCTTGCGGCAGCTTGTCGAACTGCGAGCAGTAAGCCACCTGCGCGCCGGAATAAAACATGACGTAGTCGAGAGCACGCGCGGTCACGTGCGAGAGCGGCAGAAAAGAGATGCAAGCGTCGGTGGAGTTGAAGTTGAAATCGGCAGCAGCGAAGCTCTGGTTCGAGCCAAAGTTGCCGTGCGTGAGAGCCACGCCCTTGGGCTCGCCGGTGGTGCCCGAGGTGTAGATCAGAGTGGCAAGATCCTTCGGCTCCACGGAGGCAACAAGGGCATCGAAGACGGGGTCGCGCTGCGCGCCCAGATCGTCGGCCCCGGCAACCAGCGAACTGAAGGCGATGGCGCCGTCGGGCGCGGGAGCGTCCATGATTACGACGCGCTCAAGCCTGGTCATGGCCAGTACGGAGTGGAGTTTGTCAAACTGCTGGCGGGTTGAAACCACGGCGATGCGGCAGTCCGCATCGTTCAGCAGGGCCGCGATCTGTTCGCCGGTGAGCGTGGGATAAATGGGCACATCGGCCGCGCCGATGGACAGGGCCGCAAAGTCCGTGATGGCCCACTCCCAGCGGTTTTCTGCGATGAGCGCGATGCGGTCGCCTTTCTTTGCTCCCCAACCCAGAAAAGCCTGCGCCAGCGCGCGGACGCGCTGATAGATCTGGTCCGAAGAAATCGGCTGCCATTGCGCGAACTCGTCCTGCCACAGGATGGCGCGTGGATTGGCGGCGTTGGCGACGCGGCGGAAGAGGTCATTCACAGTGGCGATGGGAGCGATGGTTGTCATTTTGATTGACGGGCGCGGAATCGTGCACTGGCGGCCAGTGGAGAGTGTAACAGCGCGGAGGGGACGGGGAGCAAACCGCCGTGGAGGGCGTAGTTTCAAGCCAGATTCCCTCCCACATATCCTCAAGGCGCGGATTTGTATTTTTATGCAGTTCGGGTGTATATTTATACGGGTGCGGTCGCCGCGATGCGGTCCGCACCTTTGACTTTTGGAAGAGGAAGCGGCAATGAAGACCGAACGGCTGGATGCGATACGGGAGGTGCTGGCAAAGTCCATGGTTGCCAACCAGGACGAGCTGCGGCGCAAGCTGCGACGACGCGGCATCGAGGTAACGCAGGCCACGCTTTCAAGGGACATTCACGAGCTGCGGCTTTCCAAGGGACCGAGCGGCTACTCGCTTCCGAACGGGCATCGCGGAACCAGCGCGGCACAGGTGGAGGAAGACGACAGTCCACCGTCGGTTGCGGAGATGATTGAGAGCTTTGGATTGCGCGTGCGGCAGGCGATGAACCAGGTGGTGGTGAGGACGGTGATGGGCGGAGCCCAGCCGGTGGCCGCGGCCCTGGATTATGAAGAATGGCCGGAGGTGGTGGGCACTGTGGCCGGCGACGATACGGTGCTGGTGATTTGCCCTGACGTACGGCGGGCGGCGGACGTGGAACAACAGTTAAGGACGATGCTGGAGTCATGAAAGAGACAGTGCAAACCGCGAGTGATCGGAGTGACGGGATATGCGGGCGCGGAGCTGGCGAGGCTGCTGCTGCACCATCCGCGCCTGAAGGGCAAGCCGCCGTGTTTGCGGGACGCGTGGATGCGAAAGATGCCGCGCGCGGCGGAGTGCCTTTGGGCGAGATTCATCCGGAGCTGGTTGACAGCAAGGGCAGCGGCGACCTGAAGCAGGAGCCGTTTTCGTGGGAGCTGCTGAAGGAGCGCGGAGTTGAGGTGCTGTTTCTGGCCACGCCGCACGAGCAGTCGCGCGAGTGGGTTCCTGAGGCGCTGGATCGCGGCATGCGGGTGATTGATTTGAGCGGCGCGTGGCGGCTGACTGAAGCGGCGAATCGCGCCGTGTACGCGTTTGAAGACGACGGAACCGAGCTGGCCGCGGCTACGCAAGCGCAGGCCGTTTACGGCATGCCGGAGCTGCATCGCAAGGAGATTGCGAAGGCGCAGCTGGTGGCGAATCCCGGGCTGCTATGCGACCTCGGTGATTCTGCCGCTGAAGCCGCTGGTGGCCGCGGGGCTGGTGGATCTGGAGCACGGAATTGTGGCCGATGCGAAGAGCGGCGTGAGCGGCGCGGGCAAGGCTCCGACGGCGAAGACGCACTTTATGTATGCGGCCGACAATCTCTCCGCCTACGGCGTGTTTACGCACCGGCATACCGGCGAACTGCTGGAGCAGATTGGCGTGACGGCCTGCGAGATTGTTTTTACGCCGCACCTGCTGCCGATTCCGCGGGGAATTCTGTCGACGATTTATGTGCACTTCAAGGAACCGCAGACGCGGGCGAGCGTTGCAGCGGTGTACCAGCAAGTTTTTTGCGGGCAGCCCGATGGTGCGGCTCTATGAGAATGGGTTGCCGCAGATTCAGCATTCGGTGCGCACCAGCTACGCGGACATCGGCTTTCAGCTGGATGCGAGCGGAAAGCGCGCGGTGATTGTGAGCTGCCTTGATAATTTGTTGAAGGGCGCGTCGTCGCAGGCGGTGCAGAACCTGAACGTGATGCAGGGCTGGCCGGAATCGGAAGGTCTCGAATGATAATCGCCGCGGAGGGTCGCGAATGAAGTATGTGGTCAAACTGGGCGGAGCGGGGCTTGAGAATCCGGCGCTGCTGGAGGGCTGCACGCGCGCCATTGCGGAGCTGGTGCGCGACGGCAACCAGGTGGCCGTGGTGCACGGCGGCGGCGTGCAATTGACGCAGACGCTGAAGGCGCTGGGCAAGCAGAGCGAGTTCATCAACGGCCTGCGCGTGACCGACGCTGAGACGCGCGATGTGGCGCTGATGGTGCTGGCGGGCAAGGTGAACAAGAGCCTGGTGGCCGCGCTGGGCGCGCTGGGCCAGCCTGCCGTGGGTTTTTCTGGCGGCGATGGACTGCTGTTCCGCGCGCGCAAGAAGCGCACCGCTCCCGATCTCGGATTTGTGGGCGAGATTGCGGCCAGCGATCCGCGCTGGCTTGATGCTATGTGGCAGTTGAACGGTGTACCTGTCATCTGTTCGCTGGCGCTCGGCTTTGACGGCGAGTACTACAACGTGAACGCGGATGAGATGGCGGCGGCTTGCGCCATTGCCTGCAACGCAGATGCGCTGGTGTTTCTCACCGATGTGCCGGGCGTGAAAGATGCCAACGGCGCGGTACTCCGATGGCTGAGCATCGATCAGATTGCCGAGATGGCGAAGAGCGCCGTGATTACCGGCGGCATGCTGCCCAAGCTGGGCGCCTGCCGCGAAGCTCTTTTGAACGGCGTGAAGCGCGTACGAATTTTACCCGCGGAAGCTGCCGGTTCCCTTCCCGACCTGTGCAGCTCTCGCGTAGCCCACGGCACCGAAGTGATGGTGGCCTGAGCTGTTCCATAGTTTTACGTGGAATCGCTTTGAGGAGATAAGGAATTGACGAAACTCGATCAAATACGGGCCGCCGAAGCGCGGCTGCTGCTTTCAACCTATGACCGGAACCCGGTTCTGTTTGTCGGCGGCGAGGGCGTGCACATCATCGACGAGAACGGTACGAAGTACCTTGACCTGCTGAGCGGGATCGGCGTGAATGCGCTGGGCTACAACCACCCCGCGATTACAAAGGCCATTGCCGAGCAGAGCCAGAAGCTGATTCACACCTCGAACCTCTTCTACCATGAGGGGCAGGCGGAACTAGCGCTGCGGCTCACCGAACGCAGCGGGCTCGATCGCGCGTTTTTTGCAAACACCGGCACCGAGGCATGGGAAGGCGCGTTGAAGCTGGCGCGCGCTCACGCAGGCGTGCTGCGCACGGAAGGCAAGACGATCGGGGCGAATCTTGGCACAAGTTCCTCGCGCTTGAACAGAGCTTTCACGGGCGCACGTTCGGCTCCATGGCCACCACGTACAAGGACAAGTACCGCGAGCCATTTGCGCCTGTCGTTCCGGGCGTTGAATTCGTCAAACTGAACGACGTTGCCGATCTGCGCGCGAAGTTTTCAAACGAGGTTTGCGCCATCCTGGTTGAGGCCATCCAGGGCGAGGGCGGCATTCGCCCGCTGACGCAGGAGTTTTTTGCTGAAGCGCGCGCACTGGCCAGCTCAACCGGGGCATTGCTGATCGTGGATGAAATCCAGGCCGGCATGGGGCGCACCGGCAAGTGGTTTGCGTATCAGCACTACGGCATCCAGCCGGATGTAACCACGCTGGCCAAGCCGATCGCCGGCGGCATTCCGCTCGGCGCCGTGCTGTGCACAGAAGAAGTGGCGCGCTCGATTCATCCCGGCATGCACGGAACAACATTTGGCGGTGGGCCGCTGGCCTGCTCCGTTGCCATTGCCGTGATCGATGCGATCGAGAACGACGGATTGCTGGCCAACGCCACGGCGGTGGGTGACTACTTCCAGCAGCAGTTGCGCTCGCTCGCAAAGCGGCATGAAGCGATTGTGGACGTAAGGGGCAAGGGCTTGATGGTCGCGGCAGAACTTGATTCCGCCGAACTGGGCAAGCTCGTGGTTGCCGAGATGCTGAAGCGGCACATCCTGATCAACTGCACCAGCGATACGGTGCTCAGGTTCCTGCCGCCTTTCATTCTGGAGCGCGCGCATGTGGATACCGCGATCAAGGCACTCGACGAAATCTTTACCGAATATGCAGCCGGCCAATATGCGGCCGGACAGGGTGCCGCGGCATCCGCAGGAGGACATCAACGTGGTTAGCAGAACGATGGAAAGACGTGAAACAGCAGTACCGGTGCAGAATGATGCCGATATTCTTGCGGCAGCAGCGCGGCTGTCCGGCGAAGATCTTTGCTCGATGGCCGATTTGTCGAGCGCCGAGGTGCGCGCGATTCTGAAGCTCGGCCACGATGTAAAGCGCAATCCGCGCGACTACAGGAATGCTCTCGACGCAAAGCAGATGGTGCTGATGTTCGAGAAGGCAAGCCTGCGCACGCGGTTGAGCTTTGAAACGGGCATCAATACGATGGGCGGCAACGCAATTTTTGTCGACCAGACCAACTCGCCCCTGGGCGAGCGCGAATCGATTGCCGACGTGGCGCGCAACGTGGAGCGTTGGGTTGATGTGATCGTGCTGCGCACCTACGCGCACGACACGATTACCGAGATGGCGGCCAACTCGCGCGTGCCGGTGATCAACGCACTCTCTGATTTCGAGCATCCCTGCCAGGCCCTTGCGGACTTTATGACGCTCGAAGAACATTTCGGATCGTTGAACGGCCTCAACTTCACCTATGTGGGCGACGGAAACAATGTGTGCCATTCACTGATGCTGGCCGGCGCGCAACTGGGCGCGAACGTCACCATTGGAACGCCGCGCGGCTACTCGCCCGACATCGAGATTGTGACCAAGGCGCGTGAGATTGCCGAGGCCAACGGCTGCGAGCTGCGCTTGCTGCAGGACCCGCAGGCCGCGGCCGAAGGCGCGAACGCCATCTACACCGACGTGTGCGTGAGCATGGGCATGGAGCACGAGTCCACCAAGCGCGCGCCCATCTTCAGGCCGTTCCAGGTGAACGACGCGTTGATGCAAAGAGCCGCGGCCAATGCGGTTTTCATGCACTGCCTGCCGGCGCGCCGCAACGCTGAAGTTACGGATGCGGTGCTCGACGGCCCGCAATCCATCATCTTTGACCAGGCGGAAAACCGCATGCACGCGCAGAAGGCTTTGCTGCTGCTGTTGCTTGGCGGGCTGGCCAACGTGGAGAAGTTTCAGTAGTCAACCGTTCGTTTCTAACAAGAAGCTCGATGCACTTTGAGGTTTCAAAAGCATGTCTGCAATTCTTGAATCATTGCCCACGGGTGAGAAGGTCGGCATTGCCTTCTCCGGCGGGCTTGACACTTCTGCCGCCCTGCATTGGATGAAGCAGAAGGGCGCCATCCCTTACGCGTATACAGCCAACCTGGGCCAGCCCGACGAAACCGACTACGAAGCCATTCCGCGCGCAGCCCTCGAATATGGCGCGGCGAAAGCGCGGCTGATCGACTGCCGCGGCCCGCTGGTGCGCGAAGGCATTGCCGCGCTGCAGGCCGGCGCATTTCACATCACGACCGCGGGCGTGCCCTACTTCAATACCACTCCGATTGGCCGCGCCGTGACCGGAACGCTGTTGGTATCCGCCATGAAGGAGGACGACGTCCACATCTGGGGCGACGGTTCCACGTTCAAGGGCAACGATATCGAGCGCTTCTACCGCTACGGTCTGCTCGTCAATCCAAGCCTCAGGATCTACAAGCCCTGGCTCGACGCAGCTTTCATTGACGAGCTCGGCGGCAGGGCCGAGATGTCGGCCTTTATGCAGAAGGCAGGTTTTGCGTACAAGATGTCGGCCGAGAAGGCCTACTCCACTGACTCGAACCTGCTTGGCGCAACGCACGAGGCAAAAGACCTGGAGCATCTTTCCACTTCCGTCAAGATTGTCGTTCCGATCATGGGCACTGCGTTCTGGCGCGACGACGTTGAAATCCAGCGCGAAGAGATCACCGTCCGCTTTGAAGAAGGTAATCCTGTCGCTCTCAACGGCCGCCATTTCGATGACCCCGTCGAGCTTCTGCTTGAAGCGAACCGCATCGGTGGCCGCCACGGCCTCGGCATGAGCGACCAGATTGAGAACCGTATCATCGAAGCGAAATCACGCGGCATTTATGAGGCGCCGGGCCTCGCACTGCTGTTCATTGCTTACGAACGACTCATCACGGGCATTCACAATGAGGACACGATCGAGCAGTACCGCGAAAATGGACGCAAACTCGGCCGCCTGCTGTACCAAGGCCGCTGGTTTGACTCGCAGGCCATCATGCTTCGTGAATCCGCGCAGCGGTGGGTGGCCAAGCCCATCACCGGCGAAGTCACGCTCGAGCTGCGGCGCGGTAACGACTACTCGATTTTGAACACCGAGTCGCCGAACCTTACGTTCCATCCCGAGCGCCTCAGCATGGAGAAGACGGAATCCACTTTCTCGCCGCGGGACCGCATTGGCCAGCTCACCATGCGCAATCTCGACATCACGGACACGCGCGACAAGCTGCTTACCTACGCCGCAGCCGGGCTGCTCAACCTGAGCACCGGCAGCGAAATGCCCATGTTGTCGAGCGCCAAGGAGAAGGAATAAATCCATGTCGAAGGAACAACAATCCGGCAAGATGTGGTCAGGCCGTTTTCGCGAGCCTCTCGACAGCGACTTCGAAGCGTGGCAGCGGTCGATCGTCTTTGACTGGCAGCTTCTGAACCAGGAGATCGCTGCGAGCAAGGCGCATGCATCGGCTCTCATCGCCGCTGGTATTGTGTCCGCAAGCGAAGGAACTGAGCTGCGCGCTGCGCTTGATGCAATCGCCCAGGCACACGCGACAGCCGCGGGCAAAGCTGAAGTGCGCGATCACGCATCGGCCGAGGACATTCACCACTTTGTTGAGTTGAAGCTCGCCGAGCGCGTGGGATCGCTAGGCTTGAAGCTGCACACCGGGCGCAGCCGCAACGAGCAGATCGCAACCGATCTGCGGCTCTACGTGCGCGGCGAGATTGGTGCCGTTGTCGATGGCCTGGCGGCGTGGGCTGGGGCGCTGCTGGAGCAGGCCCGCAAGGCCGGTGACGCGGTGATGCCGAGCTACACGCACCTGCAGCGGGCCGAGCCCGTGCTGGTGGCGCACTGGCTGCTGGCTTATGTGGAGATGGCGTTGCGCGATGCAGTGCGACTGCAGGACTGCGCGGCGCGGCTGAACTATTGTCCGCTTGGTTCGGGGGCGGTGGCTGGAGCGACGCTGGCACTGGATCGCGCGATTGCTGCAAAAGAGCTGGGCTTCACGGCTCCGACGGCGAACTCGATGGACGCAACAAGCGATCGCGATTTCGTTCTTGAATATCTGCAGGCGCTCACGTTTGTTGGATTGCACTTGAGCCGGTTTGCGGAAGAGATCACGCTGTTTGCTACGGCGGAGTATGGATTTGTCAATCTGCCCGAAGCGTTTTCAACGGGGTCGAGCGCGATGCCGCAGAAGAAGAATCCTGATTTGACGGAGCTGATTCGCGGCAAGGTGGGACGGATCAACGGCGCGGCACAGGCAGTGACGCTGCAGCTGAAAGGGCTGCCTCTGGCCTACAATAAAGACATGCAGGAGACGCAGGAGCCGGCTTTCGCAGTGAACTTTGTAGCGCCGATGCTGAAGCTGGTGGCACGTTTTACGGCGGCGCTTGCATTCAATCGCGAACGCATGAACGCAGCGGCACAGCAAGGCTATCTGAATGCGATGGCGGCGGCGACTTACCTTGTGCACAAGGGAGTTCCCTTCCGCACGGCGCACGAGAAGATTGGGAATGCGGTCAGGTTTGCTCTTGAAAAAGGCGTTGAGCTTGACCAGTTGAGCCTGGCGGAGCTGCGCGCTTTCGGGCCGGAGTTTGGCGAAGATTTTTCTCCGGCGATCGGGTTGAACGCAACGCTGGACTGCCACGACGTGATGGGAGGAACCGCGCGCGGACGTGTGCGCACGGCGCTCGAGACCGCAGCAAAGAGGATTGCGGCATTGACGACAGGCAATGAAGTGGAGGCCGTTCATGCTGGTGCGTAAGGCATTGCTGCAGGACGCCTCGAACGTCTACGACCTGGTGAACTCGCTCTCGAGCGACGGCACGCTGTTGAAGCGCGCTTTTGCGGAGATCTGCGAGAACATTCGCGACTTCACGGTTGCCGAGTCAGACGGTGGTGTCTTTATCGGCTGCGGCGCGCTGCATTTTTACGGGCCGCACCTGTGCGAGGTGCGGTCGATCGTGGTGAAGCCCGAGGCCAAGGGCCAGGGAGCAGGCGGGCGGATTTTGAGCGCGCTGATTGAAGAGGCCGAGGAGCACGGCATTCAATCCGTGTGCCTGTTTACGCGCATTCCCGACTTCTTCTTCAAGTACGGCTTCCGCACTGTCGAAGACAAGGCCGAATTGCCAGACAAGGTCTTCAAAGACTGCCAGAACTGCCCCCGTCTGCATCGTTGCGACGAAGTGGCGATGGTGCGCGGACGGATTCCGCGCATGTCGATTCTTGGTCCGAAGCAAGAGGCGCAGGAGCTGGTGCGGATCTCGGGTTAGCTCTTCCTGCTCAGCAAGGCTCCGGCAATGGCGGCTTGGCCGTAGCTTAAGCCGCCGTCTCCGGGGCTGACCTGGCGATGTGTATAAACGGTGAAACCTTCTTCTTCAAGGCCTGAGCGCAAGAGACGGGTTAGCCGCCGGTTGTGCATGCATCCGCCACTCATCGCCACCTGATTGATCCCGCTTTCGATACGCAAATTGCCTGCGGCATTGATAAACCCCTCAGCAATCCCGGCGTGGAAGCGTGCAGCAATGCGACGAGCTGGAACGCCGCGCCAAATGTCATCCAGAATTGCCTTCCACATTTTTCCAGTTCGAATCACCGCCGTGCTGCCTGATCCTTCTTCTGCCTCGTGCAATTCCGGGACATAGTTCCCTTGCTCAAAACGGTCCGGCTCGTCGATTGCAATTGCCTCCAGCTCAATAGCCGCCTGAGCCTCGTAATCCACCGTGCGGCGGCCAAGCACCACAGCCGCAACTGCATCGAATAACCTACCCAGGCTTGAGGTCTGCGGTGAGTTGATTTTTCGTTCGATCATCCGGCTCACCACCCGCGCGTCGCCAAGTTCCACACCAAGCAGCGCCAGGATCTGTTCCGAGGTCACATCAAATCCCGCTGCATGCAATGCGCCCATCGCCATGCGCCAGGGCTCGCGCACCGCGGCATCTCCGCCGGGCATGGGGACGTATTCGAGATGGGCGAATCGTTCGAAGCCGCCGGGATTTTCGCCATCGAGACGTGCGATCAGCACTTCCCCGCCCCAGATGCGGCCGTCTGTTCCATAGCCGGTGCCGTCGAGCGAGATGCCGATGGTTGGCGAGAGAATGCCGTGCTCGGCCATGCAGGCGGCGATGTGGGCATGATGGTGCTGCACGGCAATCGCGGGCAGGCCGCGCTCGACAGCCCACTGCTTGGCCCACTCAGTTGAGAGATAGCCGGGATGCAGATCGTGGACCACTGCTGTGGGCTCAATCTCAAAGGTGCGCATCAGGTGATCAAGCGACTCGCGGAAAAACTCGAGGCCCGTGAGGTTTTCAAGATCGCCCAGGTGCTGGCTCTGGTAGACGAAACGGCCGCGAGCGAGCGCAAACACATTCTTCAAGTGGCCGCCAACGGCCAGCAGCGGCGGCGCATCCAAAGGCAGCGGAACGCCAAGCGGAACAAAGCCGCGCGCGCGGCGGATGAGCTGCGGCGCACCGTCGACAACAGCAGCGACCGAGTCGTCGCAGCGCTGAAGAATTTCGCGGTCGTGCATCAGAAATGCGTCGGCGATGTGCGCCCAGGCGCGCGCGGGCTTCGTCGTTGTCGATGGCGATGGGCTCTTCGCTCAGATTGGCCGAGGTCATTACCAGTGCGCGCAGTTGTCCATCGGCAAAAAGTAGATGGTGCAGGGGCGCATAGGGAAGAAACAGGCCGAGCCAGGGAATGCCGGGCGCAACGCCAGCTGCAATAGCGGAGCCAGCGCGCCGTTCGGCAAGGACGATTGGGCGTGCAGGGAGTGATGAGAAGTTTTTCTTCAGATTCAGTCAGGTCGCACAGGGCGCGCGCCGCGTCAAGATCGCGCACCATCACGGCCAGAGGCTTTCCATAACGATGCTTGCGTTCGCGCAGGCGCATCACAGCAGCCTCGTTGGTCGCATCCACGCACAAATGAAATCCGCCGATTCCTTTGATTGCGAGAATTTCTCCGGCAGCGATGCGGGCGATCCCCGCCGCAACAACGTCATCGGCGGGAATGACGACTCCGTCTGCGGAGACAAATGAAAGTTGCGGCCCGCAGTCCCAGCATGCATTGGGCTGCGCATGGAAACGCCGGTTGGCCGGGTCGTCGTATTCCGCCTGGCAGGCGGCGCACATGGTGAAACGCGCCATCGAAGTCTGCGGACGGTCGTAGGGAATGCGGCGCGTGATGGTGAAGCGCGGACCGCAGTTTGTGCAGTTGAGAAATGGATAGCGAAAGCGGCGGTCCGCAGGGTCAAGTAGCTCGCGCAGGCAATCAGAGCAGGTTGCGGCGTCAGCCGGGATTCCCGTCGAAACACGGCCGAGTACTTCGCTGGCGACGATGCGGAAGCCCGTCTCACCGGTGGGCGCGAGATCGCGCACCACGATGGAGTCGATTCGCGCAAGCGGCGGCGGTTCATTGCGAAGACGCGAGAGAAACGCGTCAATTGAAGTTGACGGCCCTTCGATTTCGATGGTGACGCCGTCCGTGTCGTTTGAGATGACGCCGGCCAGATGTTCTTCCTGAGCGAGCCGATAGACGAAAGGGCGAAAGCCAACGCCCTGCACCACGCCGCGAACGACGACGCCGCGCCTCGTTAATTTTTGTTGAAGTTCCTCGCTCACAACTGTGCCTCGCGATGAAGCATAGGGCCGAAGTCAAGGATAGCGCATGGCCAACCGTCTTCACTGCATGCATTTACATGCAGGCCGATTTCAATTGTGCACCGGGAGCAACCAATCCGTTCTTCTGCTGCTCAAACCACAAGCGGCAAGATACGGCAAAGACCGCGGTCCGGCACTCTCGTGCGCGGAACAAATTACCCGACCCAGCGTAAGTTTCCCCTATTGGCAACTCTCATTGCGATTGCCTTGTGTTCGCGCTTTCGAGAACAAAGGAGATCGAGATGAAAAAGATTCTGATGATGGCTGTTTTGATGAGCCTGGCAACTTTGAGCCGCGCGGACACTCCGATGGACGCAACCAGCGACCGGCTTGCACAGGCCGGCCAGGTACTGCACCAGATCATGGCCGCTCCCGACAAGGGAATACCGGAAGAAGTGCTGGACCACGCCAAGTGCATTGCTGTTGTTCCTCACCTGTTGAAAGGCGGATTCATTCTTGGCGCTGAGGGCGGGCGCGGTGTCGCTACCTGCCGCACGCCGAACGGATGGAGCGCGCCCGCATTCTTTGCCATCACCGGTGGCAGCTGGGGCTTGCAGATCGGCGTGGAAGGCGTCGACCTGGTGATGATTGTGCAGAGCGACAAGGGCATGCAGAGGCTGCTGTCGAGCAAGTTCCAGATTGGCGCGGATGCCAGCGCCGCGGCTGGCCCGGTGGGCCGTCATGCCTCAGCCGACACTGACTGGAAGATGAATGCGGAGATTCTCACTTATTCGCGCGCCAAGGGAGTCTTTGCCGGACTTGATCTTTCCGGCGCAGCCATTCGCCGCGACGACGATTCAATGAAGACTGTTTACGGCGACGAAGTAGGCACCCGTGCGGTACTCGCGGGCAATGTGCCACCTCCGCCATCGGCGCGGCCGTTTCTGGAAGCGGTAAGCAACGCCAAGGAAGAGGCAGCAGCGCGGTAAGCGAAAGCTGGTCACGAACTCAACATACAAACCCCGGCACGCGGCCGGAACAATTTCCGGCCGCATGCTTAGAGGAGGACACACGTGCTTCGAACCATTTTGTTTGTGCTTGTCATGCTCTGGCTTATCGGATTCGTTCTTCACGTGGCCGGAAGCCTTATTCACATTTTGCTCGGCCTCGCGCTGGTTGTCCTTGTGGTCGACCTGATCAAGAGCAGGCGGAGCACCGCATAAACACTACAGCGCGGCCTATGCTGCAAATGCGCTCGGCTGTTAATCTGCAGTCAGTGAACAAGAACAACATGAACAATCCGTCATGGGCCAGAAGGCTGCTGGCCACTCTGAGTCTTCTTCTCATTTGTTGCGCGGTAGCGAAGACCGCCGCCCAGCAGGTTGACAGCACTGCAATCCTCGAAAAGATTGATGCGGCCGTAAAGGCGCGGCTCAATGGAATCCAAGGCTACACCGACATTGAGCACTATACGGTGTTCAGAAGCGGGGACGAAGCTCATCCCGTAGCCGAGATGACCGTCAAGGCCATCTACAACCGGGACACGGGAAAGAACTACGAGATCCTCTCCTCCAGCGGCTCCTCGCTCATCCGCAACCTGGTGTTGACATCGGTGCTCGACAACGAGAAGCACGTAAATGAACCCGGTGTTCGCGAGGGGGCGTGGATTGACACGGCCAACTATGAAATGAGCGTGAAGCCGGGCGGCTTGCAGATGATGGATGGGCGCGACTGCGTGGCGCTGACCATCAAGCCGCGGCGAAAGGAGCCCTATCTTCTGGATGGAACGCTCTGGGTGGACGCCGAAGACGGCAAAATTGTGCGCATCGAGGGAATCACCTCGAAAAGTTCATCGGTGTTTACCGGAGCCACGAAGCTGATGCGCCATTACGCGAATGTGAATGGCTTTGCACAGGCTACCCATGCCCGGGGCGAGTCAGACAGCGGCCTCTTCGGGCAAACTGTTATCACAATCGACTACAAGGACTATCAGATTCAGCCCGGGCCAGCCCAGGTAGGGCGCACCGGACGCGACGATCACTGCTTCTCTGCTCTATACTGAGCTTCGTGACCGCTGCCATTGGCGACTGGAAGCTCGATGCCGCTCTGGGCTCCTGCCTGCTCCTCGGACTGCGCCACGGCTTCGATTACGATCACCTCGCCGCCATCTCAGACATCACCGCCGTGCAGCGTAACTGGCGCAGCGGATTGCGCCTCGGGATCACCTACGCGCTCGGCCACGCATTCACCGTGGCTGCCCTCGGCATCGCTGTGCTTGAACTCCACATGGGCCTGCCCGAGGGACTTGACCACTGGACCGAACGGCTGATCGGGCTCACGCTCATTGTTCTCGGCATTGGCGTAGTGGCCGGCATTCTGCGCAAGGACGCGCACGGACACAGGCACGGACGCATCGAAAGCCGCCTGGCCATCGCCATCAATGGTGTGCTGTGGATGGCCTGGAGAGTGCGCCTGCTTTGGAAACCCGACGCTGCCGAAACCCGATCGCTTCCAGTGGATGTACAACGGGAAGTCCGTATTTGTCATCGGCATTCTTCACGGGGTGGGCGCGGAAACGCCCAGCCAGTTGGCGCTTTTCTTTCTCACCGCCAACCTCGGCGGAACTTCGCGCGGCCTGATGGGGCTTACAGCATTCGCTCTGGGACTGGTGGCGATGAATGCCCTCATGACGGCATCGATGGGCGGTGCCTTCAGCGCAAGCGGCCATCATCCCCGCTTCTACCATGTGATTGCCTGGACAGGCGCTGCCTACAGCTTCGTGATCGGATGCATCTTCCTGTTCGGCATCTCTGATCGGCTGCCAACCCTGGGATAAGAACTCCTCGCCCGAGGATGCGTCCCTAAGAAATGGCAACGCTGCTGCAGCGGCTTTGAACCCCTCCTTTTCCACATCAGACAACCGAAAGAGGCGCGAGAAATCACCCTGTTCGCGGGCCCGTTCATACTTCGAACCGGCAATAAATTCCAAAGAGTGACCAACATCACCGGATTCGTTTTGATGTGGCCGAAATTAGTGATCTGGAACAAGATAGCCCCTCAACCCCGTGACCACTGTCACCGAATGAAACCTCCTTCCCGCGTAAAACAAAGACATACATCGAGTGGTGGGCAGGAGCAGTGCTGCTCTCGATGGGATGGTTAGTCAAAAAAGGGAGGAAACCGTGCCAACCTTCACTCCTCCGCCGCTGCCAAGCGACGACAAACGCTGGAAGATCGTAAACGGCACCATGCGCAAAAGCGGATTCGCCCGCTATGCTCTGATCGAGACGCTGCACACCGTGCAGTCTTCGTTCGGATACCTGGACGATGAGGCGATCCGGTTTGTCGCCCGTTCGCTGCGTGTTCCGCTGAGCCAGGCATACGGCGTGGTCACGTTCTACCACTACTTCAGCCTGAAGCCGCCGGGCAAGCACACGATCACTGTCTGCGCCGGTACCGCCTGCTACATCAAGGGCGCTGACAAGCTGGTGGCCGAGGCTGAAAAGCGGCTTGGCATCAAGCAAGGACAAACCACGAAGGATGGACAGATCAGCCTGATGACCGCGCGCTGCGTGGGCGCCTGCAGCCGTGCGCCAGTGGTGCTGTGCGACGGCAATGTGGCCGGCGAAGCCACCGCTGAGCAGGTGCTGGAGCAACTGGAAAGGTGGGCCGTGGAATGACAATCGAAGAGCTGGAACAAATAGCCGAAAGCGTACGGCTTGAGAACGCCAAGTTCGATTACGAAGTGAATGTCTGCATGGACCTGGCCTGTGCAAGTCAGGGCGCTGACAAGCTGCGCGAGGCACTGGTGCAGGCGGCCGCGGCATCGGGCAAGTCGGTGCTGGTGCGCAAGACCGGATGCATGGGCCCCTGCTCGTCCGGCCCGCTGGTCAAAGTGGATGAGGATGACACGCTCTACAGCCACGTGAAGGCTGAAAACGCCGAAGCGATCGTCTCCAGCCTGGGCGGCGAACCGGTTCCGGAATTGCAATGCGAGTTGAACGAGCACTTCGACAAGCAGGTACGCGTTGTGCTCGAGAATGCGGGGCACATCGATCCGGAAAAGATCGACGACTACATCTCCCGCGACGGATATAAGGGGCTGCTGATCGCCCTGATGGAGATGACCCCCAGCGGGGTGATTCACCGCATCACCGAGAGCGGCCTGCGCGGGCGCGGCGGCGGCGGCTATCCTACCGGATTGAAGTGGAGCACGGTTTCGAAGGCCGGCGGCGACCTCAAGTATGTGGTCTGCAACGGCGACGAAGGCGACCCCGGCGCGTTTATGGATCGCAGCGTGATGGAAGGCGATCCGCATCGCGTGATTGAAGGCATGGCGATTGCGGCCTATGCGGTGGGCGCAACCAAGGGCTTCATCTACGTGCGCGCCGAGTACCCTGTCGCGGTTGCGCGGTTGACCACGGCCTTGCGCGAGGCGCGGCGGCGCGGCTTGCTGGGCTCGAACATCGGTGGAACCACCTTCAGCTTCGATGTGGAGATCCGCCTGGGGGCAGGCGCGTTTGTCTGCGGCGAAGAGACGGCGTTGATTGCCTCGATCGAAGGCCGGCGCGGCACTCCGAAACCCCGGCCTCCCTATCCGGCCGTAAGCGGACTGTGGGGCAAACCGACGCTCATCAATAACGTTGAAACGTACGCCAACATTGCGCCGATTGTGCGCAACGGGGGCAAGTGGTTTGCAAATATGGGGTCGGAGCGCAGCAAGGGCACCAAGGTCTTTGCGCTTACCGGCAAAATCGCCAACACCGGCCTGGTTGAAGTGCCCATGGGAATCAAGCTCCGCGAGATCATTGAGGTGATCGGCGGCGGCGTGCCAGACGGACACACCTTCAAGGCCGTGCAGACGGGCGGACCCTCGGGCGGCTGCATCCCGGCCGACCTGCTCGACATCGGCGTCAGCTACGACGCCCTGCTCAAGATGGGTTCCATCATGGGCTCGGGCGGCATGATCGTCATGGACGACACCTCGTGCATGGTCAACGTGGCGAAGTTCTTCATCGAGTTCTGCATGACCGAGTCGTGCGGCAAGTGCATTCCCTGCCGGGCTGGAACGGCGCAGATGCACACGCTGCTGACGCGCATCTGCGAGGGCGTGGGAACCATGGAAGATCTTGAGTTGCTTGAAGACCTCTGCTCCACGGTGAAAGAGGCCAGCCTCTGCGGCCTGGGCCAGACGGCGCCCAACCCGGTGCTGAGCACGCTGAAGTACTTCCGCGAGGAATACATGGAACACATTCAGCACAAGCGCTGCCCGGCTGGGGTTTGCAAAATCGAAGCGACTGCGGATTGCAAAACTGAAGTGCCTGGGGAGGTGTTGGCATGAGCGACGCCGTTGAAGTCAAAACACTCATTATCGACGGAGAAGAAGTAAGCGCCCTCAGGGGCCAGACCATCCTGGAGGTGGCGCGGGAGAATGACATCAACATTCCCACGCTCTGCCACCTGGAGGGGCTGAGCGATGTGGGCGCGTGCCGGTTGTGCCTGGTTGAGATCAAGGGCAGTAACAAGCTGCTGCCGGCCTGCGTGGCCACTGTCTTCGAGGGCATGGAAGTCAGCACCAACACTGAGCGGTTGCAGAAGCACCGGCGGATGATTCTGGAGATGCTGTTCGCGGAACGAAATCACATTTGCTCGGTCTGCGTGTCGAACGGGCACTGCGAGTTGCAGACGCTGGGCCAGGAGCAGGGTCTCACCCATATCCGGCTGCCGTATCGCAACCCGGAGCTGAACGTGGATGCCTCACATGAGCGCTTCACCGTGGACCACAACCGATGTGTGCTGTGCACTCGTTGCGTAAGAGCGTGCGCCGAGATTGAAGGCGCGCATGTATGGGACGTGATGGGGCGCGGAATCAACTCGATCGTGATTACCGACCTCAACGATGAGTGGGGTAGTTCCACCTGTACGCGCTGCGGCAAATGCGTCCAGGTCTGTCCCACCGGAGCCTTGTTCGACAAGAGCAAGATCGGCTCCGACCATCCAAAATATCCTGATTTTCTGCCTTATCTGAACCTGATGAGGGAGGCGCAATGAGCAAGTTGAAACTGGCAACAGTGTGGCTCGACGGATGTTCAGGTTGTCACATGTCGTTTCTTGACATGGACGAGCGTCTGCTCGAACTGGCGGAGTTTGTCGATGTGGTCTACAGCCCCATCGTCGACGCCAAGGAGTTTCCTGACGAAGTGGATATCGCGCTGGTTGAAGGCGCGGTGGCGTCAGTGGACGACGAAAAGAAGATCAAGAAGATTCGCGCCCACTCAAAGATGCTGGTCGCCATGGGCGACTGCGCGGTGGCAGGCAACGTGCCGTCGATGCGCAATCCCATCGGTCCTGAGGCGATCCTGGAACGGGCCTACATTGAGAACGCCACCGTGCAGCAGCAGATTCCCTGCGTGGTGGTTCCCAAGCTGCTCAAGGTGGTGCGGCCGATTCACGAGTTTGTGAAGGTGGACGTGTTTCTTCCCGGATGCCCGCCTTCTGCCGACACATTTCACACAGCGCTCACGGCGCTTGTCAACGGCGGGCCGCTGGATATTTCAGCGCTCACCCGTTTTGGAGCCTAAGTCATGAACCAGACGATCACCATCGATCCGGTAACGCGTCTTGAAGGGCACGGCAAGATTACTATCTACCTCGACGGCAACGGCGAAGTGGAGAACGCGCAGTTTCATGTGACCCAGGTGCGCGGCTTTGAGCGGTTTGCGCAGGGGCGGCCATTTTACGAGATGCCCAGCCTCATGGCGCGCATCTGCGGCATTTGCCCGGTCAGCCACCTCATCGCCTCAGCAAAAGCATGCGAGGCCATTATGTCGGTGCGCATTCCCCACACTGGGGCCCAGTTGCGGCGCATGCTCAACCTCGCGCAGATGGTGCAGTCCCATGCGCTCAGCTTCTTCTACCTGTCCTCGCCTGACCTTTTGCTCGGCATGGAGTCGAACCCCGCCACCCGCAACATTTTTGGTGTTGCGGCAGCCAAACCCGAGTTAGGCCGCGCCGGCGTGGGCCTGCGCCGCTTTGGCCAGCACATTATCGAGCTGCTCGGCGACAAGCGCATCCATCCCGGATGGGTGGTTCCCGGCGGAGTCACCGAGCCCTTGTCGGCAGCTAAGCGCGACGCCATCCTCGCCATGATTCCCGAGGCCTACGCCAACGTAACCCTGGCGCTCGACTGGTACAAGAAGGTCGCCGACACTTTCAAGGCGGAAATCGGCGTCTTCGCCAACTTCCCCTCTCTCTATATGGGCCTCATCAACGAAGACGAGTCGATCGAGTTTACCGATGGTACGCTGCGCATGATCGACGCCGAGGGCAAGATCATCGAAGACGGCATTACGGCAACCAGGTACACCGAGGTCATTGGCGAAGCGGTCGAGAATTACAGCTACACCAAGTTCGCCTATTACAAGCCGCTCGGCTATCCGCAAGGCAGCTATCGCGTGGGCCCGCTTGCCCGCCTGAACATCGTCAAGTCAATGGGCACTCCGCTTGCGGAGAAGGAGCTAGCACTATTCAAGCAATTGGCCGCAGGACCGGTGGAGAGCTCGTTCCACTACCACCACGCGCGGCTCATCGAGGCTCTCTATGGCATTGAAAAAATCGAACAGATTCTCAGTGATCCGCTGATTCTCGACAAGCATGTGCGCGCCAGCGCCGGCGTCAACCGGCTTGAAGGCGCAGGGCAGGCCGAGGCGCCGCGCGGCACGCTCAACCACCACTACAAGGTGGACGAGAATGGCAAAATCACCTGGGCCAACCTGGTCATCGCCACTGGGCAGAACAACAACGCTATGAATAGAGGCGTATTGCAGGCGGCAAAGCACTACGTGAAGGACCGCAAGTTCAGCGAAGGCGCAATGAATCGAATTGAAGCCGTGGTGCGCACATTCGATCCCTGCCTGAGCTGCTCCACGCACGCGTTTGGACAGATGCCGCTTGTTCTCACGCTTGTTTCGGCTGAGGGCGAGGTTGTGGATCAACTGGCTCGCTGAGTACGATTGAACGCATGAAGCTGACCAGGACCCGATGCCTGATTCTTGCCTGCGGCAATACGCTGCGCTCGGATGATGGCGTCGGGCCTTGGCTTGCTTTGTGGGCCAAAGAACGATTCCATGACAATGCGGAAGTGCGGGTCATCAGCCGCCACCAATGGACGCCCGAGTTGGCTGAAGATGTTGGGAGCGCGGAGTCGGTATTGTTCATCGACTGCTCGGCGGAGTCTGCGCCCGGCGTCGTCCAGCTTGAACGCGTCGAGCCTGCCGGCGAAACACAAGCTCTCGCAACACATCATTTGGATGCAGCCCAATTGCTTGCCCTGGACCACGCCCTTTTTAGCTCCATGCCGGCAAACGCGATGCAACTCACCGTCGGCGCCGGATCAACGGAAATGGGCGAGCAGTTTAGCGCCCACGTAAAAGCTGCACTGCCCCTTGCGTGCCGGAAGTTGGAAGAAACCGTAGCGCAGATGCTGCGCGGTGAAGAGCGCTCGTTGTAGCGCGGCGTACCCGGCAAGCTTAAACGAATATCCCAGTTCGCCCTGGGGAGCCGGAAACGACGATGGCGACAGCACATGAGTGCTACCGCCATCGTCTTACGGGGGAGGGCCGCTTTTTAGAACGCGGCCACAGTCTGGCGCAGGCTGTAGGAGCTGAGCGTCTTGATGTAGTTGCCGCGATCAAAGGGTGAAGTGTCCGGCACGGAACGACGGCTGAGGCAGCCGCGCGTCTCGGCCAGCGAGTTGTATTCCCGCTTTTCAAGCCAGTAGCAAAGGTCAGCGAGCACGCGGCCGATGTGGTCGATGCCGTGGATGTGGAGCGCCGAAGCCATCATGGCGACACTGCCGCCGGACATGATGCTCTTGAGTACATCTTCAGCTGAGTGAACGCCGCCCGTGATGCCGATATCGATACTGAGCTGGCCGTAGAGGATGGCCGCCCAGTGCAGACGGGGCAGCAGTTCAGACGGCGTTGAGAAGTGCAGCGTGGGCCGCACTTCAAGCGATTCAATGTCGAAGTCGGGTTGATAAAAGCGGTTGAAGAGGACCACGCCGGAAGCGCCCGCTTCCTGCATGCGCGCAGCCAGGTTCGGAATGCTGGTGAAGGACTGCGATAGTTTTACGGCCACCGGAACCTTCACTGCCTGGCACACGCTGGTCACCAGGTCGAGCAACTGTGTCTCGAGGCTTGCCGCGGTTTGGGCGGCATCTGTAGCCAGCGCATAGGTGTTCAATTCGATGGCGTCCGCTCCGGCCTGCTCCATGTCCTTTGCGAAGCGAACCCAGCCGCCCGGTGTAGCGCCGTTGAGGCTGGCCATCACGGGAACGCTGACGGCGTCGCTGGCGCGCCGCAGATGCTCGAGATAAATCTCGTGCGTCATGCGGTAGTCGTCGAGGTCGGGCAGAAAGCCAAGCGACTCCGCAAAAGAATCTGTGCCGCGCGAAAGGTCTTCATCCAAGGTGCGGGACTCGAGCGCCAGCTGCTCCTCAAAGAGCGAGGTGAGCACAATGGCGGAGGCTCCCGCATCTTCCATATGTCGTACGTTGTCGATCGACTCCGACAGCGGCGTGGAAGCGACCACAATGGGGCCGCTCAGCTTCATGCCTAAATACTGCATTGATACGTCGATCATTCTTCTCCTCCGGCAGCCGTGGTTGCCAGTTTTTCTTCAGTCTGTTCCGCTGGTGCAATGTGCGGAGTCTCACCGCGACCGGGCATTGCGGCCCGCGCGGAGTAGACGCGCCACTGGCGCTCGACGTCGTCCTGTGCTTCCTTCAGCAGTTCTGCCGCCAGCTCAGGATTGCTGCGCGCGAGCATGGTGTAGCGAGCCTCGCGATAGGTGTATTCCTTGAGCCGGATCGACGGCGCCTTCGAATCCAGTTGGAACGGATTCTTGCCGGTCTCGCGAAGCGAAGGGTTATAGCGCATCAACGGCCAGTAGCCGGACTGAACGGCCAGCTTCTGTTGCTCGAGTCCGTGGACCAGGTCGTAACCGTGGGCGATGCAGCTTGAGTAGGCGATGATGAGCGACGGACCTTCGTGAGCCTCGGCCTCCTGGAAGGCCTTGATCACGTGGGTGTCGTTGCCGCCGATGGCCACTTGCGCCACATAGACGGAACCGTAACTCACCGCTTCCATTGCCAGATCCTTGCGGCTGTTCGGCTTGCCTGCGGCTGCAAACTTGGCGACTGCGCCGCGCGGCGTGGCCTTTGACATCTGGCCGCCGGTGTTGGAGTAGACTTCGGTGTCGAGCACCAGCACGTTCACGTTCTTGCCGGAGCCGAGCACGTGATCGAGTCCGCCGAAGCCGATGTCGAACGCCCATCCGTCGCCGCCCAAAATCCACACGCTCTTGCGTACGAGCGCATCAGCCACTGCCAGCAGGTTCCTGGCATCGGACGAATTGTTGCCGGCAAGCTTGGAACGCAGGGCCAAGACGCGCTCACGCTGCTTGTTGATTTCCGGTTCGGTCTTCTGGGGCGCGTGAAGAATCTCCGCCACCAGCTCGACGCCGATTTCGTTCGCAAGCCGCTCCACCAGCAACTCGGCGAAACCCTTCTGCTGATCGAGGCCGGTGCGCACGCCAAAGCCAAACTCGGCGTTGTCTTCAAACAGCGAGTTGGACCACGTTGGGCCGCGCCCTTCTTTGTTGCTGGTATAAGGCGTGGTAGGCAGGTTGCCGCCGTAAATCGACGAGCAGCCGGTAGCGTTGGTGATGTAGAGCCGGTCGCCGAATAGCTGCGTCAGCAGCTTGATGTAAGCCGTCTCGCCGCAACCCGCGCAAGCGCCCGAGAACTCAAACAGCGGCTCGAGCAGTTGAATGTCCTTGACCTGCGTGTGCGACAGTCTGCTCCGATCTACCTCAGGCAGCGAAAGGAAGAAGTCCCAGTTTTCGCGCTCTGACTCGCGCAGCGGAGGCTGTGATGCCATGTTGATCGCCTTTCTGCTGGCGTCGCTCTTGCTCTTCACCGGGCAAACTTCCACGCAGAGCGTGCAGCCGGTGCAGTCTTCAGGAGCCACCTGCAGTGTGTAGCGATCGTGCTCCATGCCCTTCCACTTGGGCTTTGCCCATTGCAGCGTGGAAGGCGCGTTCGTCCCCGCCTTCGGCGCTGTATACCTTGGCGCGAATGACGGCGTGCGGACATACCATGACGCATTTGCCGCACTGGATGCAGAGGTCCTTGTCCCATACCGGAATGAACTGCGCGATGTTGCGCTTTTCCCACTGCGCGGTGCCGGTGGGGAATGTTCCGCCCGCGGGAATGGCGCTTACCGGAAGCAGATCGCCCTTGCCGGCCGCAATCTGGCCGAGCACGTTGCGCACAAACTCCGGCGCTGCGGGCGAGATGGAAGGAATCAGATCGAACGTGGAAGAGGCCGCTGCCGGCAGCTCCACTTTTTCAAGGTGAGCCAAGGCTGCGTCGACTGCGGCAAAATTCTTAGCAACCACTGATTCGCCGCGCTTGCCGTAGGTCTTCTTGATGGCCTTCTTGATCTGCGCGATGGCTTCGTCGCGCGGCAGCACGCCGCTGATGGCGAAGAAGCACGTCTGCATGATGGTGTTGATGCGCGTGCCCATGCCGGCTTCGCGCGCCACCGTGTAGCCGTCGATTACGTAAAACTCGATCTTCTTCTTCAGCATCGATTCCTGGGTGCTGCGGGGCAGCTTGTCCCAGACTTCGGCGGCAGAGTAAGGCGAGTTGAGCAGGAAGACCGCGCCGGGCATCGCTGCCTCAAGCACGTCCATCTTTTCAAGGAAGCTGAAGTTGTGGCAGGCGATAAAGCTGGCCTGCGTAATCAGGTAGCTTGAGCGGATCGGGTTGGGCCCGAAGCGCAGGTGCGAGGTGGTCATCGAGCCCGACTTCTTTGAGTCGTACACGAAGTAGCCCTGCGCGTAGTTCGGCGTCTCGCTGCCGATGATCTTGATGGAGTTCTTGTTGGCGCCCACGGTACCGTCGGAACCGAGGCCGTAGAACAGTGCGCGCACTGTCTTGGGATCTTCTGTCGAGAATGCCGGATCGTAGGTCAGGCTGGTGTGGCTTACGTCGTCGTTGATGCCAATCGTGAAGTGATTCTTCGGCGCGGTCTTTTTCATTTCGTCGAAGATGCCCTTGACCATGGCGGGTGTAAATTCCTTCGACGACAGTCCGTAGCGTCCGCCGATCACCTTGGGCATCGACTTGAAGGGCAGGCTTGCGGAGTTCTCGGCAAGCACCGTGATGATGTCCTGGTAGAGCGGCTCGCCGGTGCCTCCTGGCTCCTTGCAGCGGTCAAGCGTGGCGATGGACTTGACGGTGGCCGGCAGCGCCTTCAGGAATGCGCTGGCATCAAACGGCCGATAAAGACGAACCTTGACGAGGCCGATTTTTTCGCCCTGCTTCACCATCAGGTCCACGGCTTCCTCGGCCACTTCTGCGCCGGAACCCATCAGAACAATCACGCGCTCGGCATCGGGCGCGCCGTAGTAATCGAATAACTTGTAGGCGCGGCCGGTTTGCGCGGCAAAGCGCTCCATCACCGACTGCACAATGCCCGGAACCGCGTTGTAGAAAGGCGTGCAGGCTTCGCGCGCCTGGAAGAAGACGTCAGGATTCTGCGCCGTTCCGCGAATGATGGGCCGGTCAGGCGTGAGCGCGTTCTTGCGGAACTGGACAAGGTACTTGTCATCGACCAGCGCGCGGATGGTCTCGTCGCTGATGGGCAGAATCTTGCCCACTTCGTGCGAGGTGCGGAAACCGTCAAAGAAATGCATGAAAGGGATGCGGGCTTCGAGCGTGGCGATCTGCGCAACCAGCGCCATGTCGGCCACTTCCTGCACGGAGTTGGAGGCGAGCATGGCCCAGCCCGTGGAGCGGCAGGCCATCACGTCAGAGTGGTCGCCAAAAATCGAAAGCGCGTGCGTGGCCAGCGTGCGGGCCGTTACGTGCATCGTGGCCGGGGTCAGCTCACCGGCAATCTTGAACATGTTGGGAATCATCAGCAGCAGGCCCTGCGAGGCGGTGAACGTGGTTCCAAAAGCACCTGCCTGCAATGCGCCGTGGAGCGCGCCAGCGGCGCCGCCCTCACTCTGCAGTTCTTCCACGATGGGCAATGCGCCCCAAATATTTTTCTTTCCCTCCGAGCGCCACTGATCGGCCCACTCGGCCATGGGCGACGAGGGGGTGATGGGGTAGATGGCCACCACTTCAGAGAGTCGATAGGCAACCGAAGCGGCCGCCTCGTTGCCATCGAGAATTACCATTTTGCTGTTTCAGTTCATTCATCTTTGCCTCATAACGCGGCCCAGGGTGATCAACCGCTAGGCTGAGTGTCGTTTGCGCTGGTTGTGGGGGGCAGTGATGCGTGACACACGGAGGATCGTGTTTACCGCATTATGAAACGAGTTTCATATAGCGCAAGTGATTTTTACAGCAGGAAGAGCGTGCCTTCGGCAGAAACAAGCAAAGAGCGGGTCATCTGGCCTTTCCGGTCAGTCCGCAGGAAACTCGCCGTTTCCCGCGCCCGGCGGAGCGCCCGGGCTCCAAACCAATTCGGCCACTATGCCAAGTCCGAACAAGAACTCAATCAGCCAAATCCGCGCATGAACAAAGTGCAGGACGAGCCCAAACAGGATGCAGGCTTCAAACAATGCGAGGCTCAGCACACCTTTCGAAAACCATCGCTGGACATCCGCTTGAGCCAGGTTCTCCTGCGGTGTGAGGTTCCGAGCCTGGAAGAACATCCGCGGAACAACAAAACCGCCCGCAACGCACGCGAGGGCGACCAAGGTGATCGAAATCTCAAACTGCGGACTCGGAGGCGGACCTGGCTGCACAGGAACGGTGACCGCAACGTAGATGAACAGGAACGCGGACACGACCATGGCATACTTCAGAACGCGCATCGTGAGCGCAGGCGATTTCGACGAGCTTTCCATCGGCGGATTTCCTCGATAGAAGATGTATCACTCGCGTTTCGCAAGTGAAAGCAACTGGCGGTTCGGGCGATCAAGCCGGTATTAGCTGAGTAGCCCCTTAGTTCGACAGCAGTCAATCCGCAAGCGCAGCTGACTCTTCCTCAAGTTCCATCGGATGGAAGCCTTTGCCGGCATTTTGTAGAAAACTGCTTTACAATAAGTATTTCCTTATATAAGCTATTGCCTATGTATGGACTCGACGCACAATTTGCTGCCCTGGCCGATCCGACGCGGCGGGCGATCCTTGCACGGCTCTCGCTCGGCGAAGCCACGGTCAATGAACTGGCGGACCCATTCGAGATGTCGCAACCAGCGATTTCGCAACACCTCAAGGTGCTTGAAGATGCGGGACTGATCGTTCGCCGGGTGGAAGGAACAAGGCGGCCTCGTCGTCTTTCAACCACAGGCATCGAGGCGATGGATCAATGGCTCGCAATGCTGCGGAAGGCCCTGGGAAAAAACTACGACCGGCTTGACCAGGTTCTGGCCGCAACCGACAAAAAGAGGGGAGAAAAACGATGAGCAAGATGACATTGATGACCGAAGGTGACACTCACATCCTTGTGACAAGGCGCTTTGCTGCGAGCCCGGAGGCAGTCTATCGCGCACACACCGATCCTGAGTTGATCAGGCAATGGCTGCTTGGCCCTGAAGGTTGGAGCATGCCCGTCTGCATCTGCGAGGCACGGGTCGGAGGAAGATTCCGCTACGAGTGGACGAATGGCAAGGGGGCCGGATTCCATATCACTGGCGAATTTCTCGAAGTGAATCCTTCCAGCAGAATTGTCCACGTCGAGCGGATGTTCCTCCCCGATCCGACGCCCGACAACCACATTGAGACACGATTCGATCGAGATGGCGAAGGGACGCTAATGACAATGCGGATGACGCTCCCCGACGAACAGACGCGGGCAGCCATGCTTGCCACAGGCATGGAACACGGAATGGAAGCGAGCTACGTCCGTCTGGAAGGAATGATCCGGGACGTTCCAACTGGATCGGGCAAATGAAATGGGGGCGCAAGGCCTGTAACCGAACTTAACCGGCACGGCCCGAAATCGGTTTTGCACCCTCTTCCAGAATCTTCGCAGCAGATTCGCCATCGAACACGCATGGCTCTCATGCATGCGAAGCGGGAAGGCAAGCGATTCCTGAATCCTGTTCCAACCACAATCGGCGATTTCTCCATCATGTTCAAGATCGGCCCGGAATTCTTTTTCGGCGGAGCCGCGCGCTCGCCCAAAACTCCGCCGGGCCCATTCCGCACTGACAAAAACGCCTACGCTACCGCGCCCGCATCCGGCCTGCGCGTCACCTGGTTCGGACACTCCGCTTCCCTGCTCGAAATCGACGGGGTGCGCATCCTCATCGATCCCGTGTGGGACGAACGCGCGGCTCCTGTGCAGTGGGCCGGCCCCAAACGCTTCTTCCCGCCCACCATCGCCCTCGAGGAACTGCCGCCCATCGACGTCGTCCTCATCTCACACGATCACTTCGATCACCTGGGTGAAGGTACCGCCCGCAAGCTTGCACGCCTGGCGAGTTTCAAGAACACGCGCTGGATCACTCCGCTCGGTGTGGGCAAGATCCTCTCGGCATTTGGCGTCGCCTCCGATCGATGCACGGAGCTCGACTGGACAGATAGTGTCGAGATCGGAGCGATCAAAATTGTCGCCCTGCCCGCGCGCCATTTCTCTGGCTGAAGTCTATTCAATCGATTTCAAACTCTCTGGGCATCGTTCGCGCTCATCGGCCCCCTGCATCGCGTCTACTACGGCGCCGATTCCGGCAACTGGGAGGAAGGCTTTCGCGAAATCGGCCAAGAATATGGCCCGTTCGACCTTACCATGCTTGAAATCGGCGCGTCCAATCCGCTCTGGGAAAGCATTCACATGGGGCCTGAGGGCGCAGTGCGCACGTTTCGCGCTCTCGGCGGCAACGGCCTGCTCATGCCCATTCACTGGGGACTGTTCGACCTCGCCCTTCACCCGTGGGCCGAGCCCATCGAATTCATTTTTTCCCAGGACAGCCTTAAGCTATGGTCGCCAACACCGGGCCATCCCACTGAAGTTGTCGCGGGTGAGCAGGTCCGCTCCGACTGGTGGCGCGAAAGCCGCTGACGAATGAATTGCCTGCTAGTATCCCGACTCTGAACTTCAAATGAAGACTGGTTGTCATCCTGAGGAGCGCAGCGACGAAGGATCTGCGGTTGCTTTTCGCTCATTTCACAAAAAACATCACATGAGCGTCCCCAAGGGCCTGCAGTTCCGCTACCCCGCCAATCCCTCGACCAGCGCCGTCCACTCATCCTCGAGCGCCGGCCGGTGAAAGCCTTTGCCGGCCCGCTGATACCAATATTCAGCGTTCCCCTCCATGCCCTCTTTACGATGCAGGTAGGCGTGGACGGCCATGCCATCCCGGGTTTCCAGCTCGTCTACCAGGCCATGCGCTCGCGCCCAGTCCCCTTTTCGGTCCCACCACAGAGCCTTGAGCGGCACCGACAGGCCTTCAGGCGGGTTTTCACCGCGAAGCGTCGCGCGAAAATCGCTGGCTGTCCATGGGTATAATTTACAAAAATGCTGTGCCCAGTGATGATGAGCAACAGAAAAAACATGGGGACGCATGTTGAAAATGACCGGGACCAAGACTTGGACGCTGCGCTTCCTTCTGCTTGGTAGCATCGGATTCCAGCCGTTCCAGGCATCTGCATACCCGCTCAGGAGGGTGCGCAGGTGAATAGCTCGGATAGCGCCTACAGGGTTAAGGGCATAGCGAAGGGACGCCTCAGTATACCGACGCTGGCAAATCCGTTGAAGCTGGAAGAACCGAGTGAGATTCCTATAGAACTTCACGGGTATGCGGTACATTCCGCCCACGTGAGTGTCAGTTATAACGATGGATACGGATACCGTTACCCAGGATTTGCCGATTGGGAAGCACCGATTTTGTATCATCGCGACGGCAGCGCCTATATCACTATCATTCCGGAAAATCTAGGCAAGCTGCACCTTCGGATTGGAGTGGACTTTGGTGACGGTTACTTTGACGCCGCAAAGCTCGATATCGCCGAGGTTGTTTTGCCAGATGGCAAGCCAGAAAACTTCTATGTAGATGTTCACTCCCATGGAACTCTATACCTGACCTTACCGGGCGAACCAAAGGGGTGATGATGCAGTCCATGGCTGTTTACAAAGGCGCTGCCCATCCTCTACCAATACCGCCCCGGTACTTCCAATTCAAGGTGATAGCCCAGGATCAAAGGAATCTACCGATCTCTGTCGACCAATCGACGGGCAAGATAACGGCACTCAATTACGGGCACGCCCTGGTGCAGTCTACCTTCGGGGATCTATCGACGCTAAATTGCGTGAGCGTGCGAGAAGATGTGAGTTCAGGAGCGAACCGTCTCGATTGCTCCGAATTGGTTCCCCCTGGTATGGCGCTGCCAAAGACTGGCCTTGAAGATACCCCTCGCAGTGCAGGAAATGCAAACCAAACCACGGATGCAGGAGCACTAGAGCCCGGCCACCCGACACCAACGTGAGTTTGTCCGATTTCTCGCACACTGACTCGACGCACATCCCCTTCTTTAGAAGCACCCGTCCCCAGTGTAAAGGAACAAAAACTCGACTTTTGTGATTTAGGTCACATTCAGAGCAAAATTCCACTGTTACAACAGAACCATCGTTCCGATGAAGAAAAAAAGGGCCCGCCAGGGGGGATTGAACGGTTCTGGCGACAGCGGGAAAGTTGCGCCCTTCGGGAGGCCGAGCGGTGGGAATCCTCAGCATGATTGGTTTGGCGAACACAGTTTGCAGCCCGAGACAAAATTGGCCGTATACTGAATTACGACCAGAAAGGTCGTAGTTTTAGGCTGCTGGTCTTCGGCGGCCTGTTGAGGTCCGGCGGGTGAGCGTACTGAGTGAATTGAACGTGGGTGAGAGCGGGGTGCTGGTGGCCCTTGACCTGCCTGAATCCGTGCAGAACCACCTGATGCATATGGGTTTTGTTCCCGGCGCCTGGTCACGGCCCTGCGCCGGGCGCCGGCCGGCGACCCCACGGTTTACGGCGTGGACGGGATGGAGATTGCTCTGCGGCACGAAACGGCCGAAGCCATCCGGGTCCACGGGCCGGTCGCAAACGTTGCTGGCGGCCGAGCGGGAATCATCCGACAAGTCAGGAGCCGGAAGTCGCTGAGCTCGTTGAGGCGGCCAATGAGCAGCACCTGCTGCACCCCTCCCCCTTTTGTTCCCCCCACGCGCCCGGACCTGACGGCGCGCTCAAGACGGTTGTGCTGATCGGTCCGCCAAATTCAGGCAAATCCACACTTTTCAATCGTTGACCGGCCTGCGGCAGAAAGTGGCCAATTTCCCCGGCGTAACCGTGGAGCAGCGGCTCGGCCTGATGGCCGGCGTGGGCCGCGAAGACCTGACCCTGATCGACCTGCCCGGAATCTACTCGCTGACTCCCTATTCAGAAGATGCGCGTGTTGCGGTCGACGTGCTGCGCGGCAAGATGCCCGGCACACCCAAGCCGGATGCTGTGCTGCTGGTGCTGGACTCGCTGCACTTGACCCGGCAGCTCATGCTGGCCGCGCCGGTTCTGGCGGTGGGACTGCCGACGCTGGTCCTGCTGAACATGAGCGACCTGATGGAGTCGCGCGGCGGACACATCGACACCCTCGAACTGGCCAAAGAACTGGGCGCACCGGTGGCCAAATCAGCGCCGTGCATGGCACCGGGCTTGAAGCAGTTTCGCTGTTCCTGAATCAGCAAACTGATCGCGCAGCCGCCAAGCCGCTGGCGCTGCCCGTGCTCGGCAACGCGGCCAGCACACACTCGTGGGCGGCGCAGGTAAGCCGGCGGACTGGCTACCAGGCGCCGCTTTCGGCGGAGAACACGCGCAAAATCGACAACGTGCTGCTGCATCGCATCTGGGGACCGCTGCTGTTCCTGATCGTGGTGGTGGGCGTATTCGAGGTGGTGTTCTCAATCGGCCAGCCGCTGTCCGATGGCTTCGGCGACATTCTGGCGCGGATGGGCGAGTTTGTCCGACCGCTGCTACCGGCGGGATGGCTGCAGTCGCTGGTGCTGGACGGCGCGTGGAAAGGCATCTGCTCCGTGCTGGTGTTTCTGCCGCAGATTCTGCTTGCTGTTTCTGTTCATCGGGATTCTTGAAGACTCCGGCTACCTGGCCCGCGCCGCGCTCATTGCCGACCGCGTGATGCGCACCATCGGCCTCAACGGCAAGGCCTTCATCCCGCTGCTCTCGGCTTATGCCTGCGCGGTTCCGGCAATCATGGCGACGCGCACGATCGAGAATCAGCCGCGACCGGCTGGCCACAATCCTGGTAACGCCATTCATGACCTGCTCGGCGCGGCTACCGGTGTACATGCTGCTGAT
Organism: uncultured Acidobacteriaceae bacterium; assembly: GCA_963820245.1. Classification (GTDB taxonomy): domain Bacteria; phylum Acidobacteriota; class Terriglobia; order Terriglobales; family Acidobacteriaceae; genus Telmatobacter. The sequence continues at coordinate 29,911 of CAWFZC010000012.1, read as the reverse complement.
CGCGGCCTTCATTCCGAACATCTTTTACCTGCACGGATTTCTCGGCCTGCGGACGATCGTGATGCTCAGCCTTTACGTGGCCGGATTCTGTGGGCGCGATGACGACCGCGTGGCTGCTGAAGAGCTCGATCCTCAAATCGAGCGAGACGCCGTTCATTCTGGAGTTGCCGCAATACCGGATGCCGACGCTGCACTCGCTCACGCTGCGGCTGATTGACCGCGCAAGCATCTTCCTGCGCCAGGCGGGAACCGTCATCCTGTGCGTCACGCTTGCGCTATGGGTGCTGGCCCATTTGCCGGTCATTCACACCGCGGCAGGGACGCTGGCAGCGCCGGAACTGGCCAACAGCGTGATTGGACAGCTCGGGCACTTCATCGAGCCCGCCATTGCGCCGCTCGGCTTCAACTGGAAGATCGGCATCGGACTGCTCTCGAGCGTGTTGGCGCGCGAAGTCATGGTCAGCACCATGGGCACGCTCTACGGCGCCGACCCCAGCACCCAGGCCATGCACCTGCAGACCGCGCTGCACCACGACATGACGCTCGGCGGCGCACTGGCGCTGATGATCTTCTTCGCCTTCGCCATGCAGTGCACCTCCACCATGGCCGTGGTCCGGCGCGAAACCAATAGCTGGAAGTGGCCCGCCGTGCAGTTCCTCTACATGCTTGCGCTGGCCTATGGCGCGGCCTTCGTGGTGAACCACGTCGTCATGGCCATCTTCGGCTAGAGCCGCCCCCGCATCAGTCGCCTCCTGACGCCTGTACCTCCGCGCTGTTACCATTCCCCTCGAGAAAACAACCGGAGACCCTCATGACCTCAAAGGCACGTTGGATGGCCACGCTCACCCTCGCCGCAATCGCCATCAGCACGTCCGCCGCGCAAACCGTAATGACCGCACAGGGCGAAGCCAAAGGCAAGCTCATCAACGACGGCAAGGTCCGTGCCTTTCTCGGCCTTCCCTATGCTGCTCCGCCAGTCGGCCCGCTGCGCTTCAAGGCGCCCGAGCCGCCCTCCAATTGGACCGGCCTCCGCGACGCCACGCAATTCGGCGCACGCTGCGAGCAATGGCACATCTGGAACGACTATATCTTTCTCGACGCCGGCCCCAGCGAAGACTGCCTCTTCCTGAATGTTTATGTCCCCGCCACAGCCAAGTCCTCTGCCCACTTGCCCGTCATGTTCTGGATCCATGGTGGAGGCTACGCGGCAGGCTCGGGCTCCGAGCCGCGCTACACCAACTCGGTGCTGCCCACGATGGGTGTGATCCTCGTGACCATCAACTACCGGCTCAATGTCTTTGGCTTTCTTGCAAGCGATGATCTCGCCAAGGAGAACGGCGGCTCGGCCGGCAACTACGGACTGATGGACATGGTGGCAGCGCTCAAATGGGTACACGCCAACATCGCCCACTTCGGCGGCGACCCCAACAACGTGACCATATTTGGTGAGAGCGCCGGCTCCTTCGCCGTGAGCACACTGCTCGCCGCACCCTCGGCGCGCGGACTCTTCGCGAAAGCTATTGGCGAAAGCGGAGCGGCGTTCAGCGATCTGCTTTCGGCGCCTCTGGCCACGCGCGGTCCACGCGACCAGCAGTGGACCGAGTCACTCGGCGCCCACAATCTTGCCGAGTTGCGCGCGCTGCCCGCCAGCACCATCCTCGATGCAGCGCAAAAGCGAGGCGTCATCGGCTTTGTGCCCGTGGTCGACGGCCAATTTGTAACCGAGGATGTACAGAAGACCTACGCCGAAGGCAAGCAGGCGCACGTTCCGCTGCTCGCCGGATGGAATCGCGATGAGCGCGCCGGCATCTTGTCGAAGGACATGACGGTGGAGAAGTGGAAGGCCTTCGCCTCGCAGCATTATGGCGCGCGCGCCGATCAATTCCTCGCCGCCTTCCCGGCAAGGACCGACGAAGAAGCTGTCCGCGCCGCCGACGATTACACCACCGAGCAGTTCATTGCACTTGGCACCTGGAAGTGGGTTGAAGCGCAGTCCAAAGCCGGAGTGCCGGTCTACCGCTATCACTTCGAGCTGCCCGCAACGCCAAGCGAGATGCACCCGGAAGGCAAATACGCCTGGCACTCAGACGAGCTCGAGTATGTCTTCGGCACGCTCGACGTGCGCAAGGGAGCTCAGTGGCGTCCTGAAGACCGAAAGCTCAGCGACCAGATTTCGCACTACTGGACCAACTTCGCGCGCACCGGCGACCCCAATGGCAAAGGCCTGCCCACGTGGCCGCGCTACGACATGGAGAAGAAGATCCTTCACCTCGACAGTACCGTCACCAGCGGCCCCGACGCCACGCACGCGGAGTATGAGTTTCTCGAGAGCGCGCCTGCACCGCAACGATAGGCGCGCGGCCTACCAGTTCGTAATCGATCCGTCGGGCCTGAAGTAGGTCTGCGCTCTCGCCGTCACCGGCTCGGTGAACTCCGCAATCTGCGTCAGCTGTTTGAAGTCCAGCTCCACGCCAAGCCCCGGCCGTTCGTTCGGATACAGCTTTCCATCCTTGAAGTCGAGACACACTGGCAGATGCGGCAGTGTGCGGCCCTGGTAGTTGTACTCCATCAGCACCGGGCCTGAGAACGTGCCAAGCGTATTCACGAGCGCCGCCGTCGCAATGGGCCCGGTGAAGTGCGGCACAATGCCCACGAAGTGCGTCTCGCACAGCGCCATGATCTTCAGCATCTCGGTAATGCCGCCCACGTTGGGCAGCGTGGCGCGCACGAAGTCGATGTCGTGGTGCTCCACCAGCGGATTGAAGTCCCAGCGGTTGCCCCACTCCTCGCCCGCGGCCAATGGCACATTCACCTTCGAGCGCAGCGTCGGCAAATCCTGCAGGAACGCCTCGGTGCGCACCGCGTCCTCGACAAAAAACGGCGCCAGGTCCTCAATCTCATTGCAGCCGCGAATCGCATCCGGCAAATCGAAGCGCTGGTGGAAGTCGATCACCCAGTCGCCGTCCTTGCCCACGCCCTCGCGCGCCTGCGAACACTCTTCGCGCAAATGGTTGATGCGTTCGCGCGTGTTGTAGGTCGTGTTCGCGGGCAGGTCCATCGCGCCGAAGCGAAATGCGCGATAGCCCGCCTCGATGGTCAGCCGGGCGCGATCCTTGATTGGCATGCCCGGGCTCCACGCCGGGAATGATCCCGGCGGTGTTGTAGCACTCGCAGTAGTTGCGCACCATGCCGCCCAGCAGCTCATGCACCGGCATGTTCTGCACCTTGCCCTTGATGTCCCACAGCGCCAGGTCGAGCGCGCCGATGGCGTCCGTGCGTTCCCGGCCCGCCGGATAGAAGAACGCGCGGTTCATGTCCTGCCACAGGTGCTCGATGAACTGCGGGTCGCGGCCGATCAGCCGGCCCGCCGAGGGCGCAAGCAGGTCCTTCGTGCCGCCTTCACCGATGCCGGTAATGCCCGCGTCCGTCTCGATGGTCACCACCACGTCGCTCTGGTTGAACAACGGCGTTGGATTTGGTGGATTGTACGCGCGGATGCGCGTGATCTTCATCTTGGGCAGCGCGGCAAAGGCAGGCACAGCGCCCGCAGCGGATGCGACGGCAGCAGCAGAAAGAGATTTCAGAAATTTGCGGCGATGCATTGGGAAGCCTCCGATTCTCGCAAGCATCCTAGCACCCGGAAGGTAATCTGAGTTCTGGCCGGTTGGTCTCGAATTGTAGTCACAATGCGACTACAATTATCTTTTGAGTAACTGAATGGGGAGGGGAAACATGGCAACGGAGTTACCTAAGTTCGGGCACGCATCGATTCCGCCACCAAGGAACGCGCGGCCGATGCGCTTGATGCAATGGGGTTGTCGATCTCCGATGCCATCCGCCTTCTCATGTTGCGAGTAGCGGATGAGCGCCGCCTGCCTTTTGAAGTCCGCGTCCCCACCACAACCACTCGCAGGGCAATCACCGAACTGGAGTCAGGAAAAGGCAAGCGATTCGCCAGGTGAGAAAGCTTATGGCCGACCTTCATGCGGACGATTGAACGTTCCACGGCTTTCAAACGCGACTACAAGCGGCAACGCCGGGGCAACACAGAACGACGCTTGACGACGACCTCGTGCCTGTCCTGACCGCGCTCGCCAACGATTTTCCACTGGAGACAAGGCATCGCGACCACGAGTTGAGCGGTGACCGGAGTGGATATCGCGAGTGCCACATCAAGCCGGACCTACTCCTCATTTACCGCCAGACTGAAGAAAAAGTTTTGCGCCTGGCCCGAATTGGCTCGCACAGCGAGCTGTTCGGATAGGCATCAAGTTCCCTACCGGCTTCCAGCAATCATCTGCGCCGCGTGCTGCAAGCTGGTCTCCGTCACCTTGGCCCCGCTCAGCATACGCGCCACTTCATGCGTCCGCGCGCGGTCATCCAGCACACGAATCTGCGTCCGCGTCCGTCCATCTGCCTGCCGTTTTTCCACCACCAGGTGCTGATCGGCGAACGCAGCAATCTGCGGCAGGTGCGTGACGCACAAAACCTGCTGCCCGCGGCTCAGCGACTTGAGCTTCTGCCCCACAGCCTCAGCCGCACGGCCGCCGATGCCAATGTCGATCTCGTCGAACACCAAGGTCCTAGGAGTGGGATTCGCCTTCCGCGCCTTCGCCGAGCTCTCTTCCACGGCGACTTTGAGCGCCAGCATCACGCGCGACATTTCGCCGCCCGACGCAATTTCGGTCAGCAGCTTCAACGGCTCGCCAGGGTTGGTCGAGATGCGGCACTCAACCGAATCCCACCCCGCCGACGTCCATTCCGTCTCGCTCGTCGCCGCATGCACAGCGACTTCGAACTTCACCTTCATGGCCAGTGTATTGATCTGCGCCTCAGCCTGTTTGGCCAGCCTGGCCGCCGCCGTCTTCCGCTCCGCAGTCAGAGCCGCAGCGCACTTCTGATATTCCTTCGAAGCCTTTTCGAGATCGGCTCTTAGTGTCTTCAGAATCTCGTCGCGGTCTTCCACTTCGGCCAGCTTCCGCGCCACATCCTCACCGAAAGCCTGAACCTCGGCAACCGTGTGTCCGTACTTGCGCTTCAACCGGTCGAGCAGCGCAAGACGGTCTTCAATCTCCCCAAGCCTCTCCGGCGAAGCGTTGATCCCCTCAGCGTAATCGCGAAGCGTCGCAGCCACATCGCCCACAGTCGCCCGCGCCGAGCCCAACTGCTGCACGGCTTCCGTGAACCGGTTGTCGTACCGCGCCAGCTCCTCCACGTTCCGCAGAGCAGCGCGCAGAGCCACCTCGGCTGAAGCGCCTCCCTCGTACAACTGTTCAAACGCACCCGTAGCCGCGCCGTAAAGCTTCTCGGCGTTTCCGAGCACGCGCTTCTCAGTTTCGAGTGCTTCATCTTCACCGGCAACGAGATGCGCCGCTTCAATCTCTTTGCGCTGATAACTCCACAGGTCCACCATGCGCAGCCGGTCCTGCTCGCCTTCAAGCAAATCGTTCAGCTTCTCCTCCGCTGTCCGCCAGCCCGCGTAGGCGGCCGCAACGGCGTCCGTCGATACGCCGGCAAACCGGTCGAGCAGAATCCGCTGTTGCGCATGGTCGAAGCTTGAAAGCGTCTCAGTCTGCGCGTGCACCAGCGCAAGCTCCGGAGCAAGCTGTTTCAGCACGGCAACCGTCGCCGGCTGGTTATTCACAAACACGCGACCCTTGCCTGTGGACAGAATTTCGCGGCGCAGAATAATGTCGTTGCCTTCCGAGTCGATGCCATTTTCCTCGAGGATCGCCTCGGCCCCGGGCGTGGACTCAAACACGCAGGCCACCACCGCTTTTTCAGCCCCGTGGCGCACCACTTCCGCTGAGGCTTTGCCACCCATCAGCAACGCAAGTGCATCTACCAATATGGACTTGCCCGCGCCGGTTTCGCCGGTGAGCAGGTTAAGACCCGGACCCAGGGCGGCAATCGCGTGATCGATCACAGCGTAATTCTCTGCGCGCAGTTCGACGAGCATCAGCAGCAAACCTCGTTCAACCCGTTCATTCAACGGGATCGTGGTGCTTTAAAGCGAATCCGAGCGCAGCATAGCATGAATGGCTTCCCCGGGCGACACACCCGGCCATACAAGCGTCCGGCGGGGGGACCACGTCGATAACTTGGAGCCCCCCATCGCGTCTGATACCGTTGATATTGAGGTGAAATGCCGATTCTAACTGCTGTGTTTGTCTACTTTTTGCAGTCTGACAGCGGTGCCGCTCCCGCAGCGCCAACTGGAATCACGGGCTTTAGCGCACTGGCAGACCTGGTGGGCAATATCGGAACCATTGCGGTCTTCGTCCTCGTGCTTTTGCTGCTCGCCAGCATCTACTCCTGGACCGTCATCCTGGGAAAGATTTCCACCTTCAGCAAAGCCACCAAAGACAGCCGCAAGTTTGTGCGCGCTTTCCGCAAGGCCACCAAGCTGCAGGAAATTGTCACCCTGGCCAGCGAGTGTGCCGCCAGTCCCCTGGCCCAGGTCTTTGAAGATGTGTACGAGACCTACAAGCGGCAGACCGGTGGCGTGGGTCCGCCCCGGAGCATCGTACCGCTCGAGCGCACCGCGCTAACCTCCGGCAACAATGCGGTCAACAGCCTTGAGCGGCGCATGACGTGGCTGGCGACGATCGCCTCCACCAGTCCCTTTGTCGGGCTCTTCGGCACTGTGATGGGTGTTGTGGATGCCTTTCACGGATTGGGCACCGCCGGTTCTGGAACCTTGCGCGCCGTAGCCCCGGGCATTGCCGAGGCACTCATCACCACCGCAGCTGGACTCTTTGTCGCGGTCCCTGCGGTCGTCGCCTACAACCAGCTCACCGCTCGCGTCCGCATGTTCGCTTCGGCCATCGACGACTTTTCGCGCGAGCTGCTCAATTCGCTTGAAGAGATTCCGGTGCGCAGCGCACAGGCCCCAATTCAATCGACGCGCGCTGTGGGCTCAGATATTCCCCGGGGAGGCTGAACGTGGCGTTTACCAACAGCAACGGCCAGACCCGCTCCTCGCTCGCTGACATCAACATCACACCCCTGGTTGACGTGGTGCTGGTGCTGCTGGTCATCTTCATGATCACCGCGCCGGTGCTGCAATCCGGCATTGAAGTCAACGTCCCAAAAACCCGCACCGTCAAGGAAATCACTGAGCAGCGCATGGAGATCACCATCGATCACGCCCAGCAGATCTTTCTCGGCGATCAGCCCATCAATATTCATGACCTGCCGCTGAAGCTGAAGCAGGCGGGCACCGATCCTGAGCATCAGGTCATCTACCTGCGCGCCGATCAGACCGTACCCTTCGGCGTTTTTGCCACTGTGATGGACGCGGTCAAGCAGGCAGGTATCACCAACGTCTCCATCGTCACGCAGCCGCTGGACGCAAAAGCCGCGGCTGGTGGCAACTAGTCTTTCTCAAGCGGGCAAACGCGTGGACACAGTCATCGAAGGCGGCGCTATTGTTGAACGCGATTTGATGCCGGAGCCTTTGGCGGCGCCGGTAGCCGGCGCCATCGCGCTGCACGGCGTCTTTTTTGCTGCCCTCATCTTCTGGGGCGTCTTGGGTGGCCTCTTCCACCACAATCTTTGGGGAAACAAGGGTCCCGGGGGCGCCATGCAGGTGAACCTGGTCAGCGATGCGCTGCCCCTGCCCAACAATCAGCCGCTCAACCAGAATGTGCTCACCACGGAAAAGCCAAGCGTGGCCCCGGCGCCGCCCAGCCCCAAAGAGACGCAAAAGATCGACGAGAAAGCGATTCCGATTCTCGGCAAGCAGACCAAGCCTCAGGACAAGACGACGCCGAAGACTCAGATGCACCTGCCTCCGCCCAAGCCTGACAACCTGGCCCATTACGGCGAGCAGACCGGAACTTCCATTCAGCGGGCCACTACGCCGCAGATCAGTTCCAACGGCCCCACCGCGGTCGGCGACAGCGATTTCGCCAGCATGTTCGGTTGGTACGTCTCGCAGATCAACGCCAAGATGGCCGTGAGCTGGTCCAAGGCTGAGGTGGACCCGCGCACCCCGCGCGGCGCGCGCGTGTACCTGATTTTTACGATTCACCGTGACGGAAGCACGAGCGGTCTGCAGTTGGACCGCTCCAGCGGAAGCCCCACGCTCGATCTTTCCTGCGAGCGTGGCGTGCAGCGCGCAGAGACCTTTGGCCCGCTGCCATCGAATTATAATCAGAGCACGTTGAAGGTTTCATACTACTGTGAGTATTGATTTTGCATCTAACTTGGCGTCGGGCAATTCCCGCCCTTCGCGGTTAAACACACAACCCGTTCATTGCTTTCGAGGAAGGATCGTTCATCGAATGAAGGGACTACTTTCGCTTCTTCCCCTACTGGTCGTTTCATTTACAGGTTTCGGCGCCCGCCCGGCAGCCGCACAGGATTGGGTGCACACGGGCACCAACCTCGGCAACCAGACCATCCGCATCGCGGCCGCCGACTTCAAGCCGCTCGGATTCGACGCGCAAATGCCCGCGCTCAAGGCGGTCTTTGATGCCACACTTTACAACGATCTGGGAAACGCCGGAATCTTTGACTTGGTCTCCAAGAGCCTGGCGCCACAGGCCATGCCCGGCTCGCCCACTGAAATGGTAGCCAGCCAGTGGTCGGCCGCGCCCTCCAGCGCCGCCATGGTTGCCTTTGGCGCATTTGCCGTCAACAGCGGACGCATAGCCGTTTCCGGATGGCTCTTTGATACCAGCAACACCGTCAATCCACAGGTCCTCGGCAAGCAATACAACGAGGCTGCCACTGAAGACATGGCACGCACCATCGCTCACCGCTTTGCCGATGAAATCATCTCCCGACTGGGTGGCGGCGTCAACGGCATCGCGGAGACCAAGATCTACTTCGTCTCCACCCGCACCGGGTCAAAAGAAATCTGGGCCATGGATTACGACGGCCAAAATCAGCATCAAATTACCCATCTAGGCAGCATTTCCATCTCTCCCCGCATCTCACCGGATAGCTCCCGTCTTGCCTTCTCTACGCTCGGGCACGATGGATGGTCAGTGCGCATGTACTCCTTGGAATTAGGGCGCATGGTGAGTTTTCCCGGTGGCTCGGCCGGCGGCAGCAATCTGTCCCCCGCCTGGTCTTCCGACGGTTCAAAGCTTGCGTTTTCTTCGTCACGGTCTGGGGATTCGGAGATTTGGGTGGTAGATGCCAATGGAAACGGCCCGCACCGCGTAACTTCGATCACAGGCCCCAACGTTTCGCCTGTATGGAATCCGCGCACCAATTCGCAGATCGCCTTCGTGAGTGGGCGGACAAGCGAACCCCAGATTTACACCATGGACCAGGACGGCTCAAACATCCAGCGCATGACCGACAGCGGTTATGCTGTCTCTCCATCGTGGTCGCCGAGCGGTGCTCTGCTCGCCTTCAGTTGGAACCGCAAGTATGGGCCGGGCGATCCGGGTGGACAGGACATCTACGTTTTCGAAATTGCCAGCATGCACTGGCTGCAGGTGACCCACGAGTCAGGCAGCAACGACTTTCCGTCTTGGGCGCCGGATACGCGCCACATCGTGTTTCAGCGGAGCATCGGACATCGCACCCAGATCTGGACCATGCTGGCCGATGGCACCCACCAGAAGCAGCTGACGCAGGCGGGCGACAATTCAATGCCCAACTGGAGTTGGAAGTGATGTGGCACAACCAACTGGAAGGTGCCAACGAATGTACCCTTCCAACGTGAGTGGATGGTCTATGATTTTAGGGTCGCTTGCGGCCGCAACACGCCGATAAGACTTTTTGAATTTCAGGAAGGAGCACTAAATTGAACGCACGTAATCGAGTCCTTGTTCCAGTTGTCCTGTTTTGCACCTTGATGGCAGTTGCAGGCTGCAAAAAGAAAGAAGCCCCGCTGCCACCCGCAACGGTGGCTCCGGCAGCAACCATTCCCGCGCCCACTGCGATGTTGACGGCCACACCTACCGTCATCTCCGCCGGCGACCAGGTGCAGCTCTCCTGGCGCACCACCGACGCAACGTCCGTGTCGATTGACGGCCTTGGCGACGTGCCCACCGCTGGCGTAAAGACGGTGACACCCACCGTAGCCACTACCTATCACCTCGTGGCTCGCGGCGAAGGCGGCTCTGCTGAGGCTTCGGCCACGGTCACCGTCAATGCGCCTCCTGCCATCGTGGTGCCCAGCAACACCATGAGCGCCGCTGAGGAATTCAAGGCCAGCGTCCACGACATCTTCTTTGACTACGACACCGACGCCATTCGCCCCGATGCGCAAGCCACGCTCTCGGCGAATGCCAGCTACCTGGCCAGCCATCCTGACGTCAAGATCGTCATCGGCGGCTACTGCGACGAGCGCGGCTCTGACGAGTACAACCTCGCCCTCGGCCAGCGGCGCGCCGATGCCACAAAGAACGCTATCGTCACGGCGGGCGTGGCCGCAAGCCGCATCCGCGTCATCAGCTACGGCAAGGAGAAACCCTTCTGCAGCGAGTCGAACGAGGCATGCTGGCAGCAGAATCGCCGCGCCGGCTTCTCGATGGATCAGTAGCACCAGAAGGAGACAGGCTCCCTGCCTCCACAACGAGGCAAGGGCCATCCGCCTCCGTTGCAAACAGTACGTGCGGCAGTCACGCCTGTGGGCGGGGCTGCCGCACGTTTTTGTTAAGATGGGAGAGTCATGAAGATCGCCGGCTCAGTTCGCAATCGCTTTCTTGCCGCGGCGCTGTTCGCCGCAATCCTTGCCACGGCGCCAGTCAGGGCACATGCGGTGTCAAAGGAAATGATCGAGTTGCAGACCCAGGTTCAGCAGCTGCTTGACATGGTGCAGCGCCTGCAGTCCACTTTCGACACGCGCCTGGGCGTACTGCAGAACCTGGCTCAGCAGACCGCAGACCAGGCCAAGATAACCAGCGCCGCCGTGGCCGACTTGCAGCAGAAGCTGAACGCGCAGAACGAAGGTGTCGGCGCCAAGGTTGACACTGTCAGCGGCCAGGTGCAATCGCTTAACGATTCCGTCGACGAGTTGAAGTCGCGCATCGCCAAGCTGAACAAGTCGGTCGAGGACATGCAAACCCAGTTGCAGAATATTCAGGCCCAGCCTCAGCCCGGCGCGGCGCCCAATGGCGCAATGCCCTCAGGCCCCGGCACACAGCCCGCTGGCCCCGGTGCGGTTGGAACCATTCCCGGACCACAGGCTATGACCGCACAGACTCCTCCGCTGCAGGAAACCTACCAAAGCGGTCTCCGCGACTTTAACGCCGGCCGTTACGAGTTGGCCGCGGGCGAGTTTCAGGATGTGCTGCACTACTACCCTCTCGATGACCTGGCCGGTTCCGCCCAGTTCTATATCGGCGAAATCGCCTACCAGCAAAAAAAGTATGATGACGCCATCGGCGCCTACAACGCGGTGCTCGAGGGCTTTAGCGGCAACCCCAAGGCCCCCGCGGCGCAACTCCACAAGGGCCTTGCCCTCATTGCTCAAAACAAGAAGGACGCGGGCATCCGCGAGCTCCGCTTGCTCATTCAGCGCCATCCGCGCACGCCTGAAGCCGCCAGCGCACGCACCAAACTCAACGGCATGGGCGTGCGTATCGTCGCCGGCAAGTAGCAGATTTCCATTCGCCCAAAACTGAAAAGCCCCGCATCGCAGGCTGTTACGAAACGGGGCTGAGGAAGATTCAAACGGAACGGTGCTTCGGATTCGGAGCACCGTTTTTGTATTTTGAAGTGTTGTTTGGGATGGAGGCATGTAGATCTGGGCTGGTCTATGTCAGTGCCGAGATCATTTCGGCGGCGCCGAGCACGTTTATGGAGGTTTTCAGGTTATAGGCCATGGTGGCGAGGCTCAGTTCTGTCTGCGCGCCGGCCAGTCCGCGGAGCAACAGGCGTGGGTGTCCGAAGATCACGTATTTGAGGATCGCGAAGGGACGCTCGACCGTGCATCTTCGCAGTCGCATGGCTTGCGGGGTGGCTCGTTGGTTCATCCTCTGCAGGGCGGCATCGTACATGTGCCGTTGCACGAGGCGGCGCGCCGTGCTCGTACACTTCGATTTCACAGCGCATCTGGAACAGGTGTCGGCCTCAGCAGCATAGAGCACGCTGTTTTTGCTCTTAAGGACTTGTTTGCGATGTAAGGTCTGGTTGGCGGGGCAGCGGAACGTGTCGGTGTTCTGGTCGTAGACGAACAGCGAGCGATCGAACAGGTTTCCGTCTCCCTGGTTGTTGATGGCGCGGTTGGCGGGCACATGGGGCACGATACCCTGCTGTTCACACTGCGCGGCTTGCTCGCCGTTGGAGTAGCCCGCATCGGCCACCACATTGAGAGTGTTCGGTACATCTAGCGCTTGCTGGGCGGCTTCGGCCATGGGCAACAGACTGCGGTTGTCGGTCGCCTCTGTGGTCACCTGTTGCGCCACGATAATGCCGTACTCCGCATCGACAGCTGTCTGCAGGTTGTAGGCAGGCGCGTTTCCCGTCGCCATGCGCATGAAGCGAGCTTCCGGCTCCGGGTCGTTGTTCAGCTTTTCCATCGCTGCGGCTACCGCACTCGGATCGATGACCACTTCGTCCTGCTCGTCGGCCCTTTCCAACTGCTCCAGATAACGCTTCACAGCTTCCCGCTCGCGCACCGCGGCGGCGCTGCTGACGGCACGGAACTTCGATCCGTCGATGGCTACCCACTCGCCGCGCACCAGCCCGACCTGCCGGGCCAGACCCACCATTTGCGCGCCCGCCCGGCTCACCGCTTCACCATGCATCCGACGGAACTCGGCAATCGACTTGTAATCCGGGGTCAGTCGCTCCAGCAGCCACATCACCTCGATGTTGCGCCGGCACTCAGCCTCCAAACGACGCGACGAGCGCACCTGATGCAGGTAGCCGTACAAGTAAAGCTTTAACAGGTCGCGCGGATCGTAGCCCGGCCGTCCCGTATTGGCCGGCTCGGCACGAACAAAACCCAATGCGCTCATGTCCAGCTTGCCTACAAACGCCTCAATCACCCGGCAAACATGATCAGCAGGAATGAAATCGTCCAGCGTTGCCGGAAACAACGTCTGCTGCAACCGTGACTCACCTTGTATGTAGCCCAATGAAAATGCCCTCGTTCTCGCGAGGGCATCTTCTCAAATCATTCAAACCACTTCAAGTGTTTTGTAACAGCCTGATCGCGCGGGGCTTTTACTCTTGCGGCAAGAACGTGCCGTCTCAGCCCAGTGCGTGCGGATCGTTTGGCCCCACGATTAGGCTCTTGTGATGCCGCACGTCCGTGCCCTGCACCCAGAAGATCACGTCCTCGGCAATGTTGGTCGCGTGGTCCGCCACGCGCTCAAGGTTGCGGCTGATCATCAGCGCGTTCAATGCCTGCGGCGCCATGTGCGATGCCTCTTCCATCACCTTGGTCAGCGCCTTGTACGCCGCCCGGTTCATCGCATCCACGGCATCGTCCATGGTCAGCACATTGCGCGCCAGTTCCGCGTCGGCCTCGATAAACGCCTGCAGGCTCTTGCGCACCATCTCAGACGCCAGCGCAGCCATCCGCGGAATATCCACGGGCAGATCCACCTGCGCCATGTGCTCCATGTGGCGTACGCGGTCGCTGATGTTCTTGGCCGCATCGCCAACCCTCTCCAGATCCGCGTTGATCTTGATGACGCTCAGAATGAAGCGCAGGTCGATCGCCGTCGGCTGCTCCATGGCCAGCAGGTCCAATGCAGCCTGGTCGATCTCGCGCTCCAGCCGGTTAATCGCCAGTTCGCTCCGGCTCACCAGGTCGCAGATGGACAAGTCGCGCACGCGGTACGCCTCAATGGCACGCTGAATCGCCTGCTCCGCGAGTCCCGCCATCACCAGCAGGTTCTCCTTCAAGTCATCCAGGCTTTGTTGAAAACGTATGCGTGTCATCCGAACCTGCCGGTAATGTAATCTTCAGTTCGCTTGTCGCTGGGGTTGGTAAAGATCTTGTGCGTGGAATCGAACTCCACCATCCGTCCATTCAGGAAGAACCCTGTCTTCTCGGCGACGCGCGCCGCCTGCTGCATATTGTGCGTCACAATCACAATAGTGTACTGCGTCTTGAGCTGGAAGATCAGGTCTTCGATCTTAGAAGTCGAAACCGGATCGAGCGCCGAGGCCGGCTCGTCCATCAGCAGCACCTCAGGATCCACTGCCAGCGCACGGGCAATGCAAAGCCGCTGCTGCTGTCCGCCGGAGAGGCTCGCGCCCGACTTCTTTTTCAAGTCGTCCTTCACTTCGTCCCAAAGCGCCGAGTTCTTGAGCGACTTTTCCACGATCTCGTCCAGCGCCCGGTGGTTAGCATAACCGTTCAGCTTCAGCCCCGCTGCAACGTTGTCGTAAATCGACATGGTGGGAAAGGGATTGGGACGCTGAAAGACCATGCCCACGCGGCGGCGGATTTCCACCGGCTTGGCATCCTTGTACACATCGATTTCGCCAATGCGAATCGTGCCCGTCGCGCGCCCAATCGGATTGGTCTCATGCATGCGGTTGATGCAGCGCACAAATGTGCTCTTGCCACAACCTGAAGGCCCGATCAGCGCCGTGGCGTGGTTCGCCGGAATATTCAGATTAATATCCTGCAGCGTGTGGTTGGTGCCATACCACGCATTCAGATTGATGACCTCGATGCCAACGCCCACTTAGCTTGCCCCTTTCAAAACGCCACGGCTGGTCACAAACCTCACCAGCGAAACGGCAAATACGATCAGGATAATCAGCACCAGCGATCCCGCCCACGCCAGCCTGTGCCAGTCGTCGTAGGGTGAAAGCGCATAAACGTAAATCTGCAAGGGCAGCGCGGCAATCGGCTGGTTCATATCCGCGCTCCAGAACTGATTTCCAAGCGCGGTAAACACCAGTGGGGCCGTCTCTCCAGCTACGCGCGCAAACGCCAGCATGCAGCCCGTGATGATGCCGGGCGAAGCGGTCTTCAGCGTGATCGACAGAACCGAGCGCCAGTTAGGCACGCCCAGGCCCAGCGCCGCCTCCCGGATGGCGTGCGGCACCATCAGCAGCATCTCCTCTGATGTCCGGCAGACCGTGGGAATCATCATGAATCCCAGCGCCACGCCGCCTGCGTAACCCGAAAAGTGACCCATCGGAACCAACGATCAGCGCATAGGCCGCCAGTCCCATCACGATGGAAGGCACACCGTTCAGCACGTCCGCGGTGAACCGGATCGCCGCCGCCAGCTTGGTCCCCCGCCCGAACTCTGCCAGATATATGCCGCCGCCGATGCCGATGGGAACACCGATGGCGCTGGCCATCGCCAGCACAATCGCGGAACCCAGAATGGCATTCGCCATGCCTCCGCCCGTCTCACCAACTGGAGCGGGAACCTTGGTGAAAAAGGCCAGGTTGAGTGAGCTGGCGCCTTTGTAGATCAAGTAAACAAAGATGGCGATCAGCGGCACAACCACGATCACCGTGGCCAGAATCGCCAGCCCGGTCACCACGAAGTCGGCAACCGTGCGCATCCGCGACCGCATCTTGTAGGTTTCCCTGCTCACCCTCGTCTCCTCAAACTCATTCCAGCCCGCCTAGCGTGCCTGCGCCGGGGTTCCCCGCGTCACTGCCCAGATCAGCACCTGCGCAAGCGCGTTCACAAGAATCGTCACCACGAATAAAGCCAGGCCAATTTCCGTCAGCGCGCTCAAATGCATGTCGCCCACAGCCTCGGCGTACTCGTTGGCAATCACCGTGGCCATCGTGCTCCCGTTTGCCAGAATCGAGCGATGAATCTCGGGTGTTGCGCCGATCACCATGGCCACCGCCATGGTTTCGCCCAGCGCCCGCCCGAGCCCCAGGATGATCGAACCCACAATGCCGATGCGCGCGTTCCGCAGAACACCCATCCGGATCATCTCCCAGCGCGTCGCGCCCAGCGCCAGCACCGCTTCCCGCTGCGAGTGGGGCACCGTCGACATCACTTCGCGCGTCAACGACGAGATGATCGGCAGAATCATGATCGCCAGAATCACGCCCGCCGAAAGATATCCCATCCCCGTCGGGTTCTCGTCCGTGAACAGCGTCGTCCAGCCCAGCGTCTTAATCAGAAAAGGATTCACGTAATTCCGCAACAAGGGCACCAGCACAAATACTGCCCACAGTCCGTAGATCACGCTGGGAATGGCGGCCAGCAATTCCGTCAAGAAGGCCAGCGGTCCACGCAGCATCAGCGGGCACATCTCCGTCAGGAACACGGCCACGCCAATCGCCAGTGGCACGGAGATCACGAGCGAAAGGAACGAAGAAACCAGCGTGCCGTACACAAATGGCCGCGCGCTGAACTGGGCATTCACCGGGTCCCAGATACAGCTTCAGGTGCGTGTCCGGATCGGTGAACACCTGGTAAAAGAATGCGAATCCAAATTTGTGCAGAGCTAGTTCGGATCGCTGCCACAAGCTCAAAAGCAATCAGGCCGACAATCAAAAAGATGCTCAGCCCGCACAGCAGCATCAGCCATGAAAATCCACGGTCCGCGAGCGCCGAGTTGCCCCGCGCCAACAGAAACCTCCGAACCTCAGAGACAGCGGCAACGGAACCATCGCCCTGCGCCTCGGGGGCGCCCGGACCCGATTCCGGCTGCAAATGGACTTGGGGAATCTTGATTTCCGACACGTTGACGTTCACCAAAGTCAGGCTAACCGTGAATTGTGAATGGGAAGTTACAAGTCTGCTAAATCTAATGTGGAGAACAACAAAAATCCATTCCCGGCCGCCCTTTTGTCGGGGTCACGCCATCCCGGCTGCCCCATCCGCCTCTGCCGTACCTTAAGCTGTTGAATTGGATAACGGAAGGCATAAATCATGCGCTCAGCGTTGAAAATCTCCGCCCTCGTCTTGTTATTCTTTGTTGCCTCAGACTGGAACAAGGCCCAAACCGCTCAAGCCCAGCCCGCACCCGAACCGCAGCACCGTGACTGGCGCGCCCAATGGGTTACTCATCCCACTGCTCCGCTGCGCGAACCCCTGGTACTCCACTTCCGCCGCTCGCTTAACCTGCCGGCGGTTCCGGCCAGCTACCCCGTCCGCGTCAGCGCCGACAATCGCTTCGTGCTATTCGTCAACGGCCAACGCGTGGGCGACGGCCCTGCCCGTGGCGACCTGTCTCACTGGCGGTACGAGCTCTTTGACCTAGCGCCGTTGCTGCACGCCGGCAACAACCTGGTCACCGCCACGGTCTGGAACTGGGGCATCTTCGCGCCCGTCGCGCAGATGAGTGACCGAACCGCCTTCCTGCTCGAATCGGATGCCAAGGGCCCGACAGGCATCAGCACCCCCGAAGGCTGGCAGGTTGAGATTGAACCCGGCCGCCGTGCCCTCGATCGCAGCTCGGTAGACGTCGAATTCTACTTTGCCTCCGGCCCCGGCGAGCAGATTGACGCCGAGCTTTACGACTGGAATTGGAACGACCCATCGATCAGTCCTGCGCCGGCTCCTGCCGCGTCACTGGTGAACGGCAACAGCTATCCCACAGTAAGCCAGGAAGCGCCCGCCGCCCATTCCGCCGCAAACTGGGTTCCCGTCGCCACGCCCATGCGCGACAGCATATATCCTGGCGTCAACAAGGCCCACTCGGCCGACACCACTGGCGACAACTCCTGGGGCCTTGTGCCCGACGGCCTGCCTCATATGGAGTACGCACCCACCAGCGCCGGCGATACCGTGCGCGTGGATGTTGTAAATCACGGACCGGTCCAGCCAGACTTACAAGGTTTCCCTGCCGCGCCGGTAACAGTGCCCGCCGGTAGCCACGTCCACATTCTTCTCGACCGCAAGACCCTCACCACCGCCTATCCGCTGCTCTCCGTCTCAGGAGGCAAGGGCGCGAAAATCTGGCTCACCTATTCTGAGGCTCTCTTCGACAAGAACATGCACAAGGGCGACCGCGATGACGTAAGCGACCGCCAGGCGCACGGACTCAAAGACAGCTTCCTGCCTGACGGCGGAGCCAACCGTGCCTTCGAGCCGCTGTGGTGGCGCACATGGCGCTATCTCGATCTCGACATCAAAACCGCCGACCAGCCTTTGACGCTCAATTCGCTCACCGCCCGCTTCACTGCTTATCCCTTTGAGGAGCGCGCGTCCTTTCAATCCCCCGACGCCCAACTCGCCGACATTTGGAAGATCAGTTGGCGCACCGCCCGGCTCGACGCTCACGAAACCTACATGGACACGCCGTACTACGAGCAGTTGCAGTACGTGGGCGACACGCGCATTCAGGCACTCATCTCCTACGCCGTCGCCAACGACGATCGGCTCGCGCGCCAGGCTCTCGCCGCCTTCGACGACTCGCGCTTCCCTGACGGCATCACCCGCAGCCGCTATCCCAGCTCGCTAGCGCAAACCATCCCCACCTTCTCGCTGCTCTGGATCGGCATGGTCCGCGATTACTGGCGCTACCGCCCCGATCCTGCTCCCGCCGCCGCTTCGCTTGAGGGAACGCGTACCGTGCTCGACTGGTTCGCCCGCTACGAACAGCCCGACGGCCTGCTCAGGCAGCTGCCCTGGTGGAGCTTCGTTGACTGGGTTCCTACCGGCGAGATTCCCACCTACGACGCTATCGGCGAGTCCTGCGCCACCACGCTTGAATATCTGGGTGCGCTCGAGGATGCTCGCGCGCTCGAGCAAGGTCTGGGCGATCCAGTGCGCGTCTCCCGCTACGAAACCCGGCTTGCCCGTGTCCGCGCCGGCCTCACCGCCAAATGCTGGAACGCTGCGCGCAGCATGGTTGCCGACAGCCCCGATCAGAAAGTCTTCAGTCAGCAGTCCAGTATCCTTGGGGTGCTTTATGACGTCGTGCCAAAGAACCACCAGCAGGAAGTGTTGCGCAAGGTCATGGCCATTGAGCCCGGCACCACACCCGACGGCGTCCTGAGTGCGTCCTACTACTTCCGCTTTTACCTCGCTCGCGCCCTTGAGCATGCCGGCATAGCCGATGAGTATTTAAGCTCCATTAAGCCGTGGCGCGATCTGCTGGCGCTGCACTTCAGCACCTGGCCTGAGATTCCCGGCGACACGCGCTCTGATTCGCACGCCTGGACTGCGCATCCCATCTACGATTTACTCACCATCGTCGCCGGCGTCGAACCGGCGAGCCCCGGATTCGCAACCGTGCGCGTTGCTCCGCACCTGGGCTCGTTGCCCTCGCTCACGGCCTCCTATCCGCACCCGCGGGGCCCCATCAACATGCAGTACACCCGCGCCGGCAAGGGCCTGAAGGCAACCGTCACGCTTCCCGGCACACTTCGTGGCACCTTTGAATTTAACGGCAAAACCTGGCCATTGAAGCCGGGGATCAACACCATCGAAGCCCGATGAAACTAGAACTCCGGTCCCACTCTTCACGACCGCGGAGAGCCCGGTTTCTTCGCCTCGCCACACCGCCGCTCCGCGGAAACTCTCCACCCCGGATAGCCGCGTAATGCAAATATTGAGAAAAATCGATAAATCTGGACCAATTCGATCGTTTAACCTTTCAAAGAAGGATAATTTCTCTCTCCATGGCGAAAACCAAGAGGCCTGAGTCTCCCGGGCACGTCAATTTGCGCATGCTCGCCGAGCATCTTCAGCTTTCCCAGACCACTGTATCCCTGGTCCTGAATGAATCCCCATCGGCAAAATCCATCCCTCCCGAGACGCGGAAGCGCGTCAAGGATGCCGCCGAAAGACTGAACTATCGCCCCAACTACTTTGCGCGCTCGCTGCGCCAGAGCAAGTCAATGAGCGTTGGAGTGCTGGCGCCCGACCTGAGCGAGGGCTACTTTACCCGCGTCATGAGCGGTGTTGTTGAAGAACTGAACGCGGCCCACTACTTCTACTTCACCGCCTGCCACGATTGGAAGCGGGAGATGATTGAAAAGTATCCGCGCATGCTTGTGGAGCGCGCGGTCGATGGGTTCCTGCTGCTCAACACGCCCGTTGACCAGATCGACGTTCCCGTTCCCGTGGTGGCCATCTCCGCCCACAGTACCGCCGCGAACGTCACCAACATCGTCCTCGATCACCACAAGGCCGTCGAGCAGGCGCTGCTCCATCTGCACCAGCTCGGCCATCAGCGCATCGCCTTCATGCGCGGGCCTCGCGCCATTCCTGACTCTGAGTTTCGTTGGGAGTCCATTCAGCAGGTAGCTCGCGAAATCGGCCTCAAGCTCGACGCCAACCTGGTCGTCCGCATTGATACGGCCGGCTGGTCCATGAAGACCGGGCACCACCCCATGGCCCCTGAAATCGGCCACAAGCCCATGCAGGAGCTGCTCAAAAGAACACGCGAATTCACCGCCGTTTTCTGCTTTAACGACATCGCGGCCATCGGCGCCATCCGCGCCCTCAAGGATGCAGGCCTAAGCGTGCCCGGAGACGTCTCCGTCGTCGGCTTTGACGACATCCAGTCGGCTGCGTACTCCACGCCTTCGCTTACCACCGTCCGCCAGCCACTCTTTGAGATGGGCAAGCGTGGCGCGCAGGTCCTGCTTGAGCGAATTGCAGACCGCGAAAAGGAATTCGCAGTGGAAATCGTGATGGAACCGGAACTGGTGGTTCGCGAGTCCACCGGCCACGCCCCATCCAGGGGTTAAGCCTTCTTCACGAGCAAGCCGCCTCAAGCCAGCGGCTGATGTACACCTGCGCATGCGCCTCGCCACAGTAGTGCCGCGCGCCGGGCGCGTCGGCAGCCTCTTTCGTCCACTTGTAAATTGTCAACTGCGCGCTGTTGCAGTTCACCACAAGCCAGTGCATGGGCTTGTCGCTCTCTTCGCCGCAAATCTCACACCGATATATTGTGTCAATCAAGGCACGACCTCCAGGCAATTCCATCTACCACAGCCAAACTGGACCGCCTCTGCCGGCTACTCCAGCATTTGCAGGTCCAGCGGCTCTTCAATCAGGCAATCCATGGTGCGGAACGCAGCCAGGGCCCGCTCCATGGCCGAGGACTTGCACGGCTCCACCGTCACCACGAACGGCAGCGCGTGCTGGGGATAGCCCGGTTTCTGCATAATGGCGCGAATGTTGATCTTTTCCTTGGCAAGCGCAGCAGTGATCTCCGCCACAATGCCGGGGCGGTCGTCCACCGTGAAGCGAATGTAGTGCGGCACTTCAAACTCCGCGCCCAGCCCGGCCGGACTCGACGGGATCTCAACCCGCCGCGAGTCGTGCGCCAGCGCCAGCAGATCGCTCACCACTGCAACAGCGGTCGGATGACCGCCTGCTCCGTGGCCTGAGAAAACCACGTCCCCGCCGTAGTGCCCCGTCAGAATCACCATATTCTCCGTGCCCCGCGACCAGGCCATCGGCGAACGCAGATCCACCAGCATCGGACCAACCGTCGCCGCCAGACGCCCCTTCACCTGCTGTGCGCGCGCTACCTGCCGAATGGTGCAGCCCAGGTCCCGCGCATAGCTGAAGTCCACAGCCTTCACTGCGGTAATCGCCTTGGGAACAATCGCTTCAGGATCCACAACCACCCGCATCGCCAGCCGCATCAGGATCGCAAGCTTGGCGCGCGCATCGAATCCGCCCACATCCTCCGTCGGATCCGCTTCCGCATAGCCCTTGGCCTGCGCTTCCGCCAGCACTTTCGCATACTCCGCGCCTTCATCCATCCTGCTCAGGATAAAGTTGCATGTCCCGTTCAAAATCCCTTCCAAGCGCTCGATGCGGTCTCCCGCCAATCCCTGCTCAAGCCCGGGAATCACGGGAATGCCCCCCGCGACGGCCGCGCCGTATTTCAAATGCCCGCCCTTGGCTGCGGCCAGCCGCTCCAGTTCAATCCCGTGATACGCAATCAGTTTCTTGTTGGCGGTCACTACACTCTTGCCTGCTTCCAGCGCATTCCGCACCCAGCCGCCCGCCGGATCGAGTCCACCGGCCAACTCCACAATCACGTCAACGTCAGCCGCAAGCACATCCTCAACGCTCTCGCTCCACACCACACTCTGGGGCACCCAGCTCACGCGCTTGCGCGCCACACCGCGATTGAAGACATGCGTCAGTTCGAGCCCTTGCGGCTTTGACTCAATCAGAATCCGCGCTACCGAGCTGCCCACCGTGCCAAAACCAAAAAGCGCAATGCGCAACGGGCGACGGACCGGCGCAATGGGCGACACTTCCTCAGGCTTGCGAGAACCTTGCACTTCAGGCACTTGTTTTTCCCTTTGAGTTGAATTGAGGGGATGGAGATACCGATTGCATTGATGATAAATGACAGAAATACATGACCCGGATTATTGACCAGGAGCAACGAACCGGGGAGAGCAAGCATCCATGATGTGATCTGGAGGACGCTTCGTGTACCATCAAAGCCAGATGCGCCGCGCGGCTTCCCTCTTCCTGGTGCTATTTTTGGGCTTCGGCCCACTCACTGGACTGCTTCAGTCCAGTGACGACACACGCCTTCCCGCCTGCTGTCGCCGCAACGGTGCTCACCACTGCGCCATGGCCATGCAGATGGCCGCTTTGCTGGCCCAGGAAGCTTCAGGCAAAACGCACCTGCTCACCGCTCCGCTCACGTGCCCGGTGTTTCCAGGCTTCATGGCTGGACCCTCCACTCCGTCACACGCGCTCGTTGCATCCGCGGCCAGTCTTCCTGCACTTTTAACGCAAGCGCACACCCCGGCGTCCATATCCGCCAGCGCGCTCACCGGTTCCCTCCGGGCCCGCACCGCACGCGGCCCTCCTGCTTCCAACCAAGTCTAGTGACCAGTCTCTAAATTCCCTACCAAAACTCACTGTCATCCTGAGCGACCGGAGCGCAGCGTAGGGAGTCGAAGGACCCGTGGTTGCTTTTCGCTCATTTCAGCAAAAACGCCGGGTACCACTGGTCCGGGGCCCTCAGGGATAGGTCGTTGTCCCTGGGTGGAAATCTCGTCCGCCACGGCGGATGATGCCTGCGTTTCAGCACCATCGAACAGGAGGTCTTTTCATTCATGCGCAACCCATTTTCTCTCCTTGCTTCAGCCTGCTTGCTCGCCGCTTCCCTCCCCGCCTTCGCCACTGTCTTTGCAACCGTGCACGGCGTCGTGCATGATCCCGCGCATCGTCCCATCGCCGGAGCTCAAGTCACACTCCAGGCCGCCGACTCCGACTTCGTGCTCCACGCCACGACCAGCGCGAGTCGGTGAATTTGAACTGCCGCAGGCGCCCATCGGTGTTTATCGCCTCACAGTCACTGCGCCAGGCTTCGCTGTTGCCACCGAAACCCTCACCGTAGCCTCGGGCACCAACCCTGTTCTCCACATTCCGCTCGCGCTCGGCAGTGCCAGCGCGTCCGTGGTCGTCAACGGCCAGGCGAGCGCATCCGACACCGCCACCCCCACCACGCTCGTAACCCGCGCCATGATCGACCAGACACCCGGAGCAGGACGTACCCTCGGCATGGAGATGATCACCGACTACGTTCCCGGCGCCTACATGACCCACGACATGCTCCACATGCGCGGTGGCCATCAGACCAGTTGGCTCATCGACGGCGTCGCCATCCCCAACACAAAAATCGCCTCCAACGTCGGCCCGCAGATCGACCCCAAGGACATCGACTCGCTCGAAACCGAGCGCGGCAGCTACGCCGCCGACGTGGGTGACCGCACCTATGGCGTATTCGACGTGCTGCCCCGCAACGGATTCGAGCGCAATCGCGACGCCGAACTGCTCGTCTCGGGCGGCAACCTCTACACAGGTGAGGCACAACTGTCGCTCGGCGACCACTCTGAAAAGACCGCCTGGTACTTGAGCCTCAATGGCTCCCGCGCAAACTACGGCCTTTCCACCCCTGTCAGCAGCATTAATCACGACGCCACCAACTCGCAGAGCGGCTTCTTGTCCGTGATTCGCAATCAGTCCGCCAACGATCAGTTGCGCATCAACGCGCAATACCGGCAGGATTATTTTCCAGATTCCCTATCGACCCCGACCCCAACGACTGGGAGCAGGCCAGTCAGTACTACGAGTCCTATGGACTGCGCGATGGACAAACCGAAAAAGACTCCTTTGTGGCGCTGGACTGGGTCCACACATTCTCGCCGAAGGCCCTGGTTTCGGTGGCGCCGTTCTATCACTTCAACGATGCAGATTATGACGCCCCAGCGGCCGACTTCCCCGTGGCAACCACCTGGCACCAGCGGTCGAACTACATGGGAGGACAGGTGGACGCGCGGCTCGATGCCGGCCCCAACAACTTCACAGGAGGAATGTACACGTTCTACCAGGATGAGCAGGATCTGTTCGGGTTGGTCATCAACGATCAAAGCTACGCAGCAAATAGCGTGCCCAATACCGGAGCCCAGGCGAACGCCGCACTTGGGGAATTTCATATCTCAGATCATCTGCGCGTGGGCCAGTACGTCACGCTGTTGGGAGGTATGCGGTTCTCGTTTTACCACGGCGGCTTCAATGAAACCGCAAACTATCCCCGCATTGGCGCCACCGTCAGAATCCCGCGTCTCAATTGGGTTCTGCGCGGTTCGTACGGGCACTTCTTCCAGCCCGCGCCCATCGAGACCGTGTCAGGTTCGTTCTTGAGCTACGTGACAAACCAGCCGGACGAGAACGCCTTCGTTCCCTTGCCTTCAGAACGGGACGAAGAAGACCAGTTCGGCATCATGATCCCTTACCGAGGCTGGGTGCTCGACGTGGATACCTTCAAGAACCGGGTCAACAACTTCCTCGATCACTCCAACGTCGGCGAATCGAATATCTACTTCCCCATAGCCGTAGATGGAGCCCTGGTGCGCGCCTGGGAGATGACCCTGCGCTCGCCGAGCCTGGCGCACTTCGGCCAATTCCATCTCACATATTCCAACCAGATCGCCGAGCAGCGCGGCAACATCATCGGCGGGTTTGCCTGCTCCGACCCAACCGATCCTGCCTGCAACCTCGGCTTCGATTACACGCCCGTCGATCACGATCAGCGTAACACGCTCAACACCGGCTTCACGGCTAACCTGCCACTTCACACATGGTTCGCCAGCAATGTTTATTACGGTTCTGGATTCACCAACGGGCTGGCCGGCTCCGGCCTCGGCCCCTACCAGGGAAACTACCTGCCCGTCCACACCACCTTCGACGTCTCGGCGGGCCGTGCCTTCGGCGAACGGTGGAAGTTCTCGGCTTCCATCATCAACGTCACCAATCATCGCGTACTGCTCGATAACTCCATCACAATCGGCGGCTTCCACTACAACGATCCCCGCATGTTCTCCGCCGAACTCCGCTACCGGTTCAAGTTTTGAGGGGCGCCGCGCAAATTTTGCAGATTATTTCCGCAATCCGGCTATCATCAGAATCCATGGCGACTGTATTCGATAAACTCAACCTCAAGGACCAGCAGGAGATCGTGGTGCTTAACGCCCCCACGAGCTTCGAGCCTGAGCTTGCCAAGCTGCCGGTCATCACCATCCATCACAACCTGGCTTCTGTCCCGGCCGTCGATTTTCTGCTGGCCTTTGTTACACGCAAGGCAGAAGTCGACGCGCTTGCGCCCAAAATCGCAAAGCGCACCAAGGGCGACGCCGTCGTCTGGTTCGCGTATCCCAAGGGGACCTCAAAGAAGTTCAAGTGTGACTTCAATCGCGACACCGGCTGGAACGAGCTCGAGGCTCTCGGCTTTGAAACCGTGCGTGCCGTCGCCGTTGACGAGGACTGGACCGGTCTCCGCTTCCGCCGCTCTGAGTTCGTCAAGAATCGCAAATGAATGCCCGCAATTATCCGGCCAAAGAAAAATCACTCCACCTGAAACAGCCCGGGCAGCACCTCGCCAGCTTTGCCTTCCAGCACGCTCGTAAACGCGGCGGCGTTCAAAGGCTCTTCCGGTCCCACGTACACCCGGCGCGATCCGTTTATTTTGGCCCAGTGCACAAAGTTGGCCGCTGGATACACTGACCCCGACGTACCCACCACCAGCATCAGCGTCGCCCGGTCAATCTCGCGCCGGATCCGGTCCATCTCCAGCGGCATCTCTCCAAAGAAGACAATGTGCGGCCGGTAGCGCCCGCCGCAGGCGCAATGTCCCACCTCCGCCAGGCTGCAATAGATCGCGTGGTCTTCAATCGGTGGACGTCCGCAGTCATTCTCGCAGTGCGCTTTCCCTAATTCGCCGTGCATGTGCAGCAGCCGCATTGAACCCGCGCGCTCATGCAGGTCGTCAACATTCTGCGTGCACAAGAAAAAACGGTCGCCGATCTTCCGCTCAAGCTCCGCAAGCGCAACGTGCGCCGCATTCGGCTCGGCTTTCTGCCCATCCCTGCGTCGTCCGGAGTAGAACTGCCAGACCAACCCCGGATTCCGTTCCCAAGCCTCCGGCGTGCACACGTCCTCAATCCGGTTTCCTGCCCACAACCCATCCTCCGCGCGAAACGTAGGCAGCCCACTCTCCGCGCTGATCCCCGCTCCTGTCAGCACAAACACCCGATCGTCGCCGCCAATTCGAACCTGGCTCACACGCACCCCCGTTCTCCGCGCGCCGCAGAGAATCTAAAAGCTGAATACTGATAGCTGAGAGTTGAAAACTGACGACTGTTCACTGACCACTGTCTTACGGCTCCAGCAATATCTTGCCCGTCGTATTCCGCGACTCAAGATCCGTCTGCGCCTGCGCTGCCTCCGCAAGTGGGAAGATGTGCTCAGTGCGCAGCTTCAGCTGGCCGCTCGCCGCCCATCCAAGAATCTCGCCTGCGCGGTGCTCCAGTTCGGCACGCGTGGCAATGTAGTGCCATAGCGTAGGCCTCGTCAGGTAGAGCGACCCTTTGCTGCTCAGTTGAATCGGATCGAACGCCGGTACGGCTCCACTCGACCCGCCAAACAGCGCCAGCAGTCCGCGCGGCTTCAGGCAGTTCAGGCTCTTGTCGAATGTGGTCTTGCCCACCGAGTCGTACACCACATCCACGCCTTTGCCGCCTGTCAGGCTCTTCACCTCAGCCTCAAAGTCCTGCTCCGTGTAAAGAATTACGTCGCTCGCGCCGGCTTCGTGCGACAGCTCAGCCTTGGCCGACGTTGACACGGTTGTAATCACGCGCGCTCCAATGCGCACCGCCAGTTGCGTCAGAAGAAGCCCAACACCGCCCGCGCCGGCATGCACAAGCGCCGTGTCTCCGGCCTTCAATGGAAACGTGGCGTAGGCAAGATAATGTGCCGTCATACCCTGCAGCATCGCAGCCGCGGCCTGTTCGGGCGTCAGTCCCGCGGGCACCTTCACCAGCTGCGCAGCGGGCACAAGCGCGTATTCGGCGTAGCTGCCCATCACGGATACGGATGCAACCAGCTCGCCTGCCGTGAATCCCTGCACACCGGGCCCCAGCTCCTCCACCGTGCCCGACGCCTCGCTGCCCGGCGTCAGTGGGAACGAAGCCTTGTACTGCCCCTTGCGAAAATAAATCTCAATAAAATTGACGCCCGTTGCCTCAACCCGAATCAGTACTTGCCCTGGGCCCGGATGCGGAATCGGAAGATCGGCCAGCTGAAGAACCTCCGGCCCACCCGCCTCGTGAATCTGAATGGCTTTCATGTATGGGTAAGAATGAACCTTGAGGGGGTTGTGGAGCAAGTAACTTTTTGATTGCATGGTTGGGTAATCGGAATTTTGGGACCGCGATGCAACACAAAAAACGCCCAGCCAATGCCGGGCGCTGTCTGATGTTTTTCTAATCCCTAATCCCTGCCCTTAGAAGTTATCTTCCTTCCCTTCCGAGAGCATGCTTTGTTCATCGGCGGGAACAAGGCGCACCAGGCGGTCAATCGTGTACGAGCTCGGATGCTGGCTTGTGAAGTAATGCCGCACCTGGAGTTCGCCCAGCAGCCCGATCGCCACCATCTGGATCCCGGAAACAATCAGTACGGAGCCGATCACGAACATCGGGCCATGGTGGTGCATCACGTCCATTCCCGGGTCAAGAATCTTCATGCCCAGCAGAATGGCCGCCATGGTGCTGCCACCCACAATGCCCAGCAAGCCAAATCCGCCAAAAAAGTGGAGCGGGCGGCTCATGTACCGCAGCAAAAAGCGAACGGTCATTAAATCGAAAAACACGCGAAACGTTCGCCCGATGCCGTAGTGGCTCTTGCCGCACTCGCGATTCACGTTGCGGATGGGGATTTCGCAGATCGAAGCGCCATACCAGCTCGCCAGAGCCGGAATGAAGCGGTGCATCTCCCCATACAGCGGGATGTTTTGAATCACCTCGCGGCGATAGGCCTTGAACGTGGTCCCGAAGTCGTGAATATTCACGCCGGAAAGCCTCGCCATCAGCCAGTTCGCGCATGCGGAGGGGATGCGGCGCATCAAAAAGCTGTCCCTGCGATCCTTGCGCCAGCCCGAAACTACGTCATACCCCTCGTCGAGCCTTTCAATAAAGGCCGGGATGTCGTTGGGGTCATGTTGCAGGTCGCCGTCCATGGCCAAAATAAATTCCCCAGACGCATGGTCGAAACCAGCAGACAGGGCCGAGGTCTGTCCGAAGTTGCGGCGCAGCTTCACGACCAGCACGCGGCTGTCCACGGCGGCAATCTCCTCCAGCAGCTTGTACGTCCGGTCGCGTGAGCCATCGTCCACCAGCACCATCTCGAAGCTCTCGCCAATCTGCTCCATCACCTGCTTCAGGCGGGCATAGAGCACCGTGACGTTCTCTTCTTCGTTGTGGAACGGAACGACAATCGAGTATTTCGCCATAATGTTTTTTAGATGCATTTCAGTGAATGAAGTTTACAGCATTCTTCGTAAAGAACCTGTGCGCAGGCGCGTGACCCTTTGGTGGCAGCAAGAGCTCTTTTGGCAACGGTTTCAGGATGCGACTAGCGATCAAGCTCGTCGAGCATTGCCTGCATCTCGCTGAGAGCATGGTTGTTGCCCGTGCGCCGGGCGCTGGCCACCCCGGCGTTAAGCCGCTCGATCGCTTCCGGCCTCCGCCCCGCCTTCTCCAATGTCTGCGCTGCCATAAAGTAGGCCGCTGTGTAGTCCGGATCGTTCGTCACCAGGGTTGTGAACTCCGCAATCGACGCATCCGTCTCGCCGCGGCTGGCCAATTCCATCGCCACCCCATAGCGGGCGAAGCTGTTCTTCGGGTCCAGCGCCAGTATCCCTCTCAGTGCCGCAATCTTGTCCATTTCGCTCGCTTCGGGCATGGTTTCCCCCACGGTCCCGGTCAGATTTGCTTAATTGGCGGGGATTGCCGAAACTGGAACTGTAGGCCTGCCCCCAAGTCCGCCGCCAACCTCAATTGTAGTTGCGGCAACAGGCTCACCCAACCCGGGGCAAGCCAAACAGGCAACGGAGCAAGACCATCATGAACGAGCCAGAGACCAATCCGCACGGAAACAATCCGATGACGCGTACCGTCCAAAGTACGCAGTCTGAGATGACCGAAATCATCCTGCCCAACGACACCAATACCCTGGGCAACCTCCTCGGTGGCCGGCTGATGCACTTCATTGACCTCACTGGCGCCATGGCCGCCTACCGGCATTCGCGCACCCACGTCGTCACCGCCGCAATGGACCATATCGACTTTATTCGCCCCGTTCGCCTCGGCGACCTGCTCACCCTCAAGTCCAGTGTCAACCGCGCCTTCACCAGTTCCATGGAAACCGGCGTAAAAGTCTGGGCAGAAAATATGCGCACCGGTGGAGTGGTCCACGTGGCCAGCGCCTACCTCGTCTTCGTCGCCGTCGACGAGCACGGGCGCCTGCAGAAAGTGCCACAACTGCTGCCGGAGACACCCGATGAAGAGCGCCGCTATGCGGATGCACTGCGCCGTCGCCAGCACCGCGAGCGCGAGGACGCCCGGCGCAAGGAAGAGCGCCTGGTTACTGCGGCCCTTGAAGATCAAACTGACACAAGTCGTTCATAACCGAGTAGCGGAATCGGAGATTCCGGCCGTCAGCCGTTGAGTTCCAAGCAAGACCCTTTATCAGAGCAAGAGTTGAAAAAAGAAAAGGAGCAATCA